>JBCCLL010000040.1:0-28599 GCA_039026855.1 Pseudomonadota bacterium | reverse complement strand
GGGATCCGGGCGACCCAGCCGTGGCAGAAGGTCGCGAACAATCTCACGGGCGTCGTGCCCTGGCCAGTCCGGGCTATGCGCGGCACGGGGCAGTAATGCATGCCTGAGTGCAAGCCGCCGCCAACTGTGAACAATCAAAACGCGCAGCGCTGCATGTTGGAGCGGGCCCTCAAGAAACGTCAAAGGCTGGTTGGCCACACTGCGCAGCACACGCAACAGGCTGGTGTAGGCCTCTCGCAAGGCTGGCGTCTCAATTTCTGCGGCTGTCCAGTCTGGCAGATGAACCGCATTCAGGACGAGCGCTCCATCCGGCACCGAGTTTTTCTGCGCAACCGAATAGAGCCGTGGCGCGATTTTGGTGAGGTGCGTTTGATCCGGGATTGGTGCGCCCGCGCGCAGGAGCACAAATGAAATGTCATCTGGCGTTGGCGGCGCTCCGTAAATTTGCGGGCGTGCTGCCTCACTGTCCGCGCGTGCGGTCACGCTGAGTGCATGTCGGCTGTGCCGCCCGACCTTTTCCGACACAATCCACCCGTCTCCGCGCAACCTGTGTAGGGCAACGCGTGTCGCCTCTGGTTTGATCCCAATCTCAGACATCAGCGCGGTGAGCGCGGGCCCAGCAATTGGTTTGTTTGGGGCAAGGTCGCCGAACACGGTGACAAGGACTGACCAAACGCGCATCGGTCCGAGTGCGACCAAAGCATCAAGACTGGACCGGTAGGGGTCAGTATTCATTCATAGTGAGCAAGTCGTATTGCGCGACCTGTATTTCATCATGGTTATAAATCGCCACGTGCCATCGCACCTCGCCATAGTCATCGGTTCGACGCGTTTTCGCCTTGACCGTCAGGTGTACAAAAATGCTGTCGCCCGGCGACACTGGCGCCATAAACCGCAGATTGTCGAGGCCTGTATTGGCCAAAACCGGTCCCGGCTCGGGGTGCACAAACAGTCCTGCGGCAAAGCTAAGCAGCAAATAGCCATGCGCCACGCGGCCCGGGAAGAACGGATTTGCCGCGGCGGCTGTGTCATCCATGTGGGCGTAAAACGTATCACCGGTGAAATGGGCGAAGGTTTCAATATCATCTAGCGTCACCGCGCGAGGTGGTGTAATCAAGGTGTCACCGACCTCAAGGTCGTTGAATGATCGGGTAAATGGATGAGGTTTTGCGGTGTTGGTGCGTGCGCCTTTGACATAGGTGCCTATGACTTTACGCAAAATGTCTGGGCTGCCCTGCACCGCCGTGCGTTGCATGTAGTGGAGCACCGCGCGGATCCCGCCCAGTTCTTCGCCACCGCCGGCGCGTCCCGGACCGCCGTGCACCATGTGCGGCAGCGGCGCACCGTGGCCTGTCGCCTCGTCCATACTGTCGCGGTTGTTGAAATATAGCCTTCCGTGAAAAGCCGCAGCGGCAAGGGTTATGTCGCGCGCAAATGCGCCGTCATGCGTGATGACGGACGCAACCAAAGCGCCTTTACCGCGGTTCATGAGGTGCGCTGCGTGTTCTGCATTTTGATACGGGATAAGGGTCGATACGGGTCCGAATGCCTCTGTCTCATGGATGATCTCGGCGCTGTTGGGCGCGTCACATCGAAAGAGCATCGGTGGTAAAAAAGACCCAGGCACATCTGAATACGCATCGACATCGCCACATACCCGTTCTGCTTCGGTCCCGATCTGCTCCGCGGCGCTCAGGACATCCTGCTTTTGCGCGCCAGAAACAAGCGCGCCCATCTGCGTATGTTTCTGGCGCGAGTCGCCCACAGTGATGTCTTGTAGAGCAGTGACCAAAGAGCTTTGTATCGGATCGATTAACGCTTCTGGGACCATAATCCGCCGGATAGCAGTGCACTTTTGTCCCGCCTTAACGGTCATTTCGCGCACGACTTCTTCAATGAAAAGGTCGAATTCTGGCGCTGTTGGGACCACATCCAAGCCCAAAATTGAGGCGTTAAGGCTGTCCTGTTCGGCAGTAAATGGCACGGCGTTACGCAAAAGCGCGGGATGACTGCGCAGGGTCAGCCCGGTTGCTGCAGAACCGGTGAAAGTGACAACATCTTGCCCGGTCAGGTGATCAAACAAATCGCCGACGCCGCCGACGATCAATTGCAGTGCCCCATCTGGGATCAGACCACTGTCCTGGATCAAGCGCACGCACGCCTCGGCCACATAGCACGTCGAGGTCGCCGGTTTGACAATCGCTGGCATCCCGGCAAGCCATGTCGGCGCCAGTTTCTCCAGCATCCCCCAAACTGGAAAGTTGTAGGCGTTGATGTGCACCGCCACGCCCTGTCGCGGGGTGCAGATGTGCTGACCTTGAAACTGTCCCGACCGACCGAGCATTTCGGGACCGCCGTCGAGGTAGATATGGCCATCCGGCATTTCTCGCCGACCCTTAGAGGCGTAGACCAGCATCGTGCTGATCCCGCCATCTACGTCTATTAAATGATCTTTAGCTGTCGCACCGGTGTCAAAGCTGAGATCATAGAGCAGTTCGCGATGCTCTTTAAGATATAGCGCGACCGCCTTGAGCATGCGCGCGCGGTCGTGAAATCCTAACTTGCGCAGCGCAGGGCCACCGCGGGAGACAGCGTAGCCACGCATTTCCGCCATGTCCAAATGCGCGCCGCCGGCCCGCGCGATTATTTCGCCCGTATTCGCGCTTTCAATGTCGCGCGCCTCCGCGCCCGGAGCCACCCACCTGCCCATCGCATAGCTGTGAACCGCGCGCATGGACAGCTCCTAGTGTAGATCGTAGTCGATTTCGATGTGATCAGTCGTCGGATGGCTCTGACAGGTCAGCACATAGCCAGCAGTCACCTCGTAATCCTCGAGCGCGTGGTTGCTGCGCATCTCGGCCGCGCCTTTTGTCACCCGCGCCTTGCAGGTAGAGCAGACCCCAGCTTTGCAGGCGTAGGGCGCGTCCAGCCGTGCAGCGAGCGCCGCATCTAGCAGTGACTGTCCAGGGGCCAGAGGTACAGCGTGCGAGGTGCCATCAATGGTCACTGAAATCTCGGATGTGCTTGTGGCTTTTCCCTGAGACCTCATCTGGGTCAATTGCCCTTGTTGGCTTGCGCCGAAAAGCTCCATGCGAATTTGATCCCTCGCCATGCCATGCGCCTCAAGCGCCGCAGAAATGGCCAACATCATCGGTTCGGGTCCGCAGATCAGCGCCTGATCAACAGATGCAACATCGATCCAGGATTTAAACAGCGCAGCACATTTATCGCCGTCAACGCGACCGGAAAACAGGTCGATATCCTGCCCGGTTTCCAACACGTGGATCAGGGTCAAACGGTCCATATGCTGGTTTTTGAGGCTCTCAAGTTCTTCTCGAAACATGATAGTGTGAACCGCTCGGTTGGCATAGATTAGCGTGAACCGGCTGTCAGGCTCGCGCGCTATAACAGTGCGAAGAATGGACAGGATCGGTGTGATTCCAGAACCACCTGCGAAGGCCAGATAGTTCCGAGCCTGACCGTCGAGCGGTCGGTGAAATTTGCCCGTCGGGGGCATCGCGTCGAGTGTGTCACCAACGGCCAGTTCTGTATTTGCATATGTCGAAAAAGCACCGCCTTCGACCCGTTTGATACCGACTTGCAAAACGCCATCATCGAGGCCCGCGCAGATCGAGTAATTTCGCCGCAGCTCCACCCCGTCGAAATCGCGGCGAAAGGTCAGGTACTGGCCTTGGGTAAACTCGAACACTTCGGGATCGTCGGGGACCAGGGTCAACACAACCGCATCACGGATTGTATGGTGAATCTTGGTCACGGTGAGAGGTCGAAACCCGGTCATATGCATTTGAAGTAGTCGAAGGGTTCCATACACGTGGTGCAGCGCCACTGTGCCTTGCACGGTGTTGAGCCAAATTGGCTGATCCGCTCCACATCCGGCGATTTGCACTGTGGGCAATGCGCTGGGCCGCCAGCGGGTTGCGGTGGCGCTATGCCATATGCTTCGAGCTTGGCGCGGCCCGCGTCAGTGATCCAATCGGTGGTCCACGGTGGTGCAATTTGCCGGGTAATCTTCACGTGCTCGATCCCGCGGGCATGCAGTGCTTTTTCCACTTCCATCTCGATGACAGCGGTTGCTGGACAGCCGGAATAGGTGGGTGTCAGGGTGACTTCCAAAGTGTCGCCGTGCCATCGGACATCACGAATTATGCCCAGGTCCACCAGCGCGAGTACTGGGATTTCTGGGTCAGGTACATCGGACAACCAATCCCAAACCTCAGCAATATCCGGTAACAGTTTCACCATGTCGCGTTCGGATAGCTGCGCGGAAGCGCCTGCATCGTTGCAAGCATATGCCCCAAATGTTCTGTGTGCCGCGCACCCGTTTTGCCGCCGACGTGGGCAAATTCACTTTGCGGTCGTTCCAGAGTTGCTTCTGCCAATGCTGGCCCAACGTGCGCGTCAAAGGCCGGGCGTAGCACCGCCATATCGACGAGGTCGTCATCATCGCACGTAAACATTTCACCGATATATGGCCACAGTCGGCGCAGTGCCGCCTGCATGCGCGCATTGCTTTGATCGGTTCCATCACCGAGTGCGATCACGGTTTCGGTTGAACGCTCGCGGTGATAGCGCACCTCCTTGATCGATTTTTGCGCGATTGCGCTGATCTCGTCATCAGCATGCGCACAAAGCGCGTTCAGTGCCTCATAATGCCATGCGTCAAATAGGAACTGTCGCATCGCTGTGACCGCGAAATCTTGGTTTGGCTGTTCAACCAGCAAAAGGTTGCGGAAGTCCCATGCATCGCGATGAAATGCCAGCGCATCGGCATCGCGGCCCTCGCCTTCGCGCTGACCGGCGAGGCCAAGCCACAGCTGGGTCTGGCCAATGAGATCCAGAGCGATATTGGCCAGCGCGATGTCTTCTTCCAGGGCCGGCGCATGGCCGCACCATTCTGACAAGCGTTGACCGAGGACGAGCGTGTTGTCGCCCATGCGCAGGAGGCCGGCCACGCTCACATCGGGCCTACGTCGTCTGGAATGTCAAAGAAGGTCGGGTGGCGATAGATCTTATCTTCGGCGGGATCGAACAGCGCCTCTTTGTCCGCGGGGTCCGACGCGGTGATTTGCGCTGCGGGCACAACCCAGATACTGACCCCCTCTTTGCGGCGGGTGTAGACGTCCCGGGCATTTTGCAGAGCATGTCCAGCGTCTGCGGCGTGCAATGATCCGACATGCCTGTGGCTCAGCCCGTGTTGGCCACGAATGAACACTTCCCAAAGGGGCCACTCGGCGGGCATTGCCACTATTCCGCCGCGAGTTTGCGGCTGCGTTTTTTGGCAGCGTGGGCAAGCCGTGCTTCGCGTACCCACGCGCCATCATCCCAGGCCCTTTGCCGTGCTTCGATCCGCTCAACAGAACACGGACCATTACCGTTCAGCACGTCGAAAAACTCGGCCCAATCCGGTTCGGTGAAGTCATAGCCGCCTTTTTCATCGTTCCACGTCAGATCAGGATCCGGCACGGTCAGCCCGAGATATTCCGCTTGCGGAACGGTGGCGTCCACGAATTTCTGGCGCAGCTCATCGTTGCTGTTCATCTTTATCTTCCACGCCATGGATTGCGCAGAATGTACGCTGTCGGCGTCGGATGGTCCGAACATCATGAGCGCGGGATACCAGAAGCGGTTGAGTGCGTCTTGTGCCATGCGCCTTTGCGCAGGCGTTCCACGCGACATCTTCATCATAACGTCGAAACCCTGACGCTGATGGAACGATTCTTCTTTGCAGATGCGCACCATGGCCCTGGCGTAAGGCCCGTAAGAGGTGCGCTGAAGCGGGACCTGATTCATGATCGCGGCGCCATCAACCAACCAGCCGACAGCACCCATGTCTGCCCAGGTCAGGGTTGGATAGGCAAAGATCGACGAGAACTTCATTCGTCCATCCAGCAGCATTTCCGTCAGTTCATCGCGGCTGACCCCGAGAGTTTCAGCCGCACAGTACAAATACAGGCCGTGGCCCGCCTCATCCTGCACCTTGGCAAGAAGGATCGCCTTGCGTTCCAAGCTTGGCGCACGGGTGATCCAGTTCCCTTCTGGAAGTTGGCCTACGATTTCACTGTGTGCGTGTTGGCCGATCTGGCGGATCAGAGTTTTGCGATAGCCCTCAGGCATCCAGTCCTTTGGCTCGACTTTCTCACCCGCATCAATGCGGTCTTGGAACGCGGCAAGCTTGTCGGGGTCGTCCTGGCTTGCCTCGGATGTGATCATCTGAGCGTACATGGCTGCGCCTCCTGCACCGCCAGTATCAGGTGAGCTGGGGCAACGGCAAGGAAAATGTTACGAAATGCTGGCTGAGATTGTGAATTTTGTAACGTTACACCTCAACCGCGCACGCATCGGATTGTTTTGGCAACGCATAAAAAAGGCCAGGTGGCAGTACGCGCACCTGGCCAATTCTAAGGTCTTTTTTTGTGTCAACCGCCGAAGTCGTCGAGCATGATGTCCTCGCGGTCGACGCCCAGATCCAGCAGCATGTTGATGCAGGATTGGTTCATCATTGGCGGCCCGCACATGTAAAACTCGCAATCCTCAGGTGCCGGATGATCCTTTAGATACTCGTCATGCAGGACATTGTGGATGAAACCGCTGTAGCCGGTCCATTCATCTTCTGGCATCGCATCGGACAGGGCGACATGCCACGTGAAATTCGAGAACTCGGCGGCAAGCTCGTCGAAATCCTCGACAAAAAACATCTCTTTCTTAGACCGGGCACCGTACCAAAACGTGATCTTTCGATCCCGATTTTTCAGTCGCTTGAGCTGGTCAAAGATGTGGCTGCGCATGGGCGCCATACCCGCACCGCCGCCAACGAAAACCATCTCTTTCTGAGTGTCGCGGGCAAAGAATTCGCCGAACGGACCTGAAATGGTGACTTTATCACCGGGCTTAAGATTGAAGATGTAAGATGACATTTGTCCCGGCGGGATCCCATCAGAGCCGGGAGGCGGCGAAGCGACGCGCACGTTGAGCATGATCAACCCCTTTTCTTCGGGGTAGTTGGCCATGGAATAGGCCCGTTCGATCGGCTCAGGAACAGATGACTTGTATTGCCACAGGTTAAACTTGTCCCAGTCTTCGCGGTACTCTTCTTGGACTGCAAATTCCTCGTAGGACAGGTTGTGCGCTGGTGCTTCGATTTGGATGTAGCCGCCAGCGCGGAAGTTCACGTCTTCGCCCTCGGGCAGTTCCAGAACCAGGTTCTTGATGAATGTCGCGACGTTTTCGTTGGACCGAACCGTGCACTCCCATTTTTTGACGCCAAACACCTCTTCTGGAACTTCGACTTCCATGTCTTGCTTGACCGCCACCTGACAGGACAGGCGATCGCCACAGGATGCCTCACGCTTGGTGATATGGCTTTCTTCGGTGGGCAGTATCGAACCCCCGCCAGAATGAATGCGGACGCGGCACTGCGCGCAGGTTCCGCCGCCGCCGCATGCCGAGGGCACAAAGAGTTTCTGTTCCGCAAGGGTTTGCAGCAGCTTGCCACCGGCGGGCACGCTGATGGTTTTTTCGCCGTTGATCGTGATGTTGACATTGCCGCTAGATACCAGCCGCGAGCGGGCGGCGAGGATCACTGTAACCAGGATCAGAACGATCACTGTGAAGAGTAGAATTCCGAGAGAGAATGTTTCCATATCAAAAACCTCAGAGTTTCACGCCGGAAAAGGACATGAAAGCCATGGCCATCAAACCGGCGGTTATGAATGTGATCCCAAGGCCTTGTAGACCGTCGGGGATGTCGGAGTATTTCAGCTTTTCCCGCACGCCCGCCATAGCGGTGATGGCCAGTGCCCAGCCAAAGCCCGACGACACTCCGTACGTCACGCTTTCGGCAAAATCATACGCACGCTCGACCATAAACAACGAACCTCCGAGGATGGCGCAGTTCACCGTGATCAGCGGAAGAAACACGCCGAGTGCATTGTACAGCGGCGGGAAATACTTATCGAGAACCATTTCCAGGATCTGCACCAGCGCCGCGATGACACCGATATAGGAAATCAGCCCGAGAAATGTGAGGTCCACGTCGGTGAACCCCGCCCAGGCCAGAGCGCCTGGCGACAGCAGGTATGTCAGGATCAGATTGTTGGCCGGGACAGTGATCGATTGCACGATCATCACCGAAATACCCAGGCCGATCGCGGTCGAAATTTTCTTGGAGACTGCGATGAACGTGCACATGCCCAAGAAAAATGACAGCGCAAGGTTTTCAACGAAGATCGCCTTAACCGCGAGGGAGAGGAGTTCTTCCATCAATGCGCCTCAACCGTTTGAATTTTGTATTCGCGCTCTTCGACCTGTGCAGGCTTCCACGTGCGGAACGCCCAGATAATCAGGCCAATGATGAAGAACGCCGACGGCGGCAGCAAAAGCATACCGTTTGGCACATACCAGCCGCCATTATTGACGGTTTGCAAAATCGTAATTCCAAAGAGGCTGCCCGCGCCAAAAAGCTCTCGGATCACGCCGACAAGCATTAGGATCAGCCCGTAGCCAAGCCCGTTGCCAACACCGTCAATGAAACTGTCGATGGGTGGGTTTTTCATGGCAAAAGCCTCGGCCCGGCCCATCACGATGCAATTGGTAATGATCAGGCCGACAAATACCGAAAGTGTCTTGGAAATTTCAAAGGCAAACGCCTTGAGCAGTTGGTCCACCAAGATCACAAGTGACGCGATCACGACCATCTGCACGATGATGCGAATAGAGCCCGGGATCTGATTGCGGATCATCGAAATGAACATCGACGAAAAGCCGGTCACAAAAGTCACCGCGATGGCCATGACAAAGGCCACCTGCATCGACGACGTCACCGCAAGCGCAGAGCAAATGCCCAGAACCTGCAGCGTGATCGGATTGTTGTCGACCAGCGGGTCAACCAGCATCTCTCTGCGTTTATGCGCCATTACACGTTCCCCGCTTTGAGGTTGTCGAGAAACGGACCGTAGCCACGCTCTCCCATCCAGAATTTCACCAAATTGTCGACCCCGACAGATGTCAGCGTCGCCCCTGCCAAGGCGTCGATGTGATAGTCCTTGCCGGCCGGTGGTGCCGTCTTAGCCACTGTGATCTGCAATGTGCCATCATCATCTGCGAGCCGCTTGCCAGCCCACTGCGCTTTCCATCGTGGATTGTCGACCTCAGCGCCAAGACCGGGCGTTTCTGCATGCTCGTAGAACTGCAGGCCAAATATGTCGTTCCCGTTCTCTTCGAGCGCGATGAAACCGTACAGTGTCGACCAAAGACCATAGCCGTGGATCGGCAGGATGACTTTGTCGACATCACCCGCCGCGTCGCGCAGCAAGTAGACGGTCACATACATGCTTTGCCGACCAATACCTGCCGGATCGTCATCGAGCGCGACAGACGTCACCGGATCATCGGCAGCCGCGCGGTCGTCAAAGCTTGCCGGATCAAACTGGTCGGTGAAGGTGCCTGTGTTCAGGTCCAAAATCTGCGGTTCGAACGCGTCAAATGCCTGCAGAACGTCAACGCCGGGCTCGTAAATACCAGCCACCTGCAAAATGTTGATCTGCTTGTCCTTGAGCGCGTTGACCGATTGTAACGGCCGCAGCGCAACCGCAGCGGCTGACACGACCATGGAGGCGACGAGGCAAACCGCAACAGCGACAAATATCGTTTTGGGAACCGAATCTGGTGACAGCTCGAGAAAGCGGCGGATTGCGCCCTTCTTTTCCTCAGGCATAGCGCTTGGCCCTCCGCTTGATGTTGGCCTGCACCACAAAGTGGTCAATCAACGGGGCAAAGACGTTGCCGAAAAGGATGGCAAGCATCATGCCTTCGGGGAAGGCCGGGTTGATCACGCGGATCATCACCACCATCACGCCGATCAAGGCGCCGTAGATGTAGCGGCCCATATTGGTGTGCGCGCCCGACACAGGCTCCGTCACCATAAAGACGAGGCCAAAGGCATATCCACCCAATACAAGGTGCCAGTACCAGGGCATCGCAAACATCGGGTTGGTGTCTGATCCGATGGCGTTGAGCATGAGCGTAAAGCCAATCATGCCGCCCAGACAGCCCAGGACCATGCGATAATTTGCAATCCTGGTTGCAAGCAAAAAGACCAGGCCCAAACCTGCTGCAAGCGTCGAGGTTTCACCCATCGACCCAGGCACGACGCCGACAAAACTGTCCCACCATGTCATGCCGCGTGCTGCAAGTTCCTGAAAACCGTCGGATGCCGATACCGCCAACGCCGTGGCTCCGGTATAGCCATCGACTGGCACCCAAACACTGTCGCCTGACATCTGTGCGGGATAGGCAAAGTAAAGAAACGCGCGTCCTGTCAGTGCCGGGTTGAGGAAATTCTTGCCCGTGCCGCCAAACACTTCTTTGCCGATGACTACGCCAAATATGATGCCAAGTGCGACCTGCCACAGCGGCGTCGTGGCTGGCACGATCAGAGTATAAAGCATTGATGTAACGAGGAAACCTTCGTTCACCTCGTGTTTGCGGATGGTGGCAAAGATCACCTCGAAAATGCCGCCAGCCACCAGTGTCGTGATGTAGATCGGCAAGAAATACATCAGACCGTGCATCATGTTCGCAAACGGGTTCGCCGGATTGAAGCCGATCCCAAGCCCGCCGATGATTGCAGCGCGCCAGCCCGTCGGATCGAAATCCTGTAGCGCGAGGTTGGTCTGATAACCGGTGTTGTAGAGCGCCATCATGATGCACGGCACGGTCGCCAGCACAACGTAGGTCATTATCCGCTTCATATCGATGTAGGATCGCGCATGCGGTGCAGCGGTCGTCACCGTCTTGGGCGTGTAAAGAAAGCTCTCCACCATCTCGTAGACAGGAAAGTACTTTTCCCATTTGCCGCCCTGTTCAAAGTGCGGCTCTATTCCGTCAAAGAAGCTGCGCAAACCCATGGCTCAGCCCTCCTTTTCAATCTTGGTCAGGCAGTCGCGTAGCGCGAGCCCGTATTCATATTTCGCGGGGCAGGCAAAACCGCACAGCCCGAGGTCTTCTTCGTCGAGTTCCAGCGCGCCAAGTTGCTGGGCGACGTCGGTATCCATCACCAGCATCGAACGCAAAAGTTGCGTCGGTAGAAAGTCCTGCGGCATCAAATTTTCGAAAGTACCCAAGGGGACCATCGCGCGACGCCCCCCGTTCAAGTTTGATGTCAGCGCAAATTTTGGCTTCGACATCACTTTGGTCAGAGTGGAGCCAAGCACAGGCTGCACCGCGTATTTTTCAAACATCGGGCGGATCCAGCCCATCGGGATCTGTTTGTGATCCTCTTCGATGATTGTGATCTGACGGGCATAGCGCCCCACATAGGCGTCATTACCTGCACCAGCGCGACCGCTCAGCACCGATCCTGAGATCAGGCGAACCGGTACGTCCTCTGGGCGATCCGCCTCGGTCAGATCAACCATTGAGGCGCCCATGACGGTGCGCACCAGCCGCGGATCGGCGCATCGCGGACCGGCAAGCGAGATCACGATGGATGGATCATAGCGGTTGGTCAGCATAAGCCGACCAATCACCAAAACATCCTGATAGCTGATGGTCCAAACCACCTTGTCCCCAGAGATCGGCTCCAGAAAGTGGATATGGGTTCCGGCAAGGCCAGCAGGATGCGGCCCGGTAAATGTCGCGACATTAACTCCGTCAGCACTTGGCACGTCCGCACCAGTTTCGTGGCACAGGTAAGTTTTGCCTTCTGTCAGCCGGCAAACTGCCTCCAAACCTTTGGTGAAGGCGTCAGGCTCGGCGGCGATGATCGGCGCGGGATCGGCCGAAAGCGGCTCAGTATCCATTGCCGTCACCAGAATCGCCGCGGGGCGATCGGTTGTCTGCGGCACCTTTGAGTAGGGACGCGTGCGAAACGCGGTCCACAATCCTGCGGCACAAAGTCGCTCGACCAATCCATCAATCGTGGCGATGTCACCCACGTCGCTGTAGTCGATTGCCTCGGCTGCGTTCTCATCAACGTCGATTTCGACGGAGATCAGCTTGCGCCGTGCCCCGCGATTAATCGCCCGAACGCGCCCGGCAGCGGGCGAGACAATCAGTGCTTCGGGGTTGTCTTTGTGGTGCATCACCGGCGTCCCGACGGCCACAACATCCCCTTCTGCAACGAGAATTCTGGGTTTCAGGCCAATGTAGTCGTCGCCGACCAGTCCTACGGTCCGTATTTTTGCACCGTTCTCCAAACGCGCGGCTGGTGCGCCAGCGATTGGAATATCCAAACCTTGCTTGAGCGAGAAGTCCATAAATGCTTCTACCCCTTGCCGAGTAAACGCACGCCTTATGCACTGCATGGCGCGCTATGGAAAGCGCATTTCGTGTACAAAGGTATACTTTTTGCGGTTGAACTTTTTTCTACACTATACCAGAACATTTCCCCAACAGATGCGACAAATCAAAACATGGCCAGAGAGGTGCATTCAGTGCCCAATCAAGTGAACTTTTCGCGCCGTACCTTCATGCTCATGCCACTGGCGTTTGCAGCATGCAAACCTGGGCAGGATGTCTTGCAACTGTCCGGCCAAACGATGGGCACTGGCTATAATGTCGTGGTTTCTAACCCGTCGGTGGATGAGGCCTATGTTCAATCTGCGATTGATGCCGCGTTGGCTCAAGTGAATGATGCCATGTCCAATTGGCAGGACACTTCCGAAATTTCGCGGTTCAATGCTACTGATGCTCCGACCGTGATGTCGGCAGAGCTGGCTGAGGTAATGGAAGCCGCGGAAGCGGTGCATATCGCGAGCGAAGGTACGTTTGACACTACAATGGGCCCTCTTATCGAAGTTTGGGGATTTGGCGCGCCCGGCAAGACCACTTTGCCAAGCGAGGCAGCGATTTCCGCAGCAAAAGCGCGGTCAGGCCACGCCAACACGCTGCGTATCGGGGCTGGCGCGATGGAAAAACGACAGGCCGATGCGCAGGTGTACCTGGCTGCGATCGGCAAAGGGTACGGTGCGGACCATATCGGCCGCGCGCTCGAAGCGCTCGGGCTCACCGATTACATGGTTGAGATCGGCGGTGATCTTTATGCCGCTGGGCGCAACCCGGATGGCATGCCCTGGCAGATTGGGGTCGAAACACCGGATGCGCGTGATCGGTCCGTCATGGACGTGGTGGGCGTGTCCGGGCTTGGCATGGCGTCTTCAGGTGACTACCGCAATTACTATGAGCAGGATGGTCAACGCTATTCACACGTCATTGATCCTTCAACCGGACGGCCAATTACACACAAAACTGCTTCGGCCACAGTGCTCGCCGAGAATGCTATGCTTGCCGACGCCTGGGCAACGGCGATGCTGACGCTCGGCCGT
This sequence comes from Pseudomonadota bacterium, assembly GCA_039026855.1. GTDB lineage: Bacteria > Pseudomonadota > Alphaproteobacteria > Rhodobacterales > Rhodobacteraceae > Tateyamaria. The sequence goes on along the minus strand of JBCCLL010000040.1, from coordinate 15,256 downwards.
AGCCGCGGTATGCAGATTGCAGAACGCGAAGGGCTCGCGGTATTGTTCGTTGAACGCGACCCGAATGCGCGCGATATTCAGTTCAAGATGTCTCGCAGCAGCCGGTTCGAGGCTTTGACCGCCTAGCAAACAGGAGCGCAGCCAAATGGCCACGTTCGCACTGACTTTCATACTACTGCTTTTGATAACGCTCGGTATGGCGCTCGGCGTAATCCTGATGAACAAGCGGATCAAAGGCAGCTGCGGTGGTCTCAATGCCATCGGCGATGCTGATCAATGCTTGGTCTGTCATAAGGAAATTGACCCCGACTCACCCCTGCGTGAGCGGCTTCAATGTCCCCGGGCCCGCAAGATGATGCAGCGCGCAGGTCTCGACGCCGAAGCGCGCTAGCCCGCCGCGCGCATCGGTACAAAACCGAGAACAAGCAGCCCACACGCCGCAAGCATGCCGAACACCCACAGTTGCCAGCGCGGCCCTTCGGCTTTCCAAACACGGCGATAGCTGTGCCCCATCAGGCAGGCGACCACAAAGATCAGCGTCGCCGTCAGCGGGGTCAAAGTGAGCTCTGGCAAAATTTTCTCCTGCTTGTGTTCATATCGGCTAACCTGAAGTCCCAGGACCTGAAAGGGAGAGCCCAATGCCAACCTCATACCAAGCGCCTATGCGCGGTGACAGCACCAAACAATCCTCCAGCAGTCAAAGCACGTCCAGCAATATGGGCGGGGCGACAGTCACAGTTGGCAACCTTTTGGCGAAAAAGGACGGCAGCGTCATCTCAATTGAACCTGGTGAAACGTTGCACCATGCCGTCGAATTGTTGCGCGATCATCGTATCGGTGCGTTGGTCGTGACCGAAGGCGGCTCATTGGCCGGCATCCTGTCAGAGCGGGACATTGTGCGCAAACTGGCGGAAACCCCTGGTCAAACTCTGCTGCAGAAAGTGGGGGATGTAATGACCAGCAAAGTGGAAACATGCAACACGGATGAATCGGTGATCTCGGTTCTAAAACGGATGACCGTGGGAAAGTTCCGCCACATGCCAGTCGTAGATGGCGCGCGCTTGATGGGTATGGTCACAATCGGGGACGTGGTGAATTACCGCCTAAATGAACTCGAATATGAAGCGCTGCAACTCAAGCAGTTGATCGTCGGCTGATCTTGCACTCGCCCGCCGAAAGGCGCATGGGCGAGGGATGCAGTCCCCCGCCATTTCACATCGTCCGGGTCGTGCCATTGGCCTCAAGCTTTGCGCGGTGCTGCTGTTCACTATCATGGCAGCAATGATCAAGGCGGCGACGACCGAAGTGCCCGCGGGGCAGGCGGTGTTCTTTCGCTCATCTTGTGCGATTCCTGTGATTGTGGGGTGGGTCTGGGCCCGGGGCGAGTTGCGTCATGCCCTTATCCCGCAAAACCTCATGGGCCACGTCTGGCGTGGGCTGTTTGGGACGTCCGCTATGGCGTTGGCTTTTGCCGCGTTGGGCTTGCTCCCGCTGCCCGAGGTCACGGCGATTGGCTATGCGACCCCGCTTTTTGCGGTGATCTTGGCGGCTCTGATGTTGGGCGAGCGGGTGAGGTTTGTGCGAATTGGGGCCGTTGGTTTGGGCTTGGTTGGAGTGACAATTGTCATCTGGCCGCGTTTGTCGCTTGGCGCAGATGCGCTCAGCACCGCGGGCACCATCGGCGCCATCTGCGCACTAATCTCTGCCATGTTGCGCGCGTTGGTCCAGATCCACGTGCGCACCTTGGTCAAGACTGAACACACCGCAGCAATCGTGTTTTATTTTGCCGTCACGGCCAGCTTTCTAAGCCTGCTCAGTCTACCTTTTGGCTGGGTCATGCCCAGCCTCTGGGCGTTCAGCCTGGTTGCTGGCGCTGGATTGATCGGCGCTGTGGCGCAAATCCTCGTAACCTCAGCCTACCGTTTCGGTCCCGCCTCGATGCTTGCCCCATTTGACTATGTGTCTCTGATTTTCGCCGCGATCATCGGCTACACCATCTTTGCCGAAGTGCCGACGGTAACAATGGCCATCGGTGCGGCACTGGTGACCCTGGGCGGCGTCCTGATCATCTGGCGCGAACGACAGCTGGGTATGGAACGCGGCAATGCGCGGTCGGTAAGTGATCCGAAGGGGTGAGGGTGCAGAAGCCACACAATATGTATCTCGATTGGCGCAACATACCAAACTTGGTAGAGTGCCATAGGACGGTCTCGACTCCTCAGCTGTCGGTGGATAAAATTAGGGCGTCGGGGATTCCCTCGACGCCCGGCTGCTTTTCAGCAGCGTTGTGCCGTCAAGCACAATCCGTGAATCGCATGGATCGTGTTACAGCGTCAAGCCGGGTTGGACTTAGTGGCAGATTGCCGGAAAGATAAAATATGAAGACTTACGTTGTTTCGTACGACTTGCGAAAACCCGGTCAAAACTATCAATCCATTATCGATAAACTGAAGGGGTACGCCGGATGGTGTAGGCTCCAACAGTCGGTGTGGATCATCCAAACCACTCAATCAGCTGTTCAGGTGAGGGACCATTTACAGCCCTCACTTGACGTCAATGACAGCTTGTACGTGGGAAAGTTGTCCGGTGAAGCGGCATGGTTTGGGCAAAGCGAAGCAGTTTCGAAGTGGATTAAGCAAGCTGCATAAATAAGGCTGCACGGCTATTGCGTCGTGCAGTTTTTCAAGCCCGCACAAGCGCCTCGTAATCCTCCGCTACCTTCCGGCAAATCGCGCCAACTTCGAAGTTGTAGTCGCCAATCTGGCCGACGGGTGTCACTTCGGCGGCGGTGCCGGTGAGCCAGCATTGTTCGAAACCTTCCAGCTCTTCGGGCATGATCACGCGTTCATGCACTTTGATCTGATGATCTTGCAGCATCCCGATCACTGTCTGGCGGGTTAGGCCGTTGAGGAACACGTCTGCTTTAGGTGTGTGCACCTCGCCATCCTTGACGAAAAAGATGTTGGCGCCCGTGCATTCAGCGACGTAGCCGCGGTAGTCCATGAAAAGAGCGTCCGAGCATCCCTTGGCCTCTGCCGCATGTTTCGACGTGGTGCAGATCATGTAGAGGCCCGCCGCTTTGGCGTGCACTGGGGCGGTTTCTGGGCTGGGGCGCTTCCACTTTGCGATGTCGATCTTGGCGCCTTTGTACTTGGCATCGCCATAGTAGCTGCCCCATTCCCATGCGGCGATAGCGACCTGAACCGGATTGCGCGCTGACGCGACCCCCATGTCTTCGCCAGCGCCACGCCAGGCCACTGCTCGTACATACGCATCCGTCAGTCCATTGACAGTCAGCACTTCTTGTTTGGCAGCTTCGATTTCATCGACTGTGTACGGGATTTCAAAATCCAGCTCCGAGGCAGAAAAATGCAGCCGTTCAGAATGTGCGCGGCTCAAAAAGATCTTGCCATTGTAGGCGCGCTCGCCTTCGAACACGGATGAGGCGTAGTGCATCGCGTGAGTGAGCACATGCACCTCGGCCTTGCGCCAATCGACCATCTGGCCGTTCATCCAGATTTTTCCGTCGCGATCGTCATAGCCAGCCATAAACGTCCCCTAATTTTCGAAAATTGCGCCAATAAATCCAAACCGGACATAAAGTTGCGCAAAACCTGCGATTCGATATCGCTTCGCCCTTGGAATGTCAACAAGACTGACATAAAATTGCTAAGACCTTGAATACGGGTGAAGTGCTATGGCGGATGGGCGGACGGGTCACGGTGAGAGCCTGCTCTATCTCACAGATGAACAGCTTCGGCAGGGGATCGAGGCGATGTTTTTTGCCTATCGTGGCTTTACAGCGGACCCCGACCGGATCTTGCGTGATATGGCTTATGGGCGCGCGCATCACCGTGCCGTGCACTTTATCAACCGCGCGCCGGGTACCACGGTTAATAATCTGCTCAACATTCTTGGCGTAACAAAACAGTCGTTGAACCGCGTGCTGCGAACCCTGATCGAAGACGGTCTGGTCGAAAGTCACGTGGGCAAGGCTGATAAACGGGAACGCCACCTCTACCTGACCGAAGACGGTGCAGCACTGGAGCAAAAACTGTCGGATGCCCAGCGCGCGCGCATTCGCGCGGCGTTCCGTGACGCTGGGCCCGAGGCGGTGGCAGGCTTTCGGACGGTGCTCGAAGCGATGATGGACAGCGAATTGCGCGGCGCTTACACACGTCTTAAGGAAAGCGAGACGTGATGGAATTCGACACGCACCTGTTGATCGTCGACGATGATGAGCGCATTCGCACGCTGTTGCAGAAGTTTCTGATGCGGAACGGCTTTCTGGTGACAGCGGCACGCGATGCCGCCCATGCGCGTCGTGTTCTGGCAGGGCTCGATTTCGACCTGATCGTTATGGATGTGATGATGCCCGGCGAAGATGGTCTCAGCCTGTGCCGCAGTCTTCGCGAGATGATGGCGACGCCGATCCTATTGCTCACCGCCAAGGGCGACACAGATGACCGGATCGAAGGTCTCGAAGCAGGCGCTGACGACTATCTCGCTAAACCGTTTGAGCCAAAGGAACTCTTATTACGCATCAATGCGATCCTGCGTCGGGTGCCCGACGTCGCACCGGAAGAGGCGCAGCCCAAGATCTTGTCGCTTGGCCCAATCCGCTACGACACAGAACGTGGCGAGATGTGGCAAGGTGAGGAACTCGTGCGTTTGACCGCCACAGAGATGCAATTGATGAAGCTTTTTTCAGCAAATCCTGGGGAAGCCATTAGCCGCGCCAAGCTGGTCGAAGACCTGGGGCGCGACCGCGGACAGGCGCAAGAACGCGCCGTAGATGTGCAGATCACACGACTTCGTCGCAAGATCGAGGCGGACCCAAAACAGCCCCGCTACCTGCAAACCGTGCGCGGCGCGGGGTATATGCTTGCACCGGACTGAGCCGCATAGCGAGGCCCGGCCCACCGCCAAGGAATTCTCATGACAACTGCACTCCTTACCCATGCCGATGGCCTGCTGCACCATGTCCCCGCGGGCATGCCGGAACAGGTCGCGCGACTGGCCTATATCCAGCGCGCGCTGGAGGATATTAATCTGCACTGCGTCGCCCCGCCAGTCGCGGATGACGCCGATATCACGCGTTGTCATCCGCAAAGCTACATCGACAACATCCGCGCGCGTATCCCGGACGAAGGGTTTGTCGGCTTGGACATTGGCACGGATGACGAAACCTTTGTCTCGCCAACGTCAGCGGGTGCGCTCTGGCGCGCGGCTGGTGGTGCGGTAAAGGCAGTCGATATGGTCATGGCTGGTGAGGCGCAAAATGCCTTTGCCGCCATGCGTCCCCCGGGGCACCATGCCGAGGCCGAAAAACCTATGGGTTTTTGTGTTTTTGGCAATGTCGCAATAGCAGCCAAGCGCGCGCTGGATCACCACGGATTAGATCGCGTGGCCATTGTCGATTTCGACGTTCATCACGGTAATGGCACCCAAGCCCTTTTGCAGGCTGATCCCCGCGCGCTGGTGATTACGTCGCATCAGGTGCCGTTGTGGCCGGGCACAGGTCATGCATCAGATCGCGGCCCACATGGCACAGTGCTGAACTTACCGCTCGCGCCCGGTACTGACGGCGCGCATGCCATAGCAGAATACCGCGCCAAAGTGCTGCCGGCATTACACGCACACCAACCCGAACTCATTCTGATTTCGGCGGGCTTTGATGCACATCAAGACGACCCTCTGGCGCAGCTAAACTGGTCCGTGGACACTTATACCAGTCTAACCGATATGATCTGCGACGCAGCGCAAACGCTGTGCGGTGGTCGGGTGGTCTCGGTCCTCGAAGGGGGCTATGATCTGGATGCGCTTGCGGCATGCGCTCGCGCTCACGTCCAATCGCTGATGAAGGCCAAGACATGACTGATCGTCCCGTTGAAGAAATGAGTTTCGAAGAAGCCATGGCTGAATTGGAACAGGTCTTGGGACAGCTTGAACGCGGCGACGTGGCGCTTGAGGCGTCGATCGCGCTTTATGAACGCGGTGCCGCGCTCAAGGCGCGCTGCGAAACCAAGCTCAAAGAGGCTGAAGAAAAGGTCGCTGCGATCACGCTGGATGCAGACGGCAATCCGACGGGGCTGAAACCTGTCGACGGCCTCTGAATGTTTCGCGAACGGCTGAGCGCGGCCAGCGATGTAATCCAAACGCACTTTGATCAGGTGCTCGGCGCTTTGGAACCGCTGCCACTGGTGCAGGCAATGATGCACGCGACGCACGGGGGCAAGCGTCTGCGCGGTTTTCTGGTGTTGGAAAGCGCGCGGTTGCATGGGGTAAGCCCGGCGCAGGCCGTCTGGCCCGCCACCGCGATCGAAGCGTTACATGCCTATTCCTTGGTGCACGACGATCTGCCCTGTATGGACAATGACGATCTGCGCCGCGGAGTGCCGACGGTGCATGTCAAATGGGATGAGGCGACGGCCGTTTTGGCCGGTGACGCCCTGCAAACGCTTGCCTTCGAACTTGCCGCACACCCCGAGGCAGGCAATGCGACCGTCCGCGCCGATCTGACCCTGTCGCTGGCTCAGGCATCCGGTGCCCAGGGCATGGTGCTGGGTCAGGCCTTGGACATCGCCGCAGAGACTGCCGCGGTGCCGCTGAACCTTGATGAAATCACGCGGCTTCAGCACGGCAAAACGGGCGCGCTGATTGAATGGTCTGCGACAGCAGGCGCCCGGCTTGCGCAGGCAGATACCACATCGTTGCAAGACTACGCCCGCGCGCTGGGCCTTGCCTTTCAGATCGCTGACGACGTGTTGGACGTCACCTCCGATGCCGCGACGATGGGCAAAGCGACGGGCAAAGATGCGGATGCCGGCAAGGCCACCTTTGTGTCGCTCTTGGGCCTTGATGAGGCCCGCTCCCGCGCTGCTGCACTTGTGACCGACGCGTGCGATGCTTTGGGACAATACGGCGCCGACGCCGACACGCTGCGCGCAGCAGCGCAATTTGTCATCGCGCGCAAGACCTAAGCCATGACCACCCGCCCCGAAACGCCGCTCTTGGACACGATCCAAAGCACTGCGGATCTGAAACAGCTCAGCGACGGGCAATTGTTGCAACTGGCCGCCGAGCTGCGCGCCGAAACGATTTCGGCGGTTTCCGAAACCGGTGGTCATCTTGGTGCCGGGCTTGGCGTGGTGGAACTCACTGTCGCGCTCCATGCGGTATTTGACACGCCCAAAGACAAGTTAATCTGGGATGTGGGTCACCAAGCCTATCCGCATAAAATTTTGACCGGACGCCGCGATAGGATCCGTACACTCAGACAAGACGGTGGTCTCAGCGGCTTCACCAAGCGCAGCGAAAGCCCGCACGACCCTTTCGGTGCAGGCCACAGTTCGACGGCGATCAGCGCCGCCCTGGGCTTTGTACATGCAGGCCACGAGGCTGTCGCCGTGATCGGCGATGGCGCAATGAGCGCGGGGCAGGCTTTTGAGGCGCTCAATAACGCCGCGCAGGCGCCTGGGCGGATATTTATCATCCTTAACGACAATCAAATGAGCATTGCGCCCCCGGTCGGAGCCATGTCGCACTACCTTGCTGAACTGCAGGGTGATCCCGCCCATACCGACCTGAACACAAGCAAAGGCACAGTTTTTGACGCGTTGAGCGTGCGATACATCGGCCCTGTTGATGGCAACGATTTAGGCGCAGTCCTGACGATTTTGCGCGAGGCTCATGCAAACGCCACAGGACCAGTGCTGATACACACCACCACGCAAAAGGGCAAAGGCTACGCGCCCGCCGAGGCGTCGCAGGATAAATGGCACGGGGTGTCCCGGTTTAACGTTCACACTGGCGAGCAAGCCAAATCGCGCCCCAATGCGCCCAGCTACTCCGATGTCTTCGGCAGCGCACTGACGGATCTTGCGATCGCAGACCCCAGCATTCGCGCCGTGACTGCGGCGATGCCGGACGGCACCGGTCTGGTTGACTTTGGCCAGGCGCTTCCCGGCCGGCTCATTGACGTTGGAATTGCCGAACAACACGCGGTGACATTTTCGGCTGGTATGGCGGCGGCCGGGTTGCGCCCGTTTTGTGCAATTTACTCGACCTTTTTGCAGCGCGGGTTCGATCAGGTGGTGCACGACGTGGCGATCCAAGGGCTTCCGGTGCGTTTTGCCATCGATCGGGCCGGGCTGGTGGGTGCAGACGGTGCCACCCATGCGGGCGCCTTCGACATCGCTTACCTGGCCAACCTGCCGGGATTTACAGTGATGGCGGCCGCGGACGAGGCGGAATTGGTGCATATGATCACCACCGCCGCGGCGCATGACAGCGGTCCCATCGCCTTTCGTTTTCCGCGCGGCCCCGGCGCAGGTGTCGAGCTGCCGCGGGGTGAAGTCCTGGAAATCGGCAAAGGGCGCGTCGTGCAGCATGGTACGCAGGTGGCACTTCTAAGTTTTGGCGCGCGCTTGGGAGCGGTGCAGCAAGCTGCGACTGAATTGGCCTTGCACGGTATCACACCCACCGTCGCCGATGCCCGCTTTGCCAAGCCGCTCGACCAGGATTTGATCCTTTCACTGGCCGCAAACCACGACATCCTCATCACCGTTGAAGAGGGCGCTTTGGGCGGGTTTGGCAGTCACGTGGCACAGCTTTTGCTTGACGCTGGCGCGCTGGATGCGGACCTCAAGTTTCGCGCGATGACGTTGCCGGATGTGTTCATCGATCACGGTCCTGTGGCAACGATGTATGAACGCGCGGGTCTTGACGTTACGGCCATTGTGGAACGGGTACAGTCCCTGCTTGCCTGAGCCTGCGCGCTGCGCCACGGTATGCGCATGAATATCCATAGCCGCCCTGTCCACATTTTTCGCTGGATCGTTTTCCTGCTGGCCGCCTTCTACTGCATCGAGCAGATGATCATGGGCCGGTGGAGCGGACCAGGTGGGCCATTTCGCTATCTGACCATCTGGGCGCTGTTCCTGTCGTTTTACTCTGCTTCGCGCATGCTGGCGCTGAGTGAACACCGCATCACGCGCAGTCACAAAGTGACGGCAACCTGCGCCGCGGTTCTGAATGTGATGGTCGTATTTCTGTACTGGCGGCTGTACTTCATCGACCCAAACCTGGTGAACAATGACGGCAAGATCGAGTGGTACCGCGAATACTATTTGCACGCACTTGGCCCGGCTTTGCAGATTATTGACGCCACATTTGTCGCGCGCGCCTTTCGACGGGTTTGGCGCGCGGTTCTTCCTTTGTTGGCCATCATTGTGACCTACGTGGCGTGGGCCGAGCTATTTGTTCAAAGGTTCAATACCAAGCCATTGGGTAGCGTGACCAGTGGCTTGCCGTACCCGTTCCTGAACGATCTGGAATGGGACGCTCGGTTGCAATTTTACCTGGTGAATGGGGCAACCGCGCTGGGGCTTTTGGTCGTGTTCGGTTTGGTGGGCGCAGTGCTCTACCGTTTCGTTTTGCGTCAAGCGCCTGCTTAGTGCAGCGACGCGACCGGCCAAGCAATCAAAGAACTGCGCTTCGGAAATCAGGTCAGACTGACGACGCGGTGCAATCTCATAACGACTGGGCTGGATTGATCACTCAACACCGAGGTGCGAGCCTCATCAAGGTCGTCTCTCGGGTCACTCATTTTCCAACAGCGCGGCAAGCCCTTCGCGGTAGGTGGGATAAAGCAGGGTCACACCGAGTTCGTCCTTGATCCGGTCGTTTTTGACACGCTTGCTTTCGGCGTAAAAACTGCGGGCCATGGGTGACATTTCAGCGGTCTCAAAGGGTTCTGCCAGGGGCACAGGAAGGCCGAGCAATTCAGCTGCATGCACGATCACATCCTGGGGTGGCGCGGGGTCATCGTCGCAGACGTTGTAGGCGGCACCGGGGTTCGGTCGTGCGATAGATGCCGCAAGGATCTGCGCGATGTCCTCAACATGGGTGCGCGAGAACACCTGCCCGTGCTTGATGATCTGCCGTGCGGTACCGCTGCGCACCTTGGAAAATGGGCCGCGTCCTGGTCCGTATATTCCAGCCAATCGAAAGATATGCAGCGGCAGATCAGGAATGGCGCGCCAGGCCGCTTCGGCATCCTTGCGCCACTGACCCCGGCGGGTGGATGGCCGAAGTGGGGTGTTCTCATCCACCCACGCGCCCTGGTGATCACCATAGACACCCGTCGTCGACAGGTAACCAACCCATTGGAACTGACGTGCGCGGGCTGCAATTGCCGCACCCAAGGCGCGCAAGACCGGATCCCCTTCCGCGTCTGGTCCGGCTGATATCAACAGGTGCGTGGCGGCATCGAGATCTGCACTGAGATCGCTACCGGGGAAAAGACGCGCCTCGATCCCGCTGTGACGCAACTGCGCGGCTTTCTCTGCGCCGCGTGTTGTGCCGACCACGCGCCAACCCAAGGGCAGCAAGAGCTGAGTGAGCGCTTGCGCGGAATAGCCGTGGCCAAAGGACAAAAGGGTGCCAGTCATGGGCCATAGGTGACGCCTTGCCGATGATCTCGCAAGCCCCTTGCCTCGGAAACGGATGCGGGGCCAAATAGCGGTGTGTCCGATGATCCCAACCTGTCTCGCGCCTATCAATTGCAAACACCGGGCGATTCCGTTCACCTCTACCGCGAGTGGGCGAACAGCTATGACACCGGGTTTGTGGTCGAGAACGACTATATTCTGCATCAGGAAGTGGCGCGGCATTTCGCCAACCTGGGCGGGTTCGGGCCGGTTTTGGACGTTGGCGCGGGCACGGGTAATTGCGGCGTTGCGCTGCGTGATCGCGGCATCGATCCGGTGGACGGCACCGATATCTCCGAAGCGATGTTGGAGATGGCAAAAAAGAAAGGCGCGTATCGCAAACTGTTTGAGGGCAATCTGCTGGAAGGGTTACCGGTGCCGGATCAGCTGTATCAAGGCGCTGTCAGCTCGGGCACATTTACCCATGGCCATGTCGGACCTGAAGGGCTTGACCCGATCCTCGCAGTTTTGCGCAACGGCGCCTGGGTCGTGATTTCGGTGCACGCGGCGCACTTTGCTGCGGTGGGTTTCGCGGATAAGCTTGCCGTTTTGGAGGCGCAGATCAGGGAATTGACCCTGACGGATGTGCCGATTTACGGACCAGGCGGCACCGGCGAACACGCCAAAGATCGCGCGCTGCTCGTGGCGTTTCGCAAAGGTGCGCGGTAACCGCGCACCCTACGTATACATCTGTTTTTTGCGGGCCCGCGCCTCGTCCGTCGCACGGCCCGAACCGTCGTGATAGCTGCCAAACCAGCGGTCCCACGGCATTTCCACCGTACCATAATTGCATTCGAAATACCTGTGATGCAGCTGGTGAAAATAGACGCCCATCCGCATCTGCGGAGTTTCATTGACCACCAGTTCTTCGAACCCCGAATGCGAGAAAACCGGGTGCGTTGATTGAATATAGCCATGGAACCAAACGTGCAGCGGATGGCTGGGCACAACGAGGTGGATGGCAAAATTGGTATAGAACATCACATGCTCAACCGGGTGCATCGAGATACCCGACCATGGCCCCACGTTCACGTTCCGATGGTGCAGGGAGTGCGCCAATTTGTACAAGGGCGGCCAGTGCAGGACGCGGTGGATCCAATAGAAATGAAAGCTCGACCAGATCGGTATCAGCACAAACCAAAGCACGAACCACACCGGGTTCTCGGGGAAGAAAAATACTGGCGCCACACCGTTGGCCATGGCCCAGAACACAAGGACCTGTGCCACGCTCCAAAGCGTGATCCCGCTGGCGATGTGCCAAAACATGTTGTCATAAAGCTGGTTGCGAAAGGTAAAGCTGCCGTTGTTTGATGCCTGGTCCCTTGGGTCGAATTTTGAGGTGTCACCCTGACCCTTCCGGGTGATCAGCCAGTAGTGCAGGGTGCCCGCGATCAGGCACTGCGGCACCAGATTGGCCAGCCACACGCGCGCCACCCAACCCCACTCGAGATGCACCATCGCCTCAAGCGGTGGCAGGATCAGGAAATAGGCACCAAGAGCGAGGACAAAGCACAGCGTCGTGGTCGAGATCTCGAACCAGAACGCCGCATACCAGCGAAGGATCGCAGCAGGCCGTGGTGGCCATTGAAACAGCGGGTTTTGCGCCAACGGCACCTGCGGGCGATGATTCCAGCGCGCCGCTTCGCGCGTCTCGCTGACACCGGTCTCAGCTGGCATAGTCAGAGCCCTCCGCATCCAGTATCGCCTTGAGCTCTTTGAGGTGACGATCGAATGCTTCTGGATAGGCTTCGATCTCGCGCGCCGTTTTTTCGGCCACCTCATCGCTCAACACGCGCAAGGGCAGGCCGGTTTGCCGGGCCAGAATGTATGTTCTGCACGCCCGCTCAAAGTAGTAGAGCCGGTCAAAGGTTTCGGCCACGGTGTCACCAATCACCATGACACCGTGATTTCCCATCACCATCACCTTTTTCTTCGGATCATCAAACAGCGCGGCACAACGCGCGCCCTCATCTTCAAAAGCAAGACCCCCGTAGCCCTCGTCCACCACGACACGGTTGAAAAAGATGCATGCATTCTGATCGACCGGTGGCAATGTGCTGTCAGCCAGACACGCCAGTGCGGTGGCATAAGGCGAATGCACATGCATGGCACAACGCGCGTGCGGGCAAAGCCGGTGCAACCCGCCATGCAGTCCCCATGCCGTCACATCCGGTGCATCGGGTCCCTCAAGCGTGTCTGGATCATTTGCGTCACAAATCACCAGATCGCTGGCTTTGATCCGCGAAAAATGGGTTTGGTTGGGGTTCACCAGAAACCGTGTGCCATCATCGTTGATTGCCAGAGAAAAGTGGTTCGCAACTGCTTCGTGCAGGTCATAGCGCACCGCCCACCGGAACGCTGCGGCAAGATCCACCCGATCTTGCCAATGCTCCATGTTGGGTCTGATCTGGGTTACGGTCATCGAGAGGCCTCCCTGGATTTTGTATGCAAGCGTGACGCAACGCGGGCGCGTGAATCAAGCGCAAACCCTAGTCTGATTGCGACAGCGTTTGGCTCATGCGCCACAGCCCATGCCCGGCAAAGCATGCCAGTAACGCGCATTTGATCGTCTCCAAAACCGCGAAAACCAGATGCCAAGCGCTTTCAGGAACCGCATTTCCGGCGATGATCAAATCGCTGCGCGCCTCAAGCATTGGTTGCAGCCAAAGCTGCTGGGCACCAAACACCAAGGCTGCGATGCTCAGCAGGGCGGGCGGCCGACATACATGCGCCAGCCAGGACAGCAAAAAAAGCGCAAGTAATACCCATTCGACATAGCCGATCCAAGTGAACTGGGCACGGCCCACCTGCAAGGCAACGGGCAAGGTCAGTGCCTCAACCGTGAACTTGGCGGGTGCCGCGATCAGATTACCCGCCAGGGACACGCCGGCCCACATCGCGGCAAGGCCGATCCAGATACTCAACTGCCAAGATCGTGCCAAAATGCGCCCCGCTGACTGCTCCGCGCGGCAGCCTGCGCCGCAGGTAACGGTTTGGTCAAGCGAGGCGCCCGCTGAGGATATCCTTTGCAAAACACGTGCTGCGTGCAATGCTGATCGCGCGCGCCAGCTATCCAAAGACATTGCCAGCCTGCCGGGACCCGCATCTTGCGGGTCAGTCACCTGTTTTCGGGAGGAACACATGAACATTCACACAGACACATCCGGCCCAAGCGCTGCACTCGACAGCAGCCACCTGGGCGTCGATTTTCCGTACAAAGCCCGCTACGGAAATTTTATCGGCGGTAAGTTCGAAGATCCTAAGTCGGGGCAATGGTTTGAAAACGTGACCCCAATCACTGGCGAGGCGATCTGCGAAGTGGCCCGCTCCAATGCAGACGACATCGAAGCCGCTCTTGATGCCGCCCATGCGGCGGCGCCTGCGTTTGGCCGTACGTCCATCACGGAACGCTCGACAATGCTGTTCCGCATCGCGGACCGGATTGAAGAAAACCTGATGACGCTCGCGGTGGCCGAAACGCTCGACAACGGAAAACCCATCCGCGAATCGGTGAATGCCGATCTGGCGCTGGCCATCGATCACTTCCGTTATTTTGGCGGTGTCATTCGCGCCGACGAAGGTTCAATCGCCGAGATTGATGGGCAAACCTATGCCTATCACTTCCACGAACCCTTGGGCGTCGTGGGTCAGATCATCCCCTGGAACTTCCCGATCCTGATGGCGGTTTGGAAGCTGGCCCCGGCCTTGGCCGCGGGCAATGCCGTGGTGCTCAAGCCAGCCGAACAAACCCCTGCATCCATCATGGTGTTGATGGAATTGCTGGGCGATCTGATCCCTGCTGGTGTGGTCAATGTGGTCAACGGCTACGGCGAAGAGGCTGGCGCGGCGCTATCTGCCTCGACCCGGATCGCCAAGCTGGCGTTTACCGGCGAAACCACCACGGGATCGCTCATCATGAAGGCGGCTGCCGAAAACCTGATCCCGGTCACGCTCGAACTGGGTGGCAAATCGCCAAACGTGTTTTTTGCCGATGTGATGGACGCCGAGGACGCGTTTCTGAACAAGTGCCTGGAAGGGTTTGCCATGTTCGCGCTGAACCAGGGCGAGGTTTGTACTTGCCCATCGCGTGCGCTGGTGCATGAAAGCATCGCCGATGCGTTCCTGGAAAAGGCCGTGGCGCGGGTAAAAAACATCGTGCAGGGCAACCCGCTGCAGATGGAAACGATGATCGGCGGGCAAGCATCGACTGAGCAAATGGACAAAATCACCGGCTACCTCAAGCTTGGCAAAGAAGAAGGCGCCAAGGTGCTGATCGGCGGTGATGTCGCCGAACTGGGCGATGGTCTGGGCGACGGGTATTACGTGCAACCCACGGTGTTCCGCGGCGAAAACTCAATGCGCATCTTCCAAGAAGAGATCTTTGGCCCGGTGCTGTCTGTCACCACCTTCAAGGACGAGGAAGAGGCGATCAAAATCGCCAATGACACCAGCTATGGTCTCGGGGCAGGGGTCTGGACCCGCAACGGCAATGTGGCATTCCGCATGGGCCGCGCAATCGAGGCGGGGCGCGTGTGGACCAATTGCTACCATCACTATCCCGCACATGCGGCCTTTGGTGGCTACAAGAAATCCGGTATCGGCCGGGAAAATCACAAGATGATGCTGGACCACTATCGCAACACCAAGAACTTGCTGGTCAGCTACGACGAGACCCCGATGGGCTTCTTCTAAGGACATCGCTGGATCGAGCCGGCCGCGCGCTGGCTCGATCACCCCGCAGCACGCTGGGTCCCCTCATCTAT
>JBCCLL010000039.1:0-34695 GCA_039026855.1 Pseudomonadota bacterium | reverse complement strand
TTCAATGATTCTGGCGTCACAAAAGTGGTGGTTCCAGATATCGGGTTGCCCAAGAGTGTTTCGGTTGAGTTTACGGTGTAGTCGATCTCGGAATGGTACGTGACTGCAAAACGCAGAGCGATGTCGGGGATTTCGTAAGCTGCACCAATCACATAACCGTATTCAGTATCGGCATCTTGCTCGTATGAATAGCCGCCGTCTGCCTGGAACTGGCCGATCTGCGCGGTGACCTGTGCGCCCAAAGCGCTGACAACGCCCAAACCACCCAAAGCTGCGATCGCTGTGGTGTCACCCTGCAGGGCAGCGCCCAATGTGCCCGAATCTACGCCGGCCACTCGTGCGACCGCGGACGTTGAAATTGCCCCTGCATAGGACAATCCATTCAAGTTCACGGTTGTCCTATTTACGCGCTGCGCTTTGACCCCACCGATCAAACTGACGCGATCATTTAGTTTGTATTTGCCCAACAGAGTAAATGCTTCGCTCGACAGATCTGCTGCTGTACCTGCCAGATTGTTGGCTGTTGGATCGCCGTTGTAAAACACATCCGCGCCAAACGGCTGGTCAATGATAAAGCCGAGCGTGAACGTGTCCGAGATGTCGTGTGTGTAGGCCAGCGTTGTGTTTGAGTAGTCTTCGCCGACGTCATAATTCGCCCCGGTGCTGTCCGAACCGGTCACCGACGGAAATACCCGAGAATGCGAAAAGCTCAGGGTGCCGCTGTCGTTGAAGATCGGCGAAATGCTCTGAAATGAGCGGTCCAGGCCTGCGGCTGATGCGGATGTGGCTGCGGTGGCGGCTACGGCTGCCAGTGCCAAAACGCGTGTTGTCATCGGGTCCTCCTCCCATATCGGCGCAGTTCCCCGTTTCGAGCGCCGTGCAGTCGATAAGCAAAAAATCGCCGTATCTCGTCAACTCTGACGCTGGGGAAGCTGCGTCAAAGTGACGGGGCGTCATTGAACTGTGGCTTTTTTGTCAGGTTGCTGCGGTGCGGCGCGCCTCGTGCCACAGGTTTATGTAATTGCCAGCAAAAATGACCGCAGCACCGACAAAAACCCAGACATCCAGTGCCTCGGCATAAAGAACCATACCAACGACGGCGATGGTCGGCAGGCGCGCGAAATCAATCGGGACGACCACGGTTGCGGGCGCAATGGACAGCGCCTTGGTCAGGCAGTAGTGCGCGCACAAACCGGCGATGCCTACGAGCACCAACCACGGCGCGGTGGCTGCATCCGGCAGGGCCACGTCACCGTCATAGCCCGCCATGACCAACCCCATGACAAGCTGCATCGCAGTCAGCCAAAACAGGATCGACACGATCTCTTCGTGCCGGGTGAGGCGCTTTGTGAATGTGATCGATATGGCAAAAAAGATGGCGCAGGCCGCCGCGGTGATCAATCCAACGCTGAGCGCGTTGAAATCAGGGCGCGCTACGATCAGGATGCCAACAAAGCCCAAAGCCGCCGCCAGCGCGCGGATCGCTGTGATCCGTTCGCCAAGGATCAGCGGGCTAAGCAGAATGACCCAGATCGGCGTTGTAAATTCGAGGGCAAAGACCTGTGCAAGCGGGATCAACGCCACAGAATAGAACCACAGATTCTGCCCGGTAAAATGCGCGATGTTGCGGATCAGATGGGTGCCGAGGCGAGTTGCCTGCACCTGATGCAGGCTGCGCGTCATGGCGCCGACCCCCACGACGATAATGACCCCGACGACGCTGCGATACAACATGATCTCGAACGTATCGAGGTCGCTTGCAAGTTCACGCCCGGCAACAGCCATCAGGGAAAACGACGAAATGGTGCCAAGCATCCAGAGTGCCGCGGTAACCGTGGGTCCCATCACAGTGTTACGCGCGCGGCCATGGCGCAGGACATTTGGTCGCGATGGCTCTGGCACATTCGCGGCGTTGCGTTCGGCGTAAACATGAGGCGCGCGTTGATTTGCCATCCGCCACCGTTTGGCACGCGTGTCGTGCCAAGGATATATAAGCTATCACTCCCATTCGATGGTGCCGGGTGGCTTGGACGTGATGTCATAGGTCACGCGGTTGATGCCCGGCACTTCGTTGATGATGCGGGTGGCAGTCTCACTGAGAAAGTCGTGATCAAACGGGTAGTAGTCGGCGGTCATGCCGTCCACCGATGTCACCGCCCGCAACGCGCAGGCATAGTCATAGGTCCGGCCATCACCCATCACGCCCACCGTGCGCACCGGCAGGATGGCGACAAAGGCTTGCCAGATCTCATCGTAGAGCCCGTGTTTGCGGATCTGGTCGATGTAGACAGCGTCCGCCTCGCGCAGAATATCGAGCTTGGCGCGAGTGATTTCCCCGGGGCAGCGGATCGCAAGACCTGGACCGGGAAAGGGGTGGCGGCCGATGAAATGGTCGAGCAGGCCCAGTTCGCGCCCCAGCGCGCGCACCTCGTCCTTGAACAGCTCGCGCAGCGGTTCAACCAGCTTCAACCCCATCTTTTCGGGCAGGCCGCCCACATTGTGGTGGCTCTTGATTGTGACCGACGGGCCGCCCGAAAAGCTGACGCTTTCGATCACGTCGGGATAGAGCGTGCCCTGGGCCAGGAACTGCGCGCCGTCAATCTGGTCGGCATATTTCTGGAACACATCAATAAAGAGCTTGCCGATGGTTTTGCGCTTGACCTCGGGGTCGCTGACGCCTTCGAGCGCGCCCAAAAACAGCTCTTGTTCCTGCGCGTGGATCACGCTGAGGTTCATGTGGTCGCGGAACATGCCAACCACCTCGCTGGCTTCGTCCTTGCGCAGCAGACCGTGATCGACAAAGACGCATGTTAGCTGGTCCCCGACCGCCTCGTGGATCAGTGCGGCCGCAACCGAGCTGTCCACACCGCCCGATAGCGCGCAAATAACCTTTGCGTCGCCGACCTGATCGCGGATCCGGGCCACCGCTTCTTCGCGGTAAGCGCCCATGGTCCAGTCGCCGTTAAAGCCTGCGAGATGCACGAAGTTTTCGTAAAGCTTGGCGCCTTTCGGCGTGTGGTGCACTTCGGGGTGGAACTGAACGGCATAGAACTGGCGGTCCATATCGGCGGTGATGGCAAAAGGCGCGTTGGCCGACGTACCAAACACCGCAAATCCTGGTGCCAGGCGCGAAACGTGATCGCCGTGGCTCATCCACACCTGTTCCTCGGCCACGCCGTCGAACCATCCCGCCAGCAGGTCCAGCGATCCTTGGGGTTTGACAAAGGCACGGCCGAATTCGGCGGTGCCGCCGCCTCCCGAGATTTTGCCGCCCAGCACCTCGCCGCCCAGTTGTTGCATCATCACTTGTTGGCCGTAGCAGATGCCCAGGATGGGGACGCCCATGTCAAACACCGCGTCGGGCGCGCGCGGCGAGCCGGGGCGGGTCACCGAATCAGGGCCGCCGGACAGGATGATGGCCCGGGGGGCAAATGCGGCGACAAATGCCTCGGTCACGTTCTGATAGGGGTGAATTTCGCAGTAAACGCTCAGTTCGCGCAACCGGCGGGCGATGAGTTGCGTCACCTGGCTGCCAAAATCAATGATCAGGAGGCGGTCATGGGGGGCATTGGTCATGGATGTGCAATATGTGCGCGCCGCGCGCAGGGCAAGCCGTGGCTCGCGCGCGGGCAACGTCGTGGGTGAGATTTTTACCTGCCGCGGCGGCGAATGTCGCTTTTTTCCCGTGAAGGGCGCGAAAGGTGCGGTTTTGCCAAATCCCCGCGCGTTAAGCAGCCTCACGCTTAAAAATGTGGGGATGTCGACATGGCTGATGGAGCAGGACGCCGGCGGGGACGAGGTGGTGGCGGTGCGGCGCGGCGCGCCGAACGCAGCGCGGTGTCGTTTGAGACGGCCAAGTACATTCAGCGTAACATCCCCAATTTCGAGGTGCTGAACGACGAAGCGCTTGAGATTATCGAGCACAACGCGGAAACGGTGCTGGAAGAAATTGGCGTGAACTTTCCGGACAACCCGCGCGCGCAACAGCGCTGGCGTGATGCTGGCGCGGACGTGCAGGGCGAACGGGTGCGCATTCCGCGTGGTCTGGCGCGACAGCTCTGCGCCACAGCACCGTCAAGTTATGTGCAACATGCCCGCAATCCTGAGCGATCAGTGGAAATTGGGGGGCGCAATCTGGTGCTGGCCCCGGTGTACGGTCCACCTTTTGTGCGCGATACCGCAGGCGGTCGTCGCTATGCCACGATTGAGGATTTCCGCAACTTCGTAAAGCTGGGCTACATGTCCAGGTGGCTGCACCATTCCGGTGGCACCGTCTGCGAACCGACGGACATCGCGGTGAACAAGCGTCACCTGGATATGCTGCACGCGCATATGACGCTGTCGGACAAGCCTTACATGGGGTCGGTCACCGAACCCAGCCGCGCCCGCGATTCGGTGGAGATGTCCAAGATCCTCTTTGGCGCCGACTACGTTGACCAAAACGCGGTGATGACCTCGCTGATCAATATCAACTCGCCTATGACCTTTGACGACGTGATGATGGGCGCGCTGGAGGTCTATGCCGAAGCGGGGCAAGGCTGCATCGTGTCGCCGTTTATCGTCGGAGGCGCCATGGCGCCGGTGTCGGTGGCGGGTACGTTGACGCAAGTGCTCGCGGAAGCGCTGGCGGGGATCGCCTATGCACAGCTGTGCCGCGCGGGCGCGCCGGTAATCATGGGGGCCTTTGTGACCTCCATCGACATGAATTCCGGCGCGCCAACCTTTGGCACACCGGAGGCAGCGCATATCACATATGGGGTTGGTCAACTGGCGCGGCGATTGGGACTGCCTTACCGATCATCGGGCGGTTTTTGCGGCTCAAAATTGCCGGATGCGCAGGCCGCGTATGAGAGCGCCAATTCGCTCAATATGGGGCTTTTGGCCGGTGTGAATTTCATGCTGCACGCGTGCGGGTGGCTCGAAGGTGGGTTGGTCTCATCTTACGAGAAATTCGTGATGGACGCAGACCAGCTGGGCGCGTTGCACCATTTGGCGGCTGGCGTGCAAGTGGATGAAAATGCGCAGGCGCTGGACGCGATTCGCGAAGTTGGCCCGGGCGGTCACTACCTTGGATGCGCGCACACGCAGACAAATTTCAAAAATGCGTTCTGGAAATCCGATCTGCTGGATTACAAGCCGTTCGAAACCTGGGAAGATGAGGGTGCCCGCGACACGGCGGAGCTGGCGCGGTTGCGGGTTGAAAAACTGTTGCAGACATATCAGGCGCCGGCGATGGACCCGGCAACACGTGAGGCGCTGGATGCCTTTGTCGCGCAGCGCAAAGAGGCGGAGCCTGACAGCTTTTTATGACAGCTGTGCGGCTTTTGCGGTCTGCATCAGCCGGGCTTCCGCGACAATTGCGATAAGCACGTCGATGTGGCGCAACAGGTTGTAGCCAGAGGCGTCTTCGAGCCGTTGCGCATTCAGATCCGCTTCGATCTCGATCAGACGCAAGAGCGCCTGCGATTGCCGCGGCAAGCTGCCATAGCCAAACAAACGCGGCAGATGCGAGGTGCGGCGGTAGTCTTCCGCCCCGATACGCGCGGCCCGCATCAGCAGCCGGGGGCGTCTAAGATTTTGCAGGATTGTGAGTACGTCTTGCATGGTGCGTCTCCGTTGCATCTTTAGGCCCGGGATGCGGGCTGTTCTGTGCAAGATCTCACAACTTTAGAGAGTGTTGCGCGCGGGCGTTCGGCGGCGGGCGTAGGTTTATGACTTGTTTATCTTTTAGAAACAATGCTCAGCGGATCGACGTTTATTAACCCTGCGGTAACCAACGCATCTCTAAGTTGTGTGGATAACCTGGGGATAAGATGACGCACCAACGGGCGCGTCGCAGCGGATTGGACGACATGGGGCACATTCAAACACTCGATTTGACGCAGGTGGAACTGCCCAACTGGGTGCCGCTGGCTGCGCGCCATTACCTTGTCCATACCGAGGCCGGACTGCCGATACGCGAGCTTGCGCGGCAAACCGGTTGCCATGCGTCAACCGTTTTGCGCCAAGTGCGAAAATGCGAGACCCGCCGCGATGATCCATTGATCGATGCGGTGCTACGGGCGCTTGGCCTGCGCGTCAGAACGCAAATGTCGATCCATCGGACACAGCAGCACAAGGATGCCGGCGCAATGCAAGCAAACCAGAAACTCCGCACCACCGATGACGCTTTGCTCGCGCGTGAAGCGCCGCGGATCCTTCGGCGCCTGTGTGAAAAAGGGGCGATGTTGGCAGTGGCCCTTGATCTGGAAAAGGCAGTTGTGGTCCGCGAAAGCGCGCATGGCGTGACCACGCGCACTGCGGTGGTCGATCGCGAGGTGGCCGAGGCGATGGTGCTGCAGGACTGGATCAGCGCCGAAAAGGCCGGGCGCATTACGCGCTACAGAATAACCGCCGGCGGACGCGCAGCCTTGGGGGAGATGATGGCCACCGCCGAGCAAGAGATGCCGGGGTTTGCCGAAAGTGCGACGCCCTTTGCCGATCAGCATCGGGTTTGGGGCGAACGGGAGGTGCGCGACGACGATACCGAGCGAACACGCCGCGTGCGCTACAATCTGGCGGAATCGCCGTTGACTGCGCTGGCACGTAGGCGCGACCGCGATGGACAGCCGTTTTTGAGCGATGAGCTTGTCTCTGCCGGAGAGCGGCTGCGGGAAGACTTTGAACTGTCACAGATGGGGCCGCGTGTTGCGCAGGACTGGGAGCGTTTTGCGCTGGGTAGCGCGCGCGGCAGCTTTGCCAGTGACAGCGGTGTTGGCAGTGGTTCAGATGCGGCTCGCGCGCGCCTTTCGGCCGCTTTGACCTTTCTCGGGCCGGGTCTGTCGGACGTGGTTTTGCGCTGCTGCTGTTTCCTCGAAGGCCTAGAGACGGCTGAGAAGAAACTTGGCTGGTCCGCGCGGTCGGGCAAGATTGTTTTGCGCATCGCACTCTTGCGTTTGAAAAGCCACTACGATGAAACCAATGGGGTTGGCGGCGGTTTGATTGGCTAGGCTACCTGGAGTAGCACACAGATTCCGTGCACACGTCTGGTCCTGGTCAAGCCATGGGTCACGACCAGTCAAGCAGACAATTGTCGTCCAGGTGCGGCGGGATCGCCCGTGTTTTCGCCCGCCGATGCAGGCTGGGTCGTGAACTGTGATACGAGCCCCTGCATCTTCTCGGCCGAGCCGACCAAAACGGCGCAGGCGGCGCTGGTTTCTTCAAACATAGCGGCGTTGCGTTGCGTAACTGAGTCCAAAGAGCTCACCGAGTCAGCGATTTCCCGGATCAATGCGGTCTGATCTGATGTGTTTGACGCAATCGCTTTGGACCACTCGGTGGATTTCTTGATTGCGGCCGAGACCTCTTCCAGCGCGCTGACCGAGTGTGTGGCGAAAGTGACGCCTTCCTTGACCTCGTTGACCGAGCTTTCGATCAGTTTGGTGATATCGCTAGCCGCCTCGGACGAGCGTTGGGCCAGCGTGCGAACCTCTGATGCCACCACCGCAAAGCCGCGCCCTGCGTCGCCTGCGCGCGCGGCTTCGACACCGGCGTTCAACGCCAAAAGGTTCGTCTGGAATGAAATACCGTCGATCATATCGGTGATGCGGCTTATCTCGTTGGAGGACGCCTCAATCCGTTCAATTGCGGCAGCGGCTTTTCCAAGGATATCGGCGGTCACGTCGGTTTGGCTGCTGGCACTGACCGAGGCGTCGGCGGCAGAATCGGCCACGCCACTCGATTGACCAACCATGTCAGCCACTTGCTTGATATCCATCGATGCCTTTTCCAACGTCGCAGCTTGCTGTTCGGTGCGGGTCGCAAGCGAGGTCGCGGATTGGTTCAGCTCTGAGGTCTGCGACAGGACGTCATTAGACAGCCTTGCCATATCACTAAAGGCTTGGGCGAGGCTGTCTGCCGTTTGATTGAAATCGGTGCGCAGTCGGTCATAGGCGCCCTCAAATCTCGTTGTGATCCGGTAATTCAATCTGCCAGCGGACAGCGCAGACAGGCCCTTTGAAACCTCTTCAATCACATTTGTCAGGCCTTCGCGCTGTTTGGCATCGGCGGCAGCCCGTTCTTTTTGGTCCTGAAGCATCCGCTCGGACAGTTCGCTCGCGCGGGTTTGTTCTTGCTGTGCGCTGGCACGCGCATCTTCTGCATCTTGTGCGGTGCGGCGGGCCGCTTCGCGCTGCGCCTCGGCATCTTTGAGAGCTTGCGCGGTTTTCTCACCCAACTCGCGTTGTGTTTGCTCGGCTGCTTGGGCGGCTTTGAGCTGTTGCGCAATTTCATGCGCGTTCTGCTGGCGAACATGCACAACAGACAACAGCACAACTGTCTCAAGTATCACCAAAACGCCATGCAATGCCGTACGCAGCAACGCCTCGAGCCCGGTGCCGTCGGGGTAGACGAGTGCGGGCAATACAACGGCGAGCGAGAAATGGTGCGCCGCAACAAAAATCGTTGCGGTAAAAAGAGCGCGCACATCGTTGAGCGCCACGAGCGTCGCGAGCAGCGCAAAAAACGCCATATGCGCGTCGATCTGCCATGGATGACTGGACAAACCGGCGGTCAGCGCGATGGGCTGCAGCATCAGACCAACAGCAATCGCATGGTTGCGCAGGCTGTCCGCCAGGCTGAGGCCCGCGATCATCAAAACGAGACCCGCAATCGCCGCAGCAGGCGCGCCGAAAAGCGGCTGGTCCGCAGCAAATGTCCCAACCGTTACGATGGGCACAAACAGCGCGGCGATGGCGATCAAAACCTTGGGCGCATTTTTAACGCTGAAAAGATCGGCAAGGGTCATGTGTTTTCTTTCGGTGTGCAAAAGGCGATCAGAGAGGGGTTTCGCAGAATGGCCCAGGCGCCATCGATGCTGTCGGCAGCGTTCGGCGAAGGCGCTGCAAGTATTCCCAACGGGGCCTGTTGCGGGCCAATGACGTGCCAACCGGCACGATGCAACGCGTCTGCCGGGTCTTCCCACGCGGGAAACAGCACCACGGCGACGCCGTCAGATGATTGGGCCGGCGCGGCAGCGGCCTGAACAACCGTCAACGCAGGCCCAAGAGCCGCGCCCAAAAGACCGACCCCCATAAAAATACTGATGTCACGCACAACTGCCATCACTCGGGCTTAGGACAAGCGTCCTAAAAGCTCATTAACACGAGCGTGGGCTGCGCCAGCGTGCCATCCATGCCGCCCTTGCACAGCGGCTTTGCGTCACGTGGCCTATGAATTTGCGCGGGATAATGTTGTACTACGTTGAAATCGTGCGACCCAAGGTGCCTATGCGAGACCTGAAAATACCAGCCGAACGCCACCCGGAAAAGGCGCGTCGCCCGGACAATCCGCAGCCCAAAAAGCCGAATTGGATCCGGGTTAAGGCGCCCGTGGGGCAGGGGTATAAAGACACTCACAAGATCATGCGCGACAACAACCTTGTCACCGTATGCGAAGAAGCGGGTTGCCCAAATGTCGGCGAATGCTGGGATCAGGGGCACGCCACCATGATGATCATGGGCGAAGTGTGCACGCGTGCCTGCAGCTTTTGTAATATCGCCACGGGCAAACCGCCCGAAGCGCTTGATGTGTTTGAGCCGGGGCGCGTGGCGCACGCGGTGGCCAAGCTGGGTCTGAACCACGTCGTTATCACCTCGGTCGACCGGGACGACATCAAAGACGGTGGCGCCGAGCATTTTGCGCAGACCATTCGCGCCGTACGGCACCGCAGCCCCGACACGACAATCGAGATTCTGACGCCCGATTTTATCCGCTGCGACCCGGCGGTCCTTGAGACAGTTGTCGAAGCGCGCCCGGACGTGTTCAACCACAACCTAGAGACTGTGCCCGGCCTATACCCCGAGGTGCGGCCAGGGGCGCGCTATTTCCATTCCTTGCGGCTGCTCCAGCGCGTCAAAGAACTGGACCCGATGATGTTCACAAAATCTGGCATCATGGTGGGCCTGGGCGAAGACAAGCAGTCGGTGTTGCAGGTGATGGATGATATGCGCGCCGCTGACATCGACTTTTTGACCATCGGCCAGTATCTGCAACCAACGCCGAAACACCACAGAGTGGACCGGTTTGTGACACCCGCCGAATTCGAAGCCTATGAAAAGTCGGCTTTCGGCAAAGGGTTCTTGATGGTCAGTGCGACGCCTTTGACGCGATCATCCTACCACGCGGGAGAAGATTTCGCCCGTTTGCGCAGCGCGCGCCAGGCCCGCAGAGCGGTCAAGTGACGTCGGCGGTTGTAACCTATCGGTGAATTTTCAATTCCCGATTGTGTCATATTTTATTGACACAATTTGGTTAATAAAACACGCTGGAGGTAAGGGAATACCTGCTGGAGGCCTCGGACAAATGGCCAATATGGCTGACCTCACTGCTCAAATCGAGACGATCATCGCGCAGCTTGACGACGACAAATACGGCGTTGCTATTGCTCATATGCGAGATGCGGTGGAGGCGATGAACGCAGCTCATACGGGCGGCGCGACCAAGTATGCGCTGCACGAGCGGCTCGCGCAGGGGCAGGTGATGCCGTCCAGTGTGCGGCGCAAGATCAGGTGAACCGGACCGTGCCGATAAAGGGCAGATTGCGGTTGCGCTGCGCGTAATCGATGCCGTAGCCGACGACAAATTCATCGGGGATCTCAAAGCCGGTCCAATCTGCCTTAAAACTTGTCTCTCGTCGGCTGGGCTTGTCGAGCAGGGCGATGGTTTTTAGCCGCGCTGGGTTACGGCTGAGCAAGAGCGCGCTGACATGATGCATGGTGTGGCCGGTGTCCACGATGTCTTCGACCACCAAAACGTCTCTGCCTTCGATCGCGCCGCGCAAGTCTTTGAGAATACGCACCTCGCGGCTGGATTCGGTGCTGTCGCCGTAAGAAGACGCTTCGAGAAAATCGACCTCGATGGGCAGGTTCAACTCGCGCACCAGATCAGCGATAAAGACAAACGATCCGCGCAATAGCCCGACCACAACCAGTTTATTGGTGTCGCTGAACTCGCTTTTGATCTCGCGCGCCAGATCTTCGATGCGGGCGGCAATTGCCTTGGCCGAGATCATCGTGTCTATGACATATGGCCGCTGGGTCATGGGCACCTCTTGCTTTTGCTGTGTGGCGGCGACACATGACGGCGCACCCTCGACAGTTACATACCGCGATGCCAACCCATTCCGAAACCCGTTTCCTGCCTTACACGCCGCAACAGATGTACGATCTGGTGGCGGATGTCGCAGCATACCCGCAGTTCATCCCATGGTGTGCCGCGGCGCGGGTGCGCAAAGTCACGCCGCAGGGCGCATCTCAGGTGATGGAGGCCGATCTGGTGATCAGCTTCAAGGTGTTTCGCGAACGGTTTGGATCCTGCGTGGTGTTGCATCCCGATGAAATGAAGATCGACACCGAATACCTGGACGGGCCGTTCCGCTACATGCAGTCCAACTGGGCTTTTGCGCCTGCGGATGGGGGCTGCGACGTGTCGTTTCACGTCGATTTTGAGTTCAAGAACGCGATCCTTCAGGGCATCATCGGCGTCGTTTTCAATGAGGCGATGCAGCGGATTGTGCGCGCGTTTGAGCGGCGTGCGGTTGCGCTTTACGGGTAAGCGGCGCGGCTGAGCTGAGCCCTTTGGGCAGCGACTTTTTGCAGAGAACAAGCGGTTGAGATGTCATTTGGACCGCCCCGGTTTCAGTTATGTGCCGCGGTTTTCGGCACCGAAGCACTGTGCGCGCATGCTGTGGGTTCGGTGTCACAGAAATCCGTGCAACGTTGGTATTGGCCGGTCAAGTTTCAGGATCAACCAACGCGGCTGTCGGTGGCCTATAAGAATAGATGAGATGCGCAAAACAGGCGTGTTGTAACACCGCCATGCGCGGAGCGCGGGTGTCATTCTCCTCGCAAATGTGCAAGGATCAGACGCAATCCGTGGTCGCGCGCCGCGCTGCGGACGTTCTCGCGGCCCAATGCGCCAAACTCGACCGTTTCGGTGTGGATACCCTCGGCGGTGGCTATGCCGAAACAGACGCGTCCCTCGGGTTTGTGCGCGGAGCCGCCGGGGCCTGCGATGCCGGTGACAGAAATCGTCAGCGCGACAGGCGCGCGCGCCAATGCGCCAGCCGCCATTTCGGCGGCAACCTCTTCTGACACAGCGCCGTGGGCGTCGAGTGTTTCGGCGCGCACGCCAACAAGCTCTTGTTTGGCGGTGTTTGTGTAGGTGACAAAACCGCGTTCGACGACAGCGGATGCGCCGGGCACATCGGTCAGTGCGGCGGCGATCATGCCGCCGGTGCAGCTTTCCACTGTGGCGATCATGATCTGGCGTTTGGTGGCGCGGGCGATGATCTCGGCTGCGGTTGTCATTGCATGACCCATCCATGCGCCAGAGCCGCGAGAACCACAGTGCCCAGGGCGGCAAAGACACCCGCGATCACATCGTCGAGCATCACGCCCAAGGCATCGTTGCGCCGGTCGGCCTGGCCAACGAGCCAGGGTTTGGTGATGTCGAACAGGCGAAAAAGCACGAAGGCGGCCAGCCAACCCGGCCACAACGCGGTGATGTCCACGCCCCGCATCGTCGCCCCCAGGCTCACCGGGAGCAGGGCGATCCACTGGCCGACAACCTCGTCAATGACAATCTCTGAGGGGTCATGATCCTCTGCGCCCGTCGTCATCCGCGCGGTCCCCCATAGCCCTGCGACAAAGGCCACGATGATCATCAGGCCGAGCAACCAAACGCCACCAAAGCTGTGCAGCGCCCACGCCATCGGTAGCGCCGCCAACGCGCCCCACGTGCCGGGCGCAGGGCGTGCATGCCCGATGCCGAAAACAGTGCAGATGATCTGTGGCAGCATGTGAAAAGTTCCGGCATGTCCGGCAGTGGCGCGTTGCAGAACGCATAGGCGGTCTGACACAGGCTGTCCATGGCGCGCGCTACGCCTAATTTTTAAGCATGTGCAACCATATTGCGCGCATCGGTCCGGTGTGCACATTGAGGACGCCGGATCACTCAGCTAATCCAATAGAAACGCATAAGGATTACGCGCCCGATGCGCTCTGCTGCGACGCCCTTAATGTCTCCGCCGGTGATGCTGGCGCCCATGGCGGGGATCACTGACTTGCCGAACCGAACGCTTGTGTCGCGTTTTGGCGCAGGGCTCGTCGTGTCCGAGATGGTGGCGTGCCGCGACATGATCAACGCGCGCCCCGGCACGCGCGACCGCGCCGAACTGGGCTTGGGGGCGGCAGGCACGGCGGTCCAGCTTGCCGGCTGCGAAGCGGCACCCATGGCCGAAGCGGCGCGCATGCTGGCCGGGCAGGGCGTGCAGATCATCGACATCAACATGGGCTGCCCCGCCAAAAAGGTGGTAAACGGCTATTCCGGTTCTGCGCTGATGCGTGTGCCCGATCACGCGCTGCGCCTGATCGAAGCGGTTGTCGATGCGGTGGACGTCCCGGTTACGCTAAAAATGCGGCTTGGCTGGGATGATGCATCGCTGAATGCGCCCGAGATCGCCGCGCGCGCCGAAGCTGCGGGCATCGCGCAGATCGTGATCCACGGTCGCACCCGCTGCCAGTTTTACAAGGGCCGTGCCGACTGGGTGGCGATCCGGGCGGTAAAGCAAGCGGTGCGCATTCCCGTGATCGCCAATGGCGACATCACTTGTGCCGCGACGGCGCGCACAGCGCTCGACCGTTCGGGGGCGGACGGGGTGATGATCGGGCGCGGGGCGCAGGGCAAGCCGTGGCTTTTGGCGCAGATTGCCCACGCCCTTTACGACGCGCCGGCGCCAGAGGTGCCGGTTGGGCCTGCTCTGGCGGACATGGTCGCGGCGCATTACGAGAACATGCTTGGCTTTTACGGGGTCGAACTGGGCCTGCGCGCCGCACGCAAGCATCTGGGCTGGTACATGGATCACGCGGGCACCGCG
This sequence comes from Pseudomonadota bacterium, assembly GCA_039026855.1. Taxonomy (GTDB): domain Bacteria; phylum Pseudomonadota; class Alphaproteobacteria; order Rhodobacterales; family Rhodobacteraceae; genus Tateyamaria. The sequence goes on along the minus strand of JBCCLL010000039.1, from coordinate 20,780 downwards.
CCGGCGCTGCGCCGTGCTGTGTTGACGGCGGCGACAGCGCACGCCACGCGCGCGCTGCTGCCTGATGCGCTGGCCCCATCGGAACGGTTGGCCGCAGCATGAACCAGACCGGCGATCTTTGGGCGTCTTTGCCGGTTCCGGCGATTATCATTGGGCCCGCGGACGAGATCGTCGACATCAACTCTGCTGCCGAGGGGTTCTTTAACGCCTCGGACAGGTCCATGCGCGGCACACCGCTGTGGGATCAACTGGCCGTGGACGCGCCGCTCGAAGACAGCCTGGCGCGCGCGCGCAAGAACGGCACGCCGCTCTTTGTCAACGACGTGGATGTCGGCAATGGCCAGCGCCCGCCGCTGCAATGTGCGCTGCAGATCGCACCGCTGATCGGCGCCGAGGATCACATGCTGCTGATGATCTCGCCGCGCGAGTTGGCCGGTCGCATGACGCAAAACCATTCGGTCAAGTCTGCCGCAAAATCCGCGATTGGCATGGCCGAGATGCTGGCCCACGAGATCAAGAACCCGCTGGCTGGCATCACCGGGGCCGCGCAATTGCTGAGCATGAACCTGGATCCGCAGGACCTGGAACTGACCGACCTGATTGTCGAAGAGGGGCGGCGTATCGTCAAACTGCTCGAACAGGTCGAACAGTTCGGCAACCTGTCGACGCCGGATTTCAAACCGGTCAACATCCACGATGTGCTGGACCGTGCGCGGCGCTCGGCGCTGCTGGGGTTTGGCGCCAGCATGACAATTGTCGAAGATTACGACCCGTCGCTGCCGCTGGCCTATGGCGATCCCGATCAGTTGTTGCAGGTGGTGCTGAACCTGCTCAAGAACGCCTCCGAGGTGGCCGGCGATGCGGGCGGCACCATCCGGCTGCACAGCTATTTCGAACATTCGTTCCGCCTGCGCCGCGCCGATGGATCGGGCAAATCTCTGCCCTTGCAAATCGAGATCATCGACGACGGCCCCGGCCTGCCCGAAAGCATCGCTGCAGACATCTTTGACCCGTTTGTATCTGGCAAAGAGAATGGCACCGGCCTCGGTCTGGCGCTTGTGAGCAAGATCATCTCGGACCATGACGGCTGGATTTCCGTCACCTCGGTGCCGGGCAAAACCGTTTTTCGCCTTTCGTTACCGCGTGCGCCAAAATCCGCCACGCTCGCGGCACAGTCACAGGAGTAAACCATGGACGGAACTGTTCTTGTTGCCGACGACGATCGCACCATTCGCACGGTGCTGACACAGGCATTGACGCGGGCTGGGTGCAAGGTGCACGCAACCTCGTCGCTGACCACGCTGATGCGCTGGGTCGGTGAGGGCAAAGGCGATGTGGTGATCTCGGACGTGATGATGCCCGATGGCAACGGGCTCGAGATGCTGCCCAAGATCGGGCAGGACCGTCCCGGCCTGCCCGTGATCGTGATCAGCGCGCAAAACACCATCATGACGGCAATTCAGGCGGCCGAGGCCGAGGCTTATGATTACCTGCCCAAGCCGTTTGACCTGCCCGATCTGATGAAACGCACGGCCAAAGCGCTTGAGATGCGCGGGCAGGCGCGGGCGCGGCCACAGGACGATGAACGGCCGGATGAGCTGCCGCTGGTCGGACGCACGGCCATCATGCAAGCGCTTTACCGCGTGGTGGCGCGGGTGATGAACACCGATCTGCCGGTGCTGATCTGGGGCGAAAGCGGCACAGGCAAGTCGCTGATTGCGCGCGCCATCCACGATTTCTCGGACCGGCGCACCTTGCCCTTTCTGACGGTGACGGCGGGCGATCTGCAGGATCTCGAAGGGCCGGCACGGGTGCTGTCCAAGGTCAAGGGCGGCACCCTGCTGATCGACGAGATCGGCGATATCCCCGAGGAATTGCAGGCGCGCATCGTGCGCATGATGGACACGCCGGGCGAGTATGTGCCGCGCTTTCTGGCCACTTCGCAGACCGACCTGACCGCTGCGATGGAGGCGGGCGACGTGCGCAAGGATCTCTATTATCGCCTGTCGGGGGCCACGCTGAACGTGCCTGCCCTGCGCGAGCGTGTGGACGACATCCCGCTGCTCAGCGAGCATTTTCTGGCGCGGTCGGAAAAATCCGGTCAGCCCCGCCGCGAGTTGTCCGAAGCCGCGGCCGAGATTTTCCGCACCTATTCCTGGCCCGGCAACGTGCGGCAACTGGAAAACGCGGTGCGGCGGCTGGGCCTGACATCCCGCGCGCCCGAAATCTCAGCGGCAGAAGTTGAGCAGGTGCTCGGCAGTCAGCCCGAGCTAGAGCCGATGCGCAGCGCGGGCGACACCGAAAAGCTCGGCTCCAGCGTCGCGCGCCATCTCAAGCGGTATTTCGACTTGCACGGCAACATGTTGCCGCCGCCAGGTCTCTACCAGCGCATCCTGCGCGAGGTCGAAGCACCGCTGATCGAGATTGCGCTGGACGCCACCGGCGGCAATCAGGCGAAATGCGCGGATTTGCTCGGCATCAACCGGAACACCCTGCGCAAGAAAATCACCGACCTCGAAATAGAGGTGACACGGCGGCGCAAGTTGATGTAAAACTGCCACACAACCCGTGGCAATTGCGCAAATCGCGTAATCCGACCACTGGATATGGCGGGAGGCGCACCATGCGCCACATCATTGAGGGCATGCCACGTGGCAGCTGAGACACGAACGTCGCTTTGGGTAAGCGTCGGCCGCTTGCGCCGCAGGCGGCGTGTGCGCAACGCAGCGACGCTGGGCCTCGTGGTGCTGGGGCCGGTGCTGGCGCTTTTGACCTTTCTGGTGCTTGGTCCGCTGGAACAGGGTGCCTCTGACCCGGCGCTGCGCCTCGTGCTATTGGCGGATCTAGTCTATGTGCTGGCGGTTGCGGCCCTTGTGTTGGCGCAGATCGCGCGGCTGATTGCGGCGCGGCGCGCCAAATCCGCGGGCAGCAGGCTTCACCTGCGTCTGACCGGTGCCTTTGCGCTGCTCGCGCTGATCCCGACGGTGACGGTGGCGGTTTTTGCCGGACTGACGGTCAATATCGGCCTTGAGGGCTGGTTTTCTGATCGTGTTAGCCGCGTGGTGGGCAATTCACTTGCCGCCGCGCAGGCATACGAGGCCGAACAGCGCGAGGATTTGGCCGAAGACGCGCTGGCGCTGGCGCGCTACATCGACACAGTGCGCGGCGCGCGTCTGGTTGGCGACCGCGAAGTGCTGACCGATGGTCAACTGCAAGTGCAGCGCGGCCTGCGCGAAGCCTATCTGGTTGACGGCACCGGCGAAATACGAGCGCGCGGCGACCGGTCCTATTTGTTCGATTTCGAAAGCCCAACCGGCGCGCAAATGGCCCGCGCCACCGAAGAGGGCATCGCCATTATCGAAGACTGGCCCGTGAACGAGTTTCGCGCGCTGGTGCCGCTGGCGTCTTATGTCGACAGGTACCTCTATGTCAGCCGCGACGTGGATGGCGAGATCTTGTCGCTGGTCGATGAAACGCAGGAAACGGTGATCCTGTATCAGCAGCTTGAAAGCGAGCGGGGCAGGGTGCTGTTTGAGTTCGGCCTGCTCTACCTGGGCTTTGCGGTGATCCTGATCCTTGCCGCGATCTGGCTGGGCCTGTGGTTTGCCGAACGCCTCAGCGGTCCGGTGGGGCGGTTGACGGGTGCTGCGCAACGTGTGGGCGCGGGCGATCTGGATGTGCAGGTGCGCGAAGAGGAGGGCGATGATGAGATCGCCATGCTGGGTCGCTATTTCAACCAGATGACCCGGCAACTGAAGGGTCAACGCGAGACACTGCTGGCCAACACCGAACAGATCGAACGCCGCCGCCGCCTGTTTGACAGCGTGCTGACTTCGGTCACCTCGGGCGTGGTGGGCGTTGATCCCAGCGGTCGTGTGACCTTTGCCAACCGCTCGGCGGCACGGTTGCTCGACTGGAGCGAGGACGCGCAAGAGGCGGTGCCGCTGGCCGTGGCGATCCCGGAATTTGCCAGCCTCTTTGCCCTGCTCAAAGCGGGCCCGCTGGAGGTGTCACAGGGCGAGGTCAAGGTGACCCGCGGCGGGCGGCTGGAAAACCTGCTGGTGCGCATGGCCACCCGGCGCAGCGCGCAAGGCACGCTGGAGGGGTACGTGGTCGCCTTTGACGATGTGACCGACCTGGTTAGTGCGCAGCGCATGGCCGCTTGGGGCGATGTCGCCCGCCGCATTGCGCATGAGATCAAAAACCCGCTCACCCCCATCCAGCTCAGCGCTGAACGGATCAAGCGCAAGTTTTCCCCGAAACTGGCCGCGGACAGCGACGCACTGGAACAGATGACCGATGTGATCGTGCGCCAAACCGGCGATCTGCGCCGCATCGTGGATGAGTTTTCCAAATTCGCGCGCATGCCCGAACCGGATCGCAAGACCGAGGATCTGGTCACCCTGGTGCGTGATGCCGTGGTTTTGCAGCGTGCAGGCCAGCCGGGCGTAGAGATTACTGACGCGCTGCCCGAGGATGCTTTGCTGGCTCAGGTTGACGCGACCATGATCAGTCAGGCGCTGACCAATCTGATCAAAAACGCAGGTGAAGCCATTGGTACGCTTGAGAAAAAAGGCGCACCAGACGGTCACATACCTCGGATCGAGGTGGAGATGAGCGCAGGCCCTGCAGGTGCGCGCATCACCATATCCGACAATGGCATTGGCCTGCCCGAAGATCGGGCGCGGCTTTTTGAGCCCTATGTGACCACACGGGACGAGGGCACAGGGCTGGGCCTGCCGATTGTCAAGAAGATCATCGAAGAACACGGGGGGACACTGACCCTCGAAGACGCTGCACCGATGAACGGTGCGGACCATTTTGGGGCCATGGCGGTGGTAACGCTGCCGCTGGTTCCTGCAGAAATTAAAAAGGAGCAGGTTAGATGAGCGACATTTTGATTGTGGATGATGAACGTGACATCCGGGAACTGATCTCGGACATCCTCAAGGACGAAGGCTTTGCGACCCGCCTTGCCGGCAACTCGGACGACGCGATGGGCGCGATCAACGCCGCTGAACCGGCGCTGATCATCCTCGATATCTGGCTCAAGGACAGCCGCATGGATGGGATCGACATCCTCAAGGCGGTCAAGCGTGACAACCCGGACGTGCCGGTGGTGATCATCTCCGGTCACGGCAATATCGAGATTGCTGTGGCTGCGATCAAACAGGGCGCTTACGACTTTATCGAAAAGCCGTTCAACATCGACCAGTTGCTGGTGGTGATCCGCCGCGCCATGGAGACCGCGCGATTGCGGCGGGAAAACTCATCGCTGCGGCGGCCTGATGCGGCACCGGCCGAGATGATCGGCAATTCACCGGGCTTTCGTACGCTGGTGTCACAGCTCGATAAGGTGACCAAATCCAATGGCCGCGTGATGCTGACCGGTCCCGCGGGATGCGGCAAAGAGGTCGCTGCGCGCTACATCCACGCCAATTCGAACCGAGCAGACGCGCCCTTTGTCACGGTGAATTGTGCCGGTGTTGAGCCGGAGCGGATGGAAGAGGTTCTCTTTGGCCGTGAAAGCGCGGAGCGTGATGTCGAACCGGGCCTGCTGGAACAGGCCCATGGCGGCGTGATCTACTTCGACGAGGTGGCCGACATGCCCATCGGCACGCAGTCAAAGATCCTGCGCGTGTTGGTGGACCAGCAATTTCAACGGGTTGGCGGTAATGACAAGGTGCGGGTGGATCTGCGCGTGATCTCATCGACCAATCGCGATCTGACAGCGGCGATTGCGGCGCAGACCTTTCGCGAAGAGCTTTATCATCGGCTGAATGTGGTGCCGATTGCGGTGCCCAGCCTTGAGGAACGGCGCGAGGATATCCCGCTGTTGGCGGCGTATTTCATCGACGATTGCAACGCGACCCAGGGCCTGCCGCGGCGTGAATTGAGCGGTGACGCAGCGGCTCTGATGCAGACCATGGTGTGGCCGGGCAATGTGCGCCAGCTCAAGAATATGGTCGAGCGTGTGCTGATCCTGGGCGACGGGTCTGGTGCGATTGAGGCGCGCGAACTGCCTGGACCGGCCGAGCCGGATGCCGAAGAGGACCGCGTGGTGCTGTCGGGCGCTTTGGCGACCTTGCCCCTGCGTGAGGCACGTGAAGCGTTTGAACGGGAGTATCTGCTGACCCAGATCAACCGATTTGGCGGCAATATCAGTCGCACCGCAAACTTCGTGGGCATGGAGCGGTCGGCGCTCCATCGCAAGCTGAAATCCCTGGGCGTGGTCACCGCGTCCAAGGGCGGTGCGCGCATCGCCCAGGTCGAAGATATGGCGCCCGCGGCGGAATAGCGGCAGGCGGAAATCGCGTCGATTTCCGGTCGGTCTCCGGTTCGGAGACCGTCAGCGCCCGCGGGTGTCGAGTTGCGCCAACACGTCGAGCCCCTGCATGTTCAGGAAATGCAGCATGTCGATGAAAATCCAGTTTTCGGCCAGCTTGTCGCCGTCGCGGCGGTAGAAATCCACCACCCGCAGATCCGCCTTCTTTCCCGACGGCGGCAGCCCCAAATAAGGGCCGGTGCACTCCATCGTCAGGTTTGGCCAGCCAAAAAAGCCGCCATAGTCTCCTTCGGCCATCCGGCAGATATGCCCGTTGAAGGTGCGCTGGCCCAGTTGCGTGCGAAACGGTTGCTGGTGTTGCGCAATGTAGCGGTCGATGGTGAAGGTGGAACCGATCCCTGTCGGCCCCCACCACAGCATATCTTCATGCCAATGTGCGGCCAGTTCCTCTTCGGGTGGCGGCGGCGTTTCGGCGCGGTTGGCATGATCGATGGAACCGATCATGCGGTTGATCAGGTCGAGGGTCGCGGCCCCTTCTTCGGGTGGTAGCGCGTCGTAAATCAGCCCGTCATGCGTCATCGGCCCAGGCTGCACCAGTTGCGCGCCTGTCATCCCCGGCAGCGGATAGCAATCGGCCTGCGCCATCAGATGCAGCAGGTCCACAAACATCGCCTGTTCGGTGATCTGGCCGTTTTCGACCCTTGAGAACTCGGCATAGCGCAGCATCACCAGCTTGCCGGTCGGCGGAATACCCAGAAACGCGTGATCAAACAGACCAACAAAATGCCCCATCGAGGCAACCCACAGGCCGGCAGCACTTTGACCGTTGTGACCAGCAAAGAAGATGTCTTGCCGCCGTTGCATGCGGTGTAAGCTGGTCATGAGCGGCGTCCAAAACGCCTGTGCTACGGCATCCGGCCCGGTTTGTTCGTGCATCGGGTGCATGCCGCGCCACAGCGCGCCCGGCGCCATATGCTGCGCCAGCGCCTGTGCGGCGGTATCTGGGCTCGCTTGCGCAAGCGCGGCGTGATGGGCGCGTACCAGCGCCTTAGCCTCGGAAAGGTCGTTCATAATTATCCCTTGTTGACGATCCGAAAGCGCCCGTCTGGGCGCCGAATGGCACAGCTTTGTGCGGTCAGCCGTGGCAACACGTCGCTGGCACCTGCGGGGGCGGCTTCCGCGACCGATTGCGGACAGGCGGGCAGCTCGACCGGCCGGTAGCCTTGGTCTGCCATGCACTGTCCTTTGACCCGTCGGCGCAGGCCAGCATTGACATCGACGGTGTAGATCTCTCCGGGCACCCAGTAGCCGGTGGCGTAGCAGTGCCCCGGCGCCGTGCACACGGTGCGTGAAATGCGCCGCGGCGGACCTTGGCGGGTCCGGTTTGCCGCCGGCGCATCGCGCAGTGCTTGCACGTCACAGGCTAGGTTGTCCCGCTCCAGCTCAGCGAATGACACACCTTCGTCATAGAAGGTGTCCACGGGCAAGCAGCCCGCCATGCCAATCAAAACCGGAGTGAGATACAGCGCTCGCATGCTCAAACAGTGCCTGAGTCGATGGGCTTTGACAATCGACCCGCGTGAAATTTTGCACACGTGTGCAGTCGCCACTTCACACGGCCGCCGGTGCTGCACAATTCATTGACGCAACCGGTCCCCTCTGTCATGCAAGGGGGCCAATCGCGCACCAGCTCGGGAACAGGGCATGAAGGTCATCATCTGCGGCGCGGGCCAGGTCGGCTGGCAAATCGCGCGTCACCTGTCGGGTGAACGCAACGACGTAACCGTTGTGGACAGCGATCCTGATCTTGTCCGCAGGGCCACCGATACCTTGGATGTTCAAGGGGTTGCCGGGTTCGCCAGCTATCCCGAGATCCTGGACCGTGCCGGCGCGCGCGACGCCGACATGATCATTGCCGCCACCTATTCAGACGAGGTGAACATGGTCACCTGTCAGGTCGGGCACTCGGTTTTTGGCATCAATCGCAAGATCGCCCGCTTGCGCAGCCAGTCCTACCTCAGCGCGATCTACTCCGACCTCTACCGGCGCGAACACATGCCCATCGACGTGGTGATCAGCCCCGAAAAGGAAGTGGCCGCCGCCGCCTTGCAGCGCCTCAGCGCCACGGCGGCCTTTGACACCGAACTGTTCATCGACGGGCAAGCGCAGCTTTTGGGCATCGCGCTGGACGAGGACTGCCCGGTGCTCAATACGCCGCTGCGCCAGTTGACGGATCTGTTTTCTACCTTGCGTGTCGTGGTCGTGGCCATCCGACGTGAAGCGCGGCTGTTTGCGCCCGAGGCGGGCGATCAGCTTTTTGCGGGCGATCAGGCCTATGTGTTTAGCCATGTGGATGACGTGCCACGCACGATGGAGGTTTTTGGCAAGACGCTGCGCACGCAAGAGCGGCTGGTGCTGGTGGGCGGCGGCAATGTGGGTTTGACTGTGGCCAAGGCGCTGGAAAGTCGGACCAACCGGGTGCGCGCCAAGATGATCGAACGCAGCCGCGAGCGTGCCGAACGCGCCGCCGAAGAGCTGGAGCGGACCATCGTGCTGAACGGCGACGGTCTTGACGTGGCGCTACTGGACGAGGCTGGCGTGGCGCGCGCGGACGCGATGCTCGCGGTGACCGATGATGACAAGACCAACATGCTCGCCGCCGTCCGCGCCAAGGCCGAGGGCTGCCCCTATGCCATCGCGCTGGTCAACGATCCGACGCTGGTGCCGATGATGGAACCGTTGGGCATTGACGCCTACATCAACCCGCGGGCAACTACCGTGTCGTCGATCCTGCGCCACATCCGGCACGGGCGGGTGCGGTCGGTCTATTCCATCGGTGACGCGGATGCCGAGGTGATCGAGGCCGAGGTGCTGTCCACCTCGCCGATGGCGGGCAAAAAGATCAACGAGATCGATTTTCCCGAAGGCGTGTTGATCGGTGCTGTGCGCAAGGGCACAGAGGTGATCCGCCCGGTGGGCACCACGCGCATCGACGAAGGCGACGTTGTGGCGATCTTTGCCCTGTCGGGTGACGTGCCCGAGGTGGAGCGCCTGATGCAGGTCTCCATCGACTTTTTCTGATGCAGAGCACCGCGTCGCAGCCCACAAGTTTTGCTGCAGCTGTTCTGCGCTTGCCGTTGTTTTTGCTGGTTTTTGGCATTTTCTCGGCGGCCATGCTGGTGCCTGCGGTCTATGCCGGGCTGCTGCGCGAACTCGAGACCGGGCGGGCGTTTCTTTATTCGGGTTTGCTGGGGTTGATCATCTTTGTTCTGATCGGCCTGGCCCATGCCGGGCGCGACCCCCGGCACGGTATGCTGGGGCCGCTGATGTCACTGTTCAGCTGTTTTGTGTTCCTGCCCGTCGTGCTTGCGGTGCCGTTCTATGAAGGGCTGAAAACGACCACCTTTTTGAATGCCTACGTCGAAATGGTCAGCGCCATCACCACCACGGGGGCCACATTTTTCGCCGATCCTGATCGACTGAACCCGGCCTTGCATCTGTGGCGCGCCCAGGTGGCGTGGATGGGCGGGCTGGTGATGTGGGTGGCGGCGTCGGCCATCCTGGCGCCCTTGAACCTCGGCGGGTTCGAGGTCACCACCCGCGCCGAACCCGGGCGGCGCACCAATATCGACGTGGGCATGGCCGCGCCAGAGGTGCGCGTGCGCATCACCAAGGTGGGCAGTGTGCTGGTGCCGATCTATCTGGGGCTGACCGCGCTGCTGGTGCTGCTCTTGCGGATTGCCGGGGACGAGCCGTTTGTGGCGCTGTGTCATGCCATGTCGATCATGGCGACGTCGGGCATCTCGCCGGTGGGTGGGTTGGAACAGGGCAATTCCGGCGTCACAGGCGAGGCGGTGATGCTGCTCTTCATGCTGTTTGCGCTGTCACGGCTGACCTTTTCGCTTGATACCGTGAGCCAGGGATCAGGAAATCTGCTGCGTGATCCAGAGTTTCGCGTTGGCATGGCGCTGGTCTTTGCTGTGCCTACCCTGTTGTTTTTGCGACATTTTGCAGGTGCTATCGACGTCGACACCCAGGAAAACGCGGCGGATGCGGCGCGTGCTTTTTGGGGCTCTGGTTTCACGGTGATGAGCTTCCTGACCACCACCGGCTTTGCGTCGGGCTATTGGAGCGACGCGCAGGCGTGGTCGGGGCTTGAGACGCCGGGCCTGCTGTTGATCGGGCTGGCCGTGATGGGCGGCGGGGTGGCGACCACGGCGGGTGGGGTCAAGCTGTTGCGGGTGTTCGCGCTCTACCAAAATGGTCTGCGCGAGATGGAGCGATTGGTGCACCCGTCCTCGGTGTCCGGAGCGGGTCGGCTGCAGCGGCGGCTGCAGCGCGACGGCGCGTTTATCGCGTGGATCTTTTTCATGCTGTTTGCGGTGTCGCTCGCCGCAGGCGCGGTGCTGCTGGCAGCCACCGGGATCGCCTTTGACGACGCGCTGGTGATGATCATTGCCGGCTTGTCGACAACCGGGCCGTTGCTGGAGATTGGCGGGGACGCGCCGCTGCGCCTGACCGAGGTGAGCGCCGCCGCCAAGGCGATTTTTGCCGCTGCGATGGTGCTGGGACGGCTAGAGACATTGGCCATTATCGCGCTGATGACACCGAACTTGTGGCGCGGATGACCGCATCGGCGCCAAGCTGCGTAACCGGCTGATTTTTGGGCTGGAGTCTTCCCGGGGCAACCGACATACTCGCGCGGGTGGGACGGTCTGATCCGCAGACCAACGCAAGAATAAAAAGGGTATTACGTTATGGCATCGGACCGGCAAAACCTGCAGGACGCATTCCTAAACCACGTGCGCAAGACCAAAGTGCCCGTGACCATATTCCTGATCAATGGCGTGAAGTTACAAGGGGTTATCACCTGGTTTGATAATTTCTGCGTGCTCCTGCGCCGCGACGGTCAAAGCCAGCTTGTCTACAAGCACGCCATTTCCACAATCATGCCGAGCCAGCCCATTTCGCTCTATGAGGGCGAAGAGGCTTCTTGACCGAGACAGCCGCGCCGCGGACCCGTGCGTGGGTTTTGCATCCGGACATCAAATCTGATCCAGACCGGCGCGCGGCGGACTTTGCGTTGTCCGAAGCGGTATCGCTGGCGCGGGCGCTGCCCGAACTGGACGTTGTTGGTGACGCCGTAGTGCCGCTGCCGCGACCGCGGCCCGGGTTGCTGTTTGGTGACGGCAAGATTGCCGAGCTGAAAGATCAGTTGCACGACGCCGAGGTCGAGCTGGTGCTGGTCGACGGGCCTGTCACACCGGTCCAGCAGCGCAACCTTGAACGCAAGTGGAAGGTCAAACTGCTTGACCGTACTGGTCTGATTCTAGAGATCTTTTCGGATCGCGCAGCGACCCGCGAGGGCGTGTTGCAGGTGGAGATGGCCGCGCTCAGCTACCAGCGCACGCGGCTGGTGCGGGCGTGGACCCACCTGGAGCGGCAGCGCGGTGGTTTGGGCTTTGTCGGCGGCCCCGGTGAGACGCAGATCGAAGCGGACCGGCGGGCGATTGACACGCAGTTGGTGCGGCTGCGCCGCCAGCTCGACAAGGCGGTCAAAACGCGCGAATTGCACCGCAAGGCCCGGGCCAAGGTACCTTATCCGATTGTCGCGCTGGTGGGCTATACAAATGCCGGAAAATCCACGCTTTTCAATCGCTTGACCGGTGCGGATGTGATGGCCAAGGACATGCTCTTTGCCACGCTTGACCCGACCATGCGGCGGGTGGAACTGCCCGACGGGCCGGAGATGATCCTGTCGGACACGGTGGGGTTTATCAGCGACCTGCCGACAGAGTTGGTGGCGTCGTTCCGTGCCACGCTGGAGGAGGTCTTGGCGGCGGATGTGATCTTGCATGTCCGAGATATCTCGCATCCCGAAACCGAGGAACAGGCCGCGGATGTGCGCGGCATTCTGGCCGATCTGGGGGTGGATGAGAGGCGCGAAACCTTTGAAATCTGGAATAAAATTGATCTGTTGGACCCAGAGGCGGCAGAGGCCGCGCGCGCCCGTGCCGCGCGCGATGAGCATGTGCTGACGCTGTCGGCGATCACGGGTGAGGGCATCCCGCCATTGCTGGAAACGGTGGCGGCGAGCTTGCAGGGCGCGGTGGTCGAAGAGCAGGTGCATCTGGGCTTTGCCGAGGGGCGCAAACGTGCGTGGTTGTTTGAGCAGGACGTGGTGCAGGAGGAGGCGCAGGGCGAGGACGGGTTTGTCCTGGACGTGCGCTGGACCGCCATCCAGAAGGCGCGGTTTGAGGGGCTGTGAGCCGGGCGCGCGCGGTCTGTTAACCCCGTCTTTGGCGTCTCGATCGGGTGTGACTCTGGCGCTTTTGCGCGGCGTTTTGATGAAAATGGGCCGGGTTTTGTACAAAACAGCAGGCGCTCATCGGCCCCTTTTCGGGCCTCTTCGCGGTTTTTGATGAAAACGCGGGGTGTTTTGTACAAAACGCCCGCGTGGCCGTCAAAACGCGGATTACAAACGTTAATCCGCGGCGATAGGTCGCCCGTTTTTGTCGCCAGCCGGTCAGCAGCGCTAGCAGTTATTCGGTTTCTCGAAGCGATAATGTTCTGTCGGGATATATGTGCACAGGGTTATTTGAACAGCTGGCGGTAGATTCTTGGGTTGCATGTCCTCCCAAGCCCAAGCGCCTGCCAAGTTCGCACCGTTAAAAATAGCGTCTTTCACTTCGGCTTCACCAAGGTAGGCATTGCGCAAATCTGCCTCGGTCAAATCTGCCCGTTCAAGCGTGCTGCGAAAAAGATTTGATCCTCTCAAGAATGCACCGTGAAGATTTGCTCCAACCAGCTTCGCTTCGATAAGGATAGCTCGGTCCATCTCGGCACCTCGCAAAGTCGCGTTTGTTAATATTGCACCACGAAGAAAAGCTCCGTTCATTTTTGCCGCGTCGAAATTTGCGCCGTTCATTAATGCGTTGGTGAAACGTGCTCGTGCGAGGTAGGCGCTGCGAAGATCGGCAGATACCAAACGTGCTTTGGAAAGGTCGGCAAATTCGAGATTGGTATTCCGAAGATTGCTTTCATCAAGATTGGCTTCTACCAAAACAGCCCGTCTGAGGTCCGCGATCGCAAGGTTTGCATGCGCCAGTTCAGCATTCGCCAGATGTGTTTGAACCAAGAATGCGCTTTGCAAGTCTGCGTTTGCCAACTGTGCAAATGACAAATCGCGTTGACGCAGGTCGGCATTTGTCAGTTGCGCGGCGCTAAAGTCAAACGTGCCGATGTAAATCTCATTCAGCGCTAAGGTTTCGAACAATTGACCGCGTTCAGGGCTTAGGTTTGGAAAACCGAATTGCTGTCTTAAAGGGTCATCAAAAGACAAGTCAGATTGGTCAGAAACAGCCAGTCTGTACGGTATGTTACGTCGAGCGAACGCGTTGATCCTTGCTGCGAGTTCTAATGACGGACGGTACCGCTTGATGGTGCTTGGTGCGTTTCTTTCGTCTTCGAAGCGATTAGTCTGCCAGCAGTTGACGAATACGTCGAAAAGGCAGGCGTTGGCTTCGTCCAACGCCGGCTTGGAGGCCACCTCTGAACGGATGTCGGCAAAAAGCGTGGCCATATCGCCTGCAAACGCTGCGCGCCGCGCGCCTTCGAGCAGGACGCTTTGGGCGATGCTGGCGTCGGTTTGCAGGGTGATCTTTTCGTTTTGCAGGTCGATCTTTTGGTTTTGCTCGTAGAGCAGAAACAGCGTTGCTGTGCCGATCAGGCCGCCCATCACGGTCACGGTGACGTTGAAATAGAACTGGGTCGCCTGGCGGCGCATCAGCCATGCGCCCGCGTTCACGAGGGCGGCGCGCTGGCGGTCTGCGGCGGTGGGCTTGGTGATGTCGTCAGGCGTGGTGAAGTGGTCGACGAGACCCTCGGCGATCTGTGCTTCGGTCAGGGGGCCGTCGGCGTTCAGCAGTTTGCGCAGACGGGCCCGGGCATAGAGGTAGCCTGCGATCAACACGATGCCGAGACCCGCAAGCGCAGCCACGAGAATGATGGCGATAACTAGCGCGTTGTCGCGCAGGAATTGGGCGATGGCGGCGTTTTCAAGTGTCGCCTTGGCGGCAAAGCCAATAGCGGCGCAGGCGAGACAAATTAACAGGAACAGGACGCGCTTCATACCGATCTCTCCGCGGGGCGGCTTCAGCCTAAGCGGGAAACAGGCGTTCTGCCAAGCGTCAGTTGTGCTGCCGTTCCCGTAAGCCAGTTCCTCCACACGTCAATCGCGCGCGCGCGCGGCGCATTTTGTGCAGGCGAACAAGGGCGGACGTGTGGGGGTTTTGGTGGAGGCTGTGGCGCCATCTTTTGTAGATAGATTTTCGATGCTGCATCAGCGGTCGCCGAGGTGGCGTGGGCGCGCGGGCGAGATTGGTGAGGTGGCCTTTGAGCGACAGGCCGGCGGTCGAGAGCGTTGGCGGGCTGTGCGAGGACCGTGGTGGGGACAGAATTGGATGCGCCGAAGGGCGGCGCAAGACGGGGCGGGTGGTGCAGCCCCGTCTGGTATTGGGCACCGCGGTGTGCGGTGGAAACCCGGGTCAGCTGGACCGCTGTTTGCGGCGCAGCATACCCAAGGTCGCAAATCCGGCCAGAAGCAGAGGCAGGCCCGCCGGGAGGGGTACGGCAGAGACAGATGTGTCCACGATGGTTGCGGTCAGTGACCAGTTCACCTTACCCTGAAAATCGGCGGTGGAGCGTCCGGCGCGGACAAACAGGCTGTAATCACCCGCGCCAAAGGTCTGCGACGGGGAGAGGAAGATACTCTCATTTACGGTCTCGCCGGCCTTGGCATAGCCGAGATTGGACAGACCGGGCGGTGTGACGAGGTTAAATCCGAAAAAGACATCGCTCAGATCTTGTTGCGGGTTGGCTGCGCTTGAAATGTTGAGGATCAGGGATGTCAGCACCTGATTTTGACCGAGCGTCACAGAAAACGCATCCGCAGGGTCGCGCAAGCCTGTGCTGTCGCTGCAATCTGCGTTGACACAGTTCAGGTTCAGCATGCCACGCACGGTGGTTTGCCCGGCAAGGAGTGGCTGGCTGCTGGTAATATTGGGTCCGCTGCCCTGGGTGTCGCTGTAATCGCCGCCGGGCGTCCGGCTTTCGAGCGCGTCGGGGTTGACGGTGACAGCTTGTGCCGTATGGCTCCAGGTCAACAGTGCTACTGCAAGTAGTATATTGAAGACTCTCATCTATTTCCCTCGTTTACAAAATACTGTCACCCGATCACGGGGGCTGCGCGGAGTCAATTGCGCGGTGCGTGCGGGGTGTACTTGGGCGTATGTCGCGGTGCGTTCTGTGCCTTGCGTGACGCTAGCCTATGGCGTGCCATTGTCCCGGCGCCAGCCCATCCAGCCGCCAATCGCCGATCTGCACGCGGATCAGGCGCAGGGTGGGGAAACCGACATGGGCGGTCATGCGGCGGACCTGGCGGTTGCGGCCTTCGCTGAGGGTGAGCGACAGCCAGCTGTCGGGGATGGATTTGCGGACGCGGATGGGTGGGTCGCGGGGCCAGATGTCGGGGGCGGTCAGGCGCTCTGCCTTTGCGGGGCGGGTGGGGCCGTCCTTGAGGGTGACGCCTGTACGCAATTGGCTGAGGGCGTCGTCGGTGATGATGCCCTCGACCTGCGCCCAGTAGGTTTTGGGCGCCTTGTATTTTGGGTGCGCAATGCGCGCCTGTAGGCGTCCGTCGGAGGTGAGGACCATCAACCCTTCGCTGTCGCGGTCGAGGCGACCGGCGGGATAGACGCCCGGCAGGTCGATATAGGCCGAGAGGGTGGGGCGGGTGGACGCGGCGGTGCCCTTGTCGGTGAATTGCGACAGCACGCCGTAGGGTTTGTTAAAGAGGATCGTGGTCACTGCAGCGGTTCGAGCCGGGTGATGCCCACGGCACCCGCGCGCGCAAGCCCTTCGTCCAGCGACATGGGGATGTATTCGCCGCGGCGCCACAGTAGGGCCATGTCGTCGTAGTAGCGTGACAGCGGGTGGCCGGACTGGCCTGTGGAAATCACAAAGACCGAGCTGTTGGGATCGGCAAAGTCGTAGACGCCGCGATAGCCCGCGCCGTGCACGTTTTCGAACGGGTTTGGCCCCTGACCACTGGTGCGGCCGCGCAGCAGTGTATTGTCGCCGCCCGGTGTGCTTTGCCGGATATTGACGAAAAAGCGCAAGAGCGGCACCTCGCCCAGCACCGGGTGGTCGTGCGTGGCCTGGTGCGCATCGCCCCAGCGCAACGCTTCGAGCCCGCTGCCGTAGCGTTCCTCGATCGTGAGCAACGCGTCGTCGAGGGCGAGGCGGGCCATGTCGGGGCAGGTTTCCACCGGCGCGGATTGCACCACGTCACACCACACCGCCGCCCCGTCCACGTCGCGGAACACGCGTTCGATAAAGAGCGGCTCGACATGCAGGATTTCGTCGGCGAGCGGGCCGAGTTCGTCGCGGATCAGGCGGTCTTGCAGCGCGCGCAGCCAGTGCGAGTAGATCAGTGGCTCGGGCCAGTGTTCGTTCATCGCGCCGTTCCATTCAGCGAGCAGCGACAGGGCGCGCTGGCGCTGGCGTTCGGGGGTGCCGTCGGGGGCGGCCTCGCCGGTGAACCACAGCTCGGCACCGATCAGCGGTAGCAGCGCGCGGGCGGTGAAGGAGACGATGTCGAGCTGTGCTTCGATAAAGCTGTCGCGGGTGTGCACCTCGCGCACTTGCATGAGGCGGCGCCAGCGTTGCACGCGTTGCGTGTCGCCCCAGACAAAGCTCACGTGGTTGGGAAAGGGGCGGTCGATCATCTTGTTGTTGGTGTTGCCGAGGATGCCGCCCACGGGCGAGACAAAGCCGGGGTTGGAGGCGTAGGCCAGCCGCCCCTGCCAGCGGTTTTCCGGCCGGTGGCCCAGGGCGGGCAGGCGCCCCTGGCTTTGGTGGGCGACATCGCGTCGGGGAAAGGCGCCGATGGTTTTCATGGCAATTGTGGCGCGGTCCGAAAGGATGAGATTTTGCGCCGGTGCGATGTAGCTTTCGGTGGCGGTGATGGCCTCGGCCACGGTGCGGGCGGTCATCACGCCCATCGCCGCACTCAGCGACGTGTCTGCGGGGCTGAGCGCGGTCCAGCTGAGCGCGGCCACGTGGCCCGGGGGCGTCACAGCAGCGAGGTTGCGGAAGCTGCCGGGCAGGATGGGGCCATTGTCGCTCCACCTGAGCGTCAGGGTGACGGGGTCGGCGTCGGCGATCTGGATGATTGAGGGGCGGGACTCAAACGGTTTCCAGCCGGTGGGCGTGCGGTATTCTTCGGGGTTGTCGGGGTTCAGCTCTTCGATCAGCACGTCTTGGTCGTCGAGATAGGCGGAGGTGAGGCCCCAGCCCAGCACATCGGACCGGCCTGTCATGACGACGGGCATGCCGGGGATGGTGCCGCCGATGATGCCGCCCGATTGCAGTTCGAGCCGCGCCAGATACCAGATGGCCGGCGCGGTAAAGCCCAGATGCGGGTCATTGGCCAGCAGCGTGCCGCCCGAGGCCGAACGGCTGGCGTCCGAGGCCCAGGCATTCGACGCCCCCGCCAACCCACGGCGCGGGAAGGGCGAGAGCGGGTGGCGCGTGGCGTCGCGACCGGCGTAGCGGACCGGCGCGCCTGGCACGAGGGCGGCGTATTCGGGCAGGCTGGCGATGCCGTCACCCGGCACATCGGGCAGGATGTCGGCCAGCCGGTCTTCGTCGTCCAAAGCCAGCGAGAGGCGGGCGCGGATGATCTCGTCGTCCATGTGGCCCGACAACTGCACGGCCATCAGCTTGGCGATGGCGATGCTGTCGGTGGGCCGCCAGGGGGCGAGCGGCGCGTTAAAGAGGAACATTTCGGGTGCGCCGCGGCCCAGTGCCTCGGTATTGATCTGGTCGAGGCGGGCGTTGACACCCGCAGCGTAGGCGTTGAGCGCAGCCGTGGTGCGGGCGTCTTGCGCGGCCACCGACTGACCGGCGAGGCGGTAGAGGTCGAGGCGGCGCAGGAAGCTGTCAATCTCGACCGTGGTAGCGCCAAAGAGCTCGGACAGGCGCCCCTGTGCCGTGCGGCGCATCATCATCATCTGCCACAGCCGGTCTTGGGCGTGAGCAAAGCCAAGCGCGTGGAACACGTCCGCGTCGTTGGCGCCAAAGATGTGGGGCACGTTGGCGTTGTCGCGTACAATCTCAACCGGGGCAGAGATGGCAGGCACGCGCACCACCGCGTTGTAGTCGGGCAGCGAGCGGGCGGCGAGGTAGTAGACCATCGCGAGCGCAATGGTGCAGAGCACGATGGCCGCAGCGGTCAGCCGCACCAACCATTGAAACAGCACTGCCATCTGCCGCCGATCCCCTTGCTACACAAACCTGATGCACATCACTGTTAGGTTTTGCCGATTTGATGCGCAAGCCGCAGGCGCGTCCGGGGGCAGGACAAAGCGGTGCAAAAGCAAAACCCGCGCCGGGGCGCGGGTCAGCGGGGCCAGTGAGAGGCGCGTGGATCAGGGGATGATGCGGGTGTATTTGGTGCCCTCAAGCGTGGCGCCCACGCGCAGGCCTGCGCGGGCAAAGACCGCGGCCAGCACCGGCGAAAGCACCGTGGTGGTGTCGGCGGCCGCGCTGTCGCCACGGTCCGAGATCACATATTCGATGTCGGCCCCGGCGGCCCAACCGGGCGAGCGACGAAACTCTTCCAGCGCGTCGGCTGTCATGAAAAACAGCACGTGTGCATATTGCTGCGCGCCGATCTGGAACCCGCCGGAGCCTTTGACCACCGAATAGTAGTCCACCGTCGATTGGCCCACCCGCAGCGCGCCGCGTCCAAAGGCACCGCCAAAGCCAAGCCCGGCCTCGGTGATCAGCGGCATGACCAGCATGCCGTTGGCTTTTTGCGACAGATCGAAGGTGTTGGGGTAGGTGCTGTACATCTCGTTCAGCGTGGCATCGACGCGGGCGTCGATCTGGGTGCCACCCTGGCTGCCGACCCCATTGCCGCAGGCCGAGGTCAGCCCCACGGTTGCCACCGCACCAAGCGCAAACCCGCGCCGGGACATCGTGTTGTTGTGCATGTTATAACCGCCTGTAATGCTCATGTGCTGCGCCATTTTTGGCGCTTGCGCGTAAGTATAGTTGAGTAATTGGCCGCTGTCACCTGTTGGGCGCGTGTGCGCAGGAAATTGCGTTTCGGGCGGTGGGGCGTTGTGGGTCGTCGTTCTTGCGCGGTGTTTGGGGCGGAAGTCGAACGCCTGATCATCGTCGTGCTTGGCCTCTGGGATCGGCGAATGGGCAAGGTTTGGTGTGTGCGTGCTGTTCCTGACAATAATTGCAAATTCGACAATAATAAACTGATTTTAATGCCTATTAAAAACAAAGGTTGCGAGCCCATCTGTCTCGTAAGAACGAGCTATGATGAGGACTTTGCTGATGATTTACGACATCAAGGATGATGCACGACTTCATGTTTCACCTGAAGGACGTGAGCCTAATCACTGGGATTGCGCGAGAATTTTGAATTCTGCGGGCGTGCCCGGCGCTTTGCGCGACGCGGACCATGCGCTTTTGGGCGCGGCGCTGACATCGCCGACACACTCCGCGCAGCATCCCAACACGAACGACGCCGTGCACCCGGCGCGGGCGGCGTGAGCGGTGGAGGATGCTATGACACAAGACCGCTACCAGGCGCTGGAAAGCGCGCCTGAGCCTGGCCGTCCGTTGGTGTTCGCACTGCACGGGACCGGCGGGGATGAGAGCCAATTGTTCAAGCTTGCCCAGGACGTGGTGCCGGGCGGGGGCGTGGTGTCGCCGCGGGGCGACGTGTCGGAGATGGGGGCCGCGCGCTTTTTCCGCCGCACGGGTGAAGGCGTCTATGACATGGAGGATTTGGCCCGCGCGACGCAGAAGATGACGGACTATATCGCGTCCTATCGTGTGAGGTATCCCAACAGCCCGATTTATGGTTTTGGCTATTCGAACGGGGCCAACATTCTGGCCGCCGTGGTGATGCAAAGCCCGGAGCTGTTTGACCGGGTGGCGCTGTTACATCCGCTGGTGACCTGGGCGGCGGCGCCGAACCCGGGGTTTCAGGGGCGATCTGTCCTGGTGACTGCGGGGCGTCGGGATCCGATTACACCCTGGTCGCAAAGCGCGGCCTTGATCGACTGGTTTCAGGCGTCAGGGGCCGCCGTGACAACCGAAGCGCACGATGGCGGGCATGAGCTGAGAGGCTCGGAGATCGCCGCACTGCACAGTTTTTTCGCGGACTGATCGGCGGATCAGTGGGACAAGGGCTTAGGCGGCGCCAGACTGCAACGACCGCAGGGTCGACAGGAGGGCCGCCTCAGCCTCTGCCCAATCCATGAAGGCTTTGATATGCGGCAGCCGCGCTTCGGATTTTCGGCACACGACGTAGTAGCTGACCCCCAGTTCGACGAGCGGGTCAAACGCCACTTGCAAGCGCCCTTCGCTGAGCGCCTCAAAGCACTGGATTGACCAGCCCAGCAACAAC
>JBCCLL010000038.1:0-34955 GCA_039026855.1 Pseudomonadota bacterium | reverse complement strand
GCGGCGGCGGTGGCGGCGGCGTAGGCGGAGGCTCGATCATATTCAGGGGTCGGATACAGCGCAGCGACCCCCGAATATGACAGTGCCATGAGCATCGGCAACGCTGTCAATTCACGTTGTACCGCGTTGGGTCGTTGCGCAAAAAACCGCAATCCAAAAGGCGCAACCCGCATCGCCGCCCGATGCGACACCCGGCGCGCTGTCAACAACCCCTCCTCCGGTGGCAAGCCTTTCAGGTACGCCTCAAGACCCCCCCTATCAACAACCTCCTCGATCTCCACCCTACGCCGCTCCTTTCCGAAGCCGCTCGGGCAACCCGTTGGCCCAGGTCGAGATCGTCCCCGCCCCCAGACACACCACCATGTCACCGGGTCGGGCCTGTTCGCGGACCAGGCGTTCCAGATCACCCTCGTCCACAACCGCCCGCGCGTGCCTGTGGCCGTGGCGGATCAGGCCGGCGACCAGGTCGTCGCGGGAGGCGCCCTCGATCGGGTCTTCGCCGGCGGCGAACACTTCGGAGATGCCCACCACGTCCGCGTCGTTGAAACAGGAGCAGAAATCCTCGAAGTGATGGCTCAGGCGCGAATAGCGGTGCGGTTGGTGCACCGCGATCACGCGGCCTCCAGTACCTGAGCTCAGCTCCTTACGAGCGGCTTGCAGCACGGCGGCGATCTCGGTCGGGTGGTGGCCGTAATCGTCAATGATGGTCACGCCGTTTACCTCGCCCACGCGGGTGTAGCGGCGGTTCACGCCGCCGAACGCAGCCAAGGCACTGCGGATCTGATCCGCCTTCATCCCCAGATGCCGCGCCACAGCCACCGCACTCAGCGCGTTGGACACGTTGTGATCGCCCGGCATCGGCAGGCTGCAGCCCTCGATCACCGTCTCTTCGGCCAAGAGCGCCACGTCGAAATGCGCCACCCCCGCCGCGTAGCGCAGATTCACCGCCCGCACATCCGCCTGCGGGTTAAAGCCATAGGTCACCACGCGGCGGTCCGTGATCTTGCCCACCAGCGCCTGCACATCCGGATCGTCGGTGCAGCACACCGCCAGCCCGTAAAAGGGGATGTTCGACACAAACTCATAAAACCCCTGGTGCAGCGCTTCGACGGTGCCCCAGTGCTCCATGTGCTCGGGGTCAATGTTGGTCACAATCGCAATGGTCGCGGGCAGACGGTTGAAGGTGCCGTCGCTCTCGTCGGCCTCCACCACCATCCACTCGCCATCGCCCTTGCGCGCGTTCGAGCCATAGGCATGGATGATGCCGCCGTTCACCACCGTGGGGTCAAACCCGCCCTCATCCAGCAGGGCCGCCACCATCGTGGTGGTTGTCGTCTTGCCATGGGTACCCGCCACCGCGATGTTCGACCGCAGCCGCATCAGCTCCGCCAGCATCTCGGCCCGCCGCACGATGGGCAGACCGCGGGCGCGGGCTGCGTCCAGCTCGGGATTGCCGGGCTTGATCGCGGACGAGATCACGATGACCTCGGCCTCGTCGATATTCTCCGCGCGCTGCCCTTCAAAGATATGCGCCCCCAACTGCGCCAACCGGTCGGTGATTTTGCTGGCCTTCAGGTCCGAGCCCTGCACCACATAGCCCTGGTTGAGCAGCACCTCGGCAATCCCCGACATCCCGATGCCGCCAATGCCGACAAAGTGGATCGGACCGACATCGCCGGGCAGTTTGGTGACGGGGGTCATGGGCGCTCTCCTGCGGCGAGGGTTTCAACGAGGCTGACAAGCGCGTCGGTTGCATCCGGGCGCGACACAGACACGGCCGCGAGGGCCATCTGCAAGGCGCCGCTGGGGTTTTCCAGCACCGTCTGCACTTGGGTGGCCAACGTGTCCGGGGTGAACTGGCTTTCGGGCATGAGGATCGCGGCGCCAGCATCGACCAGCCCGCGGGCATTCGCCGTCTGCTCATCCCGGATTGCCGCCGCCAGCGGGACCAGGATCGACGGCCGCCCGATCACCGAAATATCGGCCACCGACGAAGCGCCCGAGCGTGAGATGACAAGCTGTGCCTCGGCAAACTGTTTGGGCACGTCATGGATAAACGGCGCCACCTCGGAGCGCACGACGATGGCCTCATAGGCGGCCTGCACCGTGGCCAAGTCTTCTTCGCGCGCCTGCTGAACGATGCTCAGCTGCGCCAGCACCGCGTCGGGCAGCTGCGCGATGCCCTTGGGCACCACCTCGGACAGGATGCGCGCGCCCTGGCTGCCGCCGATCACGACGATCTTCATCGGGTAGTCCCCGGGCGGGATATAGGCCGCCCCGGCGCGGTCGTGCACCGCGCGACGCACCGGGTTGCCCACATGCACGCCTTCGACCCCGTCGGGAAGCGCTGTGGGCCACGTCCCGCAGCCCACCGCATCGACACGCTTGGCAAAGATCTGGTTCACCCGCCCCAACACGCCGTTTTGTTCGTGGATCATCCGCGGGCGGCGCAAAAGCGTGGCGGCCGCCATGGCTGGAATGGTCGGATAACCGCCAAAGCCCACGACCACGTCCGGCCTGTCGCGCCTCATGCGCAGGCTGGCCGACAGCACGCCACCGGCGATGCGCACCGGCACCGCGGCCTTGGCCAGCAGCCCGCCGCGGGCAAAGGTGGCCGATGAAATCTCTTCAATCTCGACGGTGTGCGGAAAGCCACCGGTGTAGCGCGCCCCGCGCGCATCCGTGCTCAGCTTCACGCGCCAACCCTTTTGCAGCATCGCCTCGGCCAGCGCCTGGGCGGGAAACATGTGCCCCCCGGTGCCGCCCGCCGCCATCAGCAAAAGAGGTGTCGCCATGCGCCGTCTCCTCGGGGCTTATGCACCCCGCTACCTACACTACCGCCCACGCAAGAGATCGGAAATCTCACCCTGCGCGCGGCTGCGGGTAAAGGCCAAAAGCATGCCAACCGCAATCCCTGACGCGATGACACTCGACCCGCCATAGCTGACAAAGGGCAGCGTCATCCCCTTGGCTGGCAACAGCCGCACCGCGACACCCATGTTGATCATCGCCTGCACACCGAACATGCACGCGAGCCCTGCACCCGCCAGCCGGATAAACGGATCGCGCTCGCGCATCAGCCGCATGAGCGAGCGGACGACAATCATGGCGTAAAGCCCGATGATAAAGAGGACCAGGACCAGCCCGTATTCTTCTGCGGCCACCGCAATGATAAAATCGGTATGCGCGTCTGGCAGGCTCCATTTCACCTGCCCCTCGCCCACGCCCACGCCAAAAAGACCGCCTTCCTGGATGGCATTGGTAGCATATCCCAGCTGCGTGCGCGGATCGACCTCAGGAGACAAAAACCCGTCAATGCGCCGCGCGAAATGCTCGGAACTGGAATAGGCAAAGCTGCCCGCCAGCACCACGAGCCCCGCCATGCCCACCAGCAGGATCATCGGCGCACCGGCCACAAAATACATCACGCCCCAGCCAAACAGGACCAGACACGCCTGCCCGAAATCAGGCTGCAGGGCGAGCATCAGCACAATGGAAATGCACAGCCCAAACGACCAAACTCGACCCGGCGGTCCATTGATCTCTTGGCTGGCGGCGAGCATCCACGCCGCCACAACCACAAAGCCGGGCTTGAGAAATTCCGACGGCTGCACCGCGGCAAAGCCAAGGCTGTACCACCGCACCGCCCCCTTGCCAAAATCCGTGCCAAAGAACGGCAGGAGCGCAATCGCCACGAAGGCCGCGAGAAATCCCAAGGTTGCCAACCGCCGCACCAGCGTCGGCGACATCATCGACGTGCAAATCATCGCCACCAGCGCCAGCGCGCCGAAAAAAGCCTGCCGCGCCACGTAGTGAAATGGGCCAAAACCATTTTTTTCGGCCAGCGGCACCGACGCCGCCAGCCCCAGCAGCAGTCCCACCGCACACAGC
Organism: Pseudomonadota bacterium; assembly: GCA_039026855.1. Classification (GTDB taxonomy): domain Bacteria; phylum Pseudomonadota; class Alphaproteobacteria; order Rhodobacterales; family Rhodobacteraceae; genus Tateyamaria. Next base: position 31,064 of record JBCCLL010000038.1, on the reverse strand, counting down.
ATCAGCACGCAGGACAAGGTCCACTTGTCCACCGTCCGCCACCATTTGGGAAGAATAGGTTCGCCATCCCGCACCGGGACCGCGCCATAGACCATCTCTGTCATGATCTGCCGCCTTCACGCCTGTTATGCCTCAGCCCCCCGGTTGCTCCGGGGTGGTTGCAGCGCAGCATAGCGACAAACGCGGCTTCGGGCCAGAACTAGTTGCCTTTGCGTTCTGGCCCAGCAGGATATGGCGCGCGCCCAGCTTCAGCTTGCAAAAACATACCAGCCGGAAGCACCCGCAACCTAGTGCGGGAGCCTCCCCTCTCGGTGGCAAAGCCACCTGCCGGGCAGTGGGCAGCGGTTTATCTGGCGAAATGAATCAGGGGATGTGCCCAGCTTACGCCGCCGTGTGCATTCCCCGGATCGGGTAGTTATTGGCGCGGATGAAGGTGATGCCGCCCAAAACCTGGTCGATCTCGGGCCGCAGAAACGGCGCGTTCGAGATGTCGATCATCTGAATGTCGCCCGCCTCGTTGACGACAAACAGCCCCGGCTCGGCAAAGGGGCGATCGGTTTCCTGCGGGCTGCGCGGGTCCGAGATATACAGCCCGAGCGCGTGCATGTCTTTGACCTGCAAGCCAAAGCCCATCGGCAAATCCGGCGCAAATTCGTCAGCCATGGCGCGCGCCTTGTCTTCGGGATCGCCAGACGCCACGACAATGTCCACGCCCTGCTCGTAAAACTTGTCGCGCGCCGCGTTCAGCGCGGCGAGGTATTTCTTGCACAGCGGGCAGTGCAGCCCGCGGTAAATCACCACCAACTGCCAGTCATGCCCGCCCTGCGGCGCGCCAAGCGTCAGCGCACCGCCGCCCACCTTGTCCAATGCGATCTTGGGAAATGCCGATCCTGCCGCCAATGCTGTCATGAGACTGTCCTTTCAAGTTTGTCCTGCATTCCAGCTATGCGCGCAAAAAGGCGATGCAACCACCCGCTCTGTGCAGCCGTGCACGACCCTCTCCGCCGTTTTCCACGCTCCGCTTCATCTAGCCAAATAAACTCTCCCCGAAGGGCCGATCTGCCACACATCCCCCCGCTTGACCCGGCACGCGCCGTCCGCCAAACGCCGCGCATGCACTATGACACACTGATCATCGGCGCCGGTGCCGCCGGCATGATGTGCGCAGCCCATATCGGCGGCCGCACGCTGGTGGTCGACCACGCCAAGGCGCCGGGGGAAAAGATCCGCATCTCCGGCGGCGGGCGCTGCAACTTTACCAACATGCACTGCAGCGCAGAAACGTTTCTCGGCGAGAACCCGCATTTCGCCAAATCTGCCCTGGCCCGCTACACCCAGTGGGACTTTGTCGCCCTCGTGGACGCGCACGGCATCGCGTGGCACGAAAAGACGCTGGGCCAGCTCTTTTGCGACAACTCGGCCAAAGACATCATCGCCATGCTGCGCACCATGATGGGGGCGGCGGGTGCCGAGCTTCGACTGCAAACGGGTGTCGCGACGCTGACCCGCGACGCCGATCAATTTCACGCACAGCTCGACACGGGCGACGCCATCACTGCGGGCCGCGTGGTGCTCGCCACCGGCGGCAAGTCGATCCCGAAAATGGGCGCCACCGGCTTTGCCTACGACATCGCGCGCCAGTTTGGCCACCGCGTCACCGACACGGCGCCCGCTTTGGTCCCGCTGACCTTTTCCGACAAACGCTTTGCGCCGATCTCCGGCGTCGCCTGCCCGGCTCGCGTACAGGCCGACGGCCCAAGCTTTGACGAGGCGGTGCTCTTTACCCATCGCGGCCTCTCGGGTCCGGCGATCCTGCAAGCCTCAAACTACTGGTCCCCAGGCGCCGATATCGCCATCCACCTCGCCCCCGACACCGACATCGCATCCCTGCTCAAAGAGCACCGCCGCGCAAACGGCAAAAAGGCCCTGACCACCGCGCTGGCCGCGATCTTGCCCGCGCGGCTGGTTGACCATCTGGCCCAGGCGCACGGCCTCACCGACCGGCTGGGTGATCTGTCAGACACGCGCATCGCCGAGATCGCTGAGCTGTTGGAACACTGGCACCTGACACCCACCGACAGCGAAGGCTACCGCACCGCCGAGGTCACCCGCGGCGGCATCGCCACCGACGCCGTGGACGCCCGCACCATGATGTCAAAACACGCCCCCGGCCTCTACTTTGTTGGCGAAGCGCTTGATGTCACCGGCTGGCTTGGCGGCTACAACTTCCAATGGGCCTGGTCCTCGGCCATGGCGGCAGCTGACGGTCTGAACCAAAGCGGATAAGCAGGGGTGGCGGGTGGGCGCCTTTGCGCCAGCAAACAATCCACCTGTCACCGTCCCGTTACCGCGCCGGCCCGATCAAATCCGACAACACGTCCGGGTCTTGCGGAAAGCGCAGCACAATTTCGCCGCTGCACCCCGCGCCCCGGCCCGACAACAGCCACATGCGCGCAGGATCATACGCCACGGCGCCCGGCGCTGCCGGAAAGCCCCGCCAATCCGCGTCCCATGGTTGCTCATAAAACACGTGATCCAGATCGCGAAACGCGATGGCGCGGCCATCAGCCTCGAGGCTAAACTCAAAGCCCGGGGTCATCACGTCGGTCCCGGCACAGTCAAAATCCACCTCGCTGTGCAAGGGCAGGCTGTACACGCCCAGCTGCATGACCTGGCCGGCCACATCTTCCAGTCGCACCAGCGGGTCGAGCTTGATGTCATAGCTCACGCTCAACAGCATCCAACCGTACCCGGGATCGGCGCCCTTTAACTCGAGCAACAGGCGCGGGTTCTCCTTGACCATGTAGCCATCGGTGTCCGACCGCGCCGACAGCTCGAGCGCCCAAAACGACCCGGCAAAGCTGTCGGGAATACAGACAGGCACCTGCGCGTCTGAGATCTCGACCGCGGCGTGCCTGCCCCGCGCGTCCGGCGCCCGCGGCTCAAACACAAACTGAAACGACCCATCCCCGTCGGGCAAACAGCGATCCCAGGGTGGACCCAAACCGACATAAACCTGCGGCGGATAGAGACGTGTGTCGAGCGGACCTTGCCGCAACGCGGTCCACAGCCGCGAGTCATACGCCGCAGACAACCGGATGCCACCGCCGCGCGCATTGCCTGCATCCAACGCCTCTTGTGTTGGCTCGGCCCAAATGTCGACGACGCACAGATCGCGCGTATCCTGCTGACACAATGCAATCGCCGCCTCGGAAATGCGCGGATCAACATTGGTGCCCTCATCCACCAAAAAGGCATAGCGCTCGGCCCAGCGCCCCTCGGTAAAGGCCAGTTGCCGCTCAAATCCGACCTTCAGCTTGAGCCGCACATCAGCCGAGCGGCGCAGCGCCAGCTCTTCGCGCCGCTGCGACGCAGCCAGTGCAGTCTCCAAATCGTCGATCTTGGCCTGGGCATCTTGCAATGCAGCCCGTTGCGCTTGCGCGCTGGCCAGCGCTTCTTGCCGGTCCGCATCCGCCCGTGCGGCGCGCGCCGCCTCTTCCACCCGGGCTTGTTCTGCCGCCGCCGCGCGGGCCTGCGCGGCCTCATTGGCAACGTAGCGCGCGACCAACGAGATCAGGCCCGAGACCACGATCAAGCCCACCGCGACCCGGCCCATCGCCGTCAGACGACCCGCGCGACGCGTCTCAAAAATGGTGCCGATCAGGCCCAACAGCATGGTGAGCAAAACCGCGATATAGGCGATGAACGTCGACACAACCCACGCTCCGAACACGTGTTCATCCAGGACACAGCGCAGACAGACCGCGACAGGTCCATTGCAAGCCAAGGTCTCGCCTGCCGCCGCACAGGTCAAGCAAAACAGCACCCGCCCGGCTGGATCGCGCGCCAAACCGCACAACCGGGCACATTTCAGCGCCAACAGCGCGCCATCCCGCCGCGCCCCGGGCTGTCACATAACCAAATGCGCGCGCGTGCCGACCCGATTGACGGGCGACCCAGATTCGGTCCATCAAACCCCCGGGCGGCACTACCGCGGGGACGTCATGAACAAACCGGTGACACCTGAAACTGGCGACACCAGCCTGTTCGGCAGGCCCCTTTTTGACGGCCCCGATGCGCGCAAACTGGCCCGCGTGGGCGTGGTCGATGTGGGCTCAAACTCGGTCCGCCTGGTGGTGTTTGACGGCGCTGCCCGCTCGCCCGCCTATTTCTACAATGAAAAGATCATGTGCGCCCTCGGCGCTGGCCTGTCCGACACCGGTCACCTCAACCCCGCGGGCCGCACCCGCGCGCTGGGCGCCATGCACCGCTTCAAGCGCCTCGCCGAAGGGATGGGCCTGAACGAACTCACAGCCGTCGCCACCGCCGCCGTGCGCGACGCCACCGACGGACCCGATTTCATCGCCGAGGTGCTGCGCGAGACCGGCCAGCACATCCGCACCATCGACGGGCTGGAGGAAGCCCGGCTCTCGGCCCAGGGGGTCCTCCTCGGCTGGCCCGGCTCCTACGGCCTTGTCTGCGACATCGGCGGCGCGTCCATGGAACTGGCCGCCATCTCCGGCGGACAGGTCGGCCCGCGCGTCACCTCCGATCTCGGCCCGCTGAAACTGCAATCAGTCAAAGGCGGGCGAAAAGGCCGCCGCCAGCACATCGACGCCACGCTGGCCACGCTCGCCGAAACGCTCGGCCCGCAGCGCGACCGCCTGTTCCTCGTGGGCGGCTCATGGCGCGCCATCGCGCGCATCGACATGCACCGCCGCGGCTACCCGCTGCAGGTGCTGCACGAATACCGCCTGACCCCGCGCGACGTGCAAAAGACGGTGAAATACATCCGCGACCACGACGATTACGAGGCGCTGCGCCTGACCTGCGGCCTGTCTGGCGCGCGCATGGCGCTGGTCCCGCTCGCGGCCGAGGTGCTGGGCCGCGTGGTCAAGACCTTCCGCCCGCAGGACATCGCCATTTCCAGCTACGGCATCCGCGAGGGGATGCTCTACGAACAAATGTCGCAGCAATTGCGCGACCGCGATCCGCTGATCGAGGCGTGCCGCTTTGCCGAACACAAGGACGCCCGCCTGCCCGGCTTTGGCAAGGTGCTCTACCAGTTCATCGAACCGCTGTTCAAATCGGCGCCTCTGCCCCGCAAACGGTTGGTCAAGGCCGCCTGTCTCTTGCACGATGTCAGCTGGCGCGCGCATCCCGACTACCGGGCCGAGGCCTGCTTTGACAACGCCACCCGCGCCAATCTCGGCGGGTTGAAACACGCCGAACGCATCTTTCTGGGTCTGGCGCTGCTGCACCGCTACCGCAACCGGCGCGAAGGCACCCATTTCGAAGGGCTGTATGACCTGATCGATGACAAGACCAAGGCCGAAGCCGAAGTGCTGGGCAAAGCGATGCGCTTTGGCGCGATGCTGTGGATGGACAAAAACGCCGAACGCGCCGCGCTGCGCTGGTACCCGAAAAAGCGCCTGCTTGAACTGCGCCTCAGCCGCGACGCCTTCCCGCTGTTTGGTGAGGTGGCCGAGGCCCGCTTCAAAAGCCTCGCCGCTTCTTTGCAGGCCGAGGTCAAAGTCAAAACCCGCCGCGACTAGACGCGGGACGCCTGCAGCTTGCGCCCGTGGCGTCAGCGTTGGGACGCGTCCGCAGACTTCGACATGCTAAGAAGAATACTCGGTCCAAACGGCCTGCGCCGTTGAGCGGACGCAATTTTGACCTCTTCGCTGTGACGGACGTGATGGTCCAACGTCCTCGCAGGCTAGAAACACAGCGATCCTGCGCCCCCGCGCCTGGTCAGCCAGCACAGCCGCTACAGCAAGGACGAAGATGTTTAGGCCCTCAGCCCAGACCAGGCGCATGCGATCACATCGCACCACCACTGCGCGCTCCTAAACCTGAGCACTCCTGTCTCGGACAGTTGCACCGACGCGCTATATTCCTCTCGCGTCCGCGTAGTCACCGATGCGACCTCTCGCGCACCACTGCACACCGTGCAGGTCGCCTCAAAGTCCACCAACCACGTCTAACGCAAAAGGCCCCCGCCCGGTCACCCTTCCGCCAATCACTTACCGCACGGTGTGGACCAACAATTCACAACTCAATCGCACCACCGTCGTCAGGCCCCATTTCAGGCGCCACATCGGGCACCTTCTTGCGCCGAATGATGATGTCACCATTGTCGAGGATCTCCGGCGGGTGATAAACGCTCCAATCCTCCACCTCCTCGAGCAGATCGCGCAGCGCGGGCCCCATCTCGGCGGCAAAGCTCTCCAGCGCCGGACCCAACTCTCCGGTCAGATCTTGCAGCGCCTGCAGCCCCGGTTCCATCTCGCGCAAGAGGCCCTCCATCAGCATCTGCGCGCCCCGCTCCATCAACGTCAGCCCGCGCTCTTCCTCGGCCCAGACCGGTCCCGCTGCCAAAACGGCACAAAGCATCAAAACACGTCTCATAGCCCCAAGATGGCGATGCGCCCGGCGAAATAAAACCCCGCGACGAAAACGCCCAAATTAACCTTTTGACGGCGCTCGAAAAATCCACAGCGGCCGTTTTGTACAAAACACCCGCCATTTTCATCAAAACGCGCAAACCACCGTCAAAACGCCCCAAATCGCACCGGCTGTTTTGTACAAAACCCCGCCCATTTTGAACAAAACCCACCCCTAAACGGCCCCCGCAACCCACCAAAACCCATGGTTAACGCACCGCACGGGTCCCTTCTCTGTTTCAAAAAAATCCCCCCCGGAGGGCCGATTTGCCGCAAGCGCCCCCGCTCAGATCGGCAAATCCACCGTCACCGGAAAATGGTCCGAGGCCAGGACCAACGCCTCGCGCAATTCGGCATCCAGCCAGCATTCCGGGTCGTCCAGCGGGTGCCAAATCCGCCACTGCGGGTCCCTTGCACGCAGGTCGGGTGAGACCATGATATAGTCCAAAAGTGCCTGTAAATAACGCTTTTCCGGCCGGATCCAGAACCGCGCCGTGGTCGGCGCCGCCCCCATTTTCGCCCGCAGCGCCCGTGCGGCATGCGGATCAAACAGTGCCGTGTCCCCAGACCCCAAAATAATCTCGACCGATGAGCGCCCAAACAGGTGCTCGTATTCATCCAAGCCCGGCCCGTCGTTCAAATCCCCCATCACAATCAACGGTTTACCCGCCTCAAGCACAGCATCCACCCGCCCTCGCAACCAGATCGCCTGCGCCAATTGCTTGCGCCGATTGGCGATTGAGATGCGCATAACCTCATCGCGATTGGTCGCGCCGTGCGGCGCCTTGGATTTCAGATGCGCGCCGATCATGCGCAGCATAAATCCTTGTTTTGTCTCGATTTCCAGCTCCAGCGGCGGCTTCGAAAACACCACTTCATCAGCGCTCGCATCGGTGTCCAGATCAATCGCAAACCGCCCGTCAAACCGCGGTGCGCCCGGCCCCTCCTGCGGATCGTGCCGCGCGGTCAAAATGTCCGGATCATAAAGCAGCGCGATCTCTTGCTGGGTGTCATTTGCAAAGCCAATCAACGCCCGCCGCGCCCGTATCCCTGCCGCTTCGGCAAAGGTCTCCAACGCGACGCGAGTCGACCGCTTTGCCCCTTCGTCGGGCGCTTCAACCACAAGTATAGCATCGGCATCCAACGCATTGAAAACACGAATTAAAGCAGCGCTCTGCTCGGCCGTGCTTACCCCATAGCGCGAAGCGCGTTCGGCGCTGTTGATCAACCCGCCTGCGTCGTTAAACAGGCTGTTCATCCACTCGATATTGTAGGTCGCCAACCGCATCAGCGCCCCTGAATTTCGTCCCATGCGCGGTTGATATCGATCATCCGTTTTTCCGCCATGCACATCGCCTCTTCGGGCACACCGCGCGCGATCAGCGCGTCGGGATGGTTCTCGCGCACCAGCTTGCGCCACGCCGCCCGGATCTGGTCCTTCTCCATGTCTGGCGAGACGCCCAAAACGTCATAGGGATCGGGATGCGCGTCCGGGACAAACCGTGCCCGCAAGGCGCGGAAGTCCCTGTCAGATATACCAAAAATCCCTGCCACGATCTCAAGGAACTGATCCTCGCCGGGATGATATCTGCCATCTGCCACGGCGATGTGAAACAGCCCCTCCAGCAGGTCGCGCAGGGTGTCGGGTTGGCTGCGGAACATGCCTGCGATGCGGGTCGCGTAGTCCTCGAACCCGGCCACGTCCTGCCGGGCGAGGTTGAACACCTTGGCTGCCCCCGCCTCATCCTGCGCCGCGATGTGAAACACCTGCCGAAACGCGGTCACCTCGTCACGCGTGACCAGCCCGTCGGCCTTGGCCATCTTGGCCCCCAGCCCCACCACCGCGATTGTGAACGCCACCGACCGTTCGGGCGGCGCGCGCAGGCGTTCGAACACCTCCGCGAGCCCCTCACCCGAGGCCAGCGCCGCCAGCGCATCCATGATCCGAGACCAGATTGACATGGCGGCACTTTAGCCGTGGGGATCGGGATTGTCCTGCGCATTCAACGCTTTTTGCATCAGGATCAGATCGAGCCATTGCCCGGCCTTGTGCCCGACGTTCGGCAAGTGCCCCACATGGTCAAACCCCTGATTGGCAAAGAAGGACGCAGCCCGCGGATTGGCGCCACTGATGGCGGCAACGGCAACGCGCTTGCCATCGGCTGCGGCAAGATCCAGCAGCGATTGCAACAGCTTACCGCCCTGACCCGCACCACGTGCTGCGGGTGTTAGGTAGATCGACACCTCCACCGTTGCGGCATAACCGGGGCCGGGCCGGAACGGGCCGTAGCAGGCAAAGCCAGCGGCGTCCGGCAGCACCAGAACCACGCCCGTCTCAATCAGCGTCTGCACCTCGGCCTGCGTTTTCTCGACCGTTGTAAAAGTCACCAGGCTGTCCGCGATCACCGCGTTCCACATCGCCGCAATCCACGGCGCATCCTGCGGTGTGGCTGCGCGGATCACAGGCTGCGCGGCCCGTGGGGTGTATCAAACGCGGCATGCAAACCAACCTCGCCCGGTTCAATTGCAATCCGGTCGTCCTGCAAAAACGGAGCCAGGTTGCGATTGAAATCGAGAGCATCGGGATGCGACAGCGTCAGGCGCTGCAACCGAATGCCGGTTGGGGCAAGCTTTGTCGCAGGGTGCACCACGTCCGCGGGCCAGGCGATCATCGGTGGCCAGAGATTATCGTAAGGTGTTGTCCCATCGTTAGAAACCGCCATCTGCCACCGCAAATCCCCGCGCTGCAGATCGACCGGCGCGCCGCACCCTTCGGGCGCTTGCTGCAGTGCGGCGTCCAAGTTCGGCACCGCCACAACCCAGCTCGACAGCCGCGCAGGTCCCTCGAACCGGTCCAGATCAAACCAGCGCGGGCGGTCCGGCGCGGGGCGCGACGGATCAGCGGCGATGGCTTCGAGATAGAGGCCGTCCTCTACGCCCATCAGCATGTTGTGGGTGTGAAACACCGCGTGTTGCCCGCCGGGCTGCATCGCTACGCCCAGCGCGTCTTCGACATGGGCCCGCGCCGCCTCCAGCGTCGCGCCAGCCACCACCAGATGATCCACGATCATGCCCCGCTCCTCGTGCGTCTGCGCGCGATTCAACTGGCCGCTTGCAAGATATCCAAGATTTCTTGCGCCGCCGTCGGGATGTTGGTGCCGGGGCCAAAGATGGCCTTCACGCCCGCATCATAAAGGAATTGGTAATCCTGTTGCGGGATCACGCCACCGCAGATCACGATGATCTCCTCCGCGCCTGCTTCCTTCAATGCGGTGACCAATTGCGGCGCCAGCGTCTTGTGCCCTGCGGCCTGGGACGAGATGCCAACCACGTGCACGTCGTTGTCAACGGCGTCCTGCGCGGCCTCGGCCGGGGTCTGAAAGAGCGGACCCACATCCACGTCAAAGCCGATATCGGCAAAGGCGGTGGCGATCACCTTGGCGCCGCGGTCGTGGCCGTCCTGGCCCATTTTGACCACCAGCATGCGCGGGCGGCGGCCTTCGGCTTCGGCGAAGGCTTCGACCGATTTCTGGATCGCCGCGAATCCGGCGTCGCCTTCGTAGGCAGCACCATAGACGCCGGCGAGGGTTTTGACCTCGGCGCGGTGACGGCCGAACACTTTTTCCATGGCCATGCTGATCTCTCCGACCGAGGCGCGGGCGCGCGCGGCTTCAACAGCTTTTTCCAAAAGATTTCCGTCGCTTGCAGCCGCGTCGCTGAGCGCATCCAATGCCGCCTGACACGCGGCTTCATCGCGATCCTCGCGGATGCTCTTCAGCCGAGTGATCTGGGCCTCGCGGACAGCGGCGTTGTCGATGTCGAGGATGTCGATCTCATCCTCTTTCTCCAGCCGGTATTTGTTGACGCCCACGATCACCTCGTCACCGCGGTCGATCATGGCCTGCCGCGTTGCGGCTGCTTCTTCGATCCGCAGCTTGGGCATGCCGGAGGCCACGGCCTTGGTCATGCCGCCCATCTCTTCGACTTCTTCGATCAGCTTCCATGCCTCGGTGGCCAGATCGTGGGTCAGCTTTTCAACGTAGTAGCTGCCCGCCAAGGGATCGACGACGTTTGTCACCCCGGTTTCTTCCTGCAAGATCAACTGGGTATTGCGCGCAATGCGGGCACTGAAATCAGTGGGCAGCGCGATCGCCTCATCCAGCGCATTGGTGTGCAGCGACTGGGTGCCACCCAAGGCGGCGGCCATCGCCTCATACGCGGTGCGGACCACGTTGTTGTAGGGATCCTGTTCCTGCAAGCTTACCCCAGAGGTCTGGCAGTGGGTTCGCAGCATCAGCGACTTGGTGTTTTTGGGCTCGAACTCGGACATGATGCGGTGCCAGAGCAGGCGCGCGGCGCGCAGTTTGGCCGCCTCCATGAAAAAGTTCATGCCGATGGCAAAGAAAAAGCTCAGCCGCCCGGCAAACTTGTCCACGTCCATGCCGCGCGCAAGGGCTGCGCGCACGTATTCGCGCCCGTCCGCGAGGGTAAAAGCCAGTTCCTGCACCAGGTTCGCGCCCGCCTCTTGCATGTGGTAGCCGGAGATCGAAATCGAGTTGAATTTGGGCATCTCGTTCGAAGTATATTCGATGATATCCGCGATGATCCGCATGCTGGGTTCGGGCGGATAGATGTAGGTGTTGCGGACCATAAACTCCTTGAGGATGTCGTTCTGGATGGTGCCGGCGAGCAGGGATTTGTCGACGCCCAGCTCCTCTCCTGCCACGATGAAATTGGCGAGGATCGGGATCACGGCGCCATTCATGGTCATCGAAACCGAGACCTTGTCGAGCGGGATGCCGTCAAACAGGATTTTCATGTCCTCGACGCTGTCGATGGCCACACCGGCCTTGCCCACATCGCCGACGACGCGTTCGTGATCGCTGTCATAGCCGCGGTGGGTGGCCAGATCGAACGCCACGCTCACCCCCTGCTGACCTGCAGCCAGACCGCGGCGGTAGAAGGCGTTTGACGCCTCAGCGGTGGAAAAGCCGGCATATTGCCGGATCGTCCATGGCCGTCCGGCATACATCGTCGCTTTGACCCCGCGCACAAACGGTCCCTGCCCCGGGATCGTGCCAAGGTGCTCGACCCCGTCAAGATCGTCCTCGGTATAAAGCGGTTGGACCTCGATGCCTTCGAGCGTCTTCCACGTGAGGTCATTGAGCGGGCGGCCCCGCAATTCGCGTTCAGCGATGTTGCGCCAGTCGTCTTTCTTCGATGTCACGGTCATGTCCTCTTGGTTGTTGGGCCGAGGGCGGGATTTGTCCCGTCTCGCTCGTGCCACTGCCTTCTGTCAACGTCGCAAGGCCGTCTGCGCCAGCGATGAGCCAGTGCATGTCATCAGCCATGTGTTCGCGAAATGCATCCTGAACCTCGTGCGAAAACGGGATCCAGCGGGTGTCGACGCCCTTGGGTTTGCTCGGCGTGCCGCGCAGGGCCAATTCCTGTGCGATTGCGTCCCGGTTCGGACTGCGGTTCAGCCATTGCGGGCGCGTATCGGCTGGCACCGAACAGCCCAGCACCGCGGCCAGCTGGGCGTCCGGGCGGCCCACAAACCACTCAAACGGGAGCACGCGAATGCGTGCATCCGGTGCCGCGCAGGCGATGTCGGTGATCACATCGCGCCAACTGCGCATGGTTCTGGACAGGTGCGCCCATGTTGCGGCAGGCGGAACCGGATAGCCGCGCTGCACCGCATATGCGGCCGCAGAGGCCCAGTACATGTCGAGCCCGCGTATCGTCACGACAACCTCGCGCACCTGCCCGTCAAAGGCGCTGACATGGCGCGCAACGCGGGTCCCGACATCGTCGTAAAAGCGCCCAAGCCGCAGGTTGCGGCCCACCGCCCCCATGATATTTTCGTCACTGACCAGCAGCGTGCGCGCGCCTATGTCCTGCTTGGCCTTTTGCATCCTGAGCAGGATGCGCCCACGCGCGCGGCGCGCGGCATCCCGGGGTGCGCCGGGCTGTGGGTGGATCCCGGCAAAAAGCCCTTTGCGCGTCAGCCGCGGACCCCAGCAAGCCACCTGCATCGCCTGCAAGTCGGCCACGTGGCGCCGCAGATAGCCTTGGAATGATGTGGTTGCCGTCCGGTGAGATCCGACATGTAGGATGACGTGCATCAAAAGCGCCTTCTGACCCAAGCGCGTACGCGCGCGATCTGTGTGGCATGCCCTGCGACGCCTTACCCCGGGCTTAAAGTTAAAATTGCGCTCTTCCTCCGTCGCAATCGGCTGAAAAGAGGTTACATTAGCAGCCTCAGGAGGTTGCATGAAACAGATATTACCCCTTGTGATGACAGGACTTTTGGCCTGCGCTGCCGCCGCTGAGCCGGGCGATCCGTTTGCGCTGGCAGACAGCGATGTCACCGATTTGGAACAATTTGTCTGGGAAAAGCGGCCGGTAATCGTCTTTGCCGACAGTCCCAATGATCCGAATTTCGGGCTGCAGATGGAATATCTTGAGGCGCGCGCCGACGAACTGGCCGAACGTGACGTGGTTGTGCTGACCGACACCGATCCGCGCGCGGCAGGCCCTTTGCGCGAAAAGCTGCGTCCGCGCGGGTTCATGCTGGTGCTCATCGGCAAGGATGGCGGCGTGAAGCTGCGCAAGCCGTTTCCGTGGGACGTGCGCGAGTTAAGCCGGACAATTGACAAGATGCCCATGCGGCAGCGCGAGATCCGCGACCGGCGCACATCGGACGGGTCCTGACCACGCGGCACCGCAGTCACGCCGAGATCACTGGCGTGAGACTGTTGCAAGGGCGCATGGTCGACCGCGGCCACCACAGCGGTGCTCGCAGCTAAACGCCACGGCCCTAGGTCGCGAGCGACAGAGCTGGTGTCCACTGTGGTACCCACCCCTATTCGAACTCCATGATCACGTCGTCGACGGCAAGGCTGTCGCCTGCGCCCGCGTTGATTTTGGCGACGATGCCCTTGCGCTCGGCACGCAGGATGTTTTCCATTTTCATCGCTTCGACGGTGCAGAGCGCCTGGCCTTCTTGCACCTCTTGACCCTCTTCGACATCGACCTTGACCACCAGTCCCGGCATCGGGCAGAGCAACATCTTGGACGTGTCGGGGGGCAGCTTTTCCGGCATCAGCGCGGCCAGTGCCGCCTGACGCGGGGTGCGGACATGCACCTTTAACGCGGCCCCGCGGGTGCGGATGTGAAACCCGCCGGTGATCTTGCCCACCTTCATGACCAGCGGCACGTCGTTGACATGCGCCTCTGCAAGGGCATCGCCCGGGGTCCAGTCGCTGGTCACCCGGTGCTGCGTGCCGTCGGCAAAGCTGACATCCGCCCCACCCTGATCCGCCGCAATGACCACGTCGAATTGCTGGTCCTGCGCTGTCACCACCCAATCCGTGCCAACGCGGCGTTCGTGGTTGTCCATGCGCCCGGTGACCCGGGTGCGACGGATTTCGGCCACCCTGTGCATCGCAGCACACACCGCCGCCACCCGCTTGAGCGCGTCATCGTCCAGTGTGACCCCTTCGAACCCGTCGGGATATTCTTCGGCAATGAACGCAGTGGTCATGTCGCCCGAGATGAATTTGGGGTGATCCATGACGGCGGCGACAAAGGGCAGGTTGTGCCCGATCCCTTCGACCTCAAACCGGTCGAGTGCGGTGCGCATCGCTTCAATCGCGCTGGCGCGGTCGGGGCCCCATGTGCACAGCTTGGCGATCATCGGGTCGTAATACATGCTGATTTCGCCGCCCTCGTAGACGCCGGTGTCGTTGCGCACGGCGGTCTCACCCGTGTTGGCATCGCCGTGCCACGTGCCCGCTTTTGCCATCGGGCCGCCTGCGACCTCGACCGGGGGGCGATACCGCGTGAGCCGCCCGATGGAAGGTAGGAAGTTGCGGTAAGGGTCTTCGGCATAGAGCCGGTTTTCAATCGCCCAGCCCTCCATCTTTAGGTCCTCTTGGCTGATCGACAGTTTTTCACCCGCGGCCACACGGATCATCTGTTCGACCAGATCCACACCGGTGATCAACTCGGTTACCGGGTGTTCCACTTGCAAGCGGGTATTCATTTCCAGGAAGTAGAAATTCTTGTCGCCGTCCACGATAAATTCGACCGTGCCAGCGCTGGCATACCCCACCGCATGGGCCAGAGCGAGCGACTGCTCGCCCATCGCGCGGCGCGTTTCGGGGTCAAGGAATGGCGAGGGTGCTTCCTCGACCACTTTCTGGTTGCGCCGCTGGATTGAGCATTCGCGCTCATGCAGATAGATGCCGTTGCCGTGCTGGTCGCACAGCACCTGGATCTCGATGTGGCGCGGTTGCGTGACAAACTTTTCGATAAAAATGCGGTCGTCACCAAAGCTGTTGGCCGCCTCGTTTTTGGAACTTTGGAAACCCTCGCGCGCCTCCTCCTCGTTCCAGGCAATGCGCATGCCCTTGCCACCGCCGCCCGCGCTCGCCTTGATCATCACCGGATAGCCGATCTGACCGGAAATCTGCACCGCCTCATCCGCGTCTGCGATCAGACCCATGTAGCCGGGCACCGTGCTGACCCCCGCCTCCTGGGCAATCTTTTTCGAGGTGATCTTGTCGCCCATACTTTCAATTGCGCCCTGCGGCGGACCGATGAATGCGACACCGGCCGCGTCCAGCGCGGCGGCGAATTTTGCGTTCTCGGACAGAAAACCATAGCCCGGGTGCACGGCCTGCGCGCCCGAAGCTTTGATCGCCTCCATCACCTTGTCGATCACGATGTAGGACTGGTTGGCCGGCGGTGGGCCGATATGGATCGCTTCATCCGCCATTTGCACGTGCAACGCCTGCGCGTCGGCATCGGAATAAATCGCCACCGTCTGAATACCCATCTTGCGCGCGGTTTTGATGACACGGCAGGCAATCTCACCGCGGTTGGCAATCAGGATCTTGTTGAACATAGTGTCCCTCTTTCTTGGTCTTGCGCACGAAAAACGCCGCCCCGCAGTTGTGCGGGACGGCGCAATCTGTGTGTGAGTGGTAGTGTTAGGGCGCGATCAGCAGTTGATGCGCTCAAGCTCGCAGGCGAGCACGTTGCCCGCGGCCCCAACCGCGGCACCGGTAACAACGCTGCCGCTGGTGACAGCGGCTGCACCTGCGCCCACGGCGCCACCGATAATGGCACGCTCGCCCACCGTGTCCCCGCACGCCGCGAGGCCCAAAGTGGTAGTGAAAAGAATGACTGCTGGCTTGATAGGCATAACCCAACTCCTGACTCTGTGTTTTTTCGTCGCGTTGGAATAACCGATAGCGACCGCCTTTGTTCCCTATCGCCATTCCGATCAGGCGAGAATGGCCGAACGCGTGCGACACAGATTTGCGCGAAAGATCGCCCAAAGCGTTGGATTATCAGAAAAAAATTGGCGGGCAGCGCGGCAAGAGAGCCTGCCTGCTGCCCGCCTAAGGAAGGGGTACGGAAATGGTACACAGGATCGGGTGTATTCTGGGGGTGTGATCCTGTGAGGCGACGCTGACACGCGGTGTGCAGTTCCACAACACCGCGCGCTGCGGCACCGCCAGCTTCGGCTGCCTTTTGCCGCAATGGATTGACCGCAGGCGATTTTCTGCCGAAACCGGCGCTAAACAGGGCGGAACTCATGGCACAAAATCCGGATCAAAGGCGTCGGGAAATGCCGCGCGGGCAACAGGTTCGTTGATCACCAGAACCGCATCATAATCGGCAGGATCAAAGGGGTCCGTTGCCGCAACCACTTCGCGCCCGAAAAGCCAGGACAAACGCCCGGCATCAAGGTTGCCGCGCACAAATGGCGTATCGCCGAAATGCGCCCAAAGTGCGGCCAGAAACGCAGCGTCCGCCCGCCTGTCTGCGGCCTTGCGGTCGCGAAAGCGCTCGCGCCGGGTGATCGGCGTGACCCCGCGCGGATTGGGGCGTCGGATTGTGAATTGAAAATCTGTACCGGGCAAACGGCCCGGAAATCCGCGATGTTTCAGCATGGGCTGGCCCCCGCGGCGGGGCGGTGACGGGCGGGCTGTGAGGCCCGCCCGAACGCATTACTTGAACTTGCCGGTCTGTGCAGGCTCAACGCTGATTGGCTCTGGATCAACGATGACAACTTCTTCGTTGTTGCGACCGCATGCGGCGGCCAAAACCATGAGGCTGAAAACGCCAAACAATTTGATGCTCTTCGACATCTATATCTCCTGTAGTCAACATGCCGGCCCGCGCGCGCACGAACCCGGTTCGAGGTCAGGGTGCCTTGGGAACCCTTCAAGCGGCATATACGGCATTTCACGGCGAAAAGATACGCGTGCGCCGAGGCTTGGACGAATTGTGGCCGGATTGCCGCATATGATGACACGCATAGCACCGCTAAAACGCCTGCCAGACACAGGTGTCATCTTCGATCCGAAACACCTCAAAGAATTGCGTTGCGTCAGGGTCTGCCTGGCCAAAAGGTACGGGCCGATCCATCAGCGATATGACAACCACCTGCGCGCTGAGATCCTGCGCGGCCATGTAAGGTCGCGCGAGGTCGTCGCACAGCACCGCGAAATCCGCTTCGGCGGCGGCATAGCCGATACCGTCGCCGTCGCCGTCACGCGAGATGGCGGGCGCCACAAACCGAAAGCGGAGCCAATCCTCCTCCCCAACGCGATCCACCAGCACCTCGGTCAGCGTAACGCTCTGACCCGACGGCAACTCAAGCGCTGCAGCCGCTGTCGCCGTCACCATCGCTGTTAGGGTAAATAGGCAGCCCCGGACCCATTCCCGCATTGGGGTCCGGGCTCCTCCCTCCGGGGCTGCTGTGCGGTGGGTCGTGTCCCCGCGCACTGTCTCGTGGGGCGCTTTTGCATACGCTACCGTACGTCGCACCTTACGCTTATATCGCCATGTTCCTCGTCGCTTGTAAAGGGAACAATTGACGTTAGGGCGGGCTGACGCAAAAGTTGTTCGCGCAATGGTTGCATCGCTGGTCGGCCGTTCAAGGCGCGGCGGCAAAAACTGAACCAATCTGTTCAAAATGCGCTGCACCATCATGCGACTTCACGCGTGCGCGCAAACCGAACCCAGCGCTGCTGATTGGTGCCGCTGTCGAGCACCGCCTGCGCCCGTGCCCAATCGCGGGCAGAGAGACGTCCCGAAACGCGACCGCCTGCGCGTACCGACCAGCCCTGTGTCGCAGGCGTCAGCTCGACAACCGGAGAGAACCCGCGCACCCGCTGCAACGCACGCCAAAGGTCCTGCCGGATCTGTTGTGCCAGCTTGACCGGATCGCCCTGCCCCAGCGTCGCTGTCACGGCAAAGTCGAACCGCGCCGGCACCTGACGCGCCAGCGTCACACGCGCTCCGTCGCGCAGGATATGCCAGCGCCCCTTCACGGCCGCCGCGCCACGCAATCAATCTCGACCAGCGCGCCAACGGCCAGTGCCGTCACACCGACAGTGGTCCGCGCGGGCAGCCGATCTGCCGGGAAAAACCCACGATAGGTCTCGTTGAACGCCGCATAGTCGCGTGCAAATTCCGTGAGATACGCCCGGCATTGCAGCACATGGCTTAGATCAAGCCCAAGCCCGTTCAGCACAACCTCCAGGTTGCGCATCACCCGCGTTGTCTGCGCCACGATCCCCTCGGGAAGCGGCGCGTCCGGCGCATCCGGATCCGTTGGCATCTGCCCGGTCAGGATCACCCACCCATCGCTTTCCACCGCATGCGAGAACGGCGCGACAGGGCGCGGGGCCTTGGGGAGGAGGTGGAAGTCAGCCACTTGCTTGTCTAGCTCCACACCGCAACACCAAACGTAATTGCCAGCAGCAGGTAACACACCGGAACATATTCGTTCATCGGCTTTCTCACGGACTGAATGACAGCTTCACCTGCTTGTCTCAGAAGCGCTTGTTCAGTCTGCTCATCCAAATTGTCCAATTGTCGAAGAAGCTGCTTAGCCTCGGTTGACTGCTTTTGCGCGCGTTTCAGTTTAACAATCACCAAGGCGGAGTGCGCGAGCCGAAAACGCAAAAAAGAGACGGCACACCCAACGGAAAAGACGATCAGGGACAAAGACAAAAGCACTTTCAACGCCACATGACTTTGACCCGCAAACGCGTTCATCTGGGCCAACAGCAAAGCAATTGGAACCGAGAAAACAAGCAAGTCGGTTTGGCGCAGACGAACGACGTCTTCCAGTGCGCTTATGTGCAACTCATCGGACAATCCCCAGATCCTCCAGTCACAACGGAATATTATCGTGCTTCTTCCACGGCATGTGCGCCGTCTTGGTGCGCAAGCTGGCGAATGCCCGCGCCACACGACGGCGGGTTGAGCGGGGTTGGATCACCTCGTCGATAAACCCGCGTTCAGCGGCGACAAACGGGTTGGCAAAGCGGTCTTCGTAGCTCTTGGTGTGATGCGCGATCTTCTCGGCGTCGCCTAAATCCGCGCGGTGGATGATCTCGGTCGCCCCCTTGGCCCCCATCACCGCGATCTCCGAGGTGGGCCAGGCATAGTTGAAATCGGCGCGCATGTGTTTGGACGCCATCACGACGTAGGCCCCGCCATAGGCCTTGCGCGTGATCACGGTGACCTTAGGCACCGTCGCCTCCCCATAGGCAAAGAGCAGCTTGGCCCCGTGCTTGATCACGCCGCCATATTCTTGGGACGTGCCGGGCAGGAACCCGGGCACATCCACCAGCGACAGGATCGGGATGTCAAAGCAGTCGCAGAACCTCACAAACCGGGCTGCCTTGCGCGCGCTGTCGATGTCGAGAACGCCCGCCAGCACCATCGGCTGGTTTGCCACCACGCCCACGGTCTGCCCTTCGAGCCGGATAAACCCGGTGATGATGTTACCCGCAAACTCGGCCTGCAACTCGTAGAAATCGCCCTCGTCCGCCAGCTTGGTGATCAACTCTTTCATGTCGTAGGGCATGTTGGGGTTGGCCGGCACAAGCGTGTCGAGGCTGGGCTCCACCCGGTCGGGCGCGTCAAAGAACGGGCGCGTGGGTGGCTTTTGCCGATTGTTAAGCGGCAGGAAATCCACCAGCCGCCGCACCTCGGCCAGCGCCTCAACGTCGTTTTCAAACGCGGCATCGGCGACCGACGACTTTTTGGTATGGGTGGAGGCGCCGCCCAACTCTTCGGCGGTGACCTGTTCGTTGGTCACAGTTTTGACCACGTCGGGACCGGTGACGAACATGTAAGAGCTGTCTTTGACCATAAAGATAAAGTCAGTCATCGCAGGCGAATACACAGCACCCCCGGCACACGGCCCCATGATCACCGAGATCTGCGGCACCACACCAGACGCCATTATGTTGCGCTGAAAGATCTCACCGTAGCCGCCGAGGCTGTCGACCCCTTCCTGAATGCGCGCACCGCCGGAGTCGTTGATCCCGATGACCGGCGCGCCGTTTTCCACGGCCATGTCCATGATCTTGCAGATCTTGGCGGCATGCGTAGCCGATACCGACCCGCCCAGCACGGTGAAATCCTGGCTGAACACATAGACCATACGCCCGTTGATCGTGCCCCAACCGGTGACCACGCCGTCGCCCGCGGGCCGCTGTTCTTCCATCCCGAAATCGGTGCAGCGATGGGTGACAAACATGTCGAACTCTTCGAACGACCCTTCGTCGACCAGCAACTCGATCCGCTCGCGTGCGGTCAGCTTGCCGCGGCTGTGCTGGGCATCGATCCGTTTCTGGCCACCGCCCAGCCGCGCGGCGGCGCGCCGGTTTTCGAGTTCGGTCAGGATGTCGGTCATGTCGGCTCCGATCTTTTGGGGGCTTTGCGCGATGGTCTCTTTTGGCAGGCACGGCACGGGGCGTCGATGGTAAATTTGCAAATTCTACGCGCGCCACTGAAGCGCAATTGCAAATCTGCTAATTTGGCTACGCGCAGGACCTTGTGCACCGCCGCACTGGACAGCATCGCAGGTCGCGCCATACTTCAGGCACATGACATCCCCGAAACCGGTGCGCTTTCTCGATCGCACGACACCCCCGCATATCCTGACCCTCATCTTGCTGGCCAGCGTGTCGGCGATGGTTATGAACATGTTCTTGCCCAGCTTGCCGAACATGACCACCTATTTCGACACCGATTACCGGCTCATGCAGCTGTCGGTGGGTCTCTATCTGGGGGTTTCGGCGGCCATGCAGTTGGTCATCGGACCTGTGTCTGACGCGCTAGGGCGGCGCACGGTCCTGTTGTGCGGGCTGGGTCTGTTTGTCATCGCCACAATCGGATGCATCTACGCGCCAACCGCCGGGGTGTTCCTGTTCTTTCGCATGCTGCAGGCGGTGGTTGCCGTGGCCATGGTGCTGAGCCGCGCCATCATCCGCGACATCTACGATCAGGATCAAAGTGCGTCGATGATCGGCTATGTGACCATGGGCATGGCCGTTGTCCCGATGATCGCGCCGGGGATTGGCGGACTGCTTGACGAGAGCTTTGGCTGGCATTCGGTGTTCTGGGTGTTTCTCGGCGTGGGCCTCGCGCTGATCGTTCTGGTTTGGGCCGATGTGGGCGAAACCGCGACATCCACGGGCAAGACGTTGGCCGCCCAGTTCCGCGAATACCCCGAGCTTCTGACCTCGCCGCGCTTTTGGGGCTACAGCCTGGCCACGGCATTCTCATCGGGCGCCTTCTTTGCCTATCTCGGCGGGGCGCCATTTGTCGGTGACCGCATCTATGGCTTGGGCGAGGCGGAGCTTGGCTTTTACTTCGGCGCGCCTGCGGTGGGCTATTTCCTTGGAAACTGGGTCAGCGGGCGATTTGCCACCACCTTTGGCATTAACAAGCTGGTGGCATGGGGCTGTCTGATCAATGCCGTAGGCTGCGGGCTGTCACTGGCCATCATCCTGGCAGGCGCAGGTTCAGCGATCAGCTTTTTCGGGTTTATGACCTTTGTCGGTCTTGGCAATGGCATGACCATCCCAAATGGCACCGCGGGCCTGTTGTCGGTGCGCCCGCATCTTGCCGGCACCGCGTCGGGCCTGGGTGGCGCGATCATGATCGGCGGCGGGGCGGCGCTGTCGATCCTAGCGGGCGTTTGGCTGACCGAAGAATCCGGCGCCGCGCCGCTTCTCTACATCATGTTCCTTACGGCGGTGGCGGCGCTCTTGTGCATCGCAGCCGTCGTCATGCGCGAGCGCAGCCTGTCACGCGCCTAAGGCTTGCGCGCAGACCTTTGCAAACATAGCAAGGGGCAGGTGCAAAGCTGCAAAGGACGCCCATGGCCGCCCCCAAACTCTATGCCGGTGCCAAGCTGCGCGAGATGCGCAACAGCGTGGGCCTGACGCAAAAGGATTTCGCCGCACGGCTTGGCGTGTCCCTGCCCTATCTCAACCAGATGGAAAACAACCACCGGCCCGTCAGCACATCGGTCGTGCTGGGGTTGGCGCAGGAGTTTGGCATTGACGTCACCGAACTGAGCGCGAGCGACGGTGCGCGGCTGATGTCGGACATGCGCGAGGCTTTGGCGGACCCGGTCTTTTCCGGCGAGGGGCCGCCTTTGGCCGATCTGCGCCTTGCCGCCAGCAACGCGCCAGCCTTGGCCCGCGCGTTCCTCGATTTGCACCGCGCCTACCGGCAGACACACGAACGGCTTGCGTCACTGGACGAGGCGCTGGGGCGCGAAGACGCCCGCGCTCGGCCTTCCCCCTGGGAGGAAGTGCGCGACTTTTTCCACTATTGCGACAATTACATCGACGCCGTCGACCGCGCCGCCGAGCGCTTTGCCGACCGCGCGTTGCCCGGCGACATCCGCCAAGCCGCCATCCACAGGTTGCAAGAGGCAGGCATCACCCTGCGCGCCGACGACACCGACACGCTGCGCCGTTTTGATAGTGAGACGGGTACGCTCACCCTGTCAAACCGGGCGGCGCCCGAAACCCAAACCTTCCAGTTGCTGTTGCAGGTGGCGCTGAGCACGCAGGACACCCTGCTCGAAGCGACCCTTGATTTCGCGCGGTTCCGCAGTGCAGAGGCGCGTGCCATCGCCAAAATCGGTCTGGCCAATTACTACGCCGGTGCGGCGCTGATGCCCTATGCGCCGTTCCTAAAGACCGCGCAATCCGCGCGCCACGATCTCGAACGGCTGGCCACCGCGTTTGGCGCGTCCATCGAACAGGTCTGCCACCGCCTGTCGACGCTGCAACGTCCCGGTGCCAAGGGCATCCCGTTCTTCTTTGTCCGCGTCGATCAGGCGGGCACGATCACCAAACGCCATTCCGCCACGCGCCTGCAATTTGCCCGCTTCGGCGGTGCCTGCCCGCTGTGGAACGTGCACAAGGCGTTTGAGCTGCCGGGCCAATTCCTGCGCCAGCTGGCCGAAACCCCGGACGGTGTCCGCTATATCAGCCTGGCGCGCGACGTGACCAAGACGGCGGGCCATTTTGGCGCGCCGGTGCGCCGCTTTGCCATCGCGTTGGGGTGCGAGGTGCGGCACGCCGCCGATCTGGTTTATGCCGACGGGATGGACCTGACCCGCAGCGATGCGTTTGAACCCATCGGCATCTCGTGCCGCATTTGCGAACGCCCCGGCTGTCACCAACGCTCGGTCCCGCCTCTGGAACGGCACCTGTCTGTTGATCCAAACGTGCGCGAGGTGTTGCCTTACTCAGTCAGCGACTAAACCCTAGCGCCGCGCTTTGCGCCATCCCGCGGCCACTGCTTCGACCTCGGTGCAAAACCACCGCTCGCCGCGCGCGGGCACGATGCCTGTCTCTTCATAGTGCCGTTGGCCCGGCACATGGTAAATCTGCCCGCCGGCCGAGATATTGCCTTTGATCCGGCATGCCGGGTCAGGCGGGATACGCCCCTTGGCCCGCGTCTTGCGGAACCATGCGGGCGATTGCACCTGCATCCCGTGCAGGCCGCGGTCTGAGACCGACGCCGCTTTTTCCTCAAGATCGTAGTCCCAGCCATAACGCCGGTAGGCAAAGGCCCAGCCCTGCGCCACGATCTCGCGCCCCATATCCACGTTGTCCACCCAACAGGTCGCCACCACGCGGTCATAGCTGTCCGTCGCGCGGCGGGTGCAGGTGGCCATGCGCCCTTCGAACCGCGCGCGCACCTGCCCCGTCGCCCAAGCGCCGCAGTCAAAATCAGTGCCCAGTTCGGTCACGCATGTCTGATCCTGCTCAGGCGCATCAATCGCGTGCAATCGCACCCGTGTGCCAGCCACTCTGATGGTGTCCGCATCCACAACGACCACCGGCCCGCGCAGTTCAGCAGCGGTCGTGGTGACGGGCAAAAGGCACAGCAGCGTGAGGCAAAACCTTAACATGCGGTTAACATGCCTGCGCCGCGTTAACGCTTCAACCGTCGGTTCTGACTTTCGTTAACGTTGCGCTGTCTGCCAATTGGGATGCACCCACGGAACGTCATTGCTGGCCGGCAGTGGGTCGCGACCCAGGATGTGATCGCTTATCTTCTCACCGGTCATAATTGAAGGTCCGTTCAGATTGCCATTGGTGATGCGCGGAAAGACCGAGCTGTCCACGCAGCGCAGCGCATCCACCCCGATGACCTGTCCCTGTGGGTCGACCACAGCATTCGGATCGTCCGCCCGCCCCATCCGGCAAGTGCCACATGGGTGATAGGCGCTTTCTGCGTGGTCCCTGATCGCCTGATCCAGTTCGTCATCGCTTTGCGCCGCATCACCCGGCTGGATCTCGTGTCGCACAAAAGGCTTGAACGCGTCTTGCGCAAAAATCTCGCGCGTCAGCCGGATACCGGTGCGGAAGTCGTCCCAATCCTGATCCGTGCTCATGTAGTTGAACTGGATCAGCGGCGCGTCGCCCGCATCCCCCGACCGCAGCCGCACCGTGCCACGCGACGGCGACCGCATCGGCCCCACATGCGCCTGAAACCCGTGCCCCTCCGCCGCCGCCTGTCCGTCATAGCGCACCGCCAGCGGCAGGAAATGATACTGGATGTCCGGATACGGCACCCCTGCCCGGCTGCGGATGAAGGCGGCACTTTCAAATTGGTTCGACGCGCCAAGGCCGGTGCCGGTAAAGAGCCACTGCGCCCCGATCCACGCCTTCGAGATCAGGTTCCAGTGCTTATAAAGCGTGATCGGCTGGGCGGAGGCCATTTGGATATACATCTCCAAATGATCCTGCAGGTTGCTGCCAACGCCTGGCCGGTCCGCCACGACGTCAATTCCATGCTCGGCCAGATGCGCGGCAGGCCCAACCCCGCTCAGCATCAGGATCTTGGGCGAGTTGATCGACGACGCCGCGAGGATCACTTCGGCCCGCGCCCGGATCACCTGCCCGCCCGCCAATGCGACGCCCACGGCACGACCATCCTCGATGACCAAGCGCTCCACCAGCCCGCGCAACAGGTCGCAGTTCGGACGCTTGAGCGCGGGCCGCAGATAGGCATTCGCTGCCGACCAGCGCCGCCCGCGATGCACCGTCTGCTCCATCGGGCCAAAGCCTTCCTGCTTTTCCCCGTTATAGTCGGCGGTCACCTCGTAGCCCGCCTGCCGCCCCGCCTCGACAAAGGCGTGATACAGCGGGTTTTGCCGCGGACCCCGTGTCACATGCAACGGGCCATCTTCGCCACGCCAGCCCGGATCGCCGCCGTGGCCGGCGTCGTCCCACGCCTCCATCCGCTTGAAATAGGGCAGCACGTCAGCATAGGCCCAGCCATCGGCGCCCGCATCGGCCCAATGGTCATAATCCATCGCGTGCCCGCGCACGTAGACCATGCCGTTGATCGATGATGACCCGCCGATGACCTTGCCACGCGGACAGGCCAGCCGCCGCCCGCCCAGATGCGGCTCCGGCTCGGACCAGTAGCCCCAGTCATAGCGCTTCATATTCATCGGGAACGACAGCGCCGCGGGCATCTGGATCAGCGGCCCGGCATCAGTGCCACCATGCTCGACCACCAGCACTGACCGCCCGGCCTCGGCCAACCGGTAGGCCACGGCACAGCCCGCCGACCCGGCCCCCACGATCACGTAATCCGCTTCCATCCCGCTCACCCCAGGTGATTCCGCGAAGGGTCAAGGATGCGAAGCACCGCGCTTGCGCGGCGTGTCCTTGAGGCTTCGGGGAATCGCATCACATTATTGGCGCGGTGACTTGAGGATCACACTGATCCCTCAAGCACCTCTCAGCAGAAAAGCCAAACGCCGCAAAAGGTACGACGTTCCCCACCTCTCCCGTCCATTTTTGGCGCGCCGTTCCGTCGTGGCAAAAATGGACGCTCGCCCTCAAAACGGAGCCTCCAGATCGCCCATGCGCACATAGACCGACTTTAACTGACTGTAATGTTCAATTGCGGCCTTAGCGTTCTCCCGGCCTACGCCGGACCGTTTCATCCCGCCAAACGGCGCCTCCACCGGCGCGTCGTTATAGGTGTTGATGTAACAGGTCCCCGCCTCGAACCCTGCCGCCACGCGGTGTGCACGGGTCAGGTCACGGGTGAACACGCCGGCGGCGAGGCCAAACTCGGTATCATTGGCCCGCACCGTCACGTCGGCCTCGTCCTCGAAATCCAGAACCGCCATGACGGGGCCAAAAATCTCTTCGCGCGCGATGGTCATGTCGTCGGTGACATCGGCAAAGACGGTGGGCTGCAGGTAGAACCCATCTCGCTCCAACCGCGCGCCGCCGGTCACCAAACGCGCACCCTCGGCTTTGCCCTTGTCGATGTAGCTGAGCACGATCTCCATCTGCCGCGCGCTGACCATCGGGCCGAAACTGGTTTCGGGGTCCTGCGGATCGCCGATCACGGCACCTTCAAGCCGCTGCGCGAGCCGATCCAGAAACGCCTCCTTGATCCCCCGATGCACAAACACCCGCGTGCCGTTGGAACAGACCTGCCCCGAGGAATAGAAATTCCCCAGGATCGCCCCCGACACCGCGTTTTCGATATCCGCGTCGTCAAAAATGATCAGGGGCGACTTGCCGCCCAGCTCCATCGTCACATGCTTTATGCCTGCAGCGGCGGCGGCATAGACCTTGGCGCCCGTGGGCACCGAGCCGGTGAGCGACACCTTGTCGACCCGCGCATCGGCGACCAGTGCGGCGCCCACATCGCCAAGCCCCTGCACCACGTTGTAGCACCCCGCAGGCAAGCCCGCCTCGTGCAGGATCTCGGCCACTTTTAGCGCACACAGAGGCGTGGTCTCGGACGGTTTGAACACCATCGTGTTGCCGCAGGCGAGCGCGGGCGCGCCTTTCCAGCAGGCGATCTGGGTGGGATAGTTCCACGCGCCAATGCCGACGCACACACCCAAAGGCTCGCGGCGGGTATAGACCCAGTCTTCGCCCAGCTGGATATGCTCGCCGGTCAGAGTCGCCGCCATGCCACCGAAATACTCTAGCGCATCCGCGCCGCTGGTGGCGTCGACCACGCTGGTTTCCTGGTAGGGTTTGCCGGTGTCGAAGGTTTCCAGCACGCTGAGGTCGTGATTGCGCTCCCGCATCATGTCGGCGGCGCGGCGTAGGATGCGCCCCCGCTCCGTACCGCTCATCGCGGCCCAAGTGCCTTGGGCGCTCTTCGCGGCGTCCAGCGCTGCGTCAATGATCGCGGGCGTGGCGCTGTGCACCCGCGCGATCACCTTGCCCGTGGCCGGGTAGATCACGTCGATGGGCGCGCCAGCGTCATCCTCGACATAGGCGCCGCCGATAAAATGGCTGGCGGTCGGTTGGGTGTCATAGCTCATCGCTGGTCCCCCTTTGGCGCGCGCTGCGCGTCTTCCAAAACGTTCAGGTCCATGTGGTTGCGCATGTATCGCTGCGAGGCGTCCTGCTGCGGCTGGAAATCCCACGGGGCATAGTCGCCCGCGCGCAGCGCGTCATAGACCACCCAGCGCCGCGCCTGGCTGGCGCGCACCTCGGCGTCGAACCGCCCGAGATCCCAGCGCGCCTCGGACTTGGCGCGCAGCGTGGTCAGCGTGCCTTGGTGCGCAGGCACCTCCGCCAGGTTGGCCAGCTCATGCGGATCCGCGTCCAGATCAAAGAGTTGATCGGGATCATGCGCGCAACGGGTGTATTTCCACTTGCCATAGCGCAGGCAGACCATGGGCGCGGTGCTGCCCTCGGCCGCGTATTCCATCGCCACGGGTTCGGTCCGCACCTCGCCCTGCCCCAGCGGGACAAGGCTTTGCCCCGCGGTCCAAGGCGCCACCGCCGCCATATCGGCACCGGCGAGATCACACAGCGTCGGACAGATATCCAAGAGGCTCACCGGATCGGTCACGTTCCCCGGCGCCATCCCGGGCGCAGAAATCATCAACGGCACGCGCGCCGACCCTTCAAAGAACGACATCTTGAACCACAGCCCCTTCTCACCAAGCATGTCGCCGTGGTCAGACACGAAGGCGACCACCGCCTCCTGGCCCGTGCTCTCCAGCGCCTCCATCACCTCGCCGATCTTGTCATCGAGATACGAGACATTGGCGAAATACGCGCGTCGCGAGCGCTGCACATCGTCATCGGTGATGTCAAAGTTCTGCCAATCGTTCGCGTCAAATATCCGCTGCGAATGGGCATCGAGCGCGTCATAGGCGATGGGCGGCACCTCCGGCATCAGATGATCGCAGCCCTCATAGAGATCCCAGTACTTGCGCCGCGCCACGTACGGATCATGCGGATGGGTAAAGCTGACCGTCAGGCACCACGGTCGCGCGTCCTGCGCCCGCGCCAGATCATAGACCTTGGCCCGCGCGTGATGGGCGACCTCGTCGTCATATTCCATTTGGTTGGTGATCTCGGCCACGCCTGCGCCGGTGACAGACCCCATGTTGTGGTACCACCAGTCAATCCGCTCGCCGGGTTTGCGGTAGTCCGGGGTCCAGCCAAAATCGGCCGGATAGATGTCGGTGGTCAGCCGTTTTTCGAACCCGTGGCGTTGGTCGGGACCGACAAAGTGCATCTTGCCCACCAGCGACGTCTGGTACCCCGCCCGCCGCAGGTGGTGCGCATAGGTGGGGATGGAGGCTGCAAATTCGGCCGCATTGTCATAGACGCCGTGCTGACTGGGCAGCGTGCCGGTCATAAACGACGCGCGCGCAGGCGCGCACAGCGGCGAGGCGGTATAGGCATTGGCAAAGCGCGTGGACCGTGCGGCCAGCTTGCGCAGATTGGGCACGTGCAGCCATTCGGCCGGGCCATCCTCGAACAGGCAGCCGGTGAGCTGGTCGACCATGAAGATCAGGATATTGGGTTGGGTCACGGGCCGTCAGTCTCCGATCAAACTGCACAGCACGCGGTGCGCAGTTGCCTTGGCCTGATCGCCGCCACCCGCAAGCGCCGCACGTAAGTATAGCCCGTCGATCAACGCGCCCAGCGTTTCGGCATCCGCCTCCGCCTGCGCGCTGAGCGGGCGCAAGGCATGGGTCAGGTTCGACTTCAGCCGCGCCTGATAGAGGCGCAACAACCTCAGCATCGCAGGCTGCGCAGTGGCCTGCGCATAGAGCGTCATCCACGCGCTGACCGTAGCTGCATCAAAACACGAGGGGGCAAAGCTTGCGTCAATCAGCGCCTCGGCGCGGGCCCACGGGGTGCGCGCCGCGCGCAGCCCGGCGACCACCTCAGCGCGGAACTGCCGCAGGATGTGCAGCATCGCAGCCTCGAAAATCTGATCCTTGCCGCCAAAATAGTGATGCGCCAGCGCCGACGACATGCCGGCACGTTTGGCAATCTGGCTAACGGTGACGTCCAGCGACCCCGCCGCCCCAATCTCGGCGATGGTGGCGCTGACCAGCGCTTTGCGGCGTATGGGTTCCATTCCGACCTTTGGCATGGCGCGCAACCTGTCTGGTTTTTATTGACTGGTCAATCAACAAAAACGACTAAAGCTTGGTCGCAGGCGACGGGGGCGTGATCGCCTGCCGCTTCAGCACCGCCTCGCGCCACGTGATGTAGGTCACAGCACCCAGGATCAGCAGCCCGCCCGCGATCACCCAGATGTCGACCGGCTCGGCAAAGACCAGCGCCCCCAGCGCCACGGCCCAAACGAGCTGCAGGAACGTCACCGGCTGCGTCACCGTCACAGGCGCGGCGGCAAAGGCCATGGTCATCGTGTAATGCCCCGCCGTGGCAAAGCAGGCGACCAGAAACAGCAGTCCAAGATCCTCAAGGCTTGGCGTGACCCAATCCATCGCCGCCAGCGGCGCCAGCCCGATGGTCACAAAAATCGACAGCATCGCCACGACAACGGCCGGTGCGACCTCATCGGCGGTGATCTTGGCCAACAGGTAGCCACCGGCAAACATCACAGCGCAAAAGATCATGGCCAGATGTCCGGTCTCGACCTCGCGAAATCCCGGCCGCAGGATCACCGCCACCCCAATCAGCGCCACCACCACCGCCGCGATCCGCCGCGCCGCCAGCCGTTCGCCCAGAAACAGCGCGGCACCGATGCTGACATAGACCGGGGCGAGGTAGTTCATCGCCGTCACCTCCGCGATCGGGATGCGCGTCATGGCGAAAAACCACAGCGTCACGCCCACCGTGTGAAACACGCCCCGTGCCGCAAACAGTCGCCACTGCCGCCGTGTCAGGTGCGCGGCAAACACCGCCGGCAGCATCGGCGCCAAAAACACCAGCCCCAGCACATAGCGCAAAAACGCCGCCTCAGCGGGTGGCACGCGCGGCCCCATATATTTGACCAGCGCCGTCACAGCCACGAAACACAACCCCGTGACAAACATCCAAAAGATGCCGCGCAGCGGGTTCTGAGGGTGGGACGTCATGGCGCTATCAAGGGGTAAACGCGCGCGAGGTGCAAGGCACCTCACATGTACAAAAGCTTGGCTGCAATCGCCCACATGGTCAGCGCAATGATAGCGTCGAGCACCCGCCACGCCGACGGCCGCGCAAACAGCGGCGCCAGCGCCCGCGCGCCATAGCCAAGCGAGAAAAAGAACACGAAACTCGCCGTCATCGCCCCCAGCGCAAAGGCAAGCCGGTCCGGATATTGCGCCGAGATCGACCCAAGCAGCACAACCGTGTCGAGATACACATGCGGGTTCAGCCAGGTCAGCGCCAGCACTGTCAGCACCGCGGCGCGCAGGCTCTGCGCTTCATCCCCGCCCGTGCCCAGCGCCTGCCCGCCACGCCAGGCCGACCGCGCATTGCGCCAGCCGTACCACAGCAGAAACGCCGCCCCGCCATACCGCATGAGCGGTTCAAACCACGGCACCGCTTCGGCCAGCGCCCCAAATCCGGCCACACCGGCCGCGATCAACACCGCGTCCGACACCGCACAAGTTATCACAACGGCAAATACATGCGCCCGCCGCAAGCCCTGCCGCAGCACAAACGCGTTCTGCGCGCCAATCGCCAGGATCAGCGAAAAGCCCAAAAAAAAGCCCGGCACAAAAGACGTCATCGCGCCCCCAAAAACCAATCCGTGCCAAACCCGACCCGGCCAAACCCCCGCGATCTATTCGTTTTTCGCACAGGTGTCATGCAGATTTTGCGGATTTTCTTGACCGTCAAATCAAATGTAAAAAACGCGCGCTTGGACCAATTGCTGCCATTTTCTGTCAATACGGAATGCGATCACGGTGATCTGATCTTTTCTGATTGGCGTAAATACCTACATGTAGCCAAGCTCGGAAAAATAATAAAAAGGATAGGTTCCGATGTCAGACGAAGCCCTCACGGTCGAGAT
>JBCCLL010000037.1:0-38025 GCA_039026855.1 Pseudomonadota bacterium | reverse complement strand
GATCAGCAGCATCGCGACAAACTCTGCGCCCAACAACACAAAGAGCCCCGCAGCACTGAGGAACGACAGGATCAGCCACAGCACGGAATGCACCGGATTGCGGCTGATCACGGTGAACAGACCGCCCGTGATCACCGACACTGCAAAAAGATAGAAGGCATAGACCGTCACGTGTCGTCCTCGTCCTGCATGGCCTCTTGGGCCAGTTGCATCGCCTTGGTCGTTGCCGGCACGCCCGCAAAAACGCTCATCAAACCGATGGTTTCGATCACCTGCTGCTTGGTAGCGCCCGCTTCGATGGCGTGGCGCACGGTCTGGCGCACCGGCGTTTCGGCCTGCGCGCCTTGCATGGTGAGACCGGCGAGGGTCAGGAGCAGCCGGGTTTTCGCCTCAAGCCCATCCGGGTTCATGGTATTGCCAAACCACGCCTCCATGATCTCTTTGGGCAAGGTGGGCCACATCGCCTCAAAAGCCTTGGCGTCAAAACCCTTCATCGGATCAAAGGCGTCCGCGCCGGGCATGGCTTTCATCATGTCCTGCATCTGCGCCATCATTGCGGCAAAAGGGTTTGACGCGTCGCTCATCGGTAGGGAGCATCCAATTCCAGGTTGCGCGCGATCTCTGCTTCCCAACGCTCGCCGTTGGCCAGCAGTTTGTCCTTGTCATAGAACAGCTCTTCGCGCGTTTCGGTTGAGAACTCGAAATTGGGTCCCTCGACAATGGCGTCCACCGGGCACGCCTCTTGGCAGAACCCGCAGTAAATGCATTTGGTCATGTCGATGTCGTAGCGTGTGGTGCGGCGGCTGCCATCCTCGCGCGGTTCGGCGTCGATGGTGATCGCTTGCGCTGGGCACACCGCTTCGCAAAGTTTGCACGCGATGCAGCGTTCTTCGCCATTCGGATAGCGGCGCAGCGCGTGTTCTCCGCGAAACCGCGGAGACAGCGGGCCCTTTTCATGCGGATAGTTCAGGGTGGCTTTCGGGGCAAAGAAGTACTTGAGCCCCAATTTCAGCCCGACCCAAAAATCCTGCAGCAGGAAATATTTGGCGGCGCGGGAATAATCGATATTCGCCATGCGTTAGCTACCTTTCCTTTTGTTCAATTGAGGCCCCGCTTTGTACAAAACGCGACCTCAGTCGACGCCCGGGGCGTTCATGTTCATGTAGGCCCACGCCTTGAGCGCCGACACAACCTCGGACGTGTCCAACGCGTCTTCTGCAGCGCTGTCATCGCCCAATTGCGTGCATTCGGTCATCACATATGTCGCCAAATCATCCAGCAGATTTTCAGGCGCCTCCGAAATTGCCTGAGCCAGTCCCATCATGCACCTCCCATGGCGTACCGGGCATAGATGCCCCAGAACCATTCGAATTTGGCCGCGAACGCAACGAACACGACCCAGATCAGGCTGAAGGGCAGGAACACCTTCCAACCCAACCGCATCAACTGGTCATAGCGGTAGCGCGGTGTGATCGCCTTGACCATGGCAAAGAGGAAGAAGAAGAACCCCATTTTGGCCACCATCCACAGCGCGCCATCGGGCACGCCCGGAATCGGCGACAGCCAGCCACCGAAAAAGAGCAGTGTTGTCAGCGCACACATCAAAAAGATTGCGATGTATTCGCCTGCCATGAACAAAAGAAACGGTGTGGACGAATATTCCACCTGATAGCCCGCGACCAGTTCAGATTCCGCCTCGGGAAGATCGAACGGCGGCCTGTTGGTTTCTGCCAAGGCACTGATAAAGAACAAAAACACCATCGGCAGGTGCGGCAGCCAGTACCAGCCGAAGAAATGCGCGCCGGTATCCTGTGCGCTGACGATGGCGCCAAAATTCATCGATCCGGTGGACAGGATTACCCCAATGATGATCAACCCGATGGACACCTCATACGAGATCATCTGCGCCGCAGACCGCAAAGACCCCAGGAACGGGTACTTTGAGTTTGACGCCCAGCCCCCCATGATCACGCCGTAAACTTCCAGTGAGGAGATCGCGAAGACATAGAGGATCGCCACGTTGATATCGCTGAGCACCCAGGTGTCGTTGAACGGGATCACGGCCCAGGCAACCATGGCCAGCACAAATGAGGTCATCGGCGCCAGCATAAACACGGTCTTGTCCGCGCCTGCAGGCACCACGACCTCTTTGACCACGTATTTTAGGGCGTCTGCCACGGTTTGCAGCAGCCCAAAGGTGCCCACCACATTGGGCCCGCGGCGCATTTGCACAGCGGCCCAGATCTTGCGGTCGCCATAGACAAGAAACAGCAGTGAGATCATGACAAAAGCGACCACTGCCAGCACTTGGGCCAGCATGATCAACGCGATCCCGCCGGGCGTGTTGAGAAATTCAGACGTCATTCAGCGGGAGGCTCTCATATCGTGGGAATTCCCTTTTCATCGCACGCGGCGGCCACAACCTCGGCGTCGATGGTGCGCAGACCGCGCGGTAAGGTGGGCGAGATGTTATAGACCGCATCCGCGCGCCAAACTTCGGCCTGCTGATCGACATTGGTGCGCACGTGACGGGCAAAGCCAAAGCCGCGGATCAAGGTATAGCCCGCGGCCGCGCATTCGGCATAGTTCACGACGTCCTGCGCCGTGATCGCGTTGGTCATCGACACGTTGAACTGAACCAGATCGTCTTGCAGCAACTGCGTTTCCACCCCGCGATAATCGGGGATGAACTGCTCTGCCGTGGGAACAGGGGCGCATGCCGCGATGGGCAGCAGCGCTATGACGCCCGCGCATTTCATTCCGCGGCAATCGCTTGCCGGTGGCGCGCCTTGGCGCCTGCGCTGAGTTCGGCCATGAGCTGGCTCGCACGTGCGATGGGATTGGTCAGGTAGAAATCGGTGATCGCCTGTCCGAAATCGCCGGTGCCCATCTGGCCCGGCTGCAGTATGTCGCCACTGTTTTCCGGCACCACATCAATGTCGCCAAGATGCGGGTGATCTTGGACCATGGCCTGGCGCAGGGCGGCGATGCTGTCATAGGGCAGCGCACTGCCCAGCTCACCCGACAACGCGCGCAGGATGGCCCAGTTTTCCTTGGCCTCCCCGGGCGCAAAGCTGGCACGCTGTGCGATCTGCGGGCGACCTTCGGTGTTTACAAATAGCCCCGGCTCTTCGGTGTAGGCAGCGGCGGGCAAGATGATGTCGGCGCGGTGCGCGCCGCGATCCCCATGGCTGCCCTGGTAGATCACAAACGGACCATCCTCGATTGTGATCTCGTCAGCGCCCAGGTTGTAAATCAAATCCGCCCGCGCCACCGCCGCCATGCCATCGGGGTTGGTGGCGTCGACATCCATCGCGCCAACGCGGCCTGCGGCAGTGTGCAAGACCAGCAACTTGCCCGATGATGCCGCGCACATCTTTTGCGCATAGGCCAGCACGGCGGCGCCGTCTTCGCCTTGCAGCGCGGCTTGGCCGATGATGATGACCGGGTTGCTGCCCTCCGGCGCAAACCGGTCGCAATTACCCAGCGCCGTTTCCAGCGCGGCCCGGTCGGTGCCGATGTGGATATACTCATAGGTCAGATCAACCGGCTGCCCGATCAACCCGACGGTCGCTCCGGCCAGCCAAGCCTTGCGGATCCGAGCGTTCAGCACCGGCGCTTCGAGCCTCGGATTGGTGCCGATCAGCAGCAGGGACTGGCTGGCATCGATATCCTCAATCGCTGCCGTGCCCACATAGGCGGCACGGTTGCCACGGGGCAGCTTGGCGCCGTCGGTGCGGCATTCCACGACCCCGCCCTGCCCTTCGATCAAGCCCTTAAGGGCATAGGCCGCCTCGGTTGATGCAAGATCGCCGACCAGGCCCAGAGCATTGTCTGCCCGATTGATCGCATTGGCGGCCATCGCCAACGCCTCGGACCAATCAGACGGGCGCAGCTTGCCATTTTCGCGCACATATGGGCGGTCCAGCCGTTGGCGACGCAGCCCATCCCAGACAAAGCGCGTCTTGTCAGAAATCCATTCCTCGTTCGTGCCGTCATGGTTGAGCGGCAGAAAACGCATGACTTCGCGGCCCTTGGTGTCTACGCGGATCGAAGAGCCAAGCGCATCCATCACATCGATGCTTTCGGTTTTGGTCAGCTCCCAGGGCCGCGCGGTAAAGGCGTAGGGTTTTGATACCAGCGCCCCCACCGGGCACAGATCAATGATGTTGCCCTGCAGGTTCGATTCCAGCGTTTCACCGAGATATGATGTGATCTCGGCATCTTCGCCGCGGCCGGTTTGCCCCATCTGTGTGATGCCCGCGACCTCGGTTGTAAATCGCACGCAGCGGGTGCACGAAATGCAGCGCGTCATATGCGTTTCGACAAGCGGGCCGAGGTTCAGATCATCGACCGCACGCTTGGGTTCGCGAAAGCGGCTGAAATCCACGCCGTAGGCCATGGCCTGATCCTGCAGATCGCATTCGCCGCCCTGATCGCAGATCGGGCAGTCGAGCGGGTGATTGATGAGCAAAAACTCCATCACGCCCTCACGCGCCTTTTTGACCATGGGCGAGTTGGTGCGCACAACGGGTGGCTGACCTTCGGGGCCGGGACGCAGGTCGCGCACCTGCATGGCGCAGGATGCGGCCGGCTTGGGCGGACCGCCGACAACCTCGACCAAGCACATGCGGCAGTTGCCTGCGATGCTGAGCCGTTCGTGATAACAGAATCTGGGGATCTCGATCCCGGCCTCCTCGCAGGCCTGGATCAGGGTCATCGCCCCGTCCACTTCCACCTCGGTGTTGTCGATGATGACCTTGCGCAAATCGCTCATGCCTCAGTTCATCCTCAACAATGCGCCGATCTGGCCGCCTTTTGCAATTTCCGCCGCGCCGAGCGCGCAGTAGCTCTCTGGCGTGTTTGCCTCAACGCCCGCGGCCGCAAAATAGGCTTGGCGTTCGCCCTTGAGGCGCTCTTTCTCAATGTCGGATTTGCGGTAGGCGTCGATTTCCGCATCCGTATAGCCCAGATCGCGCGCGCGTGACGTCAAACGGCTGACCACGCTAATGGCCCGGATCATGCGGGCCGATATTGTCGGGCAGTTTTTGCGGATTTCGTCGGCGATCCCGACCGCCAGGATGGTGCCGTCAATCTCGCGCACCTCGCGAAGAGGTGGCTTGGCAAAGGATGTGCTGGCAACCAGGGCGAGGGTCATGGCTATGGTCATTGCGCGCATTTGGGTTCTCCACGTGTCAAGCCGCTGTGGACCAAGTGGAAAAGTATGAGTTTGCTATGCAATAACAACCTTCAACACAAGCGGTTAGCGCGCGAATTGTCGCCATTTGACTGCTGTGCCGCGCGCGGATGCAGCGGTGATCAAAACGCAGTGCACGTGCCGCGCAGGATCAGCCGGTCGTTTTCCAGAACCAGCCTGCCATCTTCAGCGTCAGGACCTTGCGACCATGCGATGTCGGACGCGCCGAAATTTTCGATGCAGTAGCGCACCGCCTCGTGCCGTCCTGCCGCGCGCGCCCCATCAAGCGACAGCGAGGCGGGTCCGACACTGACCACAAACTGATCGCGCTGTTTGTCGACTTTGGACGAGTTTGAGCGAAAGAACACGCCGTCAAAGGCGATCCGGTCAGCGCGCCGTTCCTGGCAAGCACTTAAGATCAGGCTGGCCGCACAGGCCATGGCAAGCAGCACGGCCTTGCGGCTGGCTGTAACTGATATGCTCATCTCGACCTCCGTCACCTGTGCCGTGCGATGCCGCAGCGGGTCCGCAAGCAATGCCCCAGTCGCTTGCGCGGCACAAGGGGCGCGGCTCATTCTTGCGCTTCGGACCCGACCCACGAGTGCTGTGGCGGATGAACAGGGTCCTTTTCGATAACCACCACCGAGTCGTGGATGTGGATGCCTGATATCTCTTCGCCAAAGTCGGGAAACCGCAGCGGCTTTTTATGATACCAGCGATGCATGTTATCGCACATGCGGCGCACCATATTGAAAAAGTTGGTGTCGCGGTGCATCCCACCGCCGAACCGGTGCAGATACGCTGTGTGCAAATCCTCGATCATGTAGACCTCGCCGCGCGACAAACGCGGAAACAGCGCCGCCAAGCTGACCGGTACGTGATCCATGTGGTGGCTGCCATCATCCAGGATGATATCGACGCCACCCATTTCATCGATGACCTCGTTGACAAAGGCGACGTCGTCCTGCGAGCCGATGCGGATGTGCGCCGCACGCCCGTCAAACCGGGCACAGCGCGCGTCGATGTCGATGCCATAAAGCAGCGCGTCATCGCCAAAATACTTGCGCCACATGTCCATCGATCCGCCAT
Source organism: Pseudomonadota bacterium (assembly GCA_039026855.1). Taxonomy (GTDB): domain Bacteria; phylum Pseudomonadota; class Alphaproteobacteria; order Rhodobacterales; family Rhodobacteraceae; genus Tateyamaria. Next base: position 31,739 of record JBCCLL010000037.1, on the reverse strand, counting down.
TGCGAACGCCAATCTCAAGAAAACGCACAGGTTTGCCACGCCAGCGCGCGAAATATCGGTCATAGAGTGGGATGTAGTGATGCCATTTATGGACGACCCCATTTTTTATGCTGGTGTAGTGCGCCAGCAGATCGCCGTCGTAATTGTACTTGTCGCGAATGTCCTGTGCGACATCGCCGTCCTTTGCAAAGCGAAAGCGCTGCATGATCGCCCTATCCCATATCGCTCGGGGTCAGTGCCGCGAGGGTTTGGTGCTGATTGTGTCTTGGCTGCCGACGGTATTACCCCACATAGGCCCAGTCAAAGGCGTGTAGTGTCGCGCCGCAGCGCGTCAGGTGGGCCAGTCGGTCCGTCGCCTCCGCGACCGTTGGTCGATGGTATTCGGGGACATGCCACATGACGAAATTGGGGGCTGAGCGCGGCAGATGCCATTCACCACCCCGGTCATAGAACCGGCGATGCACGGTTTGAAAGGTGAAATGGCGCAGGCTTTCCACGTCATGCCAAACCGAGAGCGTGCTGGCCGTCCTCGGATTGCCGCCGAGCGGCCCCTCGGGGTCGAGCTGTTCAGCCTCCATCTCGTCCCCTTCGAGATGCCAAATATATCCCCGCGCCCGGCGCGCGAGATCGTATATGCGGTCAAGATTGTTCTGAAAATCCGCGATACGCGGATCGTCCCAGTCGTAGCGCAGGGTGCCGATGTTGAATTCAGCGAGGGGCACTAACCTTCGATCAAGTCGGCGCGTCTTTCAATCCTTTCGACGCGTTCGTCTAACCTATCAAGACGGCGATTGACCCGCACCAACTGCTCTTCGACCGTTGTCATACGGCCTTTGACATCGCGCAAATCATCTTCGATCCGATCCAATTTGGTATCGAATTTACGCATGTAGCTAAGAATGATGCTTGCGGTATCGTCGGTCATCTCGCGCCCTTTGACATCACTATAAGTCGGTGGCAGCTTTTTCGCAAATGCAGCATGCTTTCACTTTTGGCTGGTCACAATGACTTCGTACACGCCGCTGGAATATCACTCCGCCGCGATACGTTGGTGTTTGATCCGGTCCTCGATCTCGTCGCGGAAATTGCGGATCAAACCCTGGATCGGCCACGCCGCCGCGTCGCCCAACGCGCAGATGGTATGACCCTCTACCTGTTTGGTCACGTCGAGCAGCATGTCGATCTCTTCGACCTCGGCCTCGCCGCGTACCAGACGGTCCATGACGCGCATCATCCAGCCGGTACCTTCGCGGCAGGGCGTGCACTGGCCGCAGCTTTCGTGCTTGTAGAACGCCGACAGGCGCCAGATCGCTTTGATAATGTCAGTCGACTGGTCCATCACGATTATGGCCGCGGTGCCCAGACCTGACTGCAGGTCGTTGCGCAGATAGTCAAAGTCCATAATGGCGTCGCGCATGTTTTCGCCGCGTACACAGGGCACCGATGACCCGCCTGGGATTACGGCCTTGAGGTTGTTCCAACCGCCGCGAATGCCGCCGCAGTGCTTTTCGATCAACTCTTCAAAGCTGATGCTCATCGCCTCTTCGACAACGCAGGGGGTGTTGACGTGGCCCGAGATCGCAAAGAGCTTGGTGCCCGCGTTGTTGGGACGGCCAAAACCGGCAAACCACGCGGCCCCGCGGCGCAGGATCGTGGGCACTACCGCGATGGATTCGACGTTGTTCACCGTGGTCGGGCAGCCATAAAGGCCCGCACCTGCCGGGAATGGCGGTTTCATGCGGGGCATACCCTTCTTGCCCTCAAGTGATTCAAGCAGCGCGGTTTCCTCGCCGCAGATATAGGCACCTGCCCCGTGGTGCAGAAAGATGTCGAAATCCCAGCCCGACCCAGCGGCGTTTTTGCCCACGAGGCCTGCGTCATAGGCCTCGTCGATGGCGGCCTGCAGCGCCTCCTTCTCGCGGATATATTCGCCGCGGATGTAGATGTAGCAGGTGTGCGCATTCATAGCGAAGCTGGCGATCAGGCACCCTTCGATCAGCGTGTGCGGATCGTGGCGCATAATCTCGCGGTCCTTGCAGGTACCAGGTTCGGATTCGTCTGCGTTCACAACCAGATAGCTGGGGCGGCCATCGCTTTCCTTGGGCATGAAGGACCACTTGAGCCCGGTCGGGAAACCCGCTCCGCCGCGTCCGCGCAAGCCGCTGTCCTTCATCTCTTGCACGATCCAGTCACGACCCTTTTTGATCAGGTCGGCGGTGTTGTCCCAGTGGCCGCGTGCCAAGGCACCGGTCAGCGTGCGGTCATTCATGCCATAAAGGTTGGTAAAGATGCGATCAGCGTCTGCCAGCATGGGTTTTATCCTTTGCCTATGACCCCTTTATGGGGGCCACACGATCAGTCTCGGCTGTTTTGCCAGATGCGCAGAGCGACCACCAGTGACCAAATGAACGCAGCCAGCGCGCACAGCAAAAGCAGGATCTCGTAGCGCGCAGGCAAGCCCAATGTTTGCACAATCACCGGCGCAAAGATTGACAGCAAAGCGGCCCCCGCGATGACGAGGGCCGCAATCCGGCCCTGTCGGGCCTGTTTCGGATCAAGCGGTTTGCTCAAGGTTGCTGTTGCACCCTATTTACCGGAGCGCTTGGAAAATTCGGTTTCGCCGCCGGCGGCCAGGATCTTTGCCTGATCCACCCAAGAATCACGGCTCACCCGGCCCTTGAAGCGGACCAGGTGTTGGTCGGCCCAAGCCACTTCGTCCGCGGTCCACGCGGCGATCTGGTCGAAGTGGTACACACCTTTGGAATGCAGTTCCTTTTCCAAGCCGGGGCCAACGCCCTTGATCAGCTTGAGATCGTCAGGACCGCCATCGCGGGGCCCGTCGAGCAATGCAGGCTTTGACCCATCGCCTTCGGCGGCCGGTGCTGGTGCTGCAGCCTCGGCTGGTGCTGCGGGATCTGCCGCGGGCTTGAGTTCAGCCTTGGTCTCTTTGGCCGCTGGTGCCGCGGCTTTCGGCGCTGGCGCGGCCGTCGCAGGGGCCGGAGCGGCCGCAGATGCAGGTTTGGCACCGTAAGAGACGGTGGGCGCGGGTGCCGGATCAATCGGATCGGCGGTGACGTTTGCATCATCACCGGGCATCATGGTTGGTTTGGGTGCTGCAGCAGCGGTCGCGCCGACCTTGTCAGCGCCGGGCACCGGTGCCTCGCCCAAAGCGGGCAGAGGTCGGCACAAAAGCCATGTCAGCAGCGCGCCTGCAAAACCCACGACGATGGCGCCGATAAACGCGGCTTGTAACAAGCTGAATTCGCCGACAAACCAGACCAGTCCGGCCGCCGCACCGCCAGCCAGCACAGCCCCGATCCAGCAGCTCAGCGCGCAGCTCACCGAATGATTTTGGTAGGTCATACCCAACCCTCTCCTATTCTGAGGTTACCTTTTTGCCTTTGTAGCGCCTTTTTTGGCGCGTTGGGAAAATTCTGTGTCCGCGCCAGTGGCAAGCGCTTTGGCCTGAGTGACCCAATTGTCGCGACTGACCCGCCCCTTGAACCGCACCAGATGCTGATCGGCCCAGGCAACCTCGTCCGCGGTCCATACCGCTATCTGGTCGAAGTGGTAAACACCTTTGCTGTGCAGCTCTTTTTCGAGGCCGGGACCAATGCCCTTGATCCGCGTGAGATCATCGGCGCCACCGGCACGAGGCGCGTCTAGAAAGTTTGGTTTGGAACCGGTTTTTGCAGCCGGTGCAGGCGGCTTTGGTACGGGTTTCGGCGACGCAGACGTATTGGCCGCGCTTTTTGGCGTGCCCTGCCACGGCGCCAAGAGCGGCACCTCGGTGCCGTCGATGCGCTTGACCGTGTCGCCAATGTCGGTGGCCCGTTGCACCGATGCATTGTATTGTGTGTGACCGCTGTCAAACTCGCGCAGGGATGACAGACCGGACGCCGGTTCGCAGGCAAACCGCCCGATTTGCGATCCCGGGGTGGGCACATCACCGGCGCGTAGGGCGTCGATCATCTCACCCATGCGTTTGGCGGTCAGATCCTCGTAGTAGTCCTTGCCGATCTGCGCCATCGGCGCGTTGGAACAGGCGCCGAGGCATTCGACCTCTTCCCAGCTGAACTTGCCATCATCGCTGAGCTGATGGGGCTGCGGCGCTATCTTTTCCTTGCAAACCGAAACGAGATCTTCGGCGCCGCAAATCATGCAGGACGTGGTGCCGCAGACCTGGATGTGTGCAACGGTACCAACAGGTTGCAGTTGGAACATGAAGTAAAATGACGCCACTTCGAGCGCGCGAATATACGCCATGCCCAGCATGTCGGCCACGGTTTCAATTGCCGGACGGGTGAGCCATCCCTCTTGCTCTTGTGCGCGCCACAGCAGCGGAATGATGGCGCTGGCCTGTCGCCCCTCGGGGTATTTGGTGATCTGCGCCTTGGCCCAGGCGAGGTTGGCGGGCGTAAACGCGAAGCTTTCGGGCTGGTCTGCGTGCAGGCGGCGGAGCATGTGATCAACTCTTTGGTCTGGTGGAGACTGCGGGAGCCTCCGGCGGCGGTTTATTTGGCGAAATGAAGAGGGATCATTGCTTGCAGGCCGGTGGCAAGAGCAGGAGCGTTTCCTGATCCGAGGCAAAAGTGACGATCCCCTCCGCCATCATTTCACGTGACAAGCGGATGGCCGTTGGGCGGTCGATGCCAAGGGCTGGCATCTGGACGTTGGCTTGCGCGGTTGTCATCATGCAGCCATTTTGCTGCATGGCTTTGATCAGCGCGTCTTTTTGCGGGTCGGCGTGCGCTGCGCCACCGAAAGACAGGGCGAGAGGGAGTAGCAGGTAAATCGAACGGGTCATTGACAAGCGCTTTTCGTGAGTTGCAGCGTGGAAATCCCGGCGGTGGGAACAACCTGATCGCGTTTTTCGAGCTCGGCAACGATGGCTTGTGTCTCGTCCATGGTAAAGCCGTGCGGCGGCAGCAAAGTGGCGGCGTCGCTGGTTTCCATGGCGCCTCCGTTGTCGCAGATGAGTTTGACCAGCAAGGCGACGCGATCCTCAGCAACTTTTGCCGTGACCGGAAGTGCGGCAAAGCAAACCGCAGATATCAGCGCCGCGCGGGCGATCATCGGTCAATCTCCCCAAACACCACATCCATCGTGCCGATGATGGCGGCGACGTCGGCCAGTTGGTGTCCACGCGACATGTGATCCATTGCTTGCAGATGCAGGAACCCGGGCGCGCGCAGTTTGGCGCGGTAGGGTTTGTTGGTACCATCGGCGACGAGGTAGACGCCAAACTCACCCTTCGGGGCTTCGACGGCGGCGTAGACCTCGCCCTCGGGCACGTGGAACCCTTCGGTGTAGAGCTTGAAATGATGGATCAGCGCTTCCATCGACTGTTTCATGTCGGTGCGGCTGGGTGGGGTCAGCTTGCCGCGGGCTAACACGTCGCCTTTGGTCACACGCAGCTTGGCGATGGCCTGTTTGATGATCGACACCGATTGGCGCATCTCTTCCATGCGGACGAGGTAGCGGTCGTAACAGTCGCCGTTTTTGCCCACGGGTATCTGAAAGTCGAATTCGTCATAGCATTCGTAGGGCTGCGCGCGGCGCAGGTCCCAGGCAAAGCCGGAACCGCGGACCATCACGCCGGAAAAGCCGTATTGCTGGATGTCTTCTTCGGTCACTACGCCGATGTCGGCGTTGCGCTGTTTGAAGATGCGGTTCTCGGTCAGCAGGCCGTCGATGTCATCCATCACCTTTGGGAAATGCGCGGCCCATGCCTCGATATCGTCGAGCAGCTCGGGTGGCAGGTCCTGATGCACGCCGCCGGGGCGGAAATAGGCCGCATGCAAGCGCGCCCCGCAGGCGCGTTCGTAGAAGATCATCAGTTTCTCGCGCTCTTCGAACCCCCAGAGCGGCGGGGTCAGCGCGCCCACGTCCATGGCTTGGGTCGTGATGTTCAAGAGGTGGTTCAGAACGCGGCCAATTTCGGAATAGAGCACACGGATCAGGGAGGCGCGGCGCGGCACCTCAACCTTGCACAGCTTTTCGATGGCCAGACACCATGCGTGTTCCTGGTTCATCGGGGCCACGTAATCGAGCCGGTCGAAATAGGGCAGGTTCTGCAGGTAAGTCCGGCTTTCCATCAGCTTTTCAGTGCCGCGGTGCAGTAGGCCGATATGCGGATCGCAGCGTTCGACAATTTCGCCGTCAAGTTCCAGCACCAACCGCAGAACTCCGTGTGCCGCAGGATGTTGCGGGCCGAAGTTGATGTTAAAGTTGCGGATCTTCTGTTCGCCGGTGAGCGTGTCACCAAAGGTTGAACCATCCATCATGTGCTCATACCCCCACGCTCAGCGGTGCGCGCCCAGTTTGGTAGCGACGGGAAAACGAACGTCCGCGGGGCGCAAATCATCACCGCTTCTCCATCTCATTGAGTTTCAGGGCCATGACCCACAGCAAGACGATGACACCCACCGGCAAGATACAGAACAGTGCCCAATAGGGGCTCAGCCCGAAATGCGGGAGCAGTTTGAACATCGGGATGATGATCGCGACGGCGACAATGATGAACCAAATCACTTCCACTATCCTTGTCCTGTGTTGCTGTGCGCGGCGCGTGTCATGCTGCGTCCTCATCTTTCTTTTCGTCGCCGGGCAGCGTGTATTGCGCGCCTTCCCATGGGCTCATAAAATCAAACTGACGGTATTCTTGCACCAAGCTCACCGGTTCGTAGACAACACGCTTTTCCGCCTCATCATAGCGCACCTCGGTATAGCCGGTGGTCGGGAAATCCTTGCGCAGCGGGTAGCCGCGAAAACCGTAATCGGTCAGCAGGCGGCGCAAATCCGGGTGGCCGGTGAAGAGGATGCCGAACATGTCAAACACCTCACGCTCAAACCAGTTGGCCGACGGGTGGGTGTCGGTAATCGAGGCCAACATGTCCTCTTCGCGCAGGGCCACGCGCAGGCGGATGCGGTGGTTTTGGTACATCGACAGCAGGTGATAGACCACGTTGAACCGCTTTGCCCGGCCGGGATAATCAACGGCCGTAATATCCACCAAAGAAGAAAACTTGCACGTAGGATCGGTTTGCAGAAACTCGGTGAGCCCGACAATACTAGACGGCGCCACATCGAGGTTCAGTTCACCGTAGGTCAAATCCCAAGCCAGCACGCAATTGGGGCGCTTGGCCTCGATGTAATGTCCGAGTTGTTTCAGCGCGTTGCTCATATCGTTTTTCCAGCCGAGATCAGGACAGCCTAACGGACAATGGTGCCAGTGCGGCGGATTTTGCGTTGCAACTGCATGATACCATAGAGCAACGCTTCGGCCGTGGGCGGGCATCCGGGGACGTAAACGTCGACGGGCACAATGCGATCACAGCCGCGCACCACCGAATAGCTGTAGTGGTAATAGCCGCCGCCATTGGCGCAGGAGCCCATCGATATCACGTAGCGCGGTTCGGGCATCTGGTCATAGACCTTGCGCAGCGCAGGGGCCATCTTGTTGGTCAGCGTGCCCGCCACAATCATCAGATCGGATTGCCGCGGCGAGGCGCGCGGCGCCGTCCCAAACCGTTCTAGGTCATAGCGCGGCATCGAGGTGTGCATCATCTCAACGGCACAGCAGGCCAGACCAAAAGTCATCCAATGTAATGAGCCGGTGCGCGCCCAATTGATGATGTCGTCGGTCGACGTCAACAGGAACCCCTTGTCCGCCAGTTCGGCGTTCAGGGCTTGGGTCGCGTGTTCTTTGTCTGCCTCGGCACGATTTGGCGTTGTGACAACACCCATGCTGCGTTCCTTTCGGTGGACATGGGGTAGACTTAGCTTTGACAGTTTTCGGGGTCAACGCAGTGCACCGGGACCGCGACACTGCGGCACGCGCGGTTGTCCGCATTATTGGCATCAATCTCACGCGGTTAACGGACAAAACGCGCAGTTTGCGCGCTGTTCAAACATGTGAATGCCAGAATTATGGGGCTAATGGATAACGGATGGGTTTGCGTAAGCTGAGCGCTCTCTGCCAGCTCACTAATCCATCATTGCCATTCCAGCGCACCCTTTTTCCACTCATACGCAAAACCAATGGTGAGCATGGCCAAAAAGACCATCATCGACCAAAATCCGACCATGCTGATGTCCTGGAATGCCACCGCCCAGGGAAACAGAAACGCGATCTCCAGATCGAAGATGATGAACAGGATAGACACCAGATAAAACCGGACGTCGAACTTCATCCGCGCGTCGTCAAAGGCGTTAAACCCGCACTCATAGGCCGACACTTTCTCGGGATCGGGATTGCGCACGGCGAGCACGACAGCGGACAGGATCAAGATCAGGCCGAGGCCAATAGCAACAGCTAGGAAAATCAAGATCGGCAGATATTCTCGCAGCATGTCGTCCATTAGAGGCCTCCTCGCGCTCGCATTATCGGTAGATTGCGCCGGCGCGGGCGTCAATGTCGGACCTCGTTGGCGCAGTTAGCCGGCCCGAGTGATATCGCCGCATGCGCCGGTGGTGGACCAGTCTGAAAGGATCAAACCATCGGTTGTCATATGGGTGCGCACATGAAGCGTGAGGTTTGGATGATCGAGCAGATCAACCTTTAATGTCGCCTCATCACGCCCCGAAACGGCCACCGAACGGGCCAAGGCGGGCAGCGTCATCACCGCGCGCGTGCCAAGGCCCAGATCAGTCTCAAGCGCCGAGCTTGCAAAGACCAGTTCGCCATTTGCGTTTTGCACTGTGCATGCGCCACTGCGTGCACCGCTTAACGCGGCAAGCACGGCGTCATTTTCCGCCAGTGCCGCGCTTAGCGCACGCTGTTCGTAGCGTAGGATAGTGCGGTCAATCTTGCTTTCGACCAGATCGGCGAGGCAGGTCATGTATTGCAGTTCAGACGCCGACCAGGCGCGCGGCATCGTAGACAGCGCACAGAGTACGCCTGTCAGGTCGTCTTCACGCCATAACGGCACGCCGATATACGCGCCTGCCGTCCGCGACGGCTGAACGTCGTCCAAATCCGCCTCGGACGCCGCGGAGACATCGGGCAGACAAACCACCTTTCGCTGCAGATATGCCAAACCGCACAGGGTTTTGCGTATTTCTGATAGCCTATCGCTGCTGTCTTCGGGCGCCGCGGAGTGTCCGAGCGACACAAAAGCCTCACCACGCGCCACGCTGATCAGAGCGAGGTCACATCCAAGTCGCGCGACGATAGATTCAGCGAGCGCATCAAACTCTGGAACACAGTCGAAATCGTCTAAATTCCGATCCATCAGTTATTCCCCAAAAAAGCCGGTGATTGAGCGATACCGGCGTCGGCGCTGATGTATAAAAAACATCAACCTCTATTAACGTAGTATTAAATCCGCGCGCGTTCGAGCAATTGGCGTTTCGTGAACGCGGTTAAAAACTGGTTAAAGTACCACCTATAAGAGAATATCGTCGCAAAAAGCCACAATTCAAGCGGATTTTTGCCGAACCCAAGCGGCGGGGCGCTTGGCAAAAAAGGCTGCAATCCCTTCGCGCGCCTCCGGCGTTTCCCATTGCGCGCAGAGCACCGCGATGGAGTGATCGACCTGCTCGGGCGTCACAGCACCGCTTAGGTCTAGGGCCAGCGCTTTGGCCGCGGCAACCGCGCCGGGGGCGCATGCAAGGTAGGCCTGGACCTCGTTTTCGACCGCGTCGTGCAATTCCTCAGGCGGAACCACGCGTGCCAAAAGGCCCAAATCGACCGCTTCGGCGGCGTCAAACAGCCGGGATGACATGAATATCTGGCGCGCGCGCCCCTCGCCCATGCGCGCCAGCACGTACGGTCCGATGGTTGCGGGGATCAGACCAAGGCGCGTTTCGGTTAGCCCCATGCGCATGCCGGGCACGCCGATGGCCATGTCGCAGATCGCAGCAATCCCGACACCGCCGCCAAAGGCGTTGCCATGAAGTGCGCCAATCAGCGGTTTGGGCATGCGGTTCAGCGCCCAGAGCATATCGGCGAGCCTGCGTGCTTCGCGCGCGCGCGTGGCTGCGTCGGCCTGCATCTGCGCGCGCATCCAACCAAGGTCCCCGCCCGCACAAAAGCTCGGCCCTTCGCCGCGCAAAACAACGGCGCGCACGTCAGGGTCGGCGCCGAGACGGTGCGCCGCGTCGGTCAGGGCATCCATTGTCGCGGCATCAAGTGCGTTGTGCTTTTCGGGACGCGCCAGGACGAGTGTCGCAACGCCGCGATTGTCTATGCTCTGTTCGATCATCGGTGTCCTTTCATTTCATTGGTGGCCAAGCAGTCATTCCAAGCTTGATTATGCACCCGGGCGCAGCGCGCGTGCCATTTGTGCGGCCTGGCGCACCTTGTCGAGGTCGAGCCCAGTGTCATAGCCCAAGCGATGTAAATGCTCTGCCACAACCTCGGTCGCGACGTTGCCGGCCGCACCCGGCGCGTAGGGACACCCGCCCAGCCCGCCAACCGCGGCATCAAACACCCGCACACCCAAGCTGAGCGAGGCGTCGATATTGGCCAAGGCACGGCCGTCCGTGTCGTGATAGTGCCCGGCAAGGCGCCCAACCGGAACCGCATTCCGCACGCTCAACAGCATGCGCGCAATGCTGTCCGCCTTTGCGTGGCCCAGGGTGTCCCCCAAGCTGATCTCATAGCAGCCCATGGCAAAAAGCCGATCTGCGACGCGCGTAACAGCGCTGGGATCAATTGCGCCCTCAAAAGGGCATTCGATCGCGCACGAGACATAGCCACGCACAGGTATGTCGATCCGGCGGGCCGCTTCCACAATCGGTTCAAACCGTTCCAGCGCCGCATCAGCGCTGGCGTTTACGTTGGCGCGCGAGAAACTGTCGCTGGCGCTGCCAAAGACTGCCACCTCATCGGCGCCTGCGCGCATCGCATCCTGATAGCCATGCACATTTGGTGTGAGCGCGGCGTATCGTACTCCGCGGGCGCGATGAATGCCTGCCAAAACCTGCGCGCTGCCGGCCATTTGCGGCACCCATTTGGGATTGACGAAACTGGCGCATTCGATCCGGCGAAACCCGGCATCACTGAGCGCATCGACCAGTGCGATTTTGTCCGTGATCGGGATCTCGCGCGCCTCATTTTGCAACCCGTCGCGGGGGCCCACCTCATAAATTTCGACCTCGTCCGCCATCTATGTCGCCCATGCGGCAAAGAAATCCTGCGAGTAGATGCCCTGCCCCGGCTCCGGCAAGCTTGCCTGGAATGCTGGCCGCGACGTAACCCGGGCATACCAGTCGGTAAGGTGCGGAAAATCATCCGTTTTGGCAAAGTGCTGCGCCATGTAAAGCGCTTGACCTACCGAGATATCGGCCGCCGTGAAACCGCCCGGAACGAGGTATTCGGTTTCGGCTTGGGCCAGATGGGTTTCAATCGCGGCGTAGCATTTGACCAGCCGCGCGGCCTCAAGCTTCATCACAATGGGGCTGCGCATCGTGTCATCGTAAAGCGCCACGTGCTGCTGGGTCAAAGCGGCGGAATGCTGGCTGATGGTTTCTGCAAAATGCACCCATGTCAGCCAGGTGCCGCGATCAGCGTCGCCCGCAGGACGGCCAAGATCTGATGGGCTGAATGTCTCGCACAAAAGTTCGGTGATGGCGCCGGTTTCAAAGAGGGTGCGCCCGTCCCATTCGAGCGCCGGCACCCGACCGGCCGGGCTGAGGCGGAGAAACGAAGGGGCACGCAGCGATTTGTCAAACGGATGGCTGACCACGTTGAACGGCACGGCAAGCTCGTGCAGCAACCACAAGGTGCGCATCGAACGGGTCTGCGCGCAGTGGTGAAGCGTGATCATTCCGCGGTTTCCATCCGGATCAGGGGGGCGCCAGCGGTCACCTGGTCGCCCTGCTGCACCAGAACCTCGGCGACGCGGCCTGCAACCGCAGCAGTGAGTTGGTGTTCCATTTTCATCGCCTCAAGCACCGCAAGGCTTTGACCCTGCGCGACATCATCGCCCGGCTGGGCCAGGATTGCGCTGACCAATCCGGGCATTGGCGCAAGGATGACGTCAGCACCCGCCCCCGCCGCGCCGCCGACATCGAGCGGGTCCGGCACGGTGAAACCGATGCCACCTTGATCGAACACGGTAATATCATCACCGTCACGCGCGGTTTGCGGGAGTGCAATCCCGTCGAGTGACCACACGCCGTTTTGGTAGAAAATGTCATGGCTGTCTTCGCCCAGGTGCCAGCGCTGGTGGTCTGGCGTGCAAACCTCGACAGATGGATCGAGCCTGCCGTCGCCATTTGCCAAGGCAATGGTCCGGCGCAGGGGCGCCCAAAGTGCAAAACCCGCGTCCTCGCGCCGCTCTTCCAGCCTGGCGGCTGTCATCGCGGCAGCGATCACGTGCGCGGGATCCGACGGGCGCGCCGCGGGAACCATCGTGTCGAAATCGCGCGCGATAAGACCGGTGTCGACCTGACCCGCCGAAAACCCAGGATGATGTGCCAAGGCGCCCAAGAACGCCAAATTGGTTGTGGTCCCTGCCACCTGCGTTGCTGCGAGCGCGCGGCGCAACCGACCGAGCGCAATCGCGCGTGTCGGGCCGTGTACGATGAGTTTGGCGATCATCGGGTCATAAAACGGGCTGATCTCATCACTGGCGCGCACGCCGGTATCTGCGCGCGCACTGTCAGGAAAGGCCAGATGCGAGAGCCTGCCAATGGCGGGCAGGAACCCGGCCGGCACATCTTCGGCGTAGAGCCTTGCTTCGAAGGCGTGGCCATTGAGCGGGATGGCATCCTGACCCAAGGGCAACGCGTCGCCGGCCGCGACGCGCAACTGCCAGGCGACTAGGTCGATGCCGGTGATCGCTTCGGTCACCGGGTGTTCGACCTGCAGCCGCGTGTTCATCTCCATGAAGTAAAAGCGGTCCGGCCGCAGATCGCCGGTGCCGTCCACGATGAATTCAACGGTCCCAGCGCCTTTGTAGCCCACAGCTTCGGCGGCGCGCACCGCGGCCGCCCCCATCGCTGCGCGCATCTGCGCGCTCATGCCCGGGGCTGGGGCCTCTTCGATGACTTTCTGATGGCGGCGCTGCAGCGAGCAGTCGCGCTCATTGAGGTGAACTGTGCGGACACCGTCGCCGAAAACCTGCACCTCGATGTGGCGCGGGTGCGCGATGTACTTTTCGATCAGGACGGTGTCGTTGCCGAACGCAGTTTGCGCCTCCGTTTTGGCCGATGCGAGCGCTGCGGCAAAGTCGTCCGGCGCGTCCACCACCCGCATGCCTTTGCCGCCACCGCCCGCGATGGCCTTGATCATCACAGGGTAGCCGATGCGCGCCGCCTCTTGCGCCAGCAAATCCGCGCCTTGGTCGGCACCCTGATAACCGGGCACCACCGGCACACCCGCCTCTTGCATCAGCGCCTTGGCCGCATCCTTGAGACCCATGGCGCGGATGGCATCCGCCGACGGGCCGATAAAGGTCAGACCCGCAGCCGCGACAGCCTCAACAAAATCCGGATTTTCGGACAAAAACCCATAGCCGGGATGGATCGCCTGCGCGCCCGTTTTCAGCGCCGCGTCGATGATCGCGTCACCACGCAGATAGCTGTCCGCCGGGGCAGAGCCGCCAATGTGGACGGCGACATCCGCCATGGCCACGTGCCGGGCCTGCGCATCGGCGTCCGAGTAGACCGCAACACAGCGCACGCCCATGGCACGCGCGGTGTCGATAATGCGGCAAGCAATCTCGCCCCGATTGGCAATGAGTATGGTCTCAAACATTACCGCCACGATCCCGATGCACCATCTTTCAGGTGCTGTTTGACAAACAACGGCAGCGGCCAGGCGTCACGGTCCAAGCGCGACCGGGCGCCGGACCCACCATCGCGAAAGGCATGGTCCATCAGCTCGGGATGCAATGTCACGGACAGTTCGCACAGAGCGGCGTCAACTTTTGTCTGCGTCTCGGTGATGGCGGCGTCCAGTTTCTGCGCGTCGGAGCGTCCGGGCAGCCACGCTTTGGGCAAGATTTGCGCCATCACCGCCTTACCGGTTGTGGTTGCCGCCAGCAGCACAAGGTTCGACAAGAAAGCGCCGAGCGAGGCGCCCTTTAACTCGCCCAATGTGTTTTTGAGAAACCCAAACCACCCGGTCTTGCGGTCACCCTGCGCCTCAAGCTGCGCCCGCGCGATATCGAATTCCCGCGCAAAACTCTGGCGAAACTGCCTGGCAAACTGGGTGCGCGAAAAGTCGTCGCGCCCCGCCCAGACCTGCAGCCTGGGTCTGGCAAACAGACCATCTCGTGACGCCTCTACGAATTGCTCAAAGTCAAAAATGAAAAAGTAGTCCTCGGGATCGGGCGTGTTGTGGATCACGTAAACCGGGATGGCGACCTCTTTGGCCAGCGTCGGCAACTCAACACGGCGCACTGCGTCTGTCAGCCGCTCGACCCATTTCCCTGAACCAACCATCTCGGTCTCCTCTTTCACCAGGGCGCGCGCCATAGGCATCACATCCGAAACACGCCAAAGCGTGTCTCGGCGATGGGGGCGTTCAGGGCCGCGCACAGGCTGAGATGTAGCACCTCGCGCGCCTTGCGCGGGTCGATGATACCATCATCCCACAACCGGGCAGAGGCGTAGAGCGGGTGAGATTGCTCTGCGAACATGTCGATTGTGGGTTGCTTGAACGCAGCCTCTTCCTCCGTGCTCCACGTACCGCCGCCGCGTTCGATTGCATCGCGTTTGACGGTGGCCAGCACACCCGCTGCCTGCGCGCCACCCATCACCGAGATGCGGCTGTTGGGCCACGACCACAGGAACCGCGGGTCATAGGCCCGCCCCGCCATACCGTAGTTGCCCGCACCAAATGAGCCGCCCACCAGCATCGTGATCTTGGGCACGGACGTGGTGGCGACCGCGGTTACCATCTTGGCACCGTGCCGTGCGATGCCTTCGTTTTCGTACTGCTGGCCGACCATAAATCCGGTGATGTTTTGCAGAAAAATCAGCGGTATACGCCGCTGGCTGCAAAGCTCAATGAAATGCGCGCCTTTTTGCGCGGCTTCGGAAAACAGGACGCCGTTATTGGCGATGAGGCCAACGAGGATGCCCTGAATATGCGCAAAGCCACAGACCAGCGTATCGCCAAAGCGCGCCTTGAACGGGTCAAAGCGTGACCCATCAACAATCCGCGCGATCACCTCGTGAATATCATAGGGCGTGCGCAGATCGGTTGGCACCACGCCCAGGATCTCTTCGGGGTCATAGGCTGGCGCTTCGGGTGATTGTTGCGGTTCAAAACGATGCGATGCGCCGAGGCTCAGCACCGCGTTGCGCGCAAGCGCCAGCGCATGCGCGTCATCTTCGGCCAAGTAATCGGCCACACCAGAAAGACGCGTATGCACATCGCCACCGCCCAGCGCCTCGGCGCTGACAACCTCCCCTGTCGCCGCCTTGACCAGCGGAGGACCGGCCAGAAAGATGGTCCCCTGATCGCGCACGATGATCGTCACATCCGACATGGCGGGCACATAGGCACCGCCAGCGGTGCACGATCCCATCACAACGGCGATTTGTGCGATCCCCTTTGCCGACATCTGCGCCTGATTGTAAAAAATGCGGCCAAAGTGGTCCCGGTCTGGAAAGACTTCGTCCTGATTGGGCAGGTTGGCGCCACCGCTGTCGACCAGGTAGATGCACGGCAAGTGGTTGGCTTCGGCAATCTCTTGCGCGCGCAGATGCTTTTTGACCGACATGGGATAGTATGTGCCGCCTTTGACCGTGGCGTCGTTGCACATGACCATGACCTGACGGCCCTGCACCTGCCCTATCCCGGCGATGATGCCGCCCGCGGGTGCGGCACCGTCATACATGCCGTAGGCTGCTGTCGCCCCCACTTCCAAAAACGGCGCGCCGGGGTCGAGCAGGTTGGCGACCCGTTCGCGCGGCAGCATCTTGTCGCGCGAAAGGTGTCGCGCCCGGGCGCGGGCGCCACCGCCTTCGGCAGCTTGGGCGGCGGCGGCTTGCACCTCGGCCAACGCGGCGAGATGCGCGGCGTGGTTGTTCTGGAACGCCTCCGATGACGCGATGGCTTGGGATTTCAGTTTCATCTGCGGACCTCTCCGGCGGCACGCGCGCGCAATTCTTTTCGGATCACCTTGCCCGTCACCGTCATCGGCAATGCCTCGACAAATTCGATTTCCCTTGGATACGAGTAGGTTGCCAGCCGTTCTTTGACAAAATTCTGCAGCTCGGTCGCGGCCACACGCGCGGTGGGTTTCCGAACGACATACGCTTTCACCATCTCGGTGCGCAGAGCGCAGGGTTTGCCAACGACGCCAACATTTGCAACCGCGGGATGGGTCAACAGGCAGTCTTCGACCTCTGCCGGGCCGATGCGATACCCGCCCGAGGTTATTACGTCATCTTCGCGCCCGACAAAGCGGATAAAGTCACCGTCGCGTATGCCGCGGTCGCCGGTTATCATCCAGGTGCCGCGGAATTTCTCGGCTGTGGCGCGGGGCTGTTGCCAGTATTCCAGCATCATCGACGGCGCGCCGCGGCGTATGGCGATATCACCTTCGGCGTCGGTTGGGTTGCCATCGGGGTCGATCACCGCGACATCAAAACCGGGTACCGGTTTGCCCATGCAGCCGGGCCGCGCGTCAAAGCGGGCCGCGCACGAACTGACAACCATGTTGCATTCGGTTTGCCCGTAAAATTCGTTGATTGTGACCCCCAAGGCATCGCGACCCCAAGCAAGCATTTCCGCGCCCAGAGGCTCACCGCCGCTGGCCACAGACCGCAAACCGTTGATGCGCACGCCCGAGGCTTTGAGCATGCGCAGCGCCGTGGGCGGAAAGAACACGTTGCGCACGCCCGTTTCCTCGATCAAGGCGACGCAGGCCTCGGGGCTGAACTTGTCCGCACGTGCCGCGACGACGGGAATACCCAGAGCGAGCGCTGGCATCGCCACGTCAAAAAGCCCGCCGATCCACGCCCAATCGGCAGGCGTCCAGAGGCAATCGCCGGGTTGGCCCAAATCATTGTGGCTCAGACACACGCCCGGCAGATGCCCGTCGAGCAGCGTGTGCGCGTGCAGCGCCCCCTTGGGCGTGCCGGTGGTGCCGGAGGTGTAGATCAGGATCGCGGGGCGGGCAGCATCGCCATCGGTCATGGCAACAGGGGTGCCGGGGATGCCGCATTGATCTGCCAACCACGGCTCTGCCAGATCGGCCAGCGCTGCTGCGCCGCCGCTGTCAGTCAGCACCAAGGTCAGCCCGCTGTCATCGATCCGGCTGCGCAGAGCATCGCGTTGAAACAGCTTGAACAACGGGACGGAAATTGCCCCGATGGTCCAGATTGCCAGATGCGCGGCCAGACACCATGGGCTTTGCGACAGTAGCACCCCGACCCGGTCGCCCTCATTGACCCGCGTGCCCAGCGCGCGTGCGATACCTTGGGTCATTGCAGCGAGATCGCCATAGGTGACATCGCGACGGCTGCCGCCGCTGAGATCGATCGCCGCAACCTGATCGGTTGGGTGAGACAAACAGCGTTCGGCCATGTTCATATGCCGCCATCCTCAATTAGCCGCACCCGGCCCAAGCGGTCCACGGCGTAGGTTGTCTGGGCGCATTGCACGTGAAAGACCGCACGCCCCTGGCCGGGCAGGCCGATGCAATCCTCGATCCGCCCACCATGTTCGGAAATGTGTCGCTCAGCCACCGCTTGGATCACGGCGCTGCTATCGAGCGTCACCTGGCGCTGTCCAAACCAAAAGCCCAGCGCCCCGGCCAATATGGTCAGGCTCGCCGTTGTGATCAGCACCGAGCGTGGCATTATGGCAAGGTCAATTCATGGCCGCGACCAGTTCGCGCCCAACCAGCATGCGGCGAATTTCCGAGGTACCCGCCCCGATCTCCATCAGCTTAGCATCCCGGAACAGCCGCGCCACCGGCGCGTCGCTCAGAAATCCGGCACCGCCCATGGCCTGCACCGCCTGATGCGCCTGCTTCATCGCCTCTTCGGAGGCATAAAGGCAGCAGGCCGCGGCATCCTGTCGGGTCACCTCACCGCGGTCACAGGCCTTGGCAACCTCGTAGACATAGGCCCGCGCCGAATTCATCGCAGTGTACATGTCGGCAATTTTGCCCTGCATCAGTTGGAACGAGCCTATGGGTTCGCCAAATTGTCGTCGCTCGCTCACATACGGCATCACCGCGTCCAGGCAGGCCGCCATGATACCCAGGCCAATCCCGGCCAAAACCACGCGTTCGTAGTCAAGTCCCGACATCAACACCGCAACACCGCGCCCCTCTTGGCCCAGGACGTTGTCAAACGGCACCTCGACATCCTCAAAGATCAGCTCACCGGTGTTCGAGCCACGCATTCCAAGCTTGTCAAAATGCGCCGAGGTAGAGAAACCCGCCATGCTTTTTTCGATGAGGAACGCGGTGATGCCCTTGGGCCCTGCATCCGGGTCGGTTTTGGCGTAGACCACCAGCGTGTCCGCGTCTGGCCCGTTGGTGATCCAGTATTTGGTGCCGTTGAGGATGTAGCGGTCGTTGCGCTTTTCTGCCGACAGCTTCATCGACACCACGTCCGATCCCGCTCCGGCTTCGGACATGGCAAGCGCACCCACGTGATCGCCCGAGATCAACCCCGGCAAGTATTTTTCCTTTTGTTCCGGCGTTCCGTTCAAGTTGATCTGATTGACGCACAGGTTCGAATGCGCGCCATAGCTCAGCGACACCGATGCGGAGGCGCGCGCCACTTCTTCGATCGCGACCGTATGGGCGAGATATCCCATCCCGGCGCCACCGTGCTCGGTATCCACCGTGATGCCGAGCAGGCCAAGCGATCCCATCTCGGACCACAGCACAGCGGGAAAGACGTTGTCGCTGTCGATCTTGGCTGCCATGGGACTGACCCGCTCTTGCGCCCAACGATGCACCATCTCGCGCAGCGCGTTTACGTCGTCGCCCAAATCAAACCGCATCGAGTGGTCAAACATCGGATTGCCCCTTATTGAACAGCCGTTCATTTACCAACGGTCAAAGCGCCGGTCAAACGATTTGTACCGCTCAGATCAGGTCGTCTGATAGACGGCCGAAACCTCGGCCCGAATGATCCGTGCGATCAGGTCGCAGTCATCCAGCGAAAAGGTCAGTGGCACACGCATGTCGACAACTCCGGCAAGCACCCGGTCGGTGGCTGCCATCGGTGTCGACGGGGCATAGTGCCAACTGTCATAGCGCGACGTGAAGGCCACAGGTTCGGGTGCGCCAAACCATTTGAGCTCGACACCGCGCGCGGCACAGCGCTGCAGCACCTCGCCAATGGCCGAGCCCGGCCAGTCGAGCAGCAGAAACTGGAAAGAGGATCCGACGATGCTCTCTGCCTCTGGCCGGTGGATGACGGTCAACCCTGGTGTATCGTGCAAACCGACCTCAAGCTGGTGATACCGGTCGTTCCAGCGCGTCACCTGTGCCGCCAGGTCCGCAAGCTGCGGGCGCAGGATCGCCGCGCGCAGATTGTCCATACGGCCCGATATGTTGGGCATGTCGTATTTGATCGTGTCAAAAAACGCCTTCGGCGGCGAGGCGGTGTGCCGTTCGTATAGCATATAGCTGCCCGACAGCATGATCGCGCGGGCGGCGATGTCAGGGTCATCGGTGACCAAGAGGCCACCCTCGCCCGAATTTATGTGCTTGTAGGTCTGGCACGAATAGCAGCCGATGGCGCCGTGACGTCCTGACGGCACACCGTTCCATGCAGCGCCCATCGTGTGGGCGCAATCCTCGATCACCGTCACCCCGGCCGCGTCACAGATCTGCATCAGCCGATCCATATCGCAGATGTGCCCGCGCATGTGGCTGAGCAGCAGCACGCGTGCCTGGTCAATCTTGGCCGCCAGATCCTCAAGGTCGATGGTTAGCGCTTCGGTCACGCCGACAAAGACTGGCTCGGCACCGACGCTGGCGATTGCACCGGGCACCGGCGCCAGAGTGAAGGCGTTGCTGAGCACCCTGTCGCCCGGTTTGACCCCGACCGCACGCAGCGCACAGCTCATCGCGTAGCCACCCGATGCCACGGCAAGGCAGTATTGCGCACCGGTGTAGGCGGCAAATTCCTGTTCCAGCGAAGCCGTTTCACCCACCTCGCCCGCTGCAGCGTTGTAGCGGTGCAGCCGCCCGTGCCGCATGACGGCCACAGCGGCATCGATCGCCGCCTCGGGAATGGGTTCTTGCTGGGTGAAGGTGCCGGTAAAGCGCTCTGTCATGCCCTGTCTTTGCGGTGCGCAGCCGCGCAGGTCAAGCCAAGGCGCATCACGGCGCCATGAGATCGGCAACAATTCCCGGCAGGTCTGCGTAATCGGCAAGCAACGCCTCGGGGGCCAGTGCCGCCATATCTTCGCCCGATGGACCAAAGGTGACCAAGATCGACGGCACCCCCGCAGCTTTGGCGGTGTTGCGATCCGTATCGCTGTCACCGACCAGCAGGCAGTGCGTGCGATCCCGGCCCAAGCGCGATGCGGTTTCAAACAGCGGCGCCGGGTCCGGCTTGCGCACCGGCAACGTGTCGGCCCCAACAAGCGCGCCAAAATCCGCCCGAATGCCCAGATCGGTGAGCAATTGGTCCGCCAGTCCTTCGGGTTTGTTGGTGCAGATGCCCACCGCGTAGCCTGCGCGCTTTAGTGCCGCAATCGCACTCATCACGCCGGGAAAGAGCGTCGTGCGCGACGAGATATCCGCGCCATAGGCGTCGAGCAAAACGGGGTAGTATTGATCAACCAGACCTTCTTCGGGCACGCCAAGACGCGCCAGCCCGTGCGACAGCATGCGCCGTCCGCCGCGCAGCGCAACGCCTGCATCGTGCGGCCCCAGCACATCGCCATGCCCCATGGCACGGAAACACGCATTCGCCGCCGCCAATAGATCGCCGCTGGTATCTGCCAGCGTGCCATCCAGATCAAACACCACCGCTCCCATGCTGCCCCTTTCGCACGCGTCCTGTTGCAAGCCGCAACACAAGGTTATCCTGCATCGCTTGCGCCTTGTCCCCCAGCGGATAAAGAGGGGGTCACAAAAACACAAAGAGATTTGCCATGGATGTCGCGTTGATCGTTCTGGCCGCAGGCAAAGGCACACGCATGAACTCGGACCTGCCGAAGGTCCTCCACCCTATCGCTGGCGCGCCGCTGTTGCATCACGCGATGCAAACCGGTGCGGCACTGTCACCGGCGCGTACGATTGTCGTCGCCGGCCACCAAGCCGAGATGGTGCAGACCGCCGCGCGCGCGTTTGACAATAACGTCGACGTGGTCATCCAAGCAGAGCAGATGGGCACCGGCCACGCGGTAGAACAGGCGCGCGCCGCTTTGGCTGGGTTCACGGGTGACGTGGTGGTGATCTTCGGCGACACGCCATTTTTGCGTCCTGACACGCTGGAACGCATGCTCGAGGCGCGCCGCTCGCACGATGTCGTGGTGCTTGGCTTTGAAATTGCGGAGGTGCAACCGCGCTATGGTCGGCTGGTGATGGACGGCGAACGGCTGGTCCGGATTGTCGAGTACAAGGATGCAACCGAAGCGGAGCGCCAAATCCGCTTTACCAACTCCGGGCTGATGGCCTGCGACGCCGCGCTGCTGTTTGACCTTCTGCAACACCTGAGCAATGACAACGCCTCCGGCGAATACTACCTGACCGAAGTGCCCGAACTGGCCAATGCCCGTGGGCTAAAGGTCACCGCAGTAAAATGTGACGAGGCAGAGACCCTGGGCGTTGACAGCCGCGCCGACCTTGCCGCGGCCGAAGCCATCTTTCAGGAGCGTGCGCGCGCTGCCCTCTTGGCCGACGGCGTCACACTTGTGGCGCCCGACAGTGTGCACCTCGCGTATGACACGGTCATCGGCCGCGACGCAGCCATCGAACCCAACGTAGTGTTTGGACCCGGCGTTACCGTCGAAAGCGGCGCCACCATTCGCGCCTTTTCCCATCTCGAGGGCTGCCACGTGTCCCGCGGAGCGATCGTGGGCCCCTATGCCCGCCTGCGCCCCGGTGCAGAACTGGCCGAGGAGGTACGCGTCGGCAATTTCGTGGAGATCAAAAACGCAGCGCTTGATACCGGCGCCAAGGTCAATCACCTCAGCTACATCGGCGACGCGTCGGTAGGCGCAGCGGCCAACATCGGCGCGGGCACAATCACCTGCAACTATGACGGTGTGATGAAGCACCGTACCGAGATTGGCGCGCGCGCCTTTATCGGATCAAACACCATGCTTGTGGCCCCGGTCTCGGTGGGCGAAGAGGCGATGACAGGCTCTGGCTCGGTCATAACCTCCGATGTGGAGGACGGTGCGCTTGCCATTGCACGCGCCCCGCAGGTCGAAAAACCCGGCATGGCGCGAAAATTATTCGAA
Organism: Pseudomonadota bacterium; assembly: GCA_039026855.1. GTDB lineage: Bacteria > Pseudomonadota > Alphaproteobacteria > Rhodobacterales > Rhodobacteraceae > Tateyamaria. Next base: position 9,388 of record JBCCLL010000037.1, on the reverse strand, counting down.
ATGCTAAAGGCAAAGAAAGCCAGACAGGGCAGAGGCAACTGACATGTGTGGAATTGTTGGGGTTCTAGGGGATCACGAGGTGGCCCCGATCCTGGTTGAAGCGCTGAAACGGCTTGAATATCGCGGCTATGACAGCGCGGGGATCGCGACGGTCAATGGCGGCGTGTTGCAGCGCCGCCGCGCGGTCGGCAAGTTGGTCAACCTGAGCGACAAGCTGGTGCATGAACCGCTCGCCGGAAAGTCGGGGATCGGGCATACCCGCTGGGCCACGCATGGCGGGGCGAGCGAGGGCAATGCCCACCCGCATCTGTCTGGCCCAGTGACGGTTGTGCACAATGGTATCGTCGAAAACTTTCGCGATCTGCGGGCTGAGTTGGCCGCGGCTGGGTACGCGGCGCAAACAGAAACGGACACCGAAACGGTCGCCATGCTTACGCACAAACACCTGGACAGCGGCATGGACCCGCAGGCGGCCGCATTTGCAACAATCGATCAACTCGAAGGCGCTTTCGCGCTGGCGTTTCTTTTTGACGGAGAAGAGGATCTGATCATCGCCGCGCGCAAAGGATCGCCGCTGGCCGTTGGGCATGGCGACGGTGAGATGTTTGTAGGCTCAGACGCCATCGCCCTTGCCCCACTGACGGACCGGATCACGTATCTCGAAGAGGGCGACAAGGTCGTTGTCACGCGCGCCGGCGCCACAATCTATGACGCGGCCGGTCAGCGCGCCAACCGCGCTGTGCGACAGGTGACCATTGATACCGCCCGCCTCGACAAAGCGGGCCACAAGCACTTCATGGCAAAAGAGATTGCCGAACAGCCGACGGTTTTGGGCAACGCGCTGTCCCACTACCTCACCGAAGACGGCAACATCCACTTGCCCGAGCCCGGGCTTGATTTCGGCGCCTATGACCGCGTTGTGATGGTGGCTTGCGGCACGGCTTACTACGCCTGCCTGACGGCGAAATACTGGTTTGAGCAAGTGGCGCGGGTCCCGGTCGAGGTCGATGTCGCCTCGGAATTCAGATACCGCGAACCGCCGATCCCGACCCGCACACTGGCGCTGTTTGTCAGCCAATCGGGTGAGACGGCCGATACGTTGGCCGCATTGCGCTACTGCCGCGACCGCGCCGATACGATCCTGTCGGTGGTCAATGTCCCCGAAAGCTCAATCGCGCGGGAAAGCGATCTGGCTTTGCCCATCCATGCCGGTGTCGAGGTTGGCGTTGCGTCGACCAAGGCGTTCACCTGCCAGCTTGTGGTCCTGGCGCTGCTGGCGTTGAAGGCGGCGCAGGCCAAAGACACATTGCAGGCCGACGATATCGCTGCACATATCGCAGAGTTGCAAAAGCTGCCCGGGCTGGTCAATGCGGCCCTGGGGCAAAGCCAGGTGATGCAGCAGACAGCGCGCAAGCTTTCAGAGGCACGCGATGTGCTGTTTCTTGGCCGTGGCGCGATGTTTCCACTGGCAATGGAAGGCGCTCTGAAGCTCAAGGAAATCAGCTATATACATGCTGAAGGGTATGCATCAGGTGAACTGAAACATGGCCCGATCGCGCTGATCGACAAGCAGGTTCCGGTTGTGGTGATGGCGCCACGCGACGCTCTATTCGACAAGACTGTGTCGAACATGCAGGAAGTGATGGCGCGCAAAGGTAAAGTGGTGTTGATTTCAGACGCCGATGGCTTGGCGCAGGCGGGGCAAGAGGCTTGGGCCAAGGTGCCAATGCCGTCCTGCTCAGATTTTATCGCACCGATTGTCTATGCAGTGCCCGCGCAGTTGCTTGCCTATCACACAGCTGTGGCCAAGGGCACGGATGTGGACCAGCCGCGTAACTTGGCCAAGTCTGTGACCGTTGAGTAGGCTCGCACGGAGGGCGTCGTGGCACTGCCGCTATAAGTGGTGGTGCAGAGCAGATCGGCATGGCCAAACATTGCAAATGCTAAGCACCTAGCAGACCGCAGTGGCGGAAATCGGGTCGATTTCCGATCGGTCTCCGACACGGAGACCGTCACCCGGCTGAAACGTCGATCTCCGGCAGCGCGGTCAGCGGCGCACCGAGCGCTCGCATGGCTTGCAGTGACAACCGACTTCCAGATTGCGCCGGTCCATCGGTTGGGATCAGCGTAACCGCAACGCTTTTGCCCGTTGCTGGGTAAAACACCTGGGCTGATATCTGTTCCTGCACCAGCGGCGTTTTCAACCACATACCAGGCTCGGCTGCATTGCCCAGAGACGCCACTGTGCGGCCAAGCAATCCTGTCGTCGCGTCTGCCTCTACAATCGTTTGTTCCGGTCGGCTTTCCGGGCGGATCTGGTCAGCCGTGTTTTGCGCTTCATCCTGCGCCTGCTCAGCGCTCTGGACCGGTTCCGCTTCAAACGGTGGATTGGATGGCTGGAGCAACGCGCAAGCACCCAAACCCAAACACAAAATCGCCAGAACCGCTCGTTTCATCGCTGCGCGCCACCTTTTCTTGGCTGTGACCCCTTGCGAGGTCGGGGTCACAGACCTACCACTTAGTCTATGACAGCACCGTTGATCGACCCCTTCCAACGCGCCATCAAATATTTGCGCGTGTCTGTGACAGACCGGTGCGATTTTCGCTGTGTCTACTGCATGTCCGAGAGCATGACCTTCTTGCCGAAAAAGGAGCTGTTGACGCTCGAAGAGCTTGATCGCATGTGCTCCACCTTCATTCGACTCGGCGTTGAAAAGTTGCGCATCACGGGCGGTGAACCGCTTGTGCGCCGCGAAATCATGACATTTTTCCACCGCATCGGGCGACACCTTGGAACTGGCGCGCTCAAAGAGCTTACGGTGACCACCAATGGCAGCCAACTTGAACGCTTTGCCGATGATCTGTTTGCCGCTGGCGTGCGACGGATCAACGTCTCTCTCGATACGCTGGACGAGCAGAAATTTGCTGCCGTCACGCGCTGGGGCCGCTTGCCGCAGGTGTTGCGTGGGATCGATGCGGCGCAACGTGCCGGCTTGCGGATCAAAATCAATGCGGTCGCGCTCAAAGGTTTCAACGAGGACGAACTTGGCCCGATCACCGAGTGGTGCGCGTCACGCAACATGGATCTGACCTGGATCGAAGTGATGCCAATGGGCGATATCGGCAACGAAAACCGGCTGGGACAATACTGGTCGCTAAAGGATGTACGCGCCGCTTACGAAGAGCACTACACCGTCACCGATCTCCTTGAACGCACGGGCGGCCCGGCGCGCTACGTCCGCTTGGAAGAAACGCAACAGAAAATCGGCTTTATCACGCCGCTCAGCCACAATTTTTGTGAGAGCTGCAATCGCGTGCGGGTGACGTGCACGGGCGAGATTTACATGTGCTTGGGTCAAGAGGATCGGGCCGACCTGCGCGGACCTTTGCGCGCCAGTGAGGACGACGAAGGCCCGTTGGAAGACGCAATCCGTGCGGCCATTGCGCTGAAACCGAGAGGGCACGATTTCGACTATTCCCGGCAAACGATCGATGGCCAGATGCCCCGCCACATGAGCCACACTGGCGGCTGATGGGGCGCTCCTGGCGGTGTTCCAGTGCTAACTGGTCTGGTCGCTCGTATCGCTACTTTGAGCCGCGCAACACGTAGCCCGCAAACTGATCTGGACCGGCGAAACGGACTTGCGAAAGCATTAATGGGTCGGTGACGGTACAGTCGGCTCGAACCACCTGCGTGGTTCCGCTGCGCATCAGCGGCGCACGCGCCTTGTGTGTTACCGCTGATGCACCATCATGGCCCAGGCGACGCGCGGCTATAGCTTCTGGCGGCGTGTGGCATAGCAATCTCCGCTCAGGCCATTTATCGCCGATTGCTCGCGGGCGCGAGCCATTGGTATGCGCCACCCAGCGTGGGTCCGCTTGGGCAGTTCTGGCACGTTGGCGACCCAACCTCTGCGTACTGATTGAACCAAAGCTGACGGCCATTTGCCCGACGCCTACGCCTCAAGCGGCATCCGGCGTTCAATCACTTCGGCCCACCAGGAACAGCCCGCCGGGATCGCATCGTCGTTAAAATCATATTCCGGGTGATGCACCATCGCCGAGTCGCCGTTGCCCACCAGGATGTAAGCGCCGGGCCGCTCTTCGAGCATGAAGGCGAAATCCTCACCGCCCATGACCAATGGGGCCTCTTCACACTGACCCGAAATGCTGCGCGCCACGTCGGCTGCAAACTGGGTCTGTTCATCGTGATTGACCATGACGGGGTAGTTGCGCAGGTAGTGCACCTTGACCTGGCCGCCGAATGTGCCTGCGATCCCCTCGCAGATCTCATTCACCCGCTTTTCCGCCAGGTCGCGCATCTCGGGCGACAATGTCCGCACGGTGCCCATAATTTCAACGCGTTGCGGGATGACATTGAACGCTTTGGACGACGTTTCAAAGGAGGTGATCGAGACCACGATGCGGTCAATCGGGTCAGCGTTGCGGCTGACAATGCTCTGCAACGCCGTCACCGCGTGGCTGGCCATCAGCGTGGTATCGATTGTCTCCTGCGGTTTGGCCGCGTGCCCACCCAGCCCTTCAAAGGTGATCTCAAGCAGGTCGGTGGCGGCAAAAAATGGACCCGAGCGGATGGCAAATTCGCCCACTGGTCGCCCCGGCCAATTGTGCATGCCATAGACCTCGTGGATGCCCCAACGCTCCATCATGCCGTCTTCGCACATCTCGCGGCCACCGCCGCCGCCCTCTTCGGCGGGTTGAAAGATCACCACGACCGTGCCGTCGAAATTGCGCGTCTCAGCGAGGTATTGCGCGGCACCGAGCAGCATCGCGGTATGGCCGTCATGCCCGCAGGCGTGCATGGCATTATCGGTGCGCGAGGCATAGTCCAAACCCGTCGCTTCATGGATCGGCAGCGCGTCCATGTCTGCGCGCAAGCCAATCACCTTGCCTGAACCTTGCCTGCGCCCCTTGATCACGCCAACAACGCCGGTGCGACCAATCCCTGTTTCGACCTCGTCACAGCCAAAGGCACGCAGTTTTTCGGCGACCAGCGCGCTTGTGCGATGTGTCTCGAACAGGATTTCCGGATGCGTGTGGATGTCGCGGCGCCATGCGGTAATGTCAGCGTGCAAATCGGCAAAGCGGTTTTTGATGGGCATCGGGTGTCTCCTGTGGGGTCAAAGTGCCGGGCCAAGCCGCATCGGGCTGCCATCGGCAAATCGGTCAAAACGGAACCGGGTCAGATCATGGCCCGGATCGTCGCCGGTGACCAGAGCCGAAAGGACGCGGCCCACGCCGGGCCCGATCCCAAATCCATGACCGCTCATCCCGGTGCCCACTGTCAGTCCCGAAAGTGCTGCGATCCGGTCGATCACCGGCACAACGTCGGGCATCGTGTCGATCATGCCGGCCCAAGCGGTGCGCAAGCGGACCGGTCCCAGATGCGGAAAGCGCGCCGCAAAATCGCGGGTAAGTTGACGAATTTTGGACCGGTTGGGCTTGGGGTCCAGCATGCGCTGGCGTTCGAACGGGGTTTGCTGGTCTGCGCTCCAACGCCGGGCGGTTCGCCAACTGTCGGGATAGTCGGGCGGTGCGGCAGGGTAGAACCGGGTGCCAAATGGATCAGACCGCAATTGAGTGAGAAATTTCGGCAGCGCACGAAAGGCATCGGGACCCACAAAAAGCTCGTGAAACCCGCCAGCGGCAACGGAATAGCCACCATCGGCGCGCGCACGGAACGCGATTTTACTGTCGGCAGCACCGCCTTGATACCCCATCGGTGCGGCGTCGAGTGCTGCAACCGTGGCACGGACCGATAGCTGCGGCAGCGCAATCCCATGGGCGCGCAGGAACAGTGACGACCACGCCCCTCCGGCAAGCACCACTTGAGAGGTCGCAATTCGCCCGGCTTCGGTGACAACCCCCGCAACCCGGCCTGCGGCGATATCCAATGTGCGCACCGCGCAGCGTTCGATGATCCGAGCACCCGCGCGCTTGGCGATCCCGGCCAGCGCAGGCACAGCGAGCCAAGGCTCGGCGCGCATGTCCGACGCTGTAAACATCGCGCCCACATAGCGATCTTGCAGCCCCGGGATCAGTGTCTTGACCTCGGTTGCGGACAACATCCGCGTATCCACCCCATTTGCGCGGGCATGTGGCACCCACGCCGCGTATTTCGCCAATTGCGCATCTGTCTCTGCCAGATACGTCACGCCCCCTGTCTTGAGGCCGATATCCACGTTGGTTTCCCGGGATAGCGCGCGCCAATGGGCGTTGGCTTCGACCATGATGGGCAATTCGTCTGGATCACGGCCCTGCTGCCGGATCCACCCCCAATTACGGCCCGATTGCTCACCTGCAATGCGCCCTTTTTCGAGCAGCGTCACGCTGACGCCTTTGCGGGCCAGAAACAGCGCCGTGGTTACCCCGATGACGCCGCCACCAATCACCACGACATCCGATGCGTTTGGCACAGGCTCTGCAAACGTTAGCGGACCAAGGTCGTGGAAAGGAAACGCCGTCATCGCGCGATATCGCGTGGAGTGCGCAGTGATATCATAGGGTCAACCGATGCCCGCAACCAATTTGCCCATGAAGTCATGGCCGGCCTCAAACTGCGATTGAGCGATGAATTCGTTGGGCTGATGCGCCTGCGCAATGTCGCCGGGGCCGCAGACCACCGCCGAATAACCGGCCGCCTGAAAATGCCCGGCTTCGGTGCCGTAGCTGACCACATGGTTGCCATTGTCGCCTGTGATGCGGCGCACCAATCCTTCGGCGACGCCGTCATCTTCAGGCGTGAGCGGTGGCACGGCAAAGCGGGTCTCGACGTCGATGCGCGCTTCGGGGCGCACTGCTTTCATGCCGCGTTCAACCTCGGCCACGTGCGCAAGATAGGCGGCTGTCAAAGCCTCTGGATCGTCACCGGGCACGGCGCGGAAATCCATGCCAAAGCGGCAGTCCTTTGCAGTGATGTTATGCGCTGTGCCGCCTTCGATTTGCCCGACATGCCAAGAGGTGCATGGCGGATCGAACATCGCCGCCATCGGCGAAGGGGTGGCCGCCATATTCTCGGCGTTGCGCTGATTGGCAAAGTCAATGAGCCGGGCCGCCTCGTGGATCGCGCTGACCCCTTGGGGCAAGAGCGAGGAATGCACCTCAAATCCGACCACATGCGTGTTAAAACCTTGGCCGCCTTTATGTCCGGTCACGGCTTTCATCATCGACGGCTCGCCGACGATGACAGGGCCCCCTTTCGGGATAAGGGCCGCCATCGCGTCGATCAGAGGCGGCGCACCGGCGCACCCGATTTCTTCGTCGTAGCTCAGCGCGATTTGCAACGGCTTGCCTGCATAATGCGCCTCAACCAGGGCCCAGATCGCCAGCGCATCAAACCCTTTCATGTCGCAGGTGCCACGGCCAAAATATTTGCCGTCGCGCGCCACAACATCAAACGGGTCGGTGTCCCACGCCTGCCCGTCCACCGGCACCACGTCGGTATGCCCCGACAACACAACAGCGCCCTCAACCTCCGCGCCGACATGCGCAAAAAGCGCCGCCTTGGGTTCATCCGGCTTTGGGTGCTGGTGGCATGTGATGTTATGGCTGGTCAGATATGCATCGACCCAGTCTATCAGCGGCAGATTGCTGTCCCTGCTGACGGTGGGAAAACGGACCAGTTGCGTCATCAACTCAAGAGGTGTCAGCCGGGTTGTCATAGTGCCTCTCCGCATAAGGTCGTTGCGCAGGCCTGATGCGCGAGAAATAACGTCGCCTCGCCCGATGCTTGGTTGCGACACGCGTCCAAGCGGTCCGGTTCTTGCCTGTCAAAAGGTGGTATCATCAGCGTATAAAGCCCATTCATCGATCCGATTTCGGCATAGCATATCCTTCTGTTTTCGCTCTGCGTCAGGTTGACCTTGGCACCCAAGCCAAGCAACCGCGCCGCGACACTAATCCGCCCAACACAGGTATATGTGCGCATGTTAGGCCCCTTTGCCGCGCCCTATCCCAAAAAAATCAGAACTCATTATCCAGCAAGACGTGTACAGTAGAATGCACTGTCGCGCTCCGACGCACCGCGGGTTAGTACCCGCTGTCAGTGGTCAGTACGAAATGCCCAGGCTCAACCTCGTCATAGGCGGACGGTTCTGGGGTGTGATCCACCGAATGGATCGGCGACGGGATCGGCTTGAAATTCAGATCCTTTTCCGATTTGCGCTGTCTTGGGTCGGCAATGGGCACCGCTTTCATCAACGCTTGCGTGTAGGGATGCTGCGGATTTTCGAACACCCGTGCACGCGGACCCATTTCGACAATGCGGCCGAGATACATCACCCCGACGTGGTGACTGACCCGTTCGACCACGGCCATGTCGTGACTGATGAACAGATAGCTGACACCCAGCTCGGATTGCAGCTCCATCATCAAATTGAGCACCTGTGCCTGCACCGATACGTCAAGCGCGCTGACCGCCTCGTCCGCGATGATCAGTTTCGGCTCAAGCGCGAGGGCGCGCGCGATCGCAACGCGCTGACGCTGGCCTCCGGACAGCTCATGCGGATAGCGCCGCATAAAGCTGCGCGGCAGTTCCACCCTGTCAAACAGCATGGCCACCCGATCCGACACGGCGCTGCCGGTGAGCGTGCCGAAATTGTGGATCGGTTCGGCCACCTGATCGGCCAACTGCATCTGCGGGTTGAGCGAGGCGAAGGGATCTTGAAAGATCATCTGCATGTCGCGCCGCGCGTTACGCAAATCGCGGTCGTTCAGGCTCATGATATCCAGACCGTCGAGCTTGATCTCGCCCGACATCGGCTCGACCAGACGCAATATCGACCGACCCGCCGATGACTTTCCACACCCGCTTTCGCCCACAAGGCTCAGGGTTTGCCCCCGGTTCAAAGTGAAAGAGATATCTTCGACCGCGTGCACGTTGGCTATGGTCCGGCGGAAAAAGCCGCCCTTAACTGCAAAACGCGTGGTCAGACCGCGCACCTCAAGCAGCGTTTCGCTGGTGCCCGGGATCGGCGCGATGGGCGCCTGTTCGCGCCCCAAAAGCTTCATCGGCTCGGGTGCCGTCTTGCCGCGCATTTCGCCAAGCTTGGGCACGGCAGCGAGTAACGCTTTGGTGTAAGGATGCTGCGGCGCTTCGAAAATCTCTTCGACCGTGCCCTCTTCGACCTTGTTGCCGCGGAACATGACGACAACGCGGTCGGCCATTTGCGCAACCACCGCCATGTCATGCGTGATAAACATCACAGCGGTGCCGGTTTCGCGTTTCAAGCGGTCCATGAGTGCGAGGATTTCCGCCTGGATCGTGACGTCGAGCTGTCGGGTGGCATGCGCCAGCGTGTGGTGATCGCAATGGCATTGGCCTGCGAGCCGCGCCTGCTCATTGCAGACGAGCCCACCACTGCGCTCG
>JBCCLL010000036.1:0-42598 GCA_039026855.1 Pseudomonadota bacterium | reverse complement strand
AGTCAACATCCCCACCCGTACTGATCGCCCCGGCAAAGCTGTCGCCCGCGCTCATCGTATAGGCCGTCGAAATCCCCGCCGCCGCATCGCTGGTCTCGTTGAAGGTGCCAAACTGAGGATCAATCCCCTCAAACACCTCCTCACCAGCAGCATGCCGATCAGGCACAAAACTCTGGGTCATCGCACAGACATTACACATCAGGAAAGTCCTACTCGATCAGATCAGGATGGTAGCGCACGCCGAAAAGGCGCGTGTTTACAGAGCCGTAGCAGCCCGCAAGCGGGGCGGAACGGTCTTTTCAGGCGGCTCCATCCTTTGTTTTTCGTTTGTGCCGAAAGCGCTCATCAAACGCTCAGCAGTTGGGGTTTGGTCGCCGGAGGTGAGTGAGTCCGACGTTTCCGCACGTGGGCGAATGTTCCTCCGTTACAACTAGATTTTCTTACCAAAAAGTTACTTCTGCGCCGCATTCCCGTTAGTGGCGAAAAACTGCCAATTTCGCCCTCGAAATGAGCATTCGCGCGCCCAAATCGCCTGCTCCCGTGTGCTCCAAGCGCGGCAGTCTTTTTTGTGGAGAACAGACAAACTGCTGTGCGCTCTGCTGCAATCACATGTTGCGCCGGTGAAGCGTCTCGGGGGCGTCGATGGATCTGGAAAACAACTCAGCACGTCACAGGAGACTTCAGCCTACTGTTTGAGAAGCCGACAGACTGGAAACGCATGTCGCTGGCAACACTATGGATTTTCAGGGTGCTCGTAAAAAGAGAATCGTGAAACTTGAAAGAATCACTGACTGGCGATACCGTTTGAGGCGACCGCCACGCATCACGCATTTTGGTGCCAGCGCGTCCACTTCGACACTCAGGCCGTTCACCGGCCACACAGTAAAGAAATCCGGCTGAACAGGGGGCGTTCGGCCAACCATTTTTAGTGCTTTGGTTTTGCCCCTAGCCAAAAGTTAATTTTCGTGAGGCGCGTCAACCGGATCGGAGAATTCGACACAGCGCTTCAATCATCGGGGGATGATAATGAGTGACGCATTGTGCGGTTCCGCAATCGTATTGCATTTGGCGGCCAACGCTCTTAGCGGGGTGGTCGCGCAGGGCGTGAACTGTCCCATGCTGTCGGGCGATGACGGCGAATTGTATGCGTTGCCATCGCTTCCTCCGGCTTTGCAGGTTGGGGATCGGGTGGTCCTGGAAACCAGCTCTCAGAGACCTCCGTTTTTGGGCGTGTGCGACCAAGGCAAACACATCCACTGGGTTCGGGTCACGCGGCCGGCTGCGAACGGTCAACCCGAGCGAAGTTGGCCTAACCCTGAAAACTAAGACATCCCGGATGCCTTTTCTTTTTTAACACATTCATTTGCTGCCTCGGAGGCCCAAATCATGAAAGACATTACCAGCACACCAGCAGATTTCGACGCAGACCACGGTATCGAAGAGGCTCCCGCACTGGACAGTTTTGGACTGTCCGACATGTTATCTGGAGACATGACAGAGGACCTTGATGGGTCAAACGCTGACGGGATACAAAACCGCGACTTCCGCGCATTGGCTGCCCGCGATGACTACGACGCTGCCGACGACGACGATGGGATGTTCGACGTGCTTTCGCTCTATGACCGGCGGGACGACAGCGTGGATGGCGACGCGCGCAGCTTTACGCTGGCCGGTTTGAGCAGTTGGCTCACACAATACGAAACGGCCTACCCAGACGCTTTGCCGATTGTCGACATTGGCTGGTTCCCCCCCATGGCCTTTGTCGCCGACGACATTGACCAATCCGAATTCGCCGAACTCATCCCCACCGATCCGAGGTTTGGCCAGCAGTGGCACCTCAACAACACCGGCATCGGGATCGATTTGAACATCACGGATGTGTGGGATGATTACACCGGTGACGGCATCCGCGTTGTTGTGATCGACACAGGCACCGACCGCAGCCACGAAGACTTGGCGGCCAATATCAACTTTGCCCTCGATTGGGATTATCTGCAAAATGATGCGGTCGCAGAACCGGTTGGCACAGCCGTAAGTCAGCACCACGGTACAGCCGTAACAGGCATTATAGGACAGGTGAACAACAGCGTTGGTGGTGTTGGTGTCGCCTACGATTCCGAGCTGATTATCTTCCGCGGCTACGGCATCGACGCGGCGTTTGGCGACGAGGTGTGGTTGGATGCCGCTGGCCTTGGCGACACGGTTGGAAACCCAAACGGCAATTCGATCGATGGTGACGTTGTCAACATGAGCGCGGGTTACGGCGACGACGTGTTCATCTGGACACAGTTCCTGCAAGACGCTGTGGATGCGATGGAAACCGCCGCCGAGGATGGCCGCGGCGGGTTGGGCACCATCATGGTCAAATCAGCCGGCAACAGCCGCGACGCCGCAAACTCGACCCTGCGCGAAGAAAGCACGGCGGAACTTTATGACACTACGCGGCACACGATCAACGTGGCTGCCATCGAACGAACAGGCGACGTCACCAGCTATTCCTCGCCAGGCGCCAATCTGCTGACATCTGCATTTGCACCGGACGATTTTCAGACTGGTTTTTCTGTTGCAGATCGATCCGGCACCGACGGGTACAATAGCGCATCCGGCGCTGCAGGTAACTATACCACCACATTCAACGGCACCTCTGCGGCAGCACCGCAGGTGTCAGGGGTTGTCGCGCTGATGCTCGAAGCCAATCCGAACCTGGGCTGGCGTGACGTTCAGAAAATCCTCGCACTTGCGTCGCGCAATGTCGGGTCCGATGTCGGTGCGACCGCCACCGGTTCCGAACAGGCAACAGATGGTAGCGCCAGCTGGCAGTGGAATGCAGCGGGCGCAGGATCATCAAACCTGCATTGGAACGGCGGCGGGCTGCATTTCTCGAACGACTACGGCTACGGCGCCATTGATGCGCTGGCAGCGGTGCGGTTGGCCGAAACCTGGGAGCTGACCGGTACAAGTGGCACAGGCGGTACCGAAGTCACCGAGAGCCGCGACATGGACGGCACTTTCGTGACGACAAACTACAGCCTCGGGTTTGTCAGCCACACAGCCACATTTTCCAGCAACATTATCGTCCAGCACATCTCAGTGAACATCGATTTTGACATCGATGATCTGGCTGACATGGAAGTCTTCATCATCTCGCCCAACGGCACGCGTGTGCAGTTGATCAATGACACCGGCGACAGCCAAGCGTTTGACACCTCAATCAACGCCAACAATCGCGGCTGGAACTTTGGCTCTACCGCGTTCCTTGGCGAAGAGGGCAACGGCACGTGGACAGTACAGATCCGCAATGATGATGGATCGGCTGCAGGTACATTTAGCACCTCGGACGTGGACCTGACGATTTACGGAGATACCGAGACAGCGGATGATCTGTTTGTCTATACGGATGCGTTTTCCGATTATGACGGGGTGGCCGGGCACCTGACATCCGCGAGTGGCAGCGGCGGGGTCAATACGATGAACGCCGCGGCTGTCACCTCGAACACGCTCATCAACTTGCTTGCCGGGACCGGTACAATTGACGGGGTAGCGACGACCAATTCCTTTATTGACCGCGTCTTTACTGGCGATGGCAACGATACTGTTATTGGGGACGGCATTTCGGAATTCATCGACACAGGACGCGGCAACGACAGTGTTGAGGGCGGCGCAGGTGCCGAAACCATCAACGGTGGGACCGGCAATGACAGCCTCGATGGCGGTGCGGGGGATGACACCATCAACGGCGGCGACGGCAACGATACGATCACCGGCGGCCTGGGCAACGACATCATGAATGGCGGCAACGGCAATGATGTGTTCGACTTCGAGGCCGGGGTTCATTCCAGCGATACAATCAACGGCGGCGCAGGCACGGACAAGATCCTCCTGTCTGGCTTGGGCACCTTTGATTTCAACGGCGCGGATTTGAGCATCTCTTCAATCGAAGAGATCGAATTCAATGCCGATGTAAACGGCACCAAAATCGCCAACTTCACCATTCAAGAGTTCGACAACACCGTCGAAGTGCCCGCAAACCTGCTGATTGACAGCAGTGGCGGCAATATCGACATCTTAAATTTCTTTGCCACTGGTGTGCTGTTCTCGACCATCGACTGGAGCGGCTGGAATTTCCAGAATTGGGACGACACGCTCGATGAGCTCAACATCACGCTTGGCGGCGCAATCTCCAACTTTACCAGCACGCAAGAGCGCGACAACATCACCGGCAGCGCGAACGCGGAAACCATTAACAGCGGTCTCGACAATGACACCGTCAATGCAGGCGCTGGTGATGACACGGTCGATGGTGGTTCTGGAAATGACAGCCTGGACGGCGGAACCGGCAACGACAGTGTTATCGGCGGAACCGGAAACGACACGATAAACACCGGTTCGGACGGTCAGGACACGCTGGAAGGCGGTAGCGGCAACGATCGGTTGATCAAAGGCGGCTTCCTGACCTTTGGCGCCGATGACAGCTTTGACGGTGGTACGGGCAATGACACGATCGTATCGACCGTCGACTGGGCGAATGGCGTGCTGTTTGACCTCGCTGCGGGCAATATCAGCCTGCTCGGCGACGTGCGCGACACACTGACGAGCATCGAAAATGCCGAGGTGGGCGGATCGGCAGACGTCATCGGCACATCGGGTGCCAACCTTATCATAGCAACTGGCGTTGGTTCGTTCGACAACAATGACCTGGATGGCGGCTCAGGCGACGACACGATCAACGCAGGCGCCGGCAACGACTCGATCCGCGGTGGCGCGGGCAATGACAGCCTGCTGGGTGGCGACGGCAACGACACCATCGAAGGCCAAGGTGGATCAGACACAATTGATGCCGGTGAGGGCGATGACCTGATCCAAATCAGCCCAGGCTGGAGCGGGGGTGACGTCAATGACGGTGGCGCGGGCAACGATACGTTCCGCCTGAATTTCGGCGCGACCTCTGGATACACCATCAACCTTGACACCGGCAGCTTCAATGGCGGCGGCGACTCGACCAGCACACTGATCAACATTGAAAATCTGATTGTCGGAAACGGCGCGGACAACCTGACCGGCAGTGGATTTGCCAACAGGATCGAAGCGCTGGGTGGCAATGACACCGTGCTTGGGTTGGCCGGTGACGACACCCTGCTTGGCGGTGATGGCAATGACAGCCTGGTTGGTGGCCAAGGTCAAAACTCCATCGAAGGCGGTGCGGGCGACGACACGCTCGACGGCTCCGGCTTTTCCGCGGATTCGGTTTTTGGCGGTGATGGCAATGACCTGGTGATACTGGGCAGCGGCAGCGGCGACGAAATCTCCGGTGGTGCTGGCATTGATACGCTGGATTACTCTGGGGCATCGGCGCCAGGCACCACCTATTTCTACGATATGGGTGCAGGCCGGGGCGTGGGTCTGATCGCCATTGCAGGGCCTTTCTTTACCACCTTCATCGATGCATTCGAAAACCTGATCACTATCAGCGGGTCCGACAATGTTGTTGTGGGCAATTCACTTGCCAACGCCATTACGTCTAGCACAGGGGACGACTCCATCGACGGTGGTGCCGGCAATGACACCATCCTGGGCGGAGACGGAAGTGACACACTCGAAGGCGGCAGCGGCGCTGACAGCCTAAACGGCGGCGACGGCGACGACCTGATTGTACAATTTAACGGATGGAGCGGCGGCGATACCTACAATGGCGGCGCAGGCACCGACACGTTTGATTGGTCCGGCACATCCGCGTTCGCTGTCACTGCAAACTTGACAACGGGTGCGTGGATCGGCGGCGGCGGCAACCTGACGATGATCAGCATCGAAAACATGATCGACAATGCCGGCGACGGCACCCTGATCGGATCTTTTGACGCTAACCGCATCGAAGGCCGCGCAGGAAATGACTCGATCCTCGGTGAGGGTGGCAGTGACACCCTGTTGGGCGGTTCGGGCAACGACACGCTAGATGGCGGATTTGGAATTGACGACATCTTTGGTGATGACGGCGATGACCTGATGATCCTGGCGAATGGCGCGGGCTCAGACAATTTCAACGGTGGCGCAGGCAATGACACAGTCGATTTCACTGGTATAACTCTCAACACATTCGCTGATCTGACCGCAGGTTTCTGGAACTTCGTCGGGTTTATTCCCAACTACGACCTGATTGACGTCGAAAACTTTATCTTCGGCGACGGCAATGACAGCCTCGAAGGGTCTATCGACGCAAACTTCATTGATGGCGGCGCGGGCAATGATCGGCTGCGCAGCTTCGGCGGGAACGATAGTGTGCTTGGCGGGCTTGGCGATGACACGGTCAACGGCGGCGCGGGCAATGACACGCTCGAAGGCGGCGCAGGCAATGACACTGTCTACGGCCAGGACGGCGATGACATTATGTTCGGCGATGACGGCGACGATCTTCTGATCGGAAATGCTGGCAATGACTCAATCCAGGGCGGAGACGGCGCAAATGACATGCGTGGCCGCGAGGGCGATGACATCATCACCGGCGGCTTCGATGGCGACCTCGCCTTTGGCGGCGACGGCAACGACACCATCGACGGCCTCGAAGGCAATGACAGCCTTCAGGGCAATGGTGGCAACGACAGTCTCCTTGGCTTTAGCGGCGATGACCGACTGTTTGGCCAGTTGGGTGCAGACACCTTGCTCGGAGAAGACGGCGAGGATGAGCTGTTTGGAGGCGACGGCAACGATGACATCTTTGGCGGCAACGACAATGATGAGCTCTTTGGCGGCACCGGTAGCGACAGCTTGGATGGCGGCGAAGGCAACGATCTGCTGCGCGGCAACCAGCAAAACGACACGCTGTCCGGCGGGTTTGGTCAGGATACGCTGTTTGGCGATGACGGCTTTGACGTCCTGTTCGGCGGCAATGGCAATGACCAGCTTCAGGGCGGCAATGGCAATGACACGCTGACTGGCGGGAATGGCAACGACGTTCTGTTCGGCGGCTTTGGAAACGATGAGCTCATAGGCAGTTTTGGTCAAGACACGCTGCGCGGTAATGCCGGTGCGGATACCTTCCTGTTTGAAACCGCTGCCGACTCGGGGCCCGGTGTCTCAGACCTCATTGACGGCATCGACGGCGTCGGGGTGTTTGGCGGCGACCGCATCGATGTATCCAACATCGACGCCGATACTTCGACTGGTTTCGATGATGCATTCATCTTCCTCGGCAATGTCTCAAGCGCTGTGGCTCTGGGCTTTGGCGCAGGCGCGCTGTGGGTCGAGAATTTCGGCGCGCAGACACGGCTCTTTGGTCTAGTCGACAACGATATCGTGATCGATTTTGAAGTGCGCATCAATGACGCCGGAACGCTGGCGAGCGACTACACCGCGTCCGACTTCGTGCTCTAACGTCGAAAGGTAACCGCGCGGGGGTACGGACAGCGGATACCCCCGCGCGACAAACTGAGTGGCTAAGGCGTTGTTCATTTTCGAACATCGCCTTGGCTAGCTTTCGCTTTGATCATTTCGCTTGCCGAAGGGCAGACCTTTGTCGGCAAAAGCGTTGCATAGGAACAAAGAACCGGTGGCGCAAGACAAAATGTCCCCACGCTGCACTACAGTCAGGGCCAACTGATCGACGGCGCCCGCTAAACTACAGCAGAAAATCCAAAGCCGCGTAGTCGCCCGCTGTGATGCCAGTGCCGTCATCAATCACGATGGCCAGATCAATCGTTCCGTCACCATCCGTTTGGGCAAAGACCCAAGTCTGATCACCAATGTCCTCGAGCCACAGCGCGCCGGGCCCTGCCCCCAAACCAACAGGTCTTTCGACGGCACCCAAAAATTGAAAGGCGTCATCGGCTTCTGTCAACCAGTTGGCATCAATCGCCGTCAGGGAAATGAGATCACCACCCGAACTCCCTGCCCCTTCGAAGTCGATGATGGTGTCGGCGGCACCATTCTCTGACACCGAAAGCGCGTTAAAGACAAAGACATCGGCCTGCGCGCCACCTTCAAGCTCATCACGCCCGAGCCCGCTGATCAGCGTGTCCTGTCCGGCGCCGCCGCGCAGTGTGTCTTGTCCGCTTCCTGCATCAAGCAGATCCGCGCCATCGCCGCCCTCGAGCAGATCGTGGCCTTCCGCGCCGAAAAGGCGGTCATCTTGCGTACCGCCGCGCAGCGTATCGTTTCCGCGGCCACCGTCGAGCGTGTCAGTTCCCGTGTCCCCGTCCAGCAGGTCGTCACCATCCGCACCGACCAAATTGTCCCGCCCGTGACCACCAAAAAGCTGGTCGTTCTGAGTGCCGCCATCCAACGTATCGTCGCCTTGACCGCCATGAAGAACATCCTCCTGGCCACCGCCATCGAGCACGTCGTCACCAGCATCGCCGTACACCGTGTCACGATCATCGCCGCCGTACAGCCTATCGTCCCCGTCTCCGCCGTTGACGTGATCAAGCCCTGCATCCCCGTAGACGATATCTGCCCCGTCAGACCCATTCAGAGTGTCGTGACCCGATCCACCGAACAGCAGGTCTTGACCATCGCCGCCGATCAGCACGTCATTTCCAGCGCCGCCATCAAGCGTATCGCTGTTGGCGCCCCCATCGAGACTGTCCGCGTTTTGCCCGCCCGAAAGGCTGTCCTCACCCAAATCCCCAAAAAGCGTGTCATTGCCGTGACCACCTTCGATGGTGTCATTCTCAGCGCCGCCGCTCATCCAGTCATTGTCGAGCCCGCCAGAAAGCGTGTCGTGCCCCGTGCCACCGCGCAGCACATCATTGCCCTGCCCGCCGCGTAAAACATCGTTGCCCGCATCACCTGACAACGTATCGGCGCCGTCATCTCCCTGCAGCGTGTCGGTGCCCTGCCCGCCATTGAGCAAGTCGTTCTGATCCTCACCGGCTAGGAAATCGTCGCCTTCCTGACCGTCTAAGGTGTCCCAGCCAGACCCACCGTAGAGGTCGTCGTTATTGTCGCCGCCGTTCAGACTGTCGTTACCCTTGCCACCGGACAGCGTATCTTGACCGACGGATGCTTGCAGGGTGTCGTCGCCTTCTTGCCCCATCAACAGATTGGAACCGGCGCCTGAGAACAGCAAATCATTGCCCGAACCGCCGTCCAGCGTGTCATTGCCTGAGTCGCCATGCAAAGTGTCATTTGCCATGCCACCGTTAAGCAGGTCGTCACCTGCGCCGCCAACCAGGCTATCTGCGCCTTCGCCGCCAAAGAGGGTGTCGTCGCCGGCACCTCCGTCCAGCGTGTCGGCGTGCAAACCACCATAGAGCGCATCTCGTCCATCGCGTCCGAACAACTGGTCCGTGCCGGAACCGCCGCGCAAGGTGTCGGTATCTCCGCCGCCTAGGATCATGTCGTTCCCGTCTTCGCCGTTTAGCGCGTCGGCACCGCCCCCTCCTTGCAATGTGTCATTGCCCGTGCCGCCGTTCAGCGTGTCGCGGCCCTCACCACCGATCAACAGATCCGATCCGTCGCCGCCAAAGAGCAGGTCATCACCGGTCCCACCGTCAAGCGTGTCGACATCGCCGCCGCCATTCAGTTCATCATTTCCATCGTTGCCAAACAGCTGGTCGTTGCCTGTTGCGCCGCGCAACGTGTCGTCGCCAAGACCGCCAAAGAGACGATCATCGCTATTGCCGCCGTCCAAGGTGTCCTGCCCGTCCCCACCGTAGATGAGATCAGCACCCGTGCCGCCAAAGGACAGGTCGTCGCCGTCGTCACCAAAAATGGTGTCGTCACCGTCATCGCCTTGCAATGTGTCGCGCCCTAGACCGCCTTCGAGCCGGTCGTTGTGCCGCCCACCAAAGAGCTGATCATCGCCGTCGCCACCCTGAAGCGTGTCGTCATGTTGCCCGCCAATAAGGCGATCAGCATTTGCGTCGCCCACAAGATGGTCGTCGCCTTCGCCGCCGTAAAGCGTATCGCGCCCGCCGCTGCCACGCATGACGTCGTTGCCGTTTCGGCCGTAAAGCGCGTTGTTGCCCCAGCCGACCAGCAACAGATCATTGCCCTCGCCACCGTCCAGCGTATCGTCACCGTCACCAGCATTCAGCGTATCGTTGTCATGACCGCCGACCAGCTGATCGCTACCGGCCCCGCCGACCAAGCTGTCCGCGCCATTGGAACCCAACAAAACGTCATTGCCCGTGCCACCTTCGAGCGTGTCATGGCCTTCACCACCTTTAAGTGTGTCGTTGCCATCATTGCCAGAGAGGTGGTCGTGGCCCAGATCGCCAAAGAGCTGGTCTTGTCCCTCGCCACCGACCAGAAGGTCAGCGTGATGGCCGCCGAAAAGAGTATCGTCGCCGAGACCGCCCAAAAGGGTGTCTGCGCCATCTTCGCCAGACAGGGAATCGTTGCCCTCGCCCCCTAGGATGCTGTCGGCACCCTCGTCGCCAGTGATGGTGTCTGATCCACTTTCGCCATAGGCGGTGTCGTCGCCTTCTCCGAGGCTCAGCCGATCATTGCCCAACCCACCGAAAATCAGGTCCTTACCCTGATAGCCGCGAATGGTGTCGTTGCCGCCATCGCCGTAGACCGTGTCATGCCCGGCGGCGGCCAGGACAAAGTCATCCCCAGCGCCGCCAGAAACAAAATCATTGCCCTTGCCGGCGTTGATGGTGTCATCGCCTGACTTGCCCAAAACGCTGTCATCACCGGTCACGGTCCAAATCAAATCGTCAGACTGCGTGCCCTCAATACTGTCATGTCCCGAAAACTGCCAAATGCTAGGTGCATTCATGGAGACTTCGTTATTGACCGCGTAGTTGTTGAAATCATTGTTGCCCAACGTGATGTCGACATTGGTCCACAACGCCCGGCCAGAGTTCGATACCGAATTTCCTTGCACAGTGATGTCGGATGCAAAGTCGTTGATAAACCCGATCCGGATCGCGTCGGCGGCCGCACCACTGATCGAATTGTCTTCGATGTTAATGCCTTGGATGACGCCTTGGCCGCTGTCATCGATGTGCCGATGCACGAGGATGCCCATGTTGGTGACGTTCAGCACGCTGTTATTCACAACGTCGACGTTGATGACGTTCGGGTTTTCCGGATCCCGTCGCGATTCGCGCGCGATGACGATCCCGTTGGTGGCATTTTCGACAAAATTGTCGACGACGATCACATTTTCGATCGTCCGGCTGCCCGCGTCGATGTAGATCCCGTATTGCTCGATGTCGTGAATTGAATTGTTGCTGACCCGGCCATCCTTGGCCCCCGCTTTGACATCGATCCCGTATTGGTCGGTGTTGTGCACGTGGTTGCCGTCAATGACAAAGTCCCGAACCCCGGCGCCCAAAGTGATCGCTTCGTTCACCCCATTGTCGATATTGGTGCGGGTGACCTCATTGTTGAGGATGGCGACATCCTTGAGATAAAACGTATCAACGGCCGCAAGACCGCTGGTGTTCACGCCGTTGACATGGATGCCCGAACTGCCGGTTCCGGCAACTTTGTTCCCGTCGATCGTGATGCCTTCAGATATGGCCTCCGATCCTTCGACATAAATGCCGTGCTGTGGTGCGTTTTGCAGGTCAAAACCGGACACTGTGATATGGCTTTGGCCGTTGATCTCGATCAAGGCGCGCACAGACGTGCCTGCGCCGTCGATCACCACATCCTCAACCCCAGACACGGATCGGATTGTGATCGGCTGCCCGTCGGTCCCCGACACATTCACGGAAAATGGCTGATAGGACCCGGCTGCGATTTCAATGATGTCGCCAGGCGCCGCATTGTCGACGGCATCCTGAATCGAATTGTACGTGGCAGAGTAGCCCGTTGCAGTCGTTGCGGATTGGGAGACGAGAATTTTTGTGTAGGCAGACATGATAAACCTCAACGTGAACGAGCGGTTCGCGTAGAGACGGAGGGTGGCGGAAATCAGCCGGAATTGCGGCCAAAGCCAAGGCATTCACACCGCAACCAAACTGATCGTGGTGCGAAGTGCCGGGAAATAATTAGCATTTGATGAAGATGCAAAGCACCTGGGTCAAAGAATGCAAATTCTAGCAAAAATCTGGGCGTTTCTGAGCCTCAGCACGCGACGCGATCAAGTCCCGAGCACAGTGCCGTCCAAATCACCTGTTGGCGCACCCATTTTCATGCGCAAGGCACCTGTTGCGTCGACCCAAAGGTGGCAGGCACCAAGTTCCAGATGTGGCCCGTCCCAGCGCGCATCTTGGATGGCGAGCGACTGTGTCGCGCGCACTTTTTGATCGACGCCGTCGAGTTCCAGAAACGGCTCCGCAGAGCCGTTGGACAGGATGTCAAATGTCACGGCGCCGGATCGCGCGTCTTTCATTTGCGTGCTGTTTCGGGACACCACCATGTCGTCCTGGCCGTCCACTTGGGCGATCACGGACATGTCTGATTTGGCCGCGCCTTCGGTGGGAAGTTCGGGCAAAACGACCGTTTGCGCGCGGCTGGATCCTTCGGGTGGACGCAGGACGACATGGCCCAGCACCTCGGACGACAAAGCCTCGGGCCTGCGGATGCGCGGCGCGGTTTCGCGTGGGCCGTAGACATTGTGCGCGATATCGATGTTGCTGAACTTGGAACCGACAGGCACCGAACCCTCGACAATGATCGACGCCTTGTTGATCCCAACCTGCCCAAAGACATTGCCATTGATGACAAAGTGCGACCCATCCCGGATGCGGATCGCTGCCCGGCCGGAATAGGAAAAGTCGTTGCCAACCACCGTCCAGCCGCGGTTTCGAAGCGCGCCTTTGGACCAGGCAAATTCGATGTGATCTGAGATCTGACCATAGGCAAAAGCGCAGGCAGCAACCTTGCACGCCCAGGCCCCGCCGACCCAAAGCTGGCTTTCAGTGATGTTCGCCCGCTGGTTACCGTGGAATTTGCATGAATTCAGGTGCACCCGGCGCACCTTGTCCTGCAGGCGCATCTGGTTGTGCCAACTGCTTTCAAACTGGCAGGCGTTGAAATTGAGGTTGTTGCTGGTCACGCGCAGCGACGAACTGCCGATCCAGACCGCCGCTTTGCCACCTGTGTAGGGCAACTTGCCCTTTGCCGCGTCCTCTTCACTGGGTGAGCCGCAGCCGATAAAGCGGCAACCATCAAGATTACTGTCCCAGTAGTCATCCAGATACATGGCGTGGCCGTTCCACCCGATGAAACGGCACCGCAACCAATCCACATGATAGGCTTTGTGCACATGGACGCAGTCACCGCGGAACCGGCGGTTGGCATTGCGAAACGTGATTTCAGAGAACGTGACCCACTCGACCCGGTCGCGCCGCTTGCCTCCACTGAGCGAGATCAGCGGCTGTTCCAGATCCGCGCTCAATAGGATCTGAGTGGTCTCAGCGTCTTCGCCACGAAAGGCGAGCCTTCGGTCCTTGGACTGCAGCGCGATGATCGGCCCAGTCACGCGGTAGCGCCCGGACGGAAATGTCACCGTATGCGCTGTGGTAGTGGTTTGAACGTAGGCGCAGGCGTTGCGGATGCTGTCGGTGTCATCGGCACGCCCATCGCCCACCGCACCAAACTGCCTGACACTGACGCTGCCTGTGTGGGGGCGCAGCGTCCACCACGCACCGTCAGCGGACCGCACGCTCGCCGGATCAGATTGCGGGTTGCTGCGCCGCACATATAGACCACCGCCGCCGTCACCTGCCGTGTGATAGCCCAGCAGCGTGATCTGTTCGACTGTGCCCGGAACCTGACCGCCGGCCAGGGCGGCGCGACTGCTAAGCACGCCGTTGCCTTGTTGTTCAACCGCGGCCCAAAGCTGATCGTTTTTGTCTTGAGGCAGTTCCGCGTCAGGCGTCGCTTTGACCGATGCCTGCACCGGCGCCGCCATACCGCCCAGCGCCAGGCCGGTCAGAAACTTGCGTCGAGATTGGCTGCGACCGTCAACTGCGTTGAAAAATCTGCGCCACATGTGACCTCTCGGACTGTGATCGTTTGACCGACGTCAGTCCACCGCTTCGGACACAGAGGCGATCACCTCGAGCACATCTCCGGGAAACAAAAAATCGCCCATTGCCGCGCTAAACGTTTCTTCCTCGTTCCCCGTCTGGCGGTGGATCAGGATGCGCGTGGTTGTCACCACACCTTCGTCTGAGGATGCATCCTCTGTCAGCAAAAGCAAGCGCAGGCTTGCGACCTGGGCCGACACTTCGGCCAATTGTTGCGTAAACCGACGTTTATCGTCCAACGCGTCGATGTGAAACGCATCATCCAAGCGGGCCAAATCTTCTTCCAGGCGGCGCAACTCGACCTCGGTTTCATAGACGTCTGCGGAGACGGTCAACAGGCGGGTGGACGCCTGGAGGGCCGCGTTGCGCGCGGTATCCAGCCGATCAGCAGTGACGAGGCCGCGTTCATCCATTGTGATCAGCCGCTGTAATCGGTCTTCTTCGACGGCAGATGCATTTTCGTAATTTGTGTACGCCTGGCGCAAGCTTTCGACCCGGTTTCTGGTCAAGTTGATCCGCTCGCTCAGATCCTGCGCGGTATATTGCCGATCACTCAGCACAAGCTCAATCTCGGCGATCACGGACGCGCCTTCCTCTTCGCCAAGCAGGTCGATAAACAGCGCGCGCTGTGTCGGCGTCAGTTCAGAAACGTCGTCCTCAACATCCAGCAACAGTTCGGTACGGGCCACTTGGGCGCGCAGCCATTTTCTGGTCTCAAGTGCGGTTTGCAGGCGAACAGTTGCATCTGCCGGCACACGGGTCAGCGCCAGTTCAGCCAGCCGAAAGCCACCGGCAGTTCCTAGGACAGCGCGCACTGTCTGGCCCGGCATAAACTCGACCGTGCCCGGTTGCGCCACATCCCCGACCACTGTGACCGGACGATACCTTGCCACCTGCACAAACACGTCGTCACCAGACAGCAAAGATGTGATCGCACGACCGCCATCAAAAATCGGAACCTCCAACCCGGTTGCTGCAATTTCGATCTGGGTGCTGAGTTCGGGCAGGGTCAGACCCGCCGCTGGCACCGCACCAAAAAACGGGAAATGCGCCCGGCCCGTCATGTCGATGGTAGATTCCCAAGTCTGCGCGGTCAGTCCCGGCATCGACAGCGATAGCTGATCGCCCGGGTGCAATTGATATTCCGCCTGCTGCGACAGCGCGGGCACAGCCAACGCGCACGCGGCAAGCAACCCCAGTGAAGCGTTACGAAGAGCAGCCAAAAAGCGCGTCATGCCGGATCCATCCCATCTTTTGCATTTGTTGCGTGTTTCCAAGCCGGTGGGCCGGGTTAGCCTAGCTTGAAATGCGCGGGCCAGCACGGATAATCTGCGGTCCATCCCTGTCACTTTTGCTTGTGCTCCATGCCGGGAACTGCCCGTGTGATCGCTTCGACCAAATCGCTCATGCGGGCAAAATCGCGCGCCACATGCAGCGTGTAAACCGGCGTCGTTCGAACGATGTTGCCGCAGTGTTGCATGAGCCCGGCCATATGAGACTTGCCCAAAGATGTGGTCCCGAACCGCGATATAAAGGCAAAACAAAACAGCGCGCTGAGCGCCTCAGATCGATCAAGGCGCACCGCTTCGGTCCGACCATCGCGGTTCGGCGCCAAGACAAAAATGCCACCGGCGGGTACCGGACGGGTTGGAAGGTCAACCTCAATCGTTTTTTGCAGCTTGGTGATGCTGGGATGGATCGTCTGCGCGGTTTGGTCTGGGTCCATCGACAGGGCGTTCAGCGAATCCGGCCACAGCTTGACTGCAGCAAAAGCGGGATGAACAACCGGCCCTCCGGTGCCGGCATCTGCGGTCAAAGCGACCAGATCATCGGTCAACAAACGGTGTTCTGCGTCCAGCAATGCGGACACCGTAGTGGATTTCCCAGCCCCTTTGTCGCCCACAAAAATCGCGGCTGAGCCGCCCACATCCACTGCACCGCCGTGCAAGCAAAATGTGCCCAGGCGTTCTAACGCGACCGAGATTACGATGCCCAACAGCGGTTGCGCAACCAGCTGGGCCGGCGCGCCCGGGTTGGGCTCGACCCAGATGATCGACGGATCGTCTTCGATCAGGAATGCGCCAACGGCTTGCCACTGGAAAAACTGCCGCTCTGGCGTGATGTCAAAGGTAACGCTGTCGGTAAGCTCGGGCCGGATCATACCGGCGCGCAGTTTGACCCGGAGCGTCACAACCGCCTCTGCGGGCGCAGGCTGCAGGACCCTCAGCGGGACGTCTGAGGCGAGGATGTGACCAAAAACGCGATATTTTAACGCGTCTGCCATAGCGTGCCTTCATCTTGCTGCGCATTCCAAACCTGCACCTGCCCCAGCCATTCCGCCAGATACAAACACCGCCACATGGTCAGCGTGATGCCGGTCGCGGTCTGATCCGTCTTGGCCATCAGCGCCTGATGCGCGGCTTCAAAGCGGTCCAGATCGACCATTCCATCGAGCCGTTCAAGCACCGTGCGCTTGCGCTGAGGATCAGAAAGGTAGTCGAGAACAAAGTGCAAGACTTCGGCGCTGAAGTCCGCCTTGTCCGGGCGCCACTGTATCGATTTTGGCAGTCTACCGTCCATGGCCTGTCGCAGGATCCAACGGCTCCATCCGCCGCGCAGCTTCTGATCGGACGGCACCGCCAAACAGGTTTCGACCAGCGCCTGGTCGAAAAATGGATAAAGCGGTTCCACATCATGCGCCTGTGCGCTGCGCCGCAAAACCTCAAAGGCGCGGGTCATCAGCGGCGATGTGATGTTCTCCAAATGGTCGCGACGCTCGCTTGGCAGCCGATCCTCGGGCGCGGCGTCCTTGTGTGGTTTTGCAGTTTGCTCTTCGACCCGCTGGCTTTCCCGAAATGCATCGTCGAGGAACGCGACCGCTGGGACCTCAGCCTGTTTTGCCCGGGCAATACGGCGGCCCACAAAACCTATCATGCGACGCCGCAGACTGCGTTTCGCCAACGGCGCGAAGTTGAACAAAAACGCCAGATAGTTCTCCAGAAACGGCGAGCCGTAGATGCGCGCCGCCCCGCGCATCTCACGCCAAAGGCGCCAATAC
Organism: Pseudomonadota bacterium; assembly: GCA_039026855.1. GTDB lineage: Bacteria > Pseudomonadota > Alphaproteobacteria > Rhodobacterales > Rhodobacteraceae > Tateyamaria. The sequence continues at coordinate 25,615 of JBCCLL010000036.1, read as the reverse complement.
TCGGCCTTGCTCGCCAATTCGGCCTGCCGCCCATACCCGTGCGAGATCACCTCGTCACCGCCATGTCCGTCCAAGACGGCTGTGATCCCATGTTCACGGGCAGCGGCATAGATCTGGCGGCTTTTCATCAAACCGGGGGCGGTGCACAAATCGAACTGCTCTTCGACCAACGCTGGCAGGGCGGCAACCTTGGGCGGGCCCTCGATCGGGATGATGATAGGCTCTGCGGTGATTGCTGCGTTCACATCGTCGATAAACGGCTTTTCATTGTAGCTGTCGGTATCGCGGTACACAAATGACAGGGTTTTCAGTGCTTCATCAGGCTCAACCTCCGCCGCCAGCATGGCCAGCGTCGAAGAATCAAGCCCGCCGCTGAGCATGCAAGCGGTTTCCCCCTCGTGATCCAGGGTGTGCGCAACCGCCGTCTTAAGCGCGCCTTTGACCGCGGCGGCCGAGGTGCGCGGCGGCAACAGGTCGGGCAGCGCCAGGGACCAATAGGCCGCGTGCTGAAACGGCTGACCGGGTTGCCACGTGGCCTTGTGCGCCTGTGGCAACCGCAGCAGCGCCTGAAATCCGGTGCGCGTTTCATGATTTTCCGTGCCGGCGAGATAGTCGGCAACGGCTGGCAAGTCCGGTGCCAAAGACCGGCCGGTCACGTGCGCCAATAGCCGCAAATCGCTCGACACAGCTGTCACAGGATCGGCAGTCCAGAAACTCGGCAGCACGCCAAACCTGTCTCGAATGACCGTCAGTGTCCGTTCGATCCGGTCCCACAGAACCAGTGAAAATTGACCTTCCAACTCTTCCAACGCTGCGGCGCCGCGCGCGCAACACAAGGCCAATACCAGTTCCATGTCTGCTATCGGTGGGTCCGCAGACCCTGGCAGATGTCGGACCAGTGCGGCTTTGTTGGTGATCCGCGCCAGTCCACACAGCACCATGGCATCGCTGGCAACCAAAGCCGACGAGTCGCGCGACCAAAAGGCGGTGACATCATCTTCGAATACGGCGCCTTGCGCCGAAGCAAGCGCAGCCAAGCGGGCCCGCTGATCCGGTTGAGGATCTAACAGAACGGCAAATTGCATCCTAGTTGGGTTCTATCGTGGGAAAACGGGACAGTGGCACAAAAACTTGGCTTTCCAATTCCTCGCCGCCAAGGATCACGTGACCCTTCCACGTCAGCCACGCGTGGAAATCAGTTCCCGGCGTGCCGGACAGGGGCTGCGATGCCGCAGCCGACCGAGACGCGCCAAGCACCATTTCTGTGGGAACGCCAAACCAACTTAGAATTGCCTGTGCCGACAAAGCCTGTGTCAGGCACGTGGCCTTTGGGACGAGACGGGCGGCGGTTCTGACATTCCGCGCAACAATAAAGGCGCGCGCCTCATTGTCGTGGTTGGCGCTGCGCTTTGAAGTCATCAATTTTTGGATGCGCGAGAATTTAACGAGGTAGAGCGCCAAGCGAACAGCGATCACCACAATCTGACACAACGCAAAGAGGGAAACGCGCCGTACAGCTTTGCGGACGTTACGCATTCGTCTTGTCAGTCACCGCCACAATGAGACCCGCTTCGGTCAGATCTGCGAGCAGACTGTTCACATCGTCGCGACATTGATCACTGGTCACGTCAAATTTTTGCACCACCGCGTCAACCAACACATCGATATCAGACGGTTGCTCTTCCAGCGATTTCCAAACTTCCACGGCAACGGTGTTGAGCGTGAAATACATGCTGGATTCGAGATCAAGCAGCGCCCATTCCTCACCAAGGTCTGACGCGACCACGCCATCGGCTTTCTTGAAAACTGTGTTGGTCATCTTGAGAACGTCATCGCGCTTGGACTGCCAGAGCAGATAGTGGGCAGAAAAATACCGGCCCCACAACGAGGCCGGCGCATAGGGTGATATCGAAACCACCATTCATCTCTCATTTCACTTCCCAAGTTGGGCGGTCACAGTGCCGCCCAGAACGTTAGGAAAAGAAGTCAGCGCGTGTCGAACACGTCAGGCTGCCGCGCGGAGTGTCAGCCGAAAACGATGCGTCAAGCACCTCGTTCGGGCATGCAGCGCCGTGTGTCGCGGCGTTTACTGAACCGTTCCGGAACAGCGCTGGCGCCACATAGGGTTTCTTATCCATGATACGAAATTCCTTTCAGGCTTACGAAAAGGTCACGTCGCTGAACGCGTCACCGGCCACAAAAGCAGCGTCGGTGCTCGCGCCAGTCGAGTTACCAGCGGTCAATGCCTCCACACGACCATGCCGCTTAAGGCTTGGCGTTGTGTAGGGTGACTTTGAAACAGTCTGCGTCATTCTGTATGTCTCCTAGTCTTCATTAAATAGTGCCGCCGTGACGACCATCGCAAGTGCAGTAGCACGATTCTTGTTCTACGCGAATTGGAACTTAGCACAAATGTCATTTTTACCAACCGGCGAACTCTTGCCTGCCTAAAAATAAGTCACCTAGCGCCGAGTTCCCTTCAAAACCGTTAACTAAGACATGAAACGCCGTGCCATTCCGCCAAACACAAGCTGCCACACCCGAGACGGATAGTACAGCCATTGCAGCTTTTGCGGTAGAGGAAGCGATTGATACTGATGGAAAGACGGCCGCAGCATTGCCCGATACCAATTGCGCCTTGCTTGCTGCAACAGTTCGGGGGTGGCCTGCCAAGGGTACATGAACTCGCCACCGATCATGCCCATGGCGATACGCTTTTCCAAAGCCACATCGCCGGACAGATTTTTCAGGCAAAGGCGCAAGAACTGCGCACCGTGGGCGTTTGACGTATTTGGCTCGGCCTCCCAGCCGGTTGGATCAGACACCAGTGCGTGCAACTGAAGCGTTCCTTCGACGGTCCCGCGTTGACCCAAACGATCCGCCAGCGCCAGTGATTTCTGCAAATCAAAGCCATCCGAATTCAGCACTGCATCAATATCGGTGATCCAATGCAGTTTGGACCACAGGTGTCGCGCATGATGGTGACACAAATAGTTGAACACCAATGCGTCGGACAAAACCGGCACCTGCCGCCCACCCAGGTCCAAAAGGTGCGGCGTACCGAGGACATCCACACCGTCGAAGATACCCGAAAATTTGTCGATGCCGGGTTGCAGATCAATCGCAATACCTTCGGCAGAGATCAAAACCGCTGACCGCGCATAGGTCATCAGCGCACGTATGTCGCGCTCTGCCGTGATCGCGCCGCCACGGCCGTTAGGCGCCCGCAAAGTATATCCTTGGGCGATAGCGACCCGTACCAAGCGTTCAAGATGATCAGGTCGTACGGCGATGTCGATGTCTCGACAGGGGCGCAGGCCCAAATCTGGGTAATATTGGTGCGCCAGCGTGACACCTTTGAACACGACGAAATCAAAACACTCGGGTTCGATACATGTGTCGATGAACTTGCGCAGGGCATGCACCATCCGCAGGTTATGTAAACCCTGTCGGTTCAGTGTTTGGTCAACTTCGCGGCGGTGCTCAGCATTTTTCGGAAGGGCACCAAGGTCGCGCAAATGCCGGTTGACCATCGGTAACGCATAGTTGCGGGCCGCCGTTTCCAACAGCGGGTAAAGGTCGGGCAAATCAGCGATGCGCTGGCGCGCATAGTCCTGCTGCTCGGGCGTCAAGCTGATCAGCGAGAACAACAGCAGTAGCTTGTTTTCCGACGAAAAAGAGAGCGCCGCGTCGCGTCCCACCAACTTGACCTTGCTCTCCTATTCTCTAACCAGTGACCGCAGCCTACCCAGGGCGCAGATGCTTAAGGTTTCTGCGATTTTGGCATGGTGTCAACCAACGCGACATTAAACCAAAGCCGCAGAGAACGCACGCGCCAACGCCAACGCGACGCAGAGCAATTCAGCACCCCTAGCAGCGATATTGCCCGCATAACGTGATTGCCATTGCACGCGCCACCACAGACACCTCATAAAAGAGCGTCGACAACATCCGAAAGCACGCAGTCCAGATGAAGCGCAGACTTGCCGAATACATCGCCTTTTGGCGGGACGTCGTTGATCTGCTGCGCTATGCGGATCGCAGTTTGATGCTGTTGGTTTTTGTCGTAACAATCATCGAAGCCGCGCTGCAAATTGCCACGCTTTTTGCCATCAAAGCGCTTGTACTTGGCATTGCGCAACAAACCGGTCCCGAGGGCGAGGTGCTCAATCCGCAAACCCTTGCTGCACTGGCAGTTACACTTGTCGCGCTCACGCTGGGAAAAATCATGGCGTCCTTCGGGACGTACCTGAAAACCAAGCAAAGCCTGCTTGTCGCCGACGTGGTCAACGAGGAAATCCAGCGCCGCACGGTGGCGTCCGATTTAAGCTTTTTTGACTCGGCGCTCTACTACGATGCGCTCGAACGGGCACGTGAGGCCGGCGCGCAAAGGCCGGCCGAAGTGATATCGAACGCGTTGTCTGTGTTGCGCGGGGCGATTCTGCTGATCGGGACAGGGATCGTGATTATCGGTCTAGACTGGCGCATTCTGCCGGGGATCATATTGGCGCTGATCCTGACCCTCTTGGTGCAGGTGCGCACGACAAAAATGCGCTTTCAATGGATCGCACGGCGCATCCAGCTTGAGCGTAAATCCGCCTATCTTGACTGGCTCATGACCTCCGAACAGGTCGCCAAGGAGATCCGTTTGTTCCATGTCGGGGCCGAATTTCGCAAACGCTACCGCGATCTGCGCGAAATCATCCGCGACGCGCAAAACCGAATCGAATGGATGCGGGCCTGGCGCGAAGGCGTGATTGCCCTGATCGCGGGCGCCGTATTCATCGTGTCGGCCTATTTCGTGGTGGTGTCTGCCGAAACTGTCGCCACAGCGCTCAGCGCGCTGGTCTTGCTCGTGGTCGCGTTCCAACGCGCTGAGGCCGCTGGGCGCGTCGCTGTCACCAGCTTGTCGCAGCTCTACGACGCCAAGCTTTTTCTCGGGCAGCTCTTCAAATTCCTCAAAATGGAGCCCGAAATGAAGGTGCCGGAGAAACCGCACGCGCTGCCCAGCGCGCCGTCATCCGGGATCCGCATCGATAACGTGACCTTTCACTACCCGCGGTCCACCGCCCCTGCCCTACGCAATGTGTCGCTGCACATCCCGCCTGGTCAATTCATTGCTCTGGTCGGTGGCAACGGGTCTGGCAAGTCGTCTCTGATCAAGCTCATTTGCCGCCTCTACGATCCGCAAGACGGGCGCATTACGCTGGATGGCACCGACATTAAGGCCTTTGATCCAATTGCTTACCGACGTCAGTTTGGCACTGTTTTTCAGGACTTTGGCCGCTACGCCTTTACCGCGCGCGACAATATCCACATGGGGGATCTGAACCTGCCAGCCGATGGCGAACGTTTGCACGCCGCCTCGCATCTCGCGGGCGCGCACCCGTTCATTGAAAAGCTGCCGCACGGCTACGACACCGGCCTGACCCGCGCGTTTGATGACGGCGTCGAGCTTAGTGGCGGTCAGTGGCAGCGCGTCGCTCTGGCCCGTGCCTTCTTTCCGCATGCCAATTTCGCCATTTTGGACGAACCCACCAGCGCCACCGACCCGTCAGCCGAGGCTGCGCTGTTTGAGAATTTCCGCGAAAAGTTGGGGGATCGCGGCGCACTTGTGATCAGCCACCGACTGTCGACAATACGGCATGCCGACTACACCTATGTGCTGGATGACGGGCAAATTCTCGAACACGGGCGCCACACGGATCTGGTCGCAGCGAAAGGTCGGTATTATCAGATGTTTCGTGCCCAAATGGCGCAATAACGCGCCAATCAGCGCCAGTCGGCGATCTGAGACAACACTTCATCGCACCGCCCCAGCGGCACAACATCCGGATGCGCTTTCAGCGTCTGAACTAAAACGTCTATCTGCTCGGAAAGTTGGGCTCGAATAGCGGCCCTGGTTTCGGCATCTATCGCGGATTCGCTTTTTTCGTACGGGCGTTCCAACAGGTTGCGCAGCCCCGCCTTGCGCGCGGCACGCACCACCCCGTGAAGCCGCGCGTTGCGCAGCGCCTCTGACCCGCGCGACGCGAGCGCAGACAACGCCCGGCTGCGCGGCTTTTGCGCGACGTTCATCACTGTTTGCGACGCAGATTTGTCGGGGGCGCGATATTCAAGGCCAATTGCCGCTGAGACAGAGCGGGCAAACGCGTCCGGATCGGCACGCAGGTCTTCGTATAGCACGACGCTGACCCGCTCTGCGCCGACAAGCGAAACGGCACGATCCAGAATGCTGCCGTACTGCGCGTCCGCCCAGATCTCCGCGCCCTCCTGCATGTGTTCTTGCAAGGACGTTTCGTCCGCGCCGTAGCGTATCATATGCCGCCAATGCGACTGAACCCGCGCCACCGGTTCGCGCAAGGTGATGATCAATCGGGCATCAGGTATCTCTGCAGCGATCCGTTCCATCGCAGCGGCATTCCCGGCATAGCTGGGCGCACATTCAACCAGCGTACCATCCCCCGCCTGCCCCTGCGGCGAAAACTGATCCAGATACCAAGCCGCACCGCGATCAAAATAGCGGTCAAAGAAAAACGTCTCTTTGGTGGTGCGCGGCGTTAACACGTCGCCGCGTTGGCCTAGATACAGGTTGATCCAGCTTGTGCCAGTTTTGCGCGGGCCGATAAAGAAAGCGCACGCGCGGTTGGCCAAAGGTGACAGGCGTGCATCTGGCGCAATCATGCGTTTTCCATCCGACACGTGTGTCGCCCTTGTCTCCAGTCTGGTGTCACAACGCGTTGTCTACGTTTTTGAGCGGCATGGCCAGACCCATGATGTTACGGCGGGATCTACGCCGATATGCCGTCTGCACCAAAGCCAGACAACCACGTTCCATCCGACAGTTCCGAAGGCAGCACCGAGTGCCGCACCGATCAAACCGTATTGCCATGCGGCCACTGCGACGACCAAAAGGCTCAGCACTTGGGCAGAGATTTGGATGCCGACAAAGGGCTTTTCGTTTCCGGTCATCAGCATAAGGCCCCCGGTTGGGCCGCATAACGCATTGACGAGCGATGCGGCGGCAAAGACGTAAAGTGCGCCAATTGCTGCGGAAAAAGATGGATCAAACAGGCCAAGCAAGAACGCCCCGGCATAGAAAATCACCACCAGTCCCAACAGGGCCGGGATCGCTGCACCAATCGAAATCAGCTTGCACAGCCGCTGAACCCGCGTGACGTTGCCGTCGCCCCAAGCGCGGGCGATCCACGGGGATGCCACAAGGTTGGCGGCAATCAGCGGCAGCGACAGCAGCAGCGCGGTGCGGTGCGCTGCAAAAAACGCGCCAGTTTCAGCAGCCGTCAGAAACGGCGCTGATACCACGACGGTCAAATGGCGCTGTACCGCCTGGGACATTGTCGATAGCCACAGAAAAAATGCCTCTGCCCGCCATTTTATCTGATGCGGGATACCGGCGCGCGCCTCGGCGCTGCGGATATTTTTGAGCACTGAGGACCCCTGCAGCAGCATGAACAGGACCAACACGCCGGTGATCAAAAGAAACGCGCTGGCCGCATCGGCCTGCGGCAGGATGCTTAGCGCGCCCATCGCGCCCAGCAGGGTCATTCCGCCGTACCAATAAATGTCACGTGGCAGCAGCGCGGCACCGATCTTGTTCAAAGCGCGCAGCGCGTGCGCCTGATGTTCGGCATAGGCAAAGGGCAGGATCAGCGCCGCCGCGCACATTGCGATGACGTTGCCCGCAATAAACCCATAGCCCGCCAACAATACCGATGCCGCAGCGCCGCACCAGAGAATTGACAGATAGGACGTTTTCAAAAGACCGCGCAGCGCGTCATCCGGCATGTCATCGCTGTGCGACAGCAACTGCGGAATGACACGCAGCACAAGCGTGGGCAAGCCAAGTGTCGCCGCCAACCCGATAAAGCTTCCCAGGGTCAGCATGACCGCAAAGGCGCCATATTCATCCGGCCCGATCCAGCGCGAGATCATCACCATCGACGCAAAGGACAAGCCAGCCGACGCTACGCGAATGCCCAGCGCGAAGGCAGCCGCGCTGAACAGGCGCGATTGCATCACCGCCCGAACCTTGCCACGCATAAACGAAGGGGACGCGTCAGTTATGGCTGTCTCCCTGCGGTGAAAGGCGGCGGGTCAACCAGCCTACCTTGGGCGGGCGCAGCGCCTGCCAACCCGCATTTGCGCGCGCGGCCATTTCGGTCGGGGCGTCGGTGACATAGACGCCAAAAGCCAGACCGCAGACCACATACATGTGCCGCCAATGGATCGTCCCCACCACCTGCATCAGGATCAAGAGCCCGGCCAGGATCGCAAAGACAAATGCATATTTCGTCCACCCTGGCTTTTGGTCGAGCATCTTCATGAAACACCGGCCCATCGCGGCCATATAGATCAGCGCCAGCCCAATGGCTGCCGGAATGCCGTTGTGCAGGCCAAAAGCCACAAAAGTGTTGTGCGGCAGGTAGCCGTATTTGAACCGCGCCTGAAACGGTCCGATGCCTAAAGGGTGTTCAAGCATGTGCTGCACTGAACTGGCCACATGGGAAAACCGGCTGTTGTCATAGCTTTGCAGCGACAGCCGCGAGGCCAGCAGTGACCCTTCTAGTGCCTGCACGATCTCTTCGACAAAAAAGGCAATGACGATGCAGACCATCGAACTGCCAACGAGAAACACCATGAAGGTCGGCTTGGCCGAACGATTGTGGATCAAAAGCGCAATAAAAAGGATGAAGAGCGACACCGCCACATGCACCATCGCGCCGCGCGACAGCGTGGCGATCAGCACCACCAAAAACAGCCCAAATGACACCCCACCAAACAGCCGAAACTTGCGCGATGACACCATCAGCCACGCGGTAAACAGGATCGACGGCACCAAGAATGGGCCAAACACATTCGGGTCCTTAAAGGTTGATTTCAAACGGTTTCGCACCCCTTCGCCACGAAAAAACACGTCGCTGCGCGGCACCGCATCGGCCAGCGCCAGATACCCGATGAATGCCGACACCAGCGCCCCCAGCGTCAGCGCCATCATGATCCAGAAAAACGCCTCATCCCCCTTATGAGCGACAAAGTAAGCCGTCATCAGAAACAACAGGATCATGTAAAACTCGATCGCCACAGCCCGCAGCGAAAAGATGAAGGCGATGTCGACAAAAAACAGCGAATTGACCGAGAAGGTCAGGTAAAGTGCGACGCCCACAACGGCAAAGGCGTTCAAAAAACGCCCGCCCTTCAATGGGGTCAGCATCAAGCACGCAAAGCCGATGAAAAAAACCAGATCGGTGGGCGCAGGCTCGATCATCACGAAGAAACTGAGGAACAAGCACAGCAGGTAGATGCGCCAGGCCAAGATCGCCGCGCGATCCTGCCCGGACGCACGCAGCGTCAGTCCTGCGGTCGCCATGCAGACAAATCCTTTTGCAGCATCTCTTCCAACCGCGCGATCTCACCTGCGTGCCGGTTCTGCAAAAAGTCGCGCGCCGCCACATTGTCGCGCAGCTTTGGTGCGGCATCTTTGGAAAATAGCATGCGATCCACAACCGGGTTCGATTTCACGGCGGCAATCGCTTTGGACAGACCAACGGCGCGCATCGCCACAGCGGTTTGTTTCAGTAGACCATTCAGTTTCGGATTTCGGGCCGAGCGCGCGGTGTTTTTGGCAGCGCTGTCGCTGGACGGCAGGTCGCGCCGGGCGACCCCCAGAAAATCGTGCAAGCGGTCGGCGGCTTCTTGCGGGGCGGATTTGATTTCGTCAAAATAGAGGATCAGCGTGTTTTCCCGACCAAACAGGCGCCACGACCGCTCGATTGCAGCACTGTAGTCGCTGCAGGTGGACAACAGCCGGTGCGCCCGCTCAATCTCGTGCTCCAGCGCGCCTGACACCATGCCAACACGCAACAGATGCTGATAAGCCGACCAATCGCGTTCCACCGGATTTCGCAGTGAAAAGAACACCTTTGCGTGCGGAATTGCCGCCGCCAAACGCTCAGCAGCGTCGGGCACAAACAGATAGTCCGTGGTCAGATCACAGCGCGCTTTGTGCTGCGGTCCGGCACCTGCAAATTGGCCGGCATACCAGTCAATCCCGCGCTGATGAAAATCGGTGAAGAACTGGATGTATTTGCCATCGGGCACAAACACCTCCGGGTGCACCCCAAGCAGATCGTAGATCCACGACGATCCCGCTTTGGGGGGACCGCCGTAGATAAAGTTTGGCAGTTGATCGGCCATGGTTGGTGCGTTTTGGGTCATGTGCTGCTTTCCAGCCGTGCAAGTGCTGTGGGCGCGTCGGCTCTGGCATGCGGCCCGTCCGGCGCGCCGGCAGCACGGTACACATCCAACGTTGCTTCGGCCATGGCGGCAATGGTGCGCTCTTGGGCCAGCGTCACCGACGCCTCACAAAAGGCCTCCCGCGTCTCATCGTCAGCCAGCGTGGCGAGTGCCTGGGCAAAGTCTTGCGGCGTGGCGTCGACCGGCACGACGATGCCGGTTTTGCCATCGACCACCGTCTCTTCCACGCCGCCCACGGCGGCGCTGACAATGGGAACCCCAGCGTGCAAGGCTTCGAGAAACGTGTAGGCCAATGCCTCATAGCGGCTGGTCACGCAGAGGACATCCAACCCGGCCATCAGCGCAGGTGCATCGCACCACCCCATAAATGTGATTGGCGCGCCTTGCGCGCGCTCTTTCGCGGCGGCCATCAGGTCGCCATCCCCCATGACAACGCCGCGCACATTCGGGATGTCCTGCGCCGCCTGCACAATCGTATCAACAAAGCGCAGCGGGTCCTTTTGCCCGACAAGGCGACCGGCAAAGCCGACGACATATGCGTCGGGTTGCACCCCCATGATCTGTCTCGCTGCCGCGCGATCCAGGCCAGTGGAAGGACGCGCACCATTGGCCACGACCTTGATGCGTTCGCTTGCGATCCCGATGTCCATCGCGTGCGCACGTTCCGCGGCGCTGACGGCGATGATCTTGTCCCCGCGCCGCGACAAATGCTTTTCAATGCGACCGTAGACGACAGCCCCCATCGACGAGATATCCGGGTCCATCGTGCGCAACGCGTGCGGTGTATAAATGCGCACAGGGGCAACCGGCACAGGGTCCAGCCGAACCAAAGCCCCGGCTTTGGAACTGTGCGCGTGAATAACGTCAAATGGTCCGTGTCTTTTCAACGCTTTGCGCAGGGCAAAGAACTGTGTGACGTCCGCCAACCCAACCGACCGCTGCATCGGCACCTCAACATGTCGCACAGCCGACATCGTAGACAGGCGCGCGACGAACCCCTCTTCGGCCCGCACGCCGGACCAGAATACAGTGACCGCATGGCCAATCGCCGCAAAAGCTTCGGCGATATCGAGCACGTGGCGCCCCGAGCCCCCACCGGAGGTTTCAAGAACGAGAGCAATATTCAAAATCTGTTCCCCAGAGTTCCGTGTTGCTGCGCCCAGTTACGGGCGCCAAGCGTTCTTTTGATTCGACCGATTAACAGACACTATCACCTTACTGCAGCCCATTATCCGCTCAAAGGTTGCGCGGCGGCGGCACGTGAGTTCAACCAGTCCGTGCATCGCCAATGGGTTAATTTCAACCCCACTACTCGCATCACTAGCAGACAATATGCTTAGTTTTCGGTGCATATGCTTAAAATTTGTGCGCTCTGCCGACCCGATGCGCGTGATCAATTTGCGATGCGGGTGACGCGGTCGCGAGAATGCAATATATCAAAGTGTAACTGTGATAACCCGTTGGACGACCACGCAATGAATGAACTGAGCGAACGGCGGGACGCGACCGGAAAACCGGTGAACGCGCTCATGAACGACGAGGCGAATGCGCCGATCGGCATCGTCGCGCTGTGGCGCTTGCTAAAAAGCAACAAGCTGATGGTTTTCACGCCGATGTTTGTGCTGGGCCTATTGGCGGGTCTGGTAACTCTGCGCAGCGCCGACACCTTTTCGGCAGAGGCGCAATTTATACTGACACGCGACAACATCGACATCATCGAACTGGAAAGCACCGACCGCGAAACTGTTGACCTCGCGGTTGTCACATACGCCGTCAATCTGCTGAATTCCCGCGCCGTCGCACTTGAGGTGATCGACCAGTTGGACCTGCTCAACGATCCGATCGTTAACCCTTTTATTGGACTGGAAACAATCGAACAGCAGCCCGGTATGGTGCGCCGCTTGCTATACTCCACTGGCCTGCAGAACCCGCCCGACCTCAGCGACGTCTCCATCGAGGATACCCAGCGCGACTATGTGCTGAGCTGGTTACAAAGCGTCTACGTCGCCACTGCCCTGCCAAACAGCAATGTTGTCTTTGTCACTGCGCAAACCCATGACGCCAACCTGTCGGCCAATGTCGCAAACGGGTTGATCGACGCCTACCTCAATTTCAGTCTGCGCAAGAGCCAAGAAGAAGCCGATGCCGCCATCGGTGCCCTGTCAAATCGGGTCCAGTCGCTGCGGCTTCAGATGGAAAACGATCAGGCGGCGCTGCAAGACGCCCAGGCCAATCTGCAAATCCCATCTGCCGAAGCGCTGCAGGCCCTCACCCTCGAAATATTTGACCTGCGCACCCGCGAAGACGATCTGAGCGCACGGACTGACACGCTGCAACGGGCGCGCGCGTCTCTCGATGACCTTGCTGGTCAATCGGGCGCGGCCATCGCCGCTGCATTTGCAGAAAACCCGGAGATTGCGCGCATCGCCGGGTCTATTCAGCCGACGCCAGACACCGCCGCAAACGACCTGGCACGATTGCAACAGATAACCGCACGCGACCTGCGCACGCAGGAACGTCAATTGGCCGCGATTACCGACAGTCGCACCCGGCTCGAGGGCCGCTTGCGCAACGGCAGCGCCAATCTTTCCGAAGTCAGCCGGCTGGAGGTGGAGCTGGAAACCACCCGCGCCGTATATTCAAGCGCGCTTGCCAGGCTAAAGGAACTGGTGCTTGAAAGCGGCATCCGCAACAAAGGCGGCCGCTTTCTGGCGCCTGCGGTGCCACCTGTCGGTGCCGACCGGCAGTTTCGGCGGCGCATAGTCGCCATCGCGATGATCTTGGGTGGCTTGATCGGGGCGACCATGGTCTTGGTCCGCGAGGCCGCAAACGAGCGGGTGCGCCACATTTCGGACGTGTCGACTGGCACCGGTCGCATCGCCACCGTTGAAATCCCAGCCATCAAGTCGCGGTTTATGTCCCGCGATACGCGCCGTGCCCAACAATTTCTGCTCGGTGGTAACACGCCATTCTCCGAAGCGATACGCAACTGCAGGCGGCTGGTATTTGAGCAGTATGTGTCGTCCATGCCCCCGGTCATCTGTGTCATGTCCGCGTTGCCAAATGAGGGCAAATCCACCCTCTGCGGCGCGCTGGCGCGCAGCTTTGTGCTGATTGGTGAACGTGTGCTGGTGATCGATGCAGACATGCGCGCCGCAGGGCTCAGCCAGTCCGTTTTGGGCTCGGTGCCAGCGAAAGGTCTCCAAAACGCGATCGAGGCGGGCCCGGGCGCTGCAAAAGCATTCATCAAGAAAAACGCCAGCCTGGGCTTTGATTTCCTGCCCGCAGGAAGCGACGGCAAAAACCCGTCCGACCTGATTGAAACTGTAAATTTTGGCGAACTGATCAAAAGCCTTTACGATGATTACGACGTTATCATCATCGACACGCCGCCCGCCCTGCTCTTCCCCGATGCACGTCCTGTCGCCGCCCTTTCCAGCAACGTTGTTACCGTGGCTGCCTACAATCAAACACCGAAATCGGCGCTGCGCGAGGTGCTGGACTTGCTGCCGCATGCGCTTCGAAGCCAGATGACGGTTGCGCTGTGCAAAACGCCGCGCACAACAGGCGCCCGGTTTGGTGTTTCCGAGAAAGCTTTGAATTACTAAAGCGCCATGAGCGGACGAACTTCGCTGGTCCAAGCAGTCGTAGACACGCGTTTGAAAACTGGCTCAAAATGCGCACCACCCAGCTTGCATGCCAAAAAAATGAGCATGTGAGCGATTTTTCGCCCAATTCGTTGCGCTTGCAGCGGCTGACCTGTAAGAATCGTGGCAAATTATAGCCACAAAGCTAATTTCAACTGACGCGGGAATTTTGACGCCACGGCCGATATCGGCAAGTCCTGAGATCGTTCGAAGCAAACGCAAGCTCGCACTCCGCGCGAAATGCCACATGCGCGGTAAATTGAATTTAAACTGCTTGCAGTGCCCAAGCACCGGGAACTGCTTGTTGCCTTAGGGGGCCTTTATGCAAGATCTCTCTCCGTCCCATGCGCCGGATGTCTCGGCACCGGTTTCCTCAGATCAACGCACTCATCGCAGTCAACCCTACAGCACGTTTGGGAAACGCGCGTTGGACATTCTGATTGTCGCTGTGACGCTGCCGCTGACCGTTCCTATTTTGGCCGTGCTATTTGTGCTGGCTGGTCGCGATGGTGGACCCGCGTTTTTTGGTCATGAGCGCGTTGGACAAAACGGTGTTAAGTTCAAATGCTGGAAAGTGCGCTCGATGGTGGCCAACTCGCAGACTGTCTTGCGCGAGCATCTGCGTGACAACCCGGCTGCTGCCGCCGAATGGGCACGCGATTACAAACTAACAGATGATCCGCGCATCACCCGGTTCGGCAGATTCATCAGAAAGACGAGCCTCGACGAGCTGCCGCAGATCATCAACGTGGTGAAAGGTGACATGTCCATTGTCGGCCCACGCCCCATCGTGGCAGACGAGCTGAAAAAGTATGGCAGCAGCGCTCGCAGCTACCTGGCACAGCGGCCAGGAATTACCGGGCTGTGGCAAGTCAGCGGACGCAACTCCGTCTCTTACACAGAGCGCGTCGCTTTAGACGTAGAATACGGCCTAAACCGCTCGTTGGCGCTGGATATAGCGATCATAGGTAAGACGTTCCTAGCCATTCTGCTGCGCACAGGACGCTGAAAACGGCGATTGCCTTATGTTCAAGTGCGCCTAGCGCTGCGAGATGGCGCCCAAGAAAGTGTAATACCAGTGGCACACGCTGCGTGGGCCCATTGGGTGCTGGACATATACCGGCCTTTTAGAAACAACGCCTGAGCGAAGCGCAGATCGTGGCACGTGACTAAACCAAAAATTGTCAGTGATATCCGTCGGGTTTGAAGCACCTCTGTTTAATAGCGTTGAGGGTTCAAAAGTCCCGCGGCGCTCCGCTTAACGCTAAGCTGCACCCCACCCTTTCAGCAATCCCGACATGTTGAAAAAGCAGAGCGACCGCTTGCCCGTATAGCCAAATCGCATCAAAAATTAACACCCGCCAGAAGTCTTTAGACGCGCTACGGACTGCGAAAATTTTTGGTGCCCCCACACGGACTCGAACCGCGGACCTACTGATTACAAATCAGTTGCTCTACCAGCTGAGCTATAGGGGCACTGCGCCGCACGGATAATCAAACGCTTTGCTGCGTGCAAGATGGATTTCGACCTTGCACTGTGTTTCCTCTGCGAATTTTTCCGATATACCAGACTTCACGCTCACCAATACCAGCGAGACCATGCAGATCGTCCTTCACGCAGGCGCCCATTTCACCGAAGAAGACCGGCTGCTGCGCACACTTCTGATCAACAAAGAGGCGTTCTCACAGCGGGGCGTGGCGGTCCCCGGGCCCAGCAAATACAAAGGGCTGTTGCGCGACACTCTGAACGCAATGAATGAAACAGCGCCTGCGTCGGATGCGCGCGAGGTGTTGCTGGACCTTATTCTCGACGAGGAAGATGCTGATCGTCTGATCCTGCAACAGGAATATCTGTTTGGAGCGCCTCGGTCCGTTGTGCGCGAGGGCCTCATGTATGCCCTTGCCCCGATGAAGACGGCGCGCCTCGCCACGCTGTTTCAAGGTGACGAGATCGAGCTTTTTATTGCCATGCGCAATCCCGCAACCTTTTTGCCCGCCCTGTTTGGCCATGCGCCGCAAGAGGACATGGCGTCGTTCCTGCGTGGCGCCGATCCATATGCGGTCCGCTGGTCCGACACCATGGCCGCGATCCGTGCAGCAGCGCCCGAAATTACCATAACAACGTGGTGTTTCGAAGACATGCCGATCATCTGGGCGCAGATCATTCGCGACATGGCCGCGCTTGATCATGGGCAAAAGATCAGGGGCGGGTTCGACCTTTTGTCGACCATCATGTCAAAGGAAGGCATGCGCCGGTTCCGCGGCTATCTGCACGAACACCCAAACATCACCGAGGTGCAAAAACGTCGGGTGATCGCCGCGTTTTTGGACAAATTTGCGCTCGAGGATGCGATCGAAGAAGAGCTGGACGCGCCCGGTTGGACAGATGACACCGTCGCGCGCATCACCGAGCTTTACGAAGAAGACATCGCTGCTGTCGCCCGTATCCCGGGCGTGACGGTGATCGAACCATGACCGACACACCGCCCCTGCGCCGCACCTCACCCGTCTCGCTGGACGACTGCGCCTTGGCGCACGCGGTGCAACAGTTACCCGACAGGTGGACCTGGCTGATCTTGCGTCAGTTGATGTTTGAGGTGGGCCGCTTCGCCGATATCCAGAGTGAACTTGGAATCCCGAAATCAGTGTTGTCAGCGCGGTTGACACAAATGGCGCAAAACGGACTGATCACCAAAACTCCCTACCGCGAAAATGGCGCACGCACGCGGCACGCCTACGCGCTCAGCCGGAAGGGACGCAAATTGATCCCGGTAATGCTGGCGCTGCTGCAATGGGGTGAGGCGTTCACAATCGCACCTGCGGGTCGGATAACGATGACGGATGCGCGCACAGGTGATGCGCTGCGAGTGGCATTTGGGCGCGATGGATCGCAGGTGCCACAGCGGCGGCTGCGGCTGGGTGTTTCCGAATAGGTCCGCTGCGTGCCGCACGGCGTTGCAGCCTGTTTGACACTTGGAAAACCGCCGGCTCCTGACCGGGTTCAGCTCATCCCGAGAGCTTCTTTATACATCTCCAGCACTGCTTCTTCTTCGGCGATGTCGTCTTGGTCGCGCTTGCGCAGCGCGATCACCTTGCGCATCACCCGGGTGTCATAGCCGCGTGCTTTGGCCTCGGCCATGACCTCTTTTTGTTGGTCGGCGATGTCCTTTTTCTCGGCCTCCAAACGCTCGAACCGCTCGATAAATTGGCGCAGTTCATCCGCTGTGACGCGGTAGCTTTCGGCGTTGGTGCTGGTGTCGGTCATTGGGGCCTCGCAAGTGTCGCAGAGCGCTGGATAGCGCTCCGTTTGGCCCCGCGCAAGGCCGCTTGTGCCTGCGCGCGCACTGCGGTAGCCGGTGCCAATGGAACAAACGCAAGCCACCAAGATTTTCGACATCCTGATCTGGGTCGGGGCCGGGTTCACCGTGTTGGGTCTGCTCGGTCTGATCTGGTGCATCCTGACCGTGTGGCGTGCGCGGCGTGCGGCGTTGCCCGATGATGACATGCGTGCGGTGATGTCGCGCGTGCTGCCGCGCAATCTCGGTGCGCTGTTTGTCTCTGTGATCGGGCTGATGCTGGTCATTGTCGGGATTTTTATGGCCTGATAGGCGGCATTTGACTGTTGGGAAACCATCTGCCTGCTTCGGAATGCTTCGCTGTGCCGCCTGGCTTGCATGGCGGCCGCGCTCTGGACAGGCACGCCGCGCGTGCCTAGGCTCCGGTGACATGGATATGCGCCAACTTACACCCGATTACTTTGTCGCCCCACAACTGGACCCTGCAGATTTGGCCGACGCCGCTGCTGCCGGCATTACAACGATCATCTGCAACCGTCCCGACGAAGAGGTTCCGCCTTCGCACCAAGCCGAAATGCTAGCCGCGGCAGCTGAAAACGCCGGACTCGCGTTTCACGTGCTCCCGCTGACACACCAAACCATGACACCAGATCGTGTCGCCATGCAGACGCGCATCATCGACGAAGCGCCCGGGCCTGTGCTGGCTTACTGCGCCTCGGGCACGCGGTCGGCGGTGGCTTGGACACTCGGCGCGGCCGGCAAAATGGGGGTCGATGCTGTGCTCGACGCCGCTGCGCGCGGCGGCTATGATCTATCGGCGATGCGCGCGACCCTCGAAGCGGCCGCTGCTCACACGCGCTGACGCCGCAGCGTTCTGGTAAGACAGCACTGCATTGGACATGTTTTTGCAGTCGAAACGACCCAGGCGCGGTCCGCATTAAAGGCGCGTGAGTAAAGTGTATGCCTGCGTCCCCAATCCATAAAGCAACCCAATCGAGTGAACCGAAACAGATACAAATCGCGCCAGATAAACAATGCGCTAATCTAACTTTTCAACGCGATCGCTAATCCGGCAGGTATCGACGGAGCATCTATAAACCGCCGTCCCACAGCGCAAATGAGGTGTAAATCAATGCAGCGTCGCATGCTGGCTATCACGCCGACGCATGCCCCCGCGGAACGTCTTGGCTGTGTCAGATGTGGCAAGCGCCTTCGGGAAAGTGCGCGCTGCGCACCAATGCCAAAGCGCCGAATTCCTGCGAACAGCTGCGCCAATGCCACAGCGTCCAGGCCGTCCAACACAACTCATTATGCTCCGCGGGCGATTGAAATGAAGGCCCATCGACCAAAACAGAGCAAATGGGCAACAAGACTACCTCACCGTCCGCTTTGCGGAGACTTTGGCGTGCTTCTTTGCATAGGCAGGCGAAACACAGCGTCCGTTTGTCCGGCCACCGACACGAACCGCACCCGTTCATTCCAGTTTCGCCTCAAACATCCCAAACGGCCCCGCGCCAGGCGCGCCCTCGCCATCGCATGCCTAAAGGTGAAGCACCTCCCTACCCGGCTGCCTTGATCGGCGGCAAATCTGGCAGGTCGGCGAGGTCCGGCAGATCCGCTAAATCAGGCAAATCTTCGAGATCGGGCAGATCGGCGTCTTGGGGACCGGAGGGCGCAGGCTCATCTAGTGATGGTAAATCTGGCAAATCAGGCAGTGCATCCACGTCCGGTAGGTCAGGCAGCGCATCGACATCCGGCAAATCGGGCATGTCTGGCAAATCCGCCAGCGCGGGTACCGAGGCATCACCTGCATCGAGCGACGGCAAACCTGCCAACGGTTGATCGTCCAAACCAGCGGCCATGTCTGCGGCTGGTACGCCGTCGTCATCGCGACGGCGCGTGCTCGGGTCATCAAAGCTGATCGCGGGCATATCAACCTCGGCCTGATCGCTTTCGCGGCGCAACGGCGTGTCGGCATGCTTGGGTTTGGCTTTGGGTTTCACTGCGCGCACCCCGTCCACATGACCAACCGTGCCCCGGCCGACAACTCGACCCGTGCGTGTGGTCATCATCACTTGCGGGAAATGACCTGGTGGCAGATCAATCACCTCGCCAGGGCGCAAGGTGCGCACTGCATCCAGCGACATCGGCACCTGACACACCACCATTTCCAGCGTCGCGTGCACGCTCATCACCGCGTCCACCATCTGCGGTTTGGCCGCGGCATCGGCCGCCGCTTCCTCGGGCAGGCTGCTGCTGCTCACATCGGGAACCGGCAGGAAAAAGGTCAGCTCACCCTGCCGCACCCCTTGGGCCACATCGATTGTCAGCCGCACCATCATGTACTCGCGGGCCTCCAAGGTGATGCACAACGTGCGCACATCCTCGGCCTTCACACCAAAGCGGAAATGTTCCAGCAGAGCCTGTTCGTCCGGATTGTCGAGCAATCGCGGCACTTGTTCCAACAGCGCATCGACCAGCGGCGCGCACATTGCAGCGTCGGTGCGCGTCATCGCACGGGTGCTGCCGTCATCTTCGCGCACTACACCGACTGTCTGCTGCTGGATCAGCCCGCCGACAAGCGCCCGGTCCAGCATCACAGCGCCGTGGGTCCGGTTCGGGCCGTCAAGCTGCAAAAGCAGCGCCTCATCCGATAAATGATCGGTCAGGTCCTCCCCGCCCACGGTCTGCACCACAGCGCCCAGCATCGCCAGCGGCATGTCCAACAGCTCGTCGGCCACCCGCGCCAAGGTCAGCCGCATCCCCTTTTGCAAGGTAATGGCACGCGCCTGGTGATGGGCGCGGCCAGCACTTGCCAACCGGTGCAGCGCGTTTGCTGAAACGTTTGCGTCCATGGTTCTCAGACAGCGGGCCTGTTCATTCCGCAATGTCTAGGCGCGATTGGTTACCAAGGCATTGAAGGCGGTGTTGCGACAGCAACTATTGCACCGCGTCAGAACGCAATTCAGCGAAGTTATTGCGCAGCCATGGCCGCTTCGCGCGGCAAGCTCACGACAAATTCATTGCCGCCAGCGCGCGTGTGCAAGGCGATGTCACCGCCCAGCCGCAACATAATCTCGCGGCAAATGGCCAAGCCCAAACCGGCCCCGGGGCCGGGTGTGCCGTCGATGCGCGCGAACTTTTCGAAAATCAGACTGCGTGCACCCGGGGCGATGGCCGTGCCGTTGTCGGCAAAACTGACGCGCAGCCCGGCCGGCCCATCGTCAACCGAAATGATCAGTTCGGGCGGATCGCCGTCACAGTATTTGTCGGCGTTTGAGATCAGATTGATGAACACCTGCGCCAGCCGGTCCAGATCGGTGACCAGCGGCATCGCTTCGTTCAACCGTCGCCGCTTGATCTGCAAATGGCCAGACCCACTGGCGCTTGCGGTCACCACAGCCTGTTCCAGCACCTCTTCCAACCGGCCCTCTTGCACGTTCAGGTTCACCTGCCCGTTCTCGAGCACACTCAAATCCAGCAGATCATCCAAAAGCCGTGTCAGCCGGATCGCCTCGCCGTGAATGATGGAGGCGTATTTGGTCTTTTCGACCTGCCCCATGCCTTCGGTGTCGCGCAGAATCTCGGAAAATGACCGGATTGAGGTCATGGGCGTGCGCAACTCGTGGCTGATCTGGCTTAAAAACGCGTCTTTTTGCACCGACAGAGCGGTGAGCTTTTCGTTGGCCTCGCGCAATTGACGCGCGGTGCGGGTCAGTTCGGCGCTCTTGGCCTCAAGCTGGTTGGAGTATTCGAGGATCTGCGCGGACTCGTCGGCCACCGCCATTAGCTCTTCGACCGACACCGATGCGCCGCCGGCAACCTGGCCGATCATCGCATGTGCTGTCGCGGCGCCGACAGATCCGGCGAGCTCGCGTTCCAGCGCTTGCAAAAATGCCTGGTTCGGTTCCGGCAGGTGCCCACCCCGCCCCTGCCGCGCCGCCTCGCGATGAAACAGCGCCTGCGCCTCGTCCGGGCCCAAGATGCGCTGCGTCATGATCATGAGGTCTTCGGAGGTGGCCAGGGCGGCCTGCCACTCTCCCGGGGCACCGGAATGATCGAATACATTGACAAACTGCGCGCCCTGCAGCCGCTCAATGGGCGTGGGGAAGGTGAGCAATGACACCAGGATGAACAGCGCAGTGTTCAAGGTCAGCGACCACACCACCGCATGCACGGTGGGATCAAGCCCTTCGATCCCAAACAGCGCTAGCGGCCGAAGCCAGCCGACGCCCCACGGCCCCTCGGCCAAAAGCCGTGCCGACATCGCACCATCCGGACCAAAGCTTGGCAGGAGCGAGGCATAGACCCAGATCACAAAGCCCACGACCAAACCGGCCAACGCGCCCCAACGCGACGCCCCGCGCCAAAAGATGCCGCCGATCAGAGCCGGCAAAAACTGTGCCACGCCAACAAATGAGATCAGGCCAATCGCTGCCAGCGCCGCACCGCCACCCGACAGACGATAATAGAGGTATCCCAGCCCAAGGATCACCATGATCGACGCGCGACGGGCCAGCAACACGACCTGTCGCACGTCACCGGACATCTGCGCGGCATCCTCCGCCCGCGCCGACAGCCACACCGGCATTACCACATGGTTCGACATCATCGTGCCCAGTGCCAAGGTTGCCACAATCACCATCGATGTGGCGGACGAGAACCCGCCCAGAAAGCTGAGCCCAGCCAGACCCGCGCGGCCCTCGCTCAGCGGGATGGTCAAGACAAACAGGTCCGGGTTCGCGCCCGCGGGCATCAGGTCCAGCCCAACCACCGCAATGGGCACAACAAAAAGGCTCATGAGCAGCAGATAAATGGGAAAGGCCCACGCCGCGATCTGCAGATGCCGCTCATCGTCGTTTTCCACCACCAGCACCTGAAACATCCGCGGCAGGCATAAAAACGCGGCCGCCGACAGCGCAGTCAGGGCGGCCCAGCGCGACCGGTCCATCTGCCACTCGCCGATGGGCGAGGCGTCGATGCGCGTTAGCATCGGTTGCACGCCGCCGGCAATGCCCCAAACGACAAAAACCCCAACCGCAATCAGCGCCACGAGTTTCACCACCGCTTCTACCGCGATGGCCATGACGACGCCGCTGTGCCGCTCGTGCGTGTTCAGCGTGCGCGTGCCAAATAAAACCGTGAACAGGGCCAGGCCAAAGGCGACCCAGAACCCCACCGAGGCCTGGTTCAGGCTGTCCGCTTCGCCCGGTCCAGCAAACGCACCCAGCGACAAAGTCACCGATTGGAGCTGCAGCGCGATGTACGGTGTCACCCCGATCACCGCCATCACCGTGACCACAATCGCCAACAGGTTCGATTTGCCATAGCGCGCCGAAATCAGGTCGGCGATTGAGGTGGCGCGCTGTGCCCGGCCGATCCGCACCAGCTTGCGCAGCACCCACCACCAGCCCAGCATGATCAGGCTGGGACCGAGGTAGATGGTGACAAACTCCATCCCCGACCGCGCCGCATAACCAACAGCGCCATAAAACGTCCACGCGGTGCAGTAGATCGACAGCGACAAGGTATAAATCCACGGCGAGCGGATCCAGCTACCGCGCCCGCGCGCATTGGCGCGTTCCGCGTAAAAGGCGATGGCAAACAAAAACGCCACATAGATCAGACACACGCCGACCAGTTGGTTGACCGAGGTCACAGCCGGTCCTCTTGCGCGGCTTCATCATCGCCGACAGGTCCGCCGGTCAGCCACAGGGCCCGCCACAGCGCAAGTGCCACAACAATCAGCACCGCCCACACCAAAAAGACGTAGGTGACCGCGCGTGACATCGGTACCGTCGCCACAGCCTCATCCGCCGTGGTCGGCCAAAACAGCGGCAACATGAACAACATCACGCCCAAGATTGGCAGCAACCGCAGCGCGTCCATCAAGCGCCTGCGACGGTAACTGCGCCGCTCAACAAACACCGACGTGGGCAGCCCGCCCTTCATCGCGCAAGCTCGACCAGATCGCGGACGGCGGTCATCACCTCGAGATTGGAAAACGGCTTGGTCATGAACCGGCTGACCCCGGCGCGCTCTGCCTCTTCGCGGTCGCGCGACTGACCGCGCGCGGTCAGCATCAGGATGGGCAACCTTTCATAGTCAGGCTCAGCACGCAGCTCGCGCAGGATATCAAGCCCGCTTTTGCCGGGCAGCATGTAGTCGAGCACCAGCAGATCCGGCATGCGTTCGCGCACCTTTTCCACCGCAGTGGCCCCGTCGGTATGCGTGTCTACTTCCCAGCCTTCCCGGCTGAGCAGAAAGCGGATTGCCTCGGTAATATTGGCTTCGTCTTCGACCAACAGCACATGCTTGCCCATGCGTGTTTTTCTCCCCTGGCTGCGCCGCACGTTCGTGGCGCGGCGTCACTTGCGAAAACTATTGGGCAAACCGCGCCTTATGTCAAAAACTGTCAGAACGGCGCACCGGTTCGGATCAACAGGCTGGTATGCCGCTCGGGCGGCTGATCCGCGGCCGCAACCGGTACCGTGGCAGCACAGGCGATCGCATAGAGCGGATCGGACCCATCCGCACCTGCGTTCAGGCAGGCGGTGACCACCTGCCCCGGTGCGCCCTGCGCCCGGCAGATCATCGCCAGGGCAATCCCCGTCAACGACCGCCGTCGGATCTGCGCCAGCCCGGCCCGCGCGACGGTCATGCCGTGTTCGGTGTCGATCAGCACCAGACCCAGCCGCAGATCCGAGCGTGCGGCAAGGCGGCGCAGGATCGTGGGCACATCGGTATCCAGTGCCTGCGCCAACGCAATTGGTGCCACGCCATGCTGCGCCACCGCGGCATCCAGACGCGCTGCCGGCACACGCGCGATGTCACGCACCACTTGCGCCAGCAGCGCGTGCACGCGATCTCGTGCAGCCTCCGACACCAACAGGAACGATCCGGCGATGATGTCTTCGGCGGTGCCGCTGCCCTCCTCCAAGGGTTCAAACCTGTAGCTGTGGGCGGCCAGGAACGCCTCCACCTCTTCTTGCGGGGCGGCCAGCAGATCGGGCGCTTTGGTCTCTGGGTCCAGAAAACGCACCAATGCTTTGGAACTGTCGGACAACCGGACGCTGTCTGCGTCGATGTTGCGGTGAAATCGCTCGCGCCAATGGCTGTCGATCTCACTGTCGGACGCCAGGATCGCCGCGGTCGAGCGGATTGCCGCGGCGGTCGACAACACCTCGTGCACCGACGCGGCCAGTTCGGGATCGTGGCTCAACCGATCGTTCAGCGTTTCCACCTGCCTTTCAAGCTGTGCCGCGCGCCGATGGGTGCGCGCCAACGCATCGGCCCAGGCCGGGAAACGGCCGGCAAACTCTTGCACGCGGCTGGCATCTTCGGCGGGCACCGCGATGCGCTCGGCGACCTCGGACAAGGTGGCCAGCAGTTCCGCCTCCGCCCCCTGGCGCAGGGCTGGCACATCAACCTCGAGCACGCCAGCAATGTTGATCAACAGCTTGCCGCCGATTCCGCGGCGGTTGTGCTCGATCAGGTTGAGATACGAAGCCGAGATGCCCACCCTTCGCGCCAGCTCAGCCTGGCGCAGGCCCACGATCTGGCGCCGCTCGCGGATGCGGGTGCCAATCAGCGCGTCTTCAGCCATGGGCGCAACCTCCCCATTATCTCGCCTAATCAATGGGTTTCTGCACCGCCGCGTCAGAAACTTTACACCGCATACCACGCTGTTGTGCAAAAGTTTACAAAATAGTGACGCGTTTTGATGCGTTTATTGCGATCTTTTCCCCAAGCGATGGATAGTACGTTTGCACACCTAGGTGCAGCGCAGCGGTGTTGAGGAGCATCAGCCGCGCATTCTCAAAACGGGAGGAACTCCATGTCCAAAACACTGTCACGTCGTGGCGTGCTGCAAACCGGCGCTGTCGCCGGCGCAGGTCTCGCGCTTCCGACCTATCTGCGCGCAGATGGCCACAGCGGCTTTACCAACGCGCCGACCGGTTCGTCGGTCACGCTGGGCTTCAACGTGCCGCAAACCGGGCCCTACGCCGACGAAGGCGCAGACGAACTGCGCGCCTACGAGCTGGCGGTCGAGCACCTGAACGGTGGCGGCGACGGCGGCCTGATGAACACGTTCTCGTCCAAAGCCTTGCAAGGCAATGGCATCATGGGCAAGAAGGTCGAATACGTCACCGGCGACACGCAGACCAAATCTGACGCGGCACGCGCTTCGGCCCGTTCGATGATCGAAAAAGACGGCGCGGTGATGATCACCGGCGGTTCGTCGTCGGGTGTGGCTGTGGCCGTGCAGGCGCTCTGCCAGGAGGCAGGCGTGATCTTTATGGCGGGTCTGACCCACTCCAACGACACCACCGGCAAGGACAAGAAGGCCAACGGCTTCCGCCACTTCTTCAACTCCTACATGTCCGGTGCGGCCCT
>JBCCLL010000035.1:0-43455 GCA_039026855.1 Pseudomonadota bacterium | reverse complement strand
GATCATGCGCTTCTCGTCATCGCTCCACTTCCTACGCTTGCGCCGCTTCGCCATCCCGGCCTCTTAAGTGTCCACTTAGCTAAATGGACACTATCTGACATTAGCGCACCTTCGGCAGGGCAGTCAGACCGGACGCTTACGACCGGACGGCTTTGCCCACCGTTCATTGTCCCTTTGGCTGCCTCATGGTGCTGCCAAGGTTTCAGCGCGTTAGATCCGCTTGAGCAGGCTTAAAAGCATCGCGCGGTCATCAGCCGAAAAGCTGTGAAGCATCGCGTTGATCGTGTCTGTCATCATTTTCTTCGCATCCACGATGAATTTGTGGCCTGCAGGTGTGAGGCGTAGCACCGCTTCGCGTGCGTCGATGTCGCTTTGCGATCTGGTCATTAAACCTTTGGTGATGAGTGTCCGCATGAGGCGGGTCAGTTGCGAATTGTCGCGGCCGGTCGCTTTGGCCATCGCGTTGATGGAACACGGCTCCAACTGTTCGAGGTGCATCAGGAAAAGCCCGCCCATTGGCCCGATCTTGCCCGCGTCGACCGCTGGCATACGCCTGTGCATATTGGCCTCAATCATACGCATGACACGATCAAACTCATGCGCAATCTCTTGGTCTTGATACATCTGCATATTTTACAGGCAGTCACCCGGTATGTCGACTCTGTGGGGTGGCGCCAACATGTGACTTTGCGTCTGGTATGATGTGCATCGCGCCGCGCATTGAGCGATACGCCATCGCGAAACTATTGGACAATATCAATTACTTGCGCTAGCGTCCGTGACACACGCGAATTTTCGGAAAATTGGTGAGAAAATGGGGCAAAAGTCGATTTGCATTGTTGGCGGCGGCTACATCGGCGTCGAATTGGCGAAGGCGCTGGAAGGTGTTGCAGACGTCACCTTGATCGAGCCGAAGGCTGCGTTTGTTCACGCGCCGGCGATGTTGCGCGCCTTGGTGGATGAACAGGTGCGCGACAAGGCGATCATTCCCTATGACAAGCTGATGAACAAAGGGCGGCTGGTGGCACAGCGCGCGACATTGATTAAGCCGGACGCCGTTGTTGTCGAAGACGGGAGCGAGATCGCCGCAGATTACATCGTGCTGTGCCCGGGCGCGTCGAATGGCGGTATTTTCAAACCGGGTCACGAGGATATCGACAGCTTTCGCGCCGCACAGTCGAGCGCGCAAACGCAGATCGAAAGCGCCAAGAGCATCGTGATCGTGGGTGCGGGCGCCGTTGGGGTTGAGCTTGCGGGCGAGATCGCCAACGCTCATCCGCAAAAGGCGCTCACCCTGATCTCGGCGGACAGTGCCCTGTTCCCGACATTTCCGGCGACGCTGGGCGCAAAGCTGCGGAGCAAACTGCAAGCACTGGGCGTGACTGTTGTCCTCGGGTCGCGGGTGAGCGATCTGGTATCCACCACCGCGCCTTATGAGGGTGGCGTTACGCTGGATAACGGCGAGAGGATCGACGCCGATCTGGTCATTCCCGCCATCGGATCAAAGCCGCAGACCGCGCTTTTCGATGATCTGCCGGATGTCGTCAAAACCACCGATGGACGGGTCAAGGTGGACGCGTATCTGCGCCCATCGTCACTGCCCAATGTGTTTGCCGCTGGCGACGCGGTCGATGCCGGGGATGCGATGACAATCGTTGCGGCCTCGCGGCAGCAGCCATGGCTCGCCAAAATGCTCAAGGCTGTCATCAACGGAAAGTCGGCAGAAAGCGTGAAAGCATACGCGCCATGGGGCAAAGCGCCCATTCTGGTGCCGCTGGGGCCGGCGCGGGGCAATTCTTACCTGGTTGTTGGAACGTTTGGCGACTGGGCCACCAAGACCATGAAGGGCAACGATTTGTTTATTTCAAAATACCGAAAGATTTTGGGATATACTTGAGCAGTGCACGATCAACGGTGGGAATGATGCGTCAGCTAACCGAACGCCTGGTGTTTTGCGCCGGCCTGTCCATGTTTATCTTCGGAAATACGGTGTTTGCGCAGGACAGACCTGCCGTCATCGCCAAAGTCGAGACCCTCGAAAGCGCCTCGGAGCGGGTGTTTTTCGGACGGGTGAAGGCGCGGCAGACCGTTGATTTGGCCTTTCAAGTGGGCGGGCAGATTTTGCAGCTGCCGGTCGATGAGGGTCAGCCAATTGAACAGGGCGACTTGATCGCAGCGCTCGATCAGGAACCCTTTGAGCTAAGCCTGGCGCGCAGCGCAGCGGAGCTGTCGCAGTCGCAGGATGATTTGAACCGGTTTAGGCGTCTGAGTGGGAACACGGTGACGCAGGTGACAATTGACGATGCGGAGACGGCTGTAGAACTGAACGAGATTGCGTTGCGCGATGCGGAGCGGTCGCTGGAACTGGCCACGCTTGTGGCGCCGTTTGACGGGATCATCGCGCGCCGGTCCGTCCCAAATTTCACCACGATTTCTGCGGGGACATCCGTGGTGCGCATCCATGACATGTCCGATCTGCGCGTCGAGATCGAAGTGCCGGAGGTGCTGTTTCAAGAGGCGGGCCGAGACCCGGATGTGCGCCTCGAGGTCGAATTTGCCGCGAGCACCAAACGCTATGAGATGGAGTTCCGCGAAGTCGTTGCAGAGACAACGCAGATCGGCCAGTCCTTTCAGCTCACGCTTGGCATGGAGCCGCCGGATGATCTGTTCCTACTGCCCGGCGCGTCGGCCACGGTGTATGCGCGTCTGGCGAGCGAAGAACCGGCGCTGGTGATCCCGGCCTCCGCGCTTGTTTTTGATGCCGATGGCGCGCCGTCGGTGATGGTTTTTGAACCTGCGGACGCTGATGCCGGCACCGTCCGCCGACAAGCTGTCGAAATCGGCGCGACTGGCGCGGGGTCTGTGCAAGTGCTTGCGGGGCTGTCAGACGGTGAAGAGATCATCGCGTCGGGTGCGGCATTGCTTGCAGATGGTGACACCGTGACCCGCTTTTCCGGTTTTTCGAGGTAGCCATGGATATCGCCCGCGGAGCTATCGACCGACCCATTTACACCTGGTTGCTGATCCTGATCTGTTTGCTCGGTGGCATGTGGGGGTTCAACAGTCTCGGGCGCCTGGAAGATCCTGCGTTCACGATTAAGGTTGCCGTTGTCGCCACGCCGTACCCGGGCGCGTCAGCCGAAGAGGTGGCGCTGGAAGTGTCCGAACCGCTGGAATCCGAAATTCAGAAGATGGGCGAGGTGGACCAGATCGAGACCCGCAATGAACCGGGCCTGTCTGTGATCAACGTGACCATGCAGGACACGTTTGACGGTTCTGAGCTGCCGGAGCTTTGGACAAAGCTGCGCAACAGGGTGGGCGCCGCAGAGTTGCCGGATGGGGCAAACACGCCGCAAGTGAACGACTCCTTTGGCGATGTGTACGGGCTGTTTTACGCAATCTCTGCGCCGGGGTATGCGGATGCCGATATCCACCGGCTGTCGGCGTTTCTGCGACGTCAGATGCTTGCCATTGACGGGGTAAAGGATGTCTCTTTGGACGGGTTGCCGGAAGAGGCAATCTTTGTGGAGCCTGACCTTGCGCTGACAACTGCCTTGGGCGTGCCGCCGGATGCCATAGCGGGCGCGTTGTCGGAGGCGGACCAAATCGTGTCTGGCGGCAGCATCGTAAGCCCGCGCGGACGGCAGTTGATCCAAAGACCCAGCGGCAGCGACACCGTCAGCGAGATCGCAGCGCTGTCAATCGGTGTCGGCGGTGAGGTGCTTCGGCTCAATGATTTTGCCGATATCAAACGCGAGCGGGTGGAAAATCCAAAGCTCTTGATCCGGCACAACGGGACTGAGGCGTTTACGATGGGTGTTGCCGGGCTGGCAACAGAGAACATCGTGGAGATCGGGCAGCGGGTCGACGCGCGGCTGGCTGAACTTGAGAGCCAATTGCCCATAGGCGTGTCTGTCAGCCCGGTCTATCAGCAGCACGTCGTTGTGGACGAAAGCGTTAACGACTTTCTCGTCAATCTCGCCATGTCGGTGAGCATCGTGATCGTGGTTCTTGCGCTGTTTATGGGCGTCAGAGCGGCCATTGTCGTTGGGGTGACACTGCTTTTGACGGTGGTGGGAACGCTTCTTTTTATGGCGTTTGGTTCTATCGAGATGGAGCGGATTTCGCTGGGCGCGTTGATCATTGCGATGGGCATGCTTGTCGACAATGCCATTGTCGTTGCCGAGGGCATGCAGCAGTCGATGGCGCGGGGCAAGTCGTCGCGGGAAGCCGCCGCTGAGGCTGCGAACAAGACGCAGATACCGCTTCTTGGTGCGACGGTCATTGGCATCATGGCGTTTTCGGGCATCGGGCTGAGCAGCGATTCAACGGGCGAGTTCATGTTCTCGCTCTTTGCGGTGATCGGGATTTCGCTGCTGTTGTCTTGGGTGCTGGCCATCACGGTGACACCGCTGCTGGGGCACTATCTGTTCAAGGTCGGAAGCGGGGACGGTGCCGACCCCTATGGCGGTTTTATGTTTCGCGCCTACGGTGGTTTCCTGCGGTTGATGCTTCGGCTCAGGTGGCTGGTCGCTATTGCGCTGATCGGCATTACAATCGCGTGCTTTGCGCTGTTTGGTCAGGTGCGGCAGCAATTTTTCCCTGACTCAAGCACGCCGCTCTTTTTTGTCCATTACAAGATGCCGCAAGGCGCGTCGGTCACACAGGTGTCTGATGACTTGCTGCTCTTGGAAGAGTGGTTGCTGCAGCGTGAAGGGATCGAAGCGGTCACAAGCTTTGCTGGCGGTGGCGCAACGCGGTTTATGCTCACCTATGAGGCCGAAGACGACAATTCGAGCTATGGGCACATGATCGTGCGGGTCAGATCCCTCGACGAGATTGGCGCAGAGATGACGGCTGTGGAAGCGTTTGCTGCCGAAACGATCACCCAAGGGCGGTTCCGGACCCAGCGTCTTGCCTTTGGCCCGGGCGGCGGCGCACCGGTTGAAGCGCGCTTTTTCGGTCCTGACCGCGTTGTTCTGCGCCAACTGGCGCTTGAGGCGCGGGCACGCATGGAAGCGGCAACGCCAAATGCGCTCAACACGCGCATCGACTGGGCCGAGCAGCAGGTTGTGCTGCGCCCGGTTTACGCCGAGTCGCGCGCGCAAGAATCGGGTGTGTCGCGGTCGGACATCACCCAAATGCTCGAATTCGCGACTACCGGAACACGCTCGGGCACCTATCGTGAGGAAGACAGAAAAATCCCACTTATCCTGCGCGCACCTGATGAGAGTGAACTGCTGCTCACGGACTATCTGCTTTATTCCGACAATGGCGGCAGCTTTGTCCCGATGGAACAGGTGATCGACGGGCTGCGATTTGACGTGCAAGACACGCTGATCGAACGCGAAGACCGTGAGAATGTGATCACCGTCGGTGCCGATATTCCGCGCGGGATGACCGCCGCGGAGGTGCAGGTTGATGTCAATGAGACGATCGAAGCGATGACGTTGCCGCCCGGCTATCGCTTTGAGTGGGGCGGCGAGTTGAAAAACTCTGCTGACGCGCAGGAATCGCTTGGCACCCAATTGCCGATGGCGGTGCTGATCATGCTGTTGATCACGATTTTGCTGTTCAACGGTCTGCGGCAAACCGCGATCATCTGGCTGCTGGTTCCGATGTCTGTGAACGGTGCTGCGCTGGGTCTGATCGGGACGGGTCTGCCGTTTACGTTTACAGCGCTTCTTGGGCTTCTTTCGCTCTCGGGGATGCTGATCAAAAACGGGATTGTTCTGGTCGAAGAGATCGATCTGACGCGCGCGGCAGCACCCGAAAAACCGCTTGCCGACGCGATCACCGAAGCGTCGGTGTCGCGTTTGCGGCCGGTCCTGCTTGCGGCGGCAACGACGATTTTGGGCATGATCCCGCTGCTTTCGGATGCCTTTTTCTCGTCGATGTCTGTGACGATTATGGGCGGCCTGGCCTTTGCCTCTGTGCTCACGCTTATAGCGGCGCCGGTATTTTACATGCTGTTTTTCCGTCGCGAGGATGTCGCGCTGGTGCGCGCTTAATCCTCGGGTTGCGTTGACAACACTCAGCGCCCTTCTACCTCTCTGAGCATTGGACAATGTCTAATGTATGGAGTGGGACAAATGCTCGATTTCATTCGCAAAGTGGTCAGTTCCGGTACCAATGAGCACTACCAGAAGATCCCGTTTTCGCCGATCCAGACGGAGATCACCGTTGAGAACCTAGAGGTGGATGGCCACATCCCACCGGAGCTGTCCGGCATGTATTTGCGCAACGGGCCAAATACGGCCGGTCCCACGGGGCCGCATCAGCATTACTTTAGCGGTGATGGGATGCTGCATGGCGTACACATCGAGGCCGGCCATGCGAAATGGTATCGCAACCGGTTTGTGCGCAGTGGCCAGGTGCCCAAAAAGCTTGGGATTGCCGATCCCGGTGGCCCGGTCACAAACGACTTGGACGTATCCCCCAATACCAACGTAGTGCAGTTTGCCGACAGGCTATATGCGACCATCGAGGCGGGGGCCAGCATGGTGGAAATTACCCGCGAGTTGGATACAGTTGCGCGGTCCGACCTGGATGGCACGTTGCGCCATGGCTTTACCGGTCATCACAAGATTGATCCGGATGATCACGACATCCATGCCGTGACCTATTCGTCCAAGATCGGTGCCAACGCGCTGTACCAGCGGTTGTCACCTGGCGGTAAAATGCTCAACCAGATCACAATCCCCCTCAGCGGCATGACGCAGATCCATGACATGTCGATCACAAAGAACTACGCTATAATCCTCGACCTTAGCGTTGTCTTCAGCGCTTGGGCGCTGTTGAAAACGACGCTGCCGATCAAATGGGACGGCAACAAACCCGCACGGGTGGGTGTGATCCCAAAGGCCGGGTGTGCGGACGACATTCGTTGGTTTGATGTGGCCCCGTGCTATGCCTACCACACGATGAATGCCTACGAGACAGCGGGCGGTGACGTCATACTTGATGTCAGCCGCTACGAGCGCGCCAGCCAAAAAGACATGTACGGACCGCTCGGTGATACCGAGGCCACAATAGAACGTTGGATCTTGCCCATGTCTGGTTCGGCCAGTGAAGCGCGCGAAGAGCGTCTGTTTGACCTGCCGCTGGATTTTCCAAAGATTGCGCCCGGGGTCGAAGGTCGCGCCTATCGCTACGGGTACGCTGTCGAGGCAACGCTTGAGCCGTCATTTGACCAAGCCGTAAAGTTGGACTTTGAAACCGGGGATGTTCAGTATCAGTCATTCGATGGCGGCATGTCCTCGGAAATGACATTTGTGCCGCGCGGACCCGCAGAGGATGACGGCTGGCTGATGGGCTTTGTGTTTCAACCGAAAGAGCAGCGATCGCGGTTGGTGATCATGGACGCGCAACGGTTTGAGGATGATCCCGTCGCCAGCATATGGATACCCGATCAATATGTGCCGATTGGCACCCATGGCGGTTGGTTTCCGAATTGAGCCGCGACGCATCCAGAGGTTTTGGGCGTGGCGATGGTGGCCAGCACTGGCGCATTCAAGCGGCGGCCAGATGCAGCGTCGGGTGTTTGATAACTCGATGATCCGAGGCGCGCGTAGATGACTGAGACCTATGATCTCGCCGTGATCGGCGCAGGTATTGCCGGTCTGAACGCGCTTAACGCGGCAACGGAATATCTGCCGCGCGGCGCGCGTTGCGTGCTGATCGATGAAAAAGACGCAGCAGGGGGGATGTGGAACACCGCATATGATTTTGTCCGGCTGCACCAACCGCACCCCATGTTTACCGTCGGCGATATGAAATGGGATTGGCGCAAGCCCGACAGCTACCTTGCCGCGCGCGATGAGGTTCAGGCGCATCTCGCCGCGTCGTTGCGGCCCATCGCTGACGCGTTGGCATTGGACACGCATTTTGGACATACGGTGACGCATTGCGTCGAAGTTGACACGCACAGCGGGCCGGTGGCCGAGGTTGCGTTTTGCCCGAATGACGACGGCTCTGAACAGCGTCGCATTACGGCGAAGCGGGCGATTTATGCGTCTGGCCTGAACTACAGGCTCGCGCAGCCTTTGGAATTTTCGAGCGAGAGCATCGTGTCCATCGTTCCACAAACGCTCGTCCAAACCCTCAAGGAACATCCAATGGCGCCGGTCATCGTGGTGGGGGGCGGCAAAACCGGTATGGATACAGCCCTGGCGGTGACGCAAGCCGACCCAAAGCGAGACGTCTCACTGATTGTGGGGCGCGGCACAAATTTTCTGTCGCGCGAAATACTGCTGCCAAATGGGATGAAAAAGTGGACATCGGGGACCTTGCCGTCGCGCCTGTTTCGGGATTTGGCGACCACATTCGACGGCGATAACGAAGACGCGTTGATAGACTTTGTCCGGCAGAAATTCTCGACCGACCCCACCGCTGACAATGCGCTGTTCCTGTACGGTTTTCAGTCCGACGAAGAGTTGCGGCGGATCAAATCGAGCGTTTCGGCGGTTTACAAAGACTACCTCACCGACATTGCTGATGCCGCTGACGGCGCGCATTTGGTTATGCGCGGCGGCGCGCGCGTGGCCGTCCCGCCCAACGCCATTGTGGTTAACTGCACCGGCAGCTTTTTCCGCGCTGATCAGATGTCGGACCCACGTCCATTGCTGAGCAAAAACGGCTGCATTCTGAGCCTAACGCCGCGAGATGCGTTCCATTTTCTTACCAGTGTCAGTGGGTTTCTCACCGCGCATTTGTTCTTTCGCAATCAATTGCTGGGGCAGGGGTTTTACTCAGCCGATCTGGAACGTTTGTTTGCACTCGATCGCCAAGCATGCACTGGCGCCTCGGCCGCTTTGGCGTATCTCAACCAGATTATCGCGCTGAAAATACTTCCTTTTTCGGTGCTGATGCGGTGCGGGTTGGACATGGATCGCTGGTATCCTCTGCCCCGAAGGCTCGCAGGGTTATTGGCGATCAAGCGACACGCAAAAGCTGATATTGCGCACTGTCAATCGACGCTTGACCGTATCGAGCACCGTTTTGGTGTCAAAGCTGCACCTCTGGCGTTGCCAGTAGACGGCGTAGGCCGGTGATCGGTCGCCCCCGGAACGTGCGTTTTGGCAGCGCTGCCGCATCAAAGGACGCCGTCATTCATTGACGCTGCTGACGAACTGGGCCAGCCTTTGCCCGACGCAGTCGTATGAGGGAAAACGATGAAGTCTCATCTCGCGAGGCTGGTGAGCGCGCTTACCATTGGCATTTTGTGCAGTCTGTTTCTGGCCGTTTTGCCGGCGCAGGTCAGCGCGCAGGACGTCACGGTCGATCTTCAGTCTGATCTGAGCGAAGAAGAGTTTCAGGCGCTGCTGGGGCGGTTGAGCGATGAACAGGTGCGCGACATCCTGATAACCGAGTTCGCGGCCAGACGCGCCGAGGTGCCGGAAACGGGCGCGGGGTTAATGACCAGTTCGCGCAATTTTGGGGAAACGCTGACCACAAATGCCAAGGCATCGATAGCCAAATGGCCGCAGCTTGGCGATGCGTTCCGCGCCGTTGCAACGACCCTGACGGATGCGGGCGGCGTGGGATATGCCTTTTGGGCGCTGGGTCTTAGCCTCGCTGTCGGTTTTGTCGTGCGCCATGTCTGGCGCCGCGGGGCGACCCGGCGGCAGATCGCCGTGGCCGAGCGCAATGTCGACAAAGGGTCTTATGGTTCGGTCGGCACAATTTTCGACGCCGCGTTTGTGTTGGTCATCGAATTGTCGAGTTCGGTTGCTTTCGCAGTGGCCGCGATGGCAACGGTGTATCTGTTTTTCTCACATCCCGACATCGCGTTTTTCGTGTCCAGCTATGTCGCCTTTGCCACAGTGGTTTTGATCGTACGGTCTTTTGTCGATTTCATCTTTCCGCGGGGGTGGCCGATGTACCGTCTTATTGCGCTGAGCGATGATGCGACACGCGTTGTGCGTTGGGTGGTGACCGGCCTGGCGATGATTTGGATGTTTGAAACGGTCACCTCGGATGTTCTTGCACAATTTGGGGCGCCGGAGGGCACGCCGGATTTGTTCAGCCTGATGTTCAGTTTTGTTTGGATCACCTCGGTTCTGTTGGGCGTGTACCTGATCAGTCGCGCCACCGCTGACTTGCTCCCGACGCCTGAGGAACGCGGTGTGGCCAGCATGTTGGCCCGCAATTGGGCGCCGATCATGGTTGGCGTGCAGATACTGACGTGGATTTTGTTCACCGGTGGCGCTTTGGCCTTTGGCGATGTGGACGTGATCGCGTCACGGGTGTTTTACACCATGCTCATCTTTGTCGGGTTCTGGATGAGTTACCGGATCTTGGTGCACTATTTACGTGCGCAAGACATGAACGTCGCCGTGAAGGCGGCAATTGGTAACGCTGTGCGGGCGTTTTTCTTTGCCGCGGGGTTGCTGTTTGTGTTGGCGGTTTGGGGGCTTGATCCCGAGACCTTGCTGGCCAGCGGCACTGCCGGCCAGATTGTGCAGACCATCGTCAATGTGACCCTAACGGCAATTGTGGGCTGGGCGCTTTGGGATTTTATCAGCACCATTATTGATGTGCGCACAGCAGCCGAAAAGCCTGATGACGACAATGAGGAGGGTGCGGAGGGTGAGGGCGGTCTTGGCGCGAGCCGGACGGCAACGCTTTTGCCCTTGCTGCGCTCAACGGCGTTGGTGGTCATCGGCGTCACCTGTCTGTTCGCGGCGCTCTCGAGCTTGGGGGTGAACGTTGGCCCGCTGGTTGCGGGGGCGGGTGTCATTGGACTGGCCGTTGGATTTGGCGCCCAAACGCTGGTCAAAGACGTCGTGTCCGGTGTTTTCTTTCTCATCGACGATGCGTTCCGGCGTGGCGAATACATCGATCTGGGTTCGGTCAAAGGCACTGTTGAGCGGATCTCGGTGCGCAGTTTGCAATTACGCCACCACCTTGGGGCCGTACACACGATCCCGTTTGGCGACATCGCAGCGCTGACCAACTATTCGCGTGATTGGGTGATCATGAAACTTCCGCTGCGGCTGACCTTTGATACGGACCCGCAGCAAGTCAAAAAGATCGTCAAGAAAATTGGCGCCGAGTTTATGGAAGATGAGTTGGTCAATGACGGGCTGCTGGAGCCGCCAAAATCGCAAGGGGTGATACAGATGGAGGACAGCGCCATGATCTTGCGGGTCAAGTTCAAGGCGGTCCCGGGCAAGCAGTTCATTATCCGCCGCGAATTGCTGCACCGCATCAGGGCGGCGTTTGAAGACGCAGGCATTCGGTTTGCAAGCCGCGAGGTGACAGTGCGGGTGAATGAAAACGCCACGCCGGAAGAAAAGAAAGAGGCGGCCAGCGCTGCGGCATCGCGCGTGATCGAGGCGGAACAACCCGCGACTTAAACACCAGCACGTTTGCCGCGTGGCCGTGGCCTATATTTGAGACGGCACGCACGTCCTTTTGTGCAAGACCAGATCGGTGTCAGCCGTTTGGACGCCTACTGCGCGTGATCCAGCAAACGGTGTGTCAGGCGGACACTTTCCGCCCGTTGAGGATTTCGAGAACCATGGCCGCGGTCCAGGTGAATTGATCGCCTCCGCAGGGTTCTGCGGTGATTGGATCATAGTATTCGGCAAAACCGCTGGCCCGGATCAACCTCAGGCAGTCGTCGCGAATGTGTTCTGCGTCGCGGTCAAATCCGGCCCGGTCCAACCCGTCGGCGATCATGAAATTGACAATGAGCCAGACGGGCCCGCGCCAATAGCGCAGCCCGTCGAATTCGGGGTGCGTGGGGTCATGGCTTGGCACCACGTAGTTGCAGCTGTCGGCCAATTTTTTGATCCGCGCCACAAGCGCAGCCTTACGGTGTTTTGGGATGTCGCAGAATGCGGGCAGGATGCCACCAACTGTGGGGCAGACGACGGGCGACTGTGCCTGGCGATCGTAGCACAAATATTGGCTGAGCTGCTCGTCCCAGAGGGTTTCCATCGCCGCGATGCCTTTTGCCGCGTAACGACGAGACTGCGCGGCGATTTCTGTTGCGCCAAGATATTCGGCCAGATCGGCAACATCGCTACAGGCCCGAATGAGGATCGCGTTGAACCCGGGGTCAACAATCTGGAAGGGTGACGCATCATGCAGTTTGCTGTTGTCCCAGCCCAGGCTGCGGAACGTCTGCACAAGCCAGATGTAGCGTTTGTATTGCTCATCTGTCGGGCGGTGGTCCGGGTTGGCGTGCGACGTGTCACGGCGCGTAAAGCTGCCAACCCCTTCGGTCGGGACGCGCGCAAACGCGCTATCCCAATCCGCGGAGTTGTCTCGGCCGGTTTCCCACGGGTGGATCACCGCAACCAGCCCGGTGCCATGCGGATCGCGATTGTCATAGAACCACTTGTGCCAGGCATGCAGCTTGGGGAGCAGCGCGCGTGCCTTTTGTGTGGCCATCGCGGCATCTGTCGCACGCTCAAAATTCCGACGCACGGCAAAGCCCGCAACAGGTGGCTGGGTGATGCCAGAGGTTGGCACAGGCCGGTTGGTGCCCCATACATTGGGGCCCGGGAAATAGCCGCTGTCTTCTTCGTGAAAGATGATGTGCGGCACCATGCCATCGTCCCACTGGTGCGCCATCAACGTGTCGATTTCTGTCCATGCGCGCGCTTCGTCAAATTGGGCAAAGCCCAAGGCGCTCAGCGCTGAATCCCAGTTCCATTGGAACGGATAAAGCCCGTGGGTTGGCACGGTATAGCCGCCCTTGTCATTTCGGGCCAGCACGGCGCGCGCCTGCGCGATCATCTCTTGGCTCATGTGACAGCCTCCGTCGTTCGCGGGTCAAACCAGCGTACGCGGTCCGCATTGGGCAAGAGTGTCACCGTGTCGCCAACCGCAATCGCGCTGTCACTGTCGAGCACGGCGCGGAACAGATGGCCGTCAACATCACATGTCACCAGCAGATGCGCGCCCAAAGGCTCAACGACCTTGGCGCGCGCGCTGAGCCCTTTGTCAGCGGGCATAAGATCCTCGGGGCGGATAGCAAATTTCAGCGGGCCGCTGCGTTGGGGGCCATCCATGGCAAGCCCGGCCACGTGCCACTGGCTGCCTTTTGCTTCGGCGGGTAGGAAATTCATCGGTGGATTGCCGATGAAACCGGCGACAAATTCTGCAGCCGGGTTGCGATATACCTCGATCGGCGACGCGGCTTGGACGATTTTTCCCTGGTGCATGACGCTGATGCGGTCGGCCATGGACATCGCTTCAACCTGATCGTGGGTCACGTAGATGGCTGTGGTCTTGCTTTCGGCCAGCACGCCTTTGAGTTCGGCGCGCATTTCCATGCGCAACAGGGCATCCAGATTGGACAGCGGTTCATCCATCAATATCACGTCCGGCTCCATCGCCAGAGCACGGGCAACCGCCACCCGCTGACGCTGTCCACCCGACAGTTCGCCTGAATACCGCTTGAGCAATTGCTCAATATGCATCAGCTCGGCAACGCGCCCGACCCGGCGCGTGACCTCGTCGTTTGGCAGTTTTTGCATCCTGAGGCCAAAGCCGATGTTTTCAAACACGGTCAGGTGCGGAAAAACAGCGTAGTTCTGAAAGACCATGGCGATGCCGCGGTCTTTGGGCGACAGTCCGTCAATCCGCCGATCTCCGATCCAAACCTCGCCTTCGCTTTGCGTTTCCAGTCCGGCGATGATGCGCAAGAGTGTGGTCTTGCCACAGCCCGACGCCCCCAAAAGGACCATGAATTCCTGATCAGCAATGGTCAGGTTGATGTCTGACAGCGCCTGATAATCGCCAAACCGCTTGGCAACATTCCTAATTTTGATTTCGGCCACGTCAGCCTCCTATCGGTTCGCAATGCCCCACATTGCAAAAAGGTATTTGCGCACAGCGAAGATGAAGATGAGCGCGGGCACCACGAGGATGAACCCGCCTGCGAATTTCAAATGCAGCGGCGATGTGTCGAGGTTTTGCAGCAAAAACGCCGTTAGCGTGCGATTTTCGATGGTCAGCACCGCTGCGGCGAACACCTCATTCCATGAGATCACAAAGGCAAAGATGGCCGATGCGGCGATCCCCGGCAGGATGAGTGGCAGGATCACCTTGGTGAATGCGGTGAAACGGTTGCATCCCAGGGTCCACGCCGCTTCTTCCAATTCGATGGGAATGCCGGAAAACAGCGAGAATGTGATGAGCACGGCAAACGGGATGGCCAGTGTTGTATGGACCAGCGCAAGCCCGATGACCGTGTCGTCCAGTCCGGTGCGGATGAACATGACCGCCAATGGAAGCGCCAGCAGAGGCAGCGGAAAGGCGCGGGTCAACAGGATCAAGAGGCGAAACAGCTCTTTGCCGGGAAAGTCAAATCGCGACAGGGCGTAGCCGGCTGGCGCGCTGATCGAGATCGACAAAACCATTGTCACAAACGCAACCAGCACCGAATTTTTCAACGCAGACAGCATCCCGGCGAAATTCGCGAAAAACGTCAGCGAGCCGAGGTCAAATTCGGGCACAAAGGACTTTGGAAACGCGTTGACCGTCTCGGGCGAGCTCAGCGTATTGATCAGCAGAAAATATAGCGGCACCAGGACCCAGGCGCACAGCAAACCCACGCCTGTGACATAGACCCAGCGCCCGGCTGTTTTGGGGCTTTGTGTGGTCATATCCTTGCACCTTTCGGAACACGCAGCACGCGCAGGATGACCAGCGTTGCTGCAATGGAAATGCCCAGGATCACCAGGGCAACTGCCGCGGCCGCGCCGCCATTGAGCAGCTCAAACTGGTAATTATACGTCTCGCCCATCAGCACAGGGAACAGTGTGCCGCCCAGAGCCTGCACCACGGCGAAGACTTCGAAGGCCAGGATGACCCGTAGCACCAGCGCCGTTGACAGCGACGGGCGCAGCAAAGGCAGCGTGATGCGGGTAAAGCGTTTCCACGGGCTGGCACCAAACACCTCGGCGGCCTCGTAGTATTCTTTTGGGATCAGGCCGATGCCGGCCACAAGAATGACCAGCATGATCGCAGTGGCCCGCCAAATTTCGGCCAGCATGATCGCCACAAACACCATGACGGCGTTGTTGTAGGTCAGCAGGTTCATCGGACGTTCGATCAGGCCTAGACCGCTCATCATCGAATTGAGAAAGCCGGATTGCTCAAAAATCGCGAGCCAGATGATACCGGCCGCAAGATCGGAAATCCCCAACGGGATGGTCCAAACATAAAGGACCAGGTCGCGTCCCTTGCCCATCGAATTGACCATCGTCGCCATCAGCAGCGCGAGCGCCAATTGGATCGGCACCACTGCTGCTGCCAACAAAAGCGTGTTTTGCAGGGAGATCGGGAATTTCCAGTGGCTCGTGACGCGCTGAAAATGTTCCAGCGACCACGCACCATCCACCTCGAACGCCTGCTGTGCAACCAACACAAAAGGATAGAGAAAAAAGGCGCACAGGAAGAGAGTGACTGGCAGGATCAGTATGTAAGGCAGGTATCGCGTGCTCATGGCCGCGTCTTTCCAGTTTTGGAGAAAAGTGCCCGGGCCAGCTTGGGCCGCCCGGGCGGGTTTTGATCAGTCGATCACTCGACCGGGCACGGTCCATCGGACGGTGCGTCAGGGGCCCAGCATGGCGCGCCCGACGCGTCCATGATCGCTTGCAGCCGCGGTTTGTGGTCATCCAAAACCATGCGGATGTCCTGGCCCGCCAACACGATCCGCTCAAACGTTTCGGTGTAAAGCTGGCTGAACTCGCCACCTTTGTCACCGAGGCCCGCAGGCAACAGGCCCGGGTTGGCATCTGGCGCGCCAGACATCTTGGCCACCGCATCACCCGCTGCTTTCACCGCGGGAGGCAGATCATCGGGCAGGGCAACATCGACAACTGGGAAGAAGTTGGTGGTGCGCAATGTGGCGATCTGCGTTTCCGGCTTGAGCATGTGCTGCACAACCGCCTTGGCTGCGTCCACATCCGGTGCCGTCCGCGGAATTGCGACGCCCGCCAGAACCGGCATGAACCCACGACCCTTTGGACCTGCGGGTGCCGGGAAGGCGACAAAATCATCCGGGCGCTCGTTAAATGCCTGGGCGACGCGGGATGTGTGGTCAAAGACAACCCACGCATCGCCGCTGAGCAGTTGCTCTTGCAGGAACGAAAAGTTTGTCGATCCTGGGTTTGTGACGGCCCACAGCTCGCGCATCTTTTCCCATGCGGTCACAGCCTCGTCCGACGCAAAGGTCCGGACCACGCCGTCGGTGAAGGACGGATAGAGATACCCTTGAAAAAAGCGGTGCTTTAACCCCTTGGGACCCGCTGGAAAGCCAAACTTTGGTTCGCCCGCGGCCTCGGCCATATTGCGGCCCCATCCGATCAATTCGTCATAGGTCAGCGCGTCGATATCAGCGCCGTCCGGCAGATACTGCAGCGCCTCTTTGTTGGCGGCCATGATGTAAGACGCTTGCATCCACGGGATGTACTGCATCTTGTCCGTGCCCAGCTTGGCGAGGGAGTTGAACGTGTCGGATGCCGACAGGCCGAGGCCTTCAAGGTCGACCAAGTCATCGGGGTTCATGGCAGAATAATCGCCATGCAGTGCACCGAGCACTCCGATCGATCCTGACCCGGCCTCAAGCTCGGCCATCAGGCGCGTCAACCACGGGCCGCCGTCATTTGGTTGGTAATCAACGTCGCCCGCATCTGCGAGAACATTGTCGCGCATGGCTTGCGCTTCTTCGACCGGCTTGGCTTGCGTTGACCAAAACAGCACATCCGCGTGTGACGCGACTGCGGTGCAGGCCAAGGCAAGGCCGGATGCGGCGCCCAAAATCTTGGAACGTAATTTCATGGCTTCCTCCCAATGGCGATGCGCAGCGTGCGAGCAGCGCACCAAACAAACGGATCCGGACGATGCCCTAGATCCACATGGCGGGCAGGACGCGCCCCCCGCTTCTGACGACGGTTTTGCGATTCCCGACCTTATCTAAAGGTTGATATATCGTTATATCAGTTGTCAAATCTATTCGTAACGACCCTTTGCCGGCTGGAATCATCTTTTGCGCCATTTTCACCGAAAACCGACCTTGAGCACTGTGGCGGCAGCCGCGGGTGTTTCCGTGCCGACGGTCAGTCAGGTTTTGCGCGGCACCGGACGCATTTCCGAAGCAACGCGCGTCCGTGTTTTGCAAGCTGCCGAGGACCTTCATTACGTGCAGGACAGCCGGGCAGCTGCCATGCGATCCGGTGACAATCGCGAAGTCGGGTTTGTGATCAATCAGCTTGGCAACCCGTTTAACGCCGAGGTGATAAGCGGTGTCGTGGATAGCTTGGAACGCGAAGGGTATCTCGTGTCCATCCTCGATGGCCGCGATGACCCGGATCTGCAGGCCAATCAGTTGGAAACCTTTATCAAACACGGGCGCTGTGGATTGCTGTGGGTGCCGGCAACCAAGACACCCGACCGGATCTTGCGTTTATTGGACCGCCAGCGGGTGCCCACCGTGACCTTCCTGCGCCACATCGACGACCGTTTTGATCACGTGGGCATTCGCAACTGCGAAGCGACGGGCCTGGCCACGCAGCACCTCATTGAGCTGGGACACACGCGGCTTGCCTATCTGGGCGGGGACGAGATGACGACGGTGCGTCGCGACCGCATCTCCGGTTTCGAGCGCAGTTTGAAGGCGGCTGGCCTGAGAGACGCGGTTGTATGGCCGTGTGCGGACAATAAGCTTGCCGGTCTGGAAGCAACGCTGCGCCTGATCGATACGCATCGCGACATCTCTGCGCTCGTGTGTAACGGCGACATGGTAGCGCTGGGGGCGTGCTCGGCCTTGCAAAGGCTGGGCAAGACACCGGGGCGCGATATTTCGGTCATTGGTTTTGACGACATTCAGGATGCTGCCGTGGCAACCCCGGCCCTGACAACTGTTTGCGCCAGGCCCAAAGAGCTTGGCGCCGCGCTTGCAGACTTGTTGCTGACGCGGATCGCGTCGCCTGACGCGGCGCCGGTTCGTTTGCAGTTACCCGCGGAACTGATTGTACGCCAGACGACGGGCGCGAAAGCCTGTTATTAAATGGTGGTACGTCGCTGTGGGCACTGTCCAAGCGCGATAGTCTGGCCAAACTATGTTCTCTTTGTGCGGCAACGCAGATCCAGTCGAATAGGGTGCCGCTGGGTTTGGTTTTGCCCTATGCGATCCCGTACCGGCTGCTTCGGGCGTTTTCGCAGCAAGCGGATGCTGTCGAGGCGTTTGTAGAAAACGCCGTATTCCTTTTGCAGTCGTCCTTCGGTCCGAGGCGGGAGACGGTAAGCAACGCGATGTCCGAAGTCACCCCGACATCGGGGGAGACATTCGCATGCGCTCACGGTTTTTGGTCTGGCACTCGTGTGTGTATTCACCGAGCCACGCATCGCGCGGGATCATGTGCTTGTGCCAGCCTAGCTTTGCGAAACCGGTTTTGATCGCATCCGCGCCACAGTCTCGCGCTCAGCGCGCTTACACCTAAGAGGCGGCAGCCCGCTATCCATCAACGCCATGTCTTCCAGAACCATGTCGCCCATCTGTTTGAACGCCGGATCAAGGGCGCCGGCCCGATGGGCCGACCGCAGAAAGCCGGGCAGGCTGCGGACGGGATGCGCTTTGCCCAACGGCTCTTGCGGGAAGACATCACTGGCCGCACGGATATGACCGGATCGCACAGCAGCCATTAGTGCATCAAAATCGACGATCTCGGCCCGCGACAGCAAGATAAAGCTGCATCCCCGGCGCATCCAGCCAAACGCCTGGGCGTTCAAAAAGTGTTGGTTCTCCGAGGTCACAGCCGCAACAACAAAGATCGTATCAGACTGGCTCAACACGGTTTTCAGATCAGCAGGCACCAATCCGTCATCCTGCAGGATCGACGGGGGCAGCCACGGATCGTACACGCGGATGGTGGCGTTGAAGCCGCTCAACACGCGACGCAGCGCGCGCCCCAGATCGCCATACCCGACAAGACCAATCTCTGAACGATAAAGGAGCTTGGCAGAGCCATTCCCCTCCAAACCCCATTTTTCACGTGCTTCGCGGAACTCCAGATCGGCGTCAGTGATCCCCCGCGCCAGGTCAAGGGCAAGGCCCAAGCCCAGCTCAGCCACTGGCACGGCGAACACGGCCCCGGTGGTCA
Organism: Pseudomonadota bacterium; assembly: GCA_039026855.1. Taxonomy (GTDB): domain Bacteria; phylum Pseudomonadota; class Alphaproteobacteria; order Rhodobacterales; family Rhodobacteraceae; genus Tateyamaria. The sequence continues at coordinate 24,331 of JBCCLL010000035.1, read as the reverse complement.
AAACATAAATGCCCCGCTCGAACAGAGTTGTGTACGGCATATTGTCGATCAGATTTGATTCAACATTCAGTACCGCCCGCAGAGAATTCAGCGTGTCCAGCGTCTCAGGTGATATCGGTGGCTGGCCAATGATATAGCGCGCGGCCTGCAAGATATCGCGCGGCAGCGTGGCCAAGTCCGCATCGGTGGTTTCGACGACCTCGTATTTTTCATGCAGCTCACGGCGCCGCGTTTCAGTGAATATCAGGTCAAGGCTGCGCGGCGCAGGGGCTGACAGGACGATGGGCTTGGTAACGTTTTGCATAGCTATGAAGATAAACAGGACGAAAGACCGCTCGTAAACTCAGGTGAGCGATGATTTGCGCTGCCGCCGCCATTTCGCGGGCAGAGAGAGTGGAGCGTGATTTGGTGACCAGCCAAGCGTCACGTGCGTATGGATTGCTGCGACATGGTCCGCCTTGTGCCACCGGTGCAGGTGTGCCTGTACGGCAGGCCAAAAGACACTTGGCGCCACCGGCAGACACAGGCCGATCCTCAAAAGCCAATCGCAAGGTTCGGCGGGGTTCCGCGTATCCATTTGCGCATGATGTGGCGGCAGATCGCCGAGCCGAAGCGGCTGCGTAAAAATTAGTTCTTTCTTAACCAGTTTTCCTCGAAGGATTTACACGCAAGCGTTGTGCCCGCCGCTTCTGCGGTCGGGGTTCGAATGCGAGCAACTCAACACAGAAAAACGGTGACCGGCACGGTCGCCGCACCAACGTGGTGCGGTGTGCCCTGTTACGCCGACGAACGGGGAGACACCAATGACAATCCAAACGACACCGACAGCGGACCTCGGGGCCATCGCGGGCCAAACCCCTGTGATCAAGGCAGAAGATGTCGCGGGCGTGCCACTAAATGGTACGGGCCTGCGCGGTTCCGCTTGGGCCGATGGCACCAGGATCGGGTCACTTGCCGCGTTCGAAGCCGTGCGCACCACCACGGCCCCCACGGCAGAGTTCGAAATTTCATCGTTCGGTTTCGCGTCGCGTGACAGTCAAACGACGATAGCAGAGTTTCTTGGCGACAAAGGCGTGATCACATCGGGTGACGGTGACGCTGAAATGGGGCCATCTGGCTTGCTGATCGAAGGTTTCATCTACATCCCAGCCGGTGAACACACGATTACGGTCACGTCGGATGACGGGTTTGCGCTGTCGATTGGCGGTGTGCCGTTTACCGATTTTGAAGGCCGCAAGGGGCCTGATCCGGTTTCAGCAAGCGCCGAGTTCTCCGGCGGGCTTTACCCAATTGAGATGCTCTATTTCGACGGTGGCGGTGGTATGGCGCTCAAGCTGGAAATCGACGGCGTGCCCGTGGATCAAAGCGCCTTTTACGCCACCAAAGAGGACTTTGAGAACCCGCCAGCAAACGTGCCGCTGCAAGATGCCGACAGCTATCACCCGTCTTTGACGCTTGGCGCGCTGGTGCTGGATAATCCGGAGCTTTTGAACGGCAGCGACGGCGTGGACACCATCGACGGCAGCGGAGGTGATGACACCATCAACGGCGGTGACGGGGATGATCACCTGCTCGGCGGTTACGGTGATGACAGCATCACGGGCGGCGCAGGGGACGATGTTCTCGATGGTGGGTTCGGTTCGGATCTGCTCATCGGCGGGGACGGCGACGACCTGCTGATCTCGCGGTCCGACGGAGGTGAGCAACGCATCGCGCAACGTTCGGTCATTCCCGAAACACGCCCCACCGGTCCGTATGTAAACCCCGATGCGGACAAGCTTTTCGGCTACGAATATCAGCCGCTGGTGGGCGACGATATCCTCGTTGGCGGGGCAGGGCGCGACACGTTTCTGATTGCGCCGCAGCTCAATGGCATCCTTCCGGTGCTTGAAGAACACACACGCTCTGACGGCTCCATACGATGGGCGGGGGTCGCGGGAGAGAATGATTTTCAGCACCTGCATTGGGTCGATCTTTTCGGCTTTGACCTCATTGCCGACTACAACAGCGCAGATGACCACATTGCCGTCATTGGACACACGGCAAATGTTTTTGTCGATCACGTCGACTTTGACAACGACGGAACTATGGAAAGCATCATCACAACCGTGTCGCTGCAACACGGTGGCGGCGGCGCGCATGACCGCGATTTGATCGGTGTGGTGTTTGTCGAAGGCGATCTGGTCGACGTCAATGACATCAAGACCGACAACGGCGTGACCTATGGCGTGGTCGAGACATTCGATCAGGTGGCCCAGGCAATCAATCAGCAGGGCGACAGCAAAACGGTGACCGAGGACGGCGAAACCTTCGACGGCTATGACTATCGCGGCCCGGGTGAGTTTGACGTGGCGCCTGTCGGCAACCCTGCGGATCTGATGACCACGCCCTATTGGGATGCCGGGCAAGCCCTGGTCCAAGGTCCGTCAGAGGCCCCTGACATTGAACTGACCCGTGATCCGTTCGAGCCGCTCGGCTTTGTCGGCGCTGCCGGACAAAACAAAACCGGGACCAATGGCGATGATCTGCTCACGCCCGACGGCCCGGAGGCGCCGGACGGTCTGCCCGGTGCGCTGGGCTTTTGGAATTTGGGCGCTGGCGATCAGGGGGCTTATGGCGATGCTCGCGGCGCGTTGGGCGCAACCAAGGCCTACACGCTTTTCGAACGCCAGGCCCTGCTCAACACCGACAGCACGGAAATCGGGCCGCGTCCCGGCACATCGGCACTGACCTTCAACGGCGAAGATCAATTCGCCTATCTGGCCCATGACGACGCGTTTATCATCAGCCAAGGCACTATTGCGCTTTGGGTGCGGGCCGATGATCTATCAGATACCGGTGCCATCGTGACCAAAGATCAGCGCAATTCGGGCGATGGCGGGCATTTTCGGCTGATCCAACTCGAAGACGGCAATTTGCAACTGCGCTTTGCCCCTGGCGATGGCGGTCCCAACGTGGCGTGGAACACCACGGAGGCGATACTGGAACAGGGCGTTTGGGCCCATCTTGCGGTCAATTTCACCGACGAGGGCGTGACGGTCTACAAAGACGGCACTGCAATTGACGACAGCCTCTGGACCCCAGACGAGGGCAACGTGCCGTCCCCGGGCGTCTATCTCGAGGCGTATTTGCTGCGCAACGAAGAGCCGTTTGTTTTTGGTGCGGACCAGCGCATCACAAACCTCAATGATACTGCGCTGGAATTTGCCACGGATCGCGACGCATTGGTGAACCCGTTTGAAGGTGCGTTGGCGGAATTTGGGATCTGGGGCGGCTTCACCGCTGATGATGCGCTTGACGAGGCCGAACTTGCAGAGCTGATCGCCAATGGCCCGGGCAAGGCGCTGACCAACCCGTCTGGGCCGCAGCCCATGATTGCTTCTGACGACACCATCGATGGCGGTGCGGGCAACGACACCATCAAGGGCGAGGGCGGCGACGATACCCTGATCGGCGGCGAAGGCGACGATGTGATCCACGGCGGATACGGCGACGACCGGATCGACGGTGGCGCAGGCAATGACACGCTCAACGGTGGCCGCGGCTCCGACTTTGTCGTAGGGGGCAAAGGCGACGACGTGATGATCTCGGGCGGTGACGTTGGCGAAGACCGCGCGGGCCAGCTTGTGCTTGGCGCGCCGTCACGCCCGTTTCCCGATCCCTCGATTGATGATGCGTTGTTAAAACTTGTCGATTGGGTCGACCAGCCGCTTTATGCCGATGACATTTTTGTCGGTGGTGCGGGCCGCGACCACATGTATGTCAACACCTACATCAACGGCAAAAAAGACGCGATCCTCGACAATGTGAAAGAAGGCAGTCGTGACATTCACTGGCACGGCGTTGCCGGCGAAAACAACCGGATCCACGATCACTGGGTCGATGGCTTTGGCATCGACATATTCGGCGATTTCGACGCCGAGGAAGATTCGATTTCGATCATTGGCCACACGACGGAGATCGAGATTTCCTATCAGGCCGTCGACACGGACAATGACGGGGTAGACGATGCGGTCCTGTCTTTGATCCGGGCCTATTCCCAGCAGGGCAATGGCGGCGGTGCCCATGACGAGGACGAGTTGGGAATTCTCGCAGTCATCGGTGATCTGGTCACCGAGGACTTGGTGCAAACCGATGCGGGCGCGCATCTGGGCATCGTCACAACGATCGACGAGTTGCAAGAGGCGTTGGCTCCGTCCGACGATCCTTCGTCGGTGACACGGCCGAGTGACGTGTTTGGCTATGACGACCGGGACGTGGATGGGCGTCCGCTGACCTCTGACCCGCTGGCCTATTCGGTCAATCCGTTCCTGGATGAGGCGTCGGCGCAATTTGATTGGTATCAACCGGCAAGCGCGCCGAAATCTGTCGTCAACACGCATCCCGGGGGCACGTTTGATGGCACCAATTACCTCGAGATGTCTCATACCAGTGCAGAGCAGCAAGAGGCAGGTGCCTATCTGCTGAGCTTTGTTGCCGACACGCCAGGCGATGGCAATCAGGCGCTCTTGTCCAAGGATTTCGTCAACTTCCAGGATGGCGGCCACCTAACGATCTGGATCGACAGCAGCAGCAATCTCAGGGTCAGGTTCCAATCCGAAAGCGGCCAGCAAACGCTCCGCATGTCCGAGGATATCGTCGCCGGAGAGAGCTATGACATCGCCTTTAGCTACGCGCCGGATGGGATCGCGCTTTATGTCAATGGTGTGCTCGAGGACAGCGACGATGGTTTTCCCGCGGGCATGATTGGCAACGAAAACTCGACCCTAATCGGCGCGTCGGCCCGGCGCAGGAATGACAACGACGACAACGCAGAGTGGCAGTTTGACGGGACCATTTCTCAGGTATCCGTTCTGGACGACGCGCTGGAGGCGGTCGATGCGATCCTGTTGGCCGCAAACGAAAACGACCCTGCAATTTTGGGTGCCAAGACCGATGTCGCACCCGACCCCGATCCGACACAGCAAACCGTAACAATGGAACTGGGCTATGAACGCATCGCGCAGCCTGATCGGGATACGTGGGTCCAGGTTTTATTCGACCAGGAGATCGACGATGCGGTGGTGGTCATGGGACCGCTTGAGGCCAACGGTGGTCACGATGCTGTGGCGCACGTGCGCAACGTCACGTCGACCGGCTTTGAATTCCAGATCAATGAATGGGCTTATCTCGATGGGCTTCACATGGAAGAAGGCATAGGCTGGATGGCCATTTCCGCGGGCACGCACACCCTTGCCAACGGCGAGGTGATCGCCGCTGGCAGCACCCAGTCAAATGCGCTGCTGTCGAACGATGTCTCAATTGATCTGATCGGATTTACAGACACGCCGTCGATCTTTGCCCAGGTCGCCTCGGATAATGAGGCGACCGCCGTCACATCGCGCATCGTGGATGTGTCAGCGGACGAATTCACATTCCGTCTGCAAGAGGAAGAGGCCGCACCAGACAACGAGCGGACATCAGAACGCGTCGATTGGATTGCGGTGGGCAGTGATATCGGATCAATCCTTGATCTCGGCACCGTCAACGGCGGTCTCGATCACCGATACACATCGGTCGATTTTGATCCGACCGGCGGCGACAACGTCTTGCTCGCCGATATGCAGTCGATGCTCGGCGCAAACACCGCCAGCCTGCGCTACCGCAATCTCGAAGACGGCACGGTCGAGCTGTCCATCGCCGAAGAGCGGTCTCTCGACAACGAACGCTGGCACATGGTCGAAGACGTGTCTGTCCTCACGGGGACCGTCGGCACGTACGAGCTTGTTCTGGCCTAAGCGCGAGGCCGCAGTATTCGCTGGCTTTTGATGGCGGGCCAATTGGTCCGCCGTTGCTTCTCTTGATGGTGAATACGCCGCTTTGTGCCAGTATAAGCACTTGGTTCTTTCGCCATCGGCGCGGTCCGAGGGGTGATCGCCATATTGCACGCATCCGGCGACGTGATGCATGCGTCACCGAAAAATGAAGCATGTGCCGGCATTTGCCTCTAAACACCGGCGCATCACGGCGTCATTATGGGAACGCATGTGCCGCTTTAGCACCTGCGACATGACCGGCAGCCACGCGCGAAAAAGACACCTTGATGCAATCCTCCTCCATCGCCCTGACCCGCGACCTTGTGCTTGTTGGTGGTGGCCACACGCATGCGCTGGTGCTGCGGAAATGGGCGATGAAACCCCTGCCGGGAGTTCGCGTGACCTTGGTGAACCCCGGGCCCACCACCGCTTATTCCGGCATGTTGCCTGGGCATGTGGCAGGTCATTACAGCCGCGACGCATTGGACATAGACCTTGTGCGCCTGTCGCAGTTTGCGGGTGCCCGGCTGGTTATGGCCGCCGCTTCGGGCATCAACCGTGAAACCAGGGTGCTGCACATCGACGGCGCCCCTGACATCGGGTTTGACGTGCTGTCACTCGACATCGGCGTCACCAGCATCATGCGCGATTTGCCCGGATTTGCCGAATTTGCGGCGCCGGCCAAGCCGCTTGGCCCTTTTGCCCACCGTTGGCAAAGCTATCTCGAAGCGACCCCGAAGCTGGGCGTCGCGGTGCTTGGCGGCGGTATCGCAGGCGTCGAATTGGCGCTTGCCATGCGTCACCGTTTGCAGACCATGGGACATGACATCCCCGTCACAATTATTGAGAAAGACCGCGCGCTGTCTGCCCTGGTGCCCACGACGCGCCAGACACTGCTGGCCCGTATCGCCGCTGTCGGTGTGACATTGCGCGAAAACTGCACTGTGACGTCCGTTGCGACGGACCACGTGGCCTTGGCATCTGGCGCGCCGGTTGCCGCCGATTTTGTCGTCGGCACCACCGGCGCCGCGCCTTATCCTTGGCTGGCCGCGACCGGGCTGACGGACGCGGCAGGCTTTATGCCGGTCAACCCAAACCTGCAAAGCGCGGACCCTAAGGTGTTCGCCGTCGGCGACTGCGCCCACCTGACGGAAACGCCGCGTCCCAAGGCGGGTGTTTACGCTGTGCGCCAAGCGCCGGTGCTGCTGGGCAACCTCAAAGCCGCGCTCTCCGAAAGCGGCGGGATGAAGCCGTACCGCGCGCAAAAAGACTATCTCAAGCTGGTCTCGCTGGGCGAGAAATCGGCGCAAGCCGAACGCTTTGGCATGTCGCTGTCGGGGCCTGCGCTTTGGCGCTGGAAAGATCGCATTGACCGCGCCTTTATGGACAAGCTCAACGAGCTGCCCGCACCAGACCGACCCGTGCCGCCCTATCCACGCGCGGCAGGTGCTGCGACCGCGCACGGCGCGGATCGCTGCGGCGGTTGCGGGTCCAAACTGGGCCCCGCGGCGCTTGCCACGGGCCTCTCGCAGCAGATGCTGGGCGATGACGCGGCAATGATCCAAACGGGTAGGCAGCAGCAGGTAATCAGCACCGACCACTTGCGTGGTTTTGTTGCGGATCATGCGAGCATGACCGAGATTGCCGCGATCCATGCGCTGGGCGACATCTGGGCCATGGGCGCGACCCCGCAGGCCGCCACGGCCAGTATCACCCTGCCGCACCAAAGCAGCCCGCTTGCCGCCCGCGCCCTGCACGAGATCATGGAAACCGCGCGCCGGGTCATGGCGGACGCAGGCGCGGAGATTGTCGGCGGCCACAGCACGCTGGGTGCTGAGTTGACCATTGGCTTTACCGTGACAGGAATATGTGACCGCGCGCCGATCACGCTGGCCGGTGCACAGCCTGGCGATCAACTGATCCTGACCAAGCCGATTGGGACAGGCGTCATCATGGCCGCCCACATGCGTCACCGCGCGCGTGGCGCCGACGTCGCGGATGCGCTGACATCCATGAAACAACCCCAAAGCGTGGCCGCAGCAATCCTGCAAGACGCGCGTGCCATGACCGACGTGACCGGCTTTGGCCTTGCGGGTCACCTGAGCAACATCTGTACGGCCTCAGGCGTTGGGGCGCAGATCCACGTGGACCGCGTGCCTGTCCTGCCGGGGGCCGAAGACCTTTCCGCCCAGGGCATCCAGTCTACACTGTACCCCGAAAATGCCGCTGGTTTTGCGGGCCCGGCAACGCCGCGTGCGGCGCTTGTTTTTGATCCGCAAACCAGCGGCGGCTTGCTCGCTGCAGTGGCGAGGGACGCAGATGTGCTGTGCGACAAACTCAACGGTGCAGGCTATACCGCGGCCGTGATCGGACAAGTGACAGACCAGGTGGGTCAGGTTGAGATCGTCTGAAACGTCTTTGCAATCTCACCCGCCAACCGGTCAAACGCGGGACCAGACAGCGACTGCGTCCAAAACTGCGCAACCGGTTCAACGGCATCATCACGATGCGCCGTGGCATAGGCGAGGTCATAGTGATCTGCCGCCAGTGACCGGCACAACGCCACCCGGTCACCACTGTCGATCAGCGCGTTCCAGTGGTTCACCATCTCGTAGCCGCGAAACTTGCGCAGGTATGCCAGCTTGGCTTTGAGCCCCTCGGTGTCGTCCAACACTGACTTATATGTCTGGGCAAGATAATGCGCCCGCGCATCCAGTGGTGCGTTCACCTCCAAGATCGGTGATGCCTTCATCGCTTTCCACAGCGCTGGGGGCAGGGTGATTGCACCGATCTTGCTGCTTTCGGCTTCGACGATAACAGGGTGGGCGGGGTTGAGTTTGTGGATCTCAATGGCAAGCCGTGTTTCAAATGCCTTCTGGCTCGGCTGTGGTGTGTCCATCCCACCCAGCAGTGACCCGCGATGCGCGGCCAACCCCTCCAGGTCGATGACCTGCACGCCAAGCGCCTGCAGCTTGGACAACAGCTCGGTCTTGCCAGTGCCGGTATGCCCTGCCAGCCGCACCAGCGAGACGGGCAGGTCCTGGTTGTAAAGGCAGTCGACGACCGTACGGCGATAGCTCTTGTACCCGCCAGTGACGGTCTGAGCCGACCAGCCGATCTCTTTCAACATCCATGCGAATGCACCTGACCGCTGGCCGCCGCGCCAGCAATAGACCAATGGCCGCCAGTTTCCGGGCCGGTCCGACAGCCGGGTGCGCAAATGCCGGGCCGCATTTTCGAATACCAGTGCGGCACCGACCTTGCGCGCCTTGAAAGGCGATTCCTGCTTGTACATGGTCCCGACCCTTGCGCGTTCTTCATCATCCAGCACTGGCAGATTGATCGCGCCGGGCACGTGGTCTTCGGCAAATTCCGACGGGCTGCGGACGTCGATGATGGTGTCATAGTCAAGTGCTGCGACGTCGGAAAACTGGCTTAGGTTTTGCATGCCCGAGACATAGCACGTTGCCGTGGAAAGCGATGAAATTCTCTCTTGGCATTGCGGGGCCGGCGCTGGCTCGGATACTCTGCGACACCGCAGAAACCGCACAAGCCAAATTGCGGCATCGCAGGCTCGCGGGAATCCACGCGGGGGCTTTTGTACAAAACGGCCACGATTTTGAACGTTTTTGGGCGAACGGCTGCGCAACCTCGTCAAACCGCCGCTGCACACTACCTGTCGCTGCCCATGACATGGTTGAGGTGACGATATGGAAGTTCTGCACGTATTTGGATCCACCCAAGATGATTTCTATTTCGAGCTGTCGAAAATGTACGCGTCCGCAGTTGTGCGACCCGCTGGTGTGCGCCACCGGTTTGCAGGTGTTAGCCCCTCGGGCGATTGGCGGTTTGGGCCTGACCCCGACGACCTTGGTCCAGCCATGACCTTCGATGCAGCGCTCGCACAGGTTGGCAGTCCGGACCTGATGGTCCCGCACATGTTTTGTCGCAAAGGTATGACCACCTACCGCGCGCTGTTCGAGGACCTTCTTGGCATCCCGGTTGTGGGCGCGTCCGCAGCCGTTGCGGGCCTGGCCACCAGCAAGCTTTGGACCCGCGATGTGGTGTCTGCAGCGGGTGTGAAGGTCGCTGACGGGGAACGGCTTGCACCCGGGAATTTGCCAGCTTTGCCGGTTCCTTACGTGGTCAAACCGGATTCAGAAGACAACTCTCTGGGTATCTCAGTGGTGCGTGACCCCGGTGACGCAGCCGAGGCGGTTGCCCACGCACGCCGCTTTGCCGATGTCGTCTTTGTCGAAAGCTATATCCCCGGTCGCGAGCTACGTGTGGCCGTGGTGGAACGCAACGGTGACCTCTACGTGCCCGCCATGACCGAATACCCGGTGAGCGAGGCGCGCCCGATCCGCGAGGTCGAGGACAAATTGCAAACCAATCGCGACGGCAGCTTGCGTCAGTCCGTTCGATCCGATGCGCAGCCGATCTGCCCGGCTCAGGTGTCTGATGACACCGCGGAAAAACTGGTTGAGGCCGCCATGACGGCGCATTGCGCGCTTGGGGCGCGGCACTATTCACTGTTTGATTTCCGTGTGCATGCCGATTCCGCCGAGCCGTATATGCTTGAGGCCGGATTGTTTTGGTCGTTCAGCGATTTGAGCGCGATCAGCAAGATGCTTGTGGCCAGTGGCGAAGATCCGGTGGATGTCGCGCATGCTGTCTGGACCACGGCCGCCGGAGCGTCGGTGAAACCGGTCGACCAAGCCGCCTGAGCCCGTCACACGCTCAGACACATCCTGAACACGCAACGCCAAATTGTTCTGTGCCCGCTGAACCGCGGCCCAGCGCCAAGGAGACAAACGCATGGCGCTCGACAAACCCAGCCAGCTCACATTTAACCCCACCCGGGCAGCCGGCGAAGCGGCCTTGCGGGCGTTTGCGCCGCGGATGGGGCAACGCTATGAGAGCGCGCGCAATTTTGACCGCGGGCCGGGACAACATCGCGATGTGTCTATGCTCTCCCCTTATGTGCGGCGGCGCATTGTGACCGAACAGGAGTGCGTCGCCACAGCCCTGGCAGAACACGGCCCAGAAGGCGCCGAAAAGTTTGTCCAAGAGGTGATCTGGCGCGGCTATTTCAAAGGCTGGTTGGAACGGCGCCCGGTGATTTGGGACCAGTATCGCAACGGTCTGGTCCGTGACATTGCCGCGTTGGACCGCGACCGTGGCCTGTGCGCCCGATATGAACAGGCGGTTTCAGGGCAAACCGGGCTCGACTATTTTGACACGTGGGCCGAAGAGCTGGTCGATACCGGCTATCTACATAACCACGCCCGCATGTGGTTTGCCTCGATCTGGATCTTTACGCTCAAACTGCCATGGCGGTTGGGGGCAGACTTCTTTTATCGGCATTTGATCGACGGTGATCCGGCTTCGAACACGTTGGGCTGGCGCTGGGTTGCAGGTTTGCACACGCGCGGTAAGCCCTATCAGGCGCAGGCGTGGAACATCGCCAAGTTCACAAACAACCGGTTTGATCCGGCTGACGCTGAACTGGCCGAGGTTTTTGACGGACTTGTGCACGAAGAACCCGATGGCCTGCCAAATGTCTGTCCGGTGCGTTCTCACACCCAACCTGATCAGGCCAAGCGGACCGCGCTGCTGATCACCGAAGAAGATTGCCGACCGGAGGAATTTGATCTGGCGCGCTTTGACATTGCGGCCTGCGCCACCCTGTCGGCGAGCCATTTGCGGTCGCCTCTGAACGTTGCACCTGCAGTCTCGGCCTTTGAAGCCGGTGCGCTGGGCGATGCTGCAAAACGGGCTGGGTACACGCCTCAGGCCATCAAAGCAGAACAGCCATCTGACCTGGTGGAGTGGGCAAAAAGTTGCGGCGCGCAGCAGATTGCAACCCCGTTTGTGCCAACCGGCCCGATGCGTGACTGGCTAAAGGCTGCACAGCCGGCGTTTGATGCCGCCGATATCAGTTTTGTGGAATGGCAGCGCGAATGGGATGCTGCGATCTGGCCCTCTGCGACGGCCGGTTTTTTCAAGGTTAAAAAGCAGATACCCAAGATCCTGCATCAGGTTGGCCTGTCGTGACAGATGTCGTGATTGTGGGCGCCGGCATGGCCGGCATCGCCTGTGCGCGCGCTCTGAAGGCTGCCGGGGTGCCGGTGCGCCTGATCGACAAGGGGCGTGGCATCGGCGGTCGCGTCGCAACCCGACGGGTGGACATTGCGGGTGACGTGATCAGTTTTGATCACGGGACGCAGTATCTGGACACCAGCGACGCCGCTGCCCACATCGCTGCGCAGGCCAAAGATGCCACCGCGCGCTGGGACATGGGGGGCGGGAAGAGCCGCATTGTCGGCACGCCCGGCATGTCCGCCTTACCCAAGGCGCTGGCGCAAGGCTTGGACGTGACCCTGGACACGCGCGTGATATCGGTCGATGCGCGCACAGGCGGCTGGCACATCCAGACGGACGCAGGTGAGGACGACGCATCGCACCTCGTGATCACCGTGCCGGTGCCGCAACTCGCCCCGCTCTTGGGCGAGAGGCACCCGCTGATTGATCGCGTCAAAGCTGCGAGGATGCTGCCAATAATGACACTGATGGCGGCGTTCGATGGGGACACCCCTGCGCCTTTTGTCACGCGGCGCGATGAGACTGCGGACCTGACATGGATCGCGCGGAATGACCTGAAACCGGGCCGTTCGACACGCTATCAGACCTGGATCGCGCAGGCGCACCCGGACTGGAGCGCGCGGCATATTGATCAAGAGCGCGACAAGATCAAGGCGCGCATGGCAGGGATGCTGTGTGCCGCTCTGGATGTTGATGTGGGCAATGTGCGTCATGTTGGCCTGCAGGGGTGGCGTTACGGTTTGGTGCAGACGCCCATCGGGCAGCCTTTCGTGTCGGACGGCACGCTATGGGCCGGCGGGGACTGGTGCTTGGGTGGCAAGGTGCAAGACGCGTGGCAGTCTGGAACAGCGATTGCGTCGGATATCTTGCAACAGCTTGGTCTGCCGGCTGAGCGGCCAGGCGGTTAGCGGGTCGCGCGCGAGGTCGTTTGACGACCATTTTGCCCTATCTCTGAAAGTATTCGGGCGATGTTGCCCCCGTGCGCAGGTTTCTCTGGCCAGGAGTGAAACAGATGATCCAGACTTTGGTGCTTGGCACTGTTGCCGTTGGCGTTGCCGCGGCAGGCGCCGCCTATGTTGCAGCCACCCGGTCGGTTGAAACGCCCGCGTACGAAGTGGTGCAAAGCGATGGAGATTTCGAATTGCGCCGTTACCCCGAAATGGCCCTGGCGCAAGTGACGCGCTCGGGGTCGCGTCGCAGTGCGGTGCAGGCGGGGTTTTCGCCGCTGGCCCGCTATATTTTTGCCAGCGACCGCGAAGGTGACAAGATCGCAATGACCGCGCCTGTGGTGCAAAAGTCTGGCGATACGGGATGGACAATTGCGTTCATCCTTCCCGCGGGCATGTCCGCAGAGGAGGCGCCGCTGCCCAAAGGGGATGTCGAACTGGTCACCGAGCCCGCGCGCCTGATGGCGTCGATCCGCTTTTCTGGCCCGTGGCGGGATGGTCGGTTTGATGACCGAGCGGCGCAATTGCAGGCGTGGGTCGCGGCGCAAGGGATGACTGCGGTGGGACCAGTGGAATTCGGCTATTACAATGATCCGTTTACGCCCGCGTTCCTACGCCGAAATGAGGTGTTGGTGCCGGTGCAGCGGGCTGACCTTTAGGGCCGCCGCGGTCGGGTCAATCCTCTAGTAGCGCAAGCTTGGGCATCAGGCTTAGCAGTTCGCGCGTATAGCCCTCACGCGGTTCGGAAAAGAGTGCCTCGGCATCGTTCACCTCGACCAGTTTGCCTTGTTTCATCACGGCAACCCGGTCGCACATCTGGCGCACGACGGGTAGGTCGTGGCTGATGAACAGCATGGTCAGGCCAAGATGTTCCTGCAGATCCTTGAGAATGTTGAGGATTTGCGCCTGCACTGACACGTCGAGCGCGCTGGTTGGTTCATCGCAGATCAGAAACCGCGGCTGGGTGGCAAGCGCGCGCGCAATCGAGATACGCTGGCGTTGCCCGCCGGAAAACTCGTGCGGATATTTTTGGTACGCATCGCGGGCCAGACCCACCTTGTCGAGCAGTTCGCGCACGCGCGGTTCGGTCTTGCCCTTTGGCAGGATGCCGTGGTGCCAAAGCGGTTCGGCGATGATGTCGCCGACCTGCATGCGCGGGTTCAAACTGGAAAACGGATCCTGAAAAATCATCTGGATTTGGCGGCGGTATGTCGCCAAGCCGGACTTGTCCATCGCAGCGATATCTGCGCCGTCGAAATAGGCGTGCCCGCCGTCGATCGGGTGCAAGGTGGCGATCATGCGGGCCACGGTGGATTTGCCCGACCCGCTTTCGCCGACGATGCCGAAGACTTCGCCATCTCGAATGTCGAAACTGACCGCATCGACCGCGTTGAAATAGGTCCGGTTTGACTGAAGCAGGGCGGATTTGCGTACAAAGCGTTTGGTCAAGTTCTCTGCCCTGAGCAGCACGCCTGACTGCGACGCTTCGGGCCTGTGCCAGTCGCGGGCCAGATCCTCGATCTTGAACACGTTTTCGCGCCCACCGTAGGTCACGCGCGGAAAGCGGTGCATCTTTTTGTGCGGGCGGGGCACTGCTGAGATCAGCGCCTGGGTATAGGCGTGCTGCGGCGCGCCAAGGATCTGTCCGGTGGTGCCGCTTTCGACAACCTCGCCATTGTACATGACGGTGACCTGTTCGGTCGTGTCGGCGATCACGCCCATGTCGTGGGTGACAAGGATCACACCAATCTGGCGCTCTTCGGCCAGCTTTTTGATCAGGTCGAGCACTTGCGCTTGGATCGAGACATCGAGTGCAGTGGTCGGCTCGTCCGCCACGATCACCTTGGGGTCGGAGCACAGGGCAAGTGCTATCACAACGCGCTGCCGCATCCCGCCTGAAAACTGGTGCGGGTACTGGTTGAACCGTTCTTCGGGGTCGGGGATGGCCACGGCGTTCAGCAGTTCGAGGGCGCGTGCCTTGGCCCGATCCGCTGACAGGTTGAGGTGCAGTTGGATCGTTTCGACCAGTTGTTCGCCGACGGTGAACAGCGGGTTCAGCGACGTCAGAGGATCCTGAAAGATCATCGCGATCTCTTTGCCGCGGATGCTGCGTTTTTCTTCGGCGCTCAGGGCATCGATGCGGCGCCCGGCCAGCCAGATCTCGCCTTGGCTGACAAAGGCGGGCGGGTCGAGCAGGCCGATCACAGCGTTGCCGGTCATCGACTTGCCCGCGCCGCTTTCGCCCACGACGCCGCGGATCTCACCGGGGCGGATGTCATAGCTGACATTGCGCACCGGCTGGAACAGGCCGTGGCGGGTGGGGATGTCGACGGTGAGGTTGCGGATGGACAGGATTGGTTCGGTCATTTCAGCCTCGGGTTCAGCGCGTCGCGCAACCAGTCGCCGAGCAGATTTACTGCAAGGGCGAGGGCGAGCAGCGTGCAGGCTGGAAAAAACAGGATCCACCACTCGCCCGAGAACAGAAACCCCTGGCCGATGCGGATTAGCGTGCCCAATGACGGTTGAGTGGGCGGTGCACCGACGCCGAGAAAGCTCAGCGTAGCTTCGGCGATGATGGCCAGCGCCAGCGAGATCGTGGCGATGACCAGCACCGGCGACATCACGTTGGGCAGCACATGCCGCAGCATAATGGCTAGGGCGGGACGCCCGATCATCTGGGCAGCGGCCACGTAATCCTTGGATTTTTCCACCATCGCTGATCCGCGCACAACACGGGCAAACTGCACCCAATCGCTGAGCCCAATGGCGAGGATCAGCACCCAGATCGCCATTTGGTCGCGGTATTCGACGGGGGTGATCCCCTTGGCGATGCCAAAGATCAGCATCGCCACGAGGATCGAGGGAAAGGTCAGCTGCACATCGGCCGCTCGCATGATGATCGTGTCGGTCCAGCCGCCCAGATAGCCCGCCAGCAGGCCAAGGATAATGCCCAGCACCATCGCAAGCAGCACTGCCGCAAAGCCCACAAACAGCGATATCCGCAGCCCATAGAGGATGGTGGAAAAGATATCGCGGCCTTGGTCATCAGTGCCGAGAAAGAAACTGTCGCCGGTAAACGCGTTGGCTTGCCCCGGCGGGGTGAAACCATTCATTAGGTTCAGGCTCGCCGGATCAAACGGGTTGGTGGGTGCCACCAAGGGCGCAAACACCGCTGCGAGGATCAGCACAGCGGCAACAGCGGCAGAAATCATCGCAACGGGCGAGCGGCGGAATGCGTAGAACAGATCGCTGTCGACGGCACGGCGCAAGCGGGTTGCGCTGGCGTTGGTCGCGCCTTGCGGGCCGGTATCTGCGGTCTCGGTCATGTGTCGGCTCCGCGCAGGCGTGGGTCGATGAAAGCGTATAGGATATCAACGACCAGATTGATCATGACAAACATCACGGCAATCAACATCAGATAAGCGGCCATAACCGGGATATCGACGAACTGAATGGCGTTGATAAACAAAAGCCCCATGCCTGGCCACTGGAACACCGTTTCGGTGATGATGGCAAAGGCGATGATCGCCCCCAGTTGCAGACCGATGATGGTGACGACCGGCACCATGGTGTTTTTCAGCGCGTGGCGGAAGTGGATGCTGCGATCCGCTAGTCCGCGGGCGCGGGCAAAGCGAATGTAGTCCTGCCGCAGCACCTCAAGCATCTCAGAACGCACAAGGCGCATGATCAACGTCATCTGGTAGAGCCCCAGCGTGATCGACGGCAAGATGAGCGAGGCGCGCCCGCTTTCCGTGAGCAGCCCCGTGCTCCACCAGCCGATATCCACCACCTCACCGCGGCCAAAGCTGGGCAGCCAGCCCAGTTCTACTGAGAACAGGTAAATCAGCAAGATGCCGATCAGGAAGGTGGGCAGCGACACTCCGATTAGCGAGGCGGACATAATAAAGTTAGCGAGCCAACCGTCGCGTCGGATGGCGGTGTAGACGCCGAAGGCGATGCCGAACACCACCGCAAAGATGGCTGAAATCATCGCCAGCTCCAGCGTCGCCGGGGCGCGTTCGAGGATGATTTCGGACACCTCGCGGCCCTGCCGGTAGCTGACGCCGAAATTGCCCTGCACGGCTTCTTGTAGAAAGCGGACGTATTGCACCGGGAAAGGTTGGTCGAGGCCCAGCTGCGCGCGCAGGCGGTCGATATCCTCCTGCGTGCGTTCCTGACCCAACATGTTGTCGATTGGGTCGCCGACGAAATTGAACATCGAAAAGGCCACGAGCCCCACAACCAACAGCACCAGGACGGATTGCCCAATGCGCCTGAGAACAAAAGACAGCATGCTTGGCTTTCAACAGTCTCGAGGGCCAACAGCGGCCCCGCGGATTATCAGTTCACAGTGACCCAGCGCAGGATAAAGAAGTTATCCGGGCGCTGTGTGAGCTCGATGTTCGAACGCACGCCCCACACCAGTGGCTGCACGTAAAGCGGCACATAGGCGGTTTCGTCCTGCATAATGGTAGCCACCTCGTCGAGCATGGCCTGACGTTTGCCATCGTCAATCTCCGACTGGATCATCGGCAACAGTTCATCGACGCGCGCATTCGAATAGCCGCCGAAATTCCAGGAGCCCAGCTTTTTCTCTTCGTTCGGGGTGGAACCGAGGAAGCGGATCGGGTGTTCGGCGTCGAACGTGCCGGGCGACCAGCCCAGCAGATACATGTCGAAATTGTCAGCGCGCAACTCGGGCCAGTAGTTCTGGACCGGCATCGCGTCGAGCACCGGGTCCAGTCCAACCTGGGCCAGCATACCGGTGATGGCCTGACAGACGGCTTCATCATTCAGGTAGCGGTCATTGGGACATTTCAGCTCGACACGGGCTCCCGCGGCGCCCGCCTCTTCCAGCAGGGCGCGGGCGGTGTCGGGGTCATAGGTCGTGGGGCTGACCGCACCCGAGAAGCCGCGCATTGCGGGGCTGACAAGCTGGCTGGCCACTTCGGCATTGCCGCGCATGATGGTTTGCAGGATGGCCGGGACATTCACCGCCTTGGCCACCGCTTCGCGCACCTTGGCATCGGTAAACAGGTCCGAAGATCCCTGACCGCTTTCTGCTGCACCCGGCTGTTGGTCAAAGCCCAGCATAATCACCCGCGCCTCGATCCCCTGGATAACATTGACGTTGGGGTCTTGGGTCAGCCGGGCGACATCCTGGATCGGCACCGGGTTGATGAAATCCACGTCACCCGAGATCAAGGCGGCGAGGGCCGTGGCAGGGTTCTGGATCGGCGTTAGTTCGGCGCGGGTCAGGTTGTGTTCAGCCGTGTCCCACCAGTTGCCATGGGGTTCAAGAACGGTGCGCAGCCCCGGCTCGCGGGCGGTGATCTGGAATGCACCGGTGCCATTGGCATTGAGCGTGGCATAGTTGCCAGCTTCCTTGTCTGGTCGCGCGGCATTGTTCGCATCCGACCAGCCGCTGTCCATCATCATCCAGTTGGCGATGCTGTCGGGAAAGATCGGGTTGGGTGCGCTGGTCATAATGTCGACGGTAAAGTCATCGACCTTGACCACCTCGGTCACCGAGGCGAACCAGCTGCGCACATCCGCCGCCTCGCTAGACGCGCGTTCGTAAGAAAAGACCACGTCATCGGCGTCAAAGGCGGCGCCGTCGTGGAATGTGACGCCTTGGCGCAAAGTGAACCGCCAGCCCTCACCCGCCCCAATCGGTTCCCAACTGGTGGCCAAGGCAGGTTCGACAGACATGTCCTTGCCGCGGCGGACGAGCCCCTCGTAGACGTTGTTCAAAAAGCCGAGCACAGGCGCAGAGTTGACGGCGTGCGGGTCCATGGTCTGCGGGTCGGTAGTCACCGCAAATTTGAACTCTTCGGCGTTGGCATATGCCGGCAGCGACAGTGTCAGCGCCACAGCAGCGGTAAATCTGAGCATGTTCGGTATCTCCATGTCTGAAGGTCTCAGGCTAGGCCAAAGCACGCGCGTTGCAAAGCCGGTGGTGGTTTCGCTGCCTGTCGCGAAGTTGGGCTGCCCCGATTTTGTGCCGGGGCAGCCCGAAGATGTTAGTTCATCGTGAAGTATTTCACCTTGGGCTGATCCTCGGGATCAACCTCAATGCCGACACCGTCTGCCATGCCCCAGTTCAACACTTGGTGGTGGATGGGGATGTAGAGCTGTTCGTCCTGGATCACGCGCCAGATAGATGCGATGTCAGCGTCGCGCGCAGCCAAGTCGGTGTTTGATGCGAGGGTCGCAATCTTGGCATCCAGGTCATCATTGTCGAACCCGGTGCCGTTCCACGTGCCAATGTCGCTTTCGCGGCCGTGAACGAGGAAGTTGAAGATGTACTCGCTGTCATAGGTCGGAACACCCCAGCCCAGCATGTAAAAGTCGGTCTTGCCGTCGGTGATCTTGGGGAAGTGCTGCGCCTTCGGGATCGCGTCAAGGTTCACTGTGATGCCAATCTGACCCAGCATCCCGACCGCGGCCTGACAGATCGCCTCGTCGTTGATGTAACGATCATTGGGACAGTCCAGACGGATCGAGAAACCATCGCCATAGCCCGCCTCGGCCATCAGCGCTTTGGCGCCGTCCACATCGGTGGCGCTTTCGGCGTCCATGTCAGCGGTCCAGCCATTGACAAAGGGCGGAGCGATCATGCCTGCCGGCTGCGACTGGCCGCGCATCACCACCTGCTGGATCGCATCGCGGTTGATGGCCATCGACATCGCCTTGCGCACGCGCACGTCTGCGAGCGGGTTGGCTCCGTCGATGTTGTCGGCCTCAATGTCCGCGGCCCCCTGGTTCATGCCAAAAAAGATCACGCGGTTTTGCGGTGCCTTTTTGACCGTAAGGCCTTCGGCAGCGTCGACGCGCTGCAAATCCTGGACCGGCATATCCTGAAGGAAGTTCACTTCACCCGACAGCAGAGCAGCGACACGGGTCGCGGCGTTCTGGATCGGGGTATAGATGATTTCGGTGACTTCCATCGGGAACTGATCGCGGCCCCAATAGTCTTCGTTGATCGACATTACCGTTTTCACGTCCGGCTCGCGGCTTTCCAGCTTGTAGGGGCCGGTGCCGTTTACGTTGGTAGTCGCAAAAGTGATCTCGCCACCCTCAAAATCCTGCACGTTGACGGTGTTGTTCGCCTCGGTCCAGCCTTTGTCCATGATGAACAGGTTGGTCAGGTTCGAGGGCAGGATCGGGTTCGGGCCATCGGTGGTCATCTCGATGGTGAAGTCGTCAACGGCACGCACATTTGTGATCGAGCCGATCAATTCTTTCATGTCTGAATTGGGCTGCTTGGCGCGCTCGTAGCTGAATACCACGTCTTCAGCGGTAAAGGCGGCGCCATCGTGAAAGGTCACGCCCTGACGCAAGTTGAAAACCCAGACATTGGGATCGTCCGCCTTAGGCGCCCAGTCGGTCGCCAGCGCTGGCTCGAATGCGCCTGAGACGTCGCGGATGATCAGCGGCTCATACATCTGATGCCGAATTGTATGCGTGGGGCCCTCATTCTGGGCGTGCGGGTCTAGCGTCAGCGCGTCACCTGATCGCGCCCATCGCAGCGTCTCTGCGTGGGCAAGCGCTGTTGTCGACAACAGCGCCGAAACAGCAAGCAGGCTGGTAACTCTTGTCATGAAATACTCCCTTGAGTTTTGGTTTTGGCCGCGAAGCGGGCAGTGCTGGCGTTGGTCAGCGGCGGGTCGCATAGCGCATGCTCCCACGCAAAGACTCAGCTGCATGCCACAGGTGTATATGCGACCGGACATGGCCCACAAGGTCTGGGCGTTTTCAACATCCATGCGCGGGCGTTTTTTGACGCGCATGTGCCCGCACATGATCACCTTTCCATCGTACTGGTTTGCTTTTGACCGACCGGCTTTTTCGGATCGGGATCTTTTTCGCACAAGTATTTTCTTTGCGCAAAATTCCTTGAACTTGACATCTCGAGGTTGATTTTTTGGCGCGCGTAAAGATTAATCGGGCGCAGCACGAGCCAATTGCCCGGCGTAATCGCATGACCAAGATCAAGAATATGGAAGAATTTGCCACGGTCAGCGGGATCTCCCGCCCGACGGTGTCCAAGTATTTCAATGATCCTAGCAGCGTAAGGCCTCGTACCCGAGCACGCATTGAAGAAGCGTTAAAGGAGCATGACTACCGCCCTAATATCTATGCCGTAAATCAGAACCGCAAATTGACCAAAGCAGTGGGTATCGTCGTTCCGCTGCTGGTCGATCCGTACTTTGCCGAGATCGCGCGAAAGCTGGAAAAACGTTGCATCGACAGGGGGTATCGCCCGACGCTCTTTAGCGCTCATGGTCAAACAGACCAAGAGGTGGACGTGCTTGAAAGCCTGCGCAGCTTGAAACCGGCTGGCGTGCTTTTGGCGCCGTTGGGACGCTCTTCCAATCATGCTGTGTTAGAAAAGTTTTGTTGCGACGTGCCTACGTTGATCTTTGACAGTTCGGTAGGAGAGTTCGGTCTTTCTTTTGTAGGTTCTGACAACCGCCAGTTCACCACTCATATCACCGACTACCTGTGCCGTACGGGCGAGCCACCGTGCTTTTTTGAAATGAAAACACCCGCCAATCCAAATGCGCACCGGCGGCGGCAGGCCTATCTGGATGCCATGGCGCAGTTCGGTCAACCGGCCAAAGTCATCTCGATCGATGGTGAGGGCTGGGAATTCGAAGAGATCGGGCGCCGCGGCGGTCACCAAGCGTTCGAAGACGGGGCGTTCAGTACCAACACTGTGCTGTGCAGCAACGACCGTCTGGCCATCGGCCTGCTGACCGCGTGCTATGAACGCGGCATCCAAGTGGGGCGTGGTCCCAATTGTTCGATTCGGGTCGCGGGGCAAGACGGTCACCCGCATTCACGTTTTACCTGTCCGCCGCTGACCACCATTTCGCACGATTACGATACCGTATCGCGAACCGCGGCTGACAGCCTGTTTGCAGCGATAGACGGGGATGTAACGCCTTGGAATAGTACGCGTATCGAGGGCAAGTTGACGCTGCGCAGCAGTGCGTAGCATTCAAAAACTTTACGCGCGTAAATATTTTGTTGACGCCGCGTGATGACCTGCCTTAGCGTGGTGGAATAACATCCAATAGGGAGGAAATTGGGATGTCTATTTCGCGCACGCTGCGTGCGGCGACAGCTATGTCGTTGATCACAGCCACAAGTGTCTTTGCCGACGGTCACAGCGCCACAATCACAATCGCCACAGTGAACAACGGCGACATGATCCGGATGCAGGGCTACACCGACACATTTACCGAAGAGACCGGTATCGCGGTCGAATGGGTTACGCTCGAAGAGAATGTGCTGCGTCAGCGGGTGACAACGGACATCACCACCAAAGGCGGCGCCTTTGATATCATGACCATCGGCATGTACGAGGCGCCGATTTGGGGCTCCAACGGCTGGTTGGTCGCATTGGACGATTTGTCCGAAGAGTACGACGCAGATGACATCCTGCCCGCCATGGCGGGGGGGCTTTCCTATGACGGCACCCTGTATGCGGCTCCGTTTTACGGCGAAAGCTCTATGATCATGTACCGCACGGATCTGATGGAGAAAGCCGGATTAGAAATGCCTATGGCCCCAACATGGGATTTCATCCGTGACGCTGCTGCTGCGATGACGGACCGCGATAACGATATCAACGGCGTCTGCCTGCGTGGCAAGGCCGGCTGGGGTGAAGGCGGTGCGTTTATCAACGCGATGGCCAATTCCTTTGGCGCACGCGTGGTGGATGAAAACTGGAACGCACAGCTTGACAGCGATGCCTGGGCCAACACCCTCAGCTTTTTCAAAGGGATGATGGACGCATCTGGTCCAACCGGCTACGCGACCAACGGCTTTAACGAAAACCTGTCGCTGTTCAATCAGGGCAAGTGCGGCATGTGGATTGACGCCACTGTGGCTGCATCTTTTGTGACCGGCGCGGATTCGACCGTGGCTGATAGTGTCGGTTTTTCGCTCGCACCGAATACGGGGCTGGGCAAGAACTCCAACTGGCTGTGGGCGTGGGCCTTGGCTATTCCGGCTGGTACGCAGCAAGAAGCCGAAGCCAAGCAGTTCATCGAATGGTCAACCTCGAAGGCTTACATCGAGCTTGTTGCGGCAAACGAAGGCTGGGCCAACGTGCCTCCGGGGGCGCGGACATCTCTCTATGAGACGCCCGAATATGCCGAGGTTCCGTTTGCTCAGATGACCTTGGACTCGATCCTGTCGGCTGATCCAAACAACCCGACCGTTGACCCGGTTCCATATGTTGGCGTGCAGTTTATGGCGATCCCGGAATTTGCAGGCTTCTGGACCGAAGTGAGCCAGGAATTTTCCGCAGCATATGCTGGTCAGCAAACCACCGACGAAGCGCTGGCAAAGGCGCAGGCCATCGTCAACGACGCCATGGAAGCAGCGGGCTACCGCTAGGACCGGCGACCTCCCGGGAGGGGGGCGGCAATCTTGTCGCCCCTTGACCCCGCTGCTGCCGCACCTTCACCCTGAATTGTCACTGCTGGGCCTCGTCGCCTGACATTGGGATTATGTTCAATGGCCACCAAAGCCTCCAGATCCGCCGCCCGCATCATGATGGCGCCTGCCGTGGTTTTGCTGCTCGGCTGGATGTTGGTGCCATTGATCATGACCCTGTATTTCTCGTTCACAAGGTACCTGCCGCTGCGTGGTGACAGCCTTGAACGGGGCCTCGATTGGGTCGGCTTTACCAATTACGCGCGGTTCATTTCGTCGAGTGCGTTCTGGCCGTCGGTGCAAACCACGCTTGTGATGGTTGGCGGCGTGCTGTTGATCACGGTGGTCTTGGGCATTCTGCTGGCCTTGCTCTTGGACCAGCCGATTTGGGGCCAGGGGATCGTGCGCATCCTGGTCATTGCACCCTTCTTTGTGATGCCCACTGTGTCGGCGCTGGTCTGGAAGAACATGATGATGGACCCGGTGAATGGTATTCTCGCACACCTTTGGCGCTTATTCGGGGCCGAGCCGGTGTCGTGGCTGTCGGACGTGCCGCTGGGGTCGGTCGTTATGATCGTGTCCTGGCAATGGTTGCCCTTCGCCACGCTGATCCTGCTGACGGCGATCCAGTCGCTGGACAGTGAACAGCTTGAAGCCGCCGAGATGGACGGCGCGCCCACCCTGAAACGGTTCTGGTTTATTATCCTGCCGCATCTTAGCCGGGCGATCACCATCGTGATACTGATCCAAACGATCTTTCTGTTGTCCATCTTTGCGGAGATTTTTGTAACCACCGGTGGCGCGTTTGGCACCCGCACGCTGACCTATCTTATCTTTCAACGGGTGATCGACAGTCAGAACATCGGACTGGGGTCCGCAGGCGGCGTTTACGCAATCATCTTGGCCAATATTGTTGCGATCTTTCTGATGCGCATCGTGGGGAAGAACCTCGATGCGTAGATCATGGGCACATACCGTCCCGGGCTTGACCCGGGACCTCACGCGACGGCCCGCCAGAGGTCCCGGGTCAAG
>JBCCLL010000034.1:0-45583 GCA_039026855.1 Pseudomonadota bacterium | reverse complement strand
CGAGGAAACCGGCGAGACGCTGCGCGGCATGATGCGGTGGATTTCGGCCGGTAAGATGGTCGACAAGTCGAAGAACTGAGCCTATGGCATAGCCCCCGCTGGGGCTGGTTGGGGAGGGTCACCGGCGGTGGCCCTTTTCGCTTTTTGACGACGACCCAAGGACTTGCCCATGACCGATGCACCGCGGATCACCCCCCTGAGCTGGGCGCTTGTAGCGCTGTTGGGGCTGACCTGGGGCGCGACGTTCCCGGTGACCGAAGTGGCGCTCACCGGCATCACGCCCTATTGGCTGGCGGCCAGTCGGATCGTGTTGGGCGCGGTGCTGACGTTTGTGTTCTGGCAGGCGATGGGGGGGCGGTTGTTTGAGACCGCGCCGTCGCGGTGGGACCTGACAAATCTGACGATCATCGGGGCGATTTCGTCGACGGTGCCGTTCATCTGCCTCGCCTGGGGGCAGCAATTTGTGACCGCGGGTTTTGCGGGGGTGTCGATGGCGTCGGTGGCGCTGATCGTGTTGCCGCTGGCGCATTTCTTTGTGCCCGGGGAACGGATGAGCCTGCGGCGCACCGCCGGGTTTGTGATCGGGTTCGTGGGCGTCGCGGTGCTGATCGGCGGCAGCGCGTTCGAGGCGACGGGGGCGGCGCTGGAACTGCCCGGCCGGATCGCCTGCGTGGGGGCGGCGACCTGCTATGCGGTGGGGTCGATCCTGTTGCGCCGGTTGCCGGCGGTGGATCCGGTGGGGTTGGCTTGCGTGCTGCTGATCATCGGGGCAGTGCTGATCGTGCCGGTGGCGTGGGCTGTCGAGGGGCCGCCGCCCCTGCCAGGCCCGCAAACCCTTGGGGTGCTTGCGTTTTTGGGCTTGGTGCCCACGGCGATTGCCAATGTGCTGCGGGTCTACGTGGTGCGGACAGCGGGGCCCGTGTTCATGTCACTGGTCAACTATCAGGTGCCGGTGTGGTCGGTGCTGATCGGCGCGCTGGCGCTGTCCGAGCCGTTGCCGCCGCAGCTGTGGTGGGCGATGGCGCTCATCCTGAGCGGCGTGGCGCTGAGCCAGTGGGGCGCGTTGCGCAGGCTCTTTGGCTCAGGCGGGTGATTTGGTGGCCGCGGTGATCGCGTCCACGACGTGATCGACGCAGGCGTGCATCAGGGTTTCATCCTCGGCCTCGGCCATCACGCGGATCAGCGGCTCGGTCCCGGATTTGCGGATCAAGAGGCGGCCCGTGCCTGTCAGCTTGCCCTCGGCATCAGCAATGGCTGCGGCGACGCCGACGTCGTCCAGCGGGGTTTGACCCGTGGAAAACCGCACGTTTTTCAGCAGTTGCGGGACGGGGTCGAAGACGTGGAGGACTTCGCTCGCGCGGCGCCCGGTGCGCACCAGTTCGGCGAGGAATTGCAGACCGGCGAGCAGACCGTCGCCGGTGGTCGCGTAGTCTGTCATCACGATGTGGCCTGACTGTTCGCCGCCCAGATTGAACCCGCCTGCGCGCATGCGCTCGACCACGTAGCGGTCGCCGACGCCTGTGCGTTCGAGGCGCAGGCCCTGCCCCTCAAGATGGCGTTCGAGGCCGAGATTGGACATCACCGTGGCGACCAGTGCGCCGCCCTTGAGCGTGCCCTCGGCGGCCCAGCGGGTCGCCATGAGGCCCATGAACTGATCGCCATCGGCGATCTTGCCACGCTCATCGAGCAGGATCACCCGGTCGGCGTCGCCATCCAGGCAGATGCCCACATCGGCGCCGTGGGCCACCACGGTTTCGGCGGCGGTTTGCGGGTGGGTCGATCCGCAGCCTTCGTTGATGTTGTGGCCGTTGGGCGCGGTGCCCACGGGGATCACGGTGGCACCCAGTTCCCACAGCGCCTCGGGCGCGGTACGATAGGCGGCGCCATTGGCGCAGTCGATCACCACCTTGAGCCCGTCGAGCCGCATCTGGCGCGGGAACGAGGATTTGATCCGCTCGATATAACGGAAGCGGCCGTCGTCAATGCGCTTGGCGCGGCCTATTTCGGTCGCGGGCACCGGATCGACGCCGGTGGCGACGAGGTTTTCAATCTCGGCCTCGGCGGCGTCCGACAGCTTGTAGCCGTCGGGGCCAAAAAACTTGATCCCGTTGTCGTGCGCCGGGTTGTGGCTGGCTGAGATCATCACGCCCAGATCGGCGCGCATCGAGCGGGTTAAAAGGCCCACGGCGGGGGTAGGCACAGGACCGAGCAACAGGACGTTCATGCCCGTAGAGGTCAGCCCGGCGGTGAGGGCGTTTTCGAACATGTAGCCCGACAGGCGCGTGTCCTTGCCAATCACCACGCGGTGCACGCCCATCGCGTCGCGGCGGAAATAGCGGCCCACGGCAGCGCCGATACGCAGGGCCATCTCGGCGGTCATGGGCGCGGTATTTGCGGTGCCGCGCACGCCGTCGGTACCAAAAAGCCTAGTCATGGGGTCGGTCTGCCACAGAGGCGCGCCACAGCGCAATGGCTTGGGCGTGCTCGGCGACATCGTGCACGCGGACCATCTGCACGCCTTGGGCCATGGCGGCGAGGGCCACGGCGATGGAGCCGGGCGCGCGGTCAGCGGCGTCGGGGGCGTTGCCGATGGTTCCGATGAAGCGTTTGCGCGAGGCACCCAACAGGATTGGGACACCCAGCGCGTGAAACAGGCTGATGCGTTCGAGCAAGGCGAGGTTGTGGTCGAGCGTTTTGCCAAAGCCGATGCCGGGGTCGGCGATGATCTTGTCGGGCGCGATGCCGATATCCACAAGGTCGGAAATGCGGCTGTGGAGAAAATCGAAGGTTTCGGTGACAACATCGGAATAGTTCGGGTAATCCTGCATATCCTGTGGAAGACCGACGCTATGCATGACGCATATCTGCACGTTCGAGTCTGCGCACAGGGGCGCCAAAGCGGGGTCAAAGGTGAAGCCGGAGACGTCATTGACCATGGTTGCACCCGCTTTGATCGCCGCTTTGGCCACGGGGGCCTTGCGCGTGTCGATGGAGATGGGCGTGGTGACGCCTGCGGCGCGCAGGGCGGCGATGACCGGCACAGTACGTTGAATTTCCTCGGAAATTTCAACCTCAAACGCGCCAGGGCGGGTGGATTCGCCGCCGACGTCTATGACGCCCGCGCCTGCGGAAATCATCGCCAAAGCGTGCTCAACGGCACGAGAGACGCAGTTGTGCTGTCCGCCGTCGGAAAAGCTGTCGGGCGTGACATTGAGAATGCCCATGATCTCAGGGACTTGGCTGCGGATGCTGAACGGGTCGAGCGCGCCTGTGGGCAGGTCGGAAACGGGCAGGACGCGGGGGGTGTCGCCCAGGATTTCCACATGGGTGAACCAGAGCGCGCCAAAAGGCACGGCATCATCGGGCCGCGCGGGCCCGGTTTGCAACAGCGGTCGGATGTGGCGCATCAGATATCTGCTTGGGTCACGGGGATGTGGCGCAGGGCGACGGGGGCGGCCGCGGGGCCGTCTTCGCCGATAACCAGCATTTCCTGCGCGTCGAAGGTGGCGGCAAACCAGGATGCAAGCGCCACCGCGTCCGCGCCTTTGGCCGAGGGGCCGTCGACGGCGTCGAGCACGATCTTGGACGGCGCCCAGACGCAGATCTGGCCGTTGCGCATGGCCCAGTCGAGCTCGGTCCGGGTGTCGACGACTTTGCAGCGGGCGTCGCGGGCGGCGAGCACCCAGGCGTTTTGTTCAATCGCAAGCAGGTCGATCCGACGCTGTGCCATGGGGTGCGTGGCGGTGGGCGCGGGCAGATCGGCGGGGCCGACACACAGGATTAGCGGGCGGTCCATCGCGGCGAGCTGGTCGATCCAGCCGGTGAGCAGCGGCGCGGCGATGGCATCGTTGGACAGGTAGACCAGTTCGGGGTGCGGCGCGTCCTGTTCGATGTCGTCCACGGGTTGCACGGCGGCGCGGCTGCGCACGATCTCGACCCCCAGTGCACCCGGGCCGCGGTCGAGTTTTTCCACCCGTACAAAGGCGCGGATGGCCTGCGGTTCGGTCAGGATGCGTTCGGCGACGCGTTCGGCGAGAGTTTCGAGCAGGTTCAGCCGCTCTTCGGCCAGCGCGTCGGCGATGGCTTCGGTCACCTTGTCATAGCTGAGGATGCGGTCAACGTCGTCGTCGATGGGCGCGGACAGCGGGCGCACTTCCACCACGATGTTAAAGCAGATGCGCTGCGTCACCCCGCGTTCGGCCTGAAAGGCGCCGATCTCAACCTCGACCAGGTGGTCGCGGACCGAGATCCGGTCGAGCGGTTCGGTGGCGGCAGCCGTAGCCTCGCTGCGTTCGGAGGGGTGCGAGAAGGCGAGGCGAATTTCGGAGGTCACGGGCGCGGTCCTGATGTGGTTTGCGTCTTTGTAGGGGGCAGTGGCGGGATTTGACAGGTTCAAACGCGGCTTGTGCGGTTTGGAATGCGGCATTGGAAAGACTAGTCCAGGTCAACCGGCAATGGATGCCCCGGACGCTACGGCTATCGCTCTGCGCATGAACGCGTGCGCCGCACGCGCCGCTATAGGCAAACCGTTGGTTGGACGGGGGAAGGTCATGTCAAAACACGCATACATGCATGATGCGAACTGACCTAGACGTCAGGCGATGTGCTCTGAGCTAGGAGGCGCTGACCTTGCCCGCTGGTTGCTGGAAGCGATCGCAACAGATCGCCCCAAGAGGTGTCAGACCTCAACACCAACAGTTGCGCTGCAAGCGCAGCGGTCCGCCCGCCGATCAGTTCGACGCGGTGCGGAACGTGTGGCGGTAGAAGCGGTGCACACCGATGGAGGCGGTGTGGATATAGATGCGGCTCCAGCGCGGGCGCACGGCGGTGGTGTGGTAATGCGTGGCACCATTGGTGAGCGCGGCCGCTTTGCCGTCAAGTGCCGCGCGCGCCACCTTGGCCACCCGGGCAAATGCCTGCGGTTCGTTGATCTTCTCGGGGTTGCCGTCGCAGGTATAGGTGAATTGGCACTGATACTTGCGGCCCGTGCCCTGGTTGATCACGCCGCAGACCGAGCCGGGAAAGCGGGCGCTGGCGACGCGGTTGAGGATGACCTCGGCCACCGCAAACTGGCCGCGCACGGTTTCACCGCGGGCCTCGAAATAGAGCGCTTCGCTCAGGCAACGCCAGTGCGCGTCGCCGGAGGCTTGCGGTTGGGCGTCGATCCATGCCTTGGAAAACTCGGCCGTCGCAGCAGCCGCGCCAGCAACCGGGGCGGTGAGCAGGTCTTGCAAGCGCTCTTGCGGGACACGGGTCAGCCCGGCCTTTTCAGCGGCGCGCAGATCATCGACCATTTCGCGCGCAGCGTCATTTGCCGCTGCCCCTTGTGCGAGAACGCACGACAACAAAAGCGCTAAAACAGAACGCAACATAATGCCCCCACAGGTCACCTTCGCCGCGCTGCTTTAGAGACAAATTTACTCTACGTCCAGTTTTCGGGCAATTTGACGAAAAGCCAATGCAGCTTCAAGACGTTATGCCGCGGTTCTGAGACACAAGATGAAGCGTCGTGGGCGGTCTTTGCTACCCGGTCTTGTCGAATATGGCCAATTGCGCTGCGGCCAAACGTGCCACCGGCACCCGGAACGGCGAACAGGACACATAGTCAAAACCGCTGGCCCGGCTGAAGGCAATTGATTCGGCATCTGCGCCGTGTTCGCCGCAGATCGACAGGGTCAGATCAGGTGCGGCGGCGCGGCCCCGGTCGATGCCGATCTGCAAAAGCTCGCCCACCCCGTCAACGTCGAGCGAGTGGAACGGGTCCTCGACAAAGACGCCCTGGCGGACATAGTCGGACATGAAGCGGCCCGCGTCATCGCGGCTGAGCCCGTAGGTCATTTGCGTCAGGTCGTTGGTGCCAAAGCTGAGGAAACTGACATGCGGCGCAATCTCACCTGCACGCAGGGCCGCGCGCGGTGTTTCGACCATCACGCCTAGGCGGTAGTCGAGCCGGGCCTGCCTTTCGGCCATCACGGCGGCGGCCACGCCGTCGACGCGGGCGCGGACCAATTCGACCTCGCGTTTGGCGCTCACGAGCGGGATCATGATCTCGGGGATGACCTGAGTGTCGGGGCCGGATTCGGCAATCGCGGCCTCAAAGATCGCGCGGGCCTGCATTTCGTAGATCTCGGGCACGGTGACGCCGAGGCGCACGCCGCGCAGACCCAACATGGGGTTATATTCCGTCATTGCATCGATGCGCCGGGTCACGTCGGACACCGGCAGATCGAGCGCATCGGCCAGCGCGCGCTGGCCCGCGCGGTCGGTGGGCAGGAATTCGTGCAGGGGCGGATCAAACAGGCGGATCGTGACCGGTTTGCCCTGCATGATGCGGAAGATTTCGATGAAATCCGCGCGCTGCATCGGCAAGAGCCGTTCGAGGGCGGCGGCCCGGTCCGGGCCACTTTCGGCAAAGATCATCTCGCGCATCACGGTCAGGCGGCCGGGTTCAAAGAACATGTGTTCGGTGCGGCAGAGCCCGATGCCGCCGGCGTTGAAGTTGCGCGCGGTTTGCGCGTCCGCGGGCGTGTCAGCGTTGGCGCGGATGCCGATGTCGCGCGCCTCATCGGCCCATTGCATCAGGGTTTGGAACGCGTCGTCGAGCGCGGCCTCGCGCATCGGGGTTGCGCCCATCAGCACGGTGCCGTGCGTGCCGTCGACGGTGACCACGTCGCCCTCGGTCAGGGTGCGGCCATCGGCGGCCACCAGTTGTTTGGCGCGGGTGTTGAAGGTCATGTCCTCGACCCCGACCACGCAAGGCAGGCCGATGCCGCGCCCGATCACCGCCGCATGGCTGGTGGTGCCGCCGCGTTCGGTGATCACCGCCTTGGCCGCATGCATGCCGCGCACATCTTCGGGCGCGGTTTCGCGGCGCACCAGGATGCAATCCTCTTTGCGGGCGGCACTTGCCTGCGCCTCGGCCGAAGAAAAGACCAGCTTGCCGGTGGCTGCGCCTGGGCTGGCAGCGATGCCAGTGCCCAACACGTCGCGCGCGCTGCGGGCATCGACCTGGCGGTGCAGCAATTCGTTGAGCGTGCCCGGCGCCACGCGCATCAGCGCCTCTTGTCGTGAGATGACATCGTCGCGCGCCAGATCCACGGCGATGCGCACCGCGGCACGGGCGCTGCGCGCGACGCGCACGCCATCCAGGATGTGCAGCACACCGTTTTCGACGGTGAATTCGATCTGCATCTCTTCCCGCAGGCGGGTGCGCATCGTGCGGGCCTGTGCAACCAGGCTAGCCAGAACCTCGGGGGCCGCTTCTTCGAGCGAGGGGCCGCGGTCGTCGCGGGTGATGTAGAGGTTGCCCGCATCCCCCGACAGCGCGTCACGCCCCTGGCTTTGGCGGCGGTAGCGGCCGGTGATCTGCGCCTGACCGGTGTCCGAGGACACCAGTTGCAGCACGCCCGCGCCGCTTTCCCCCTGCCCCATGCCAAAGGCCATCTGTTGGATCACGAGGCCAAGCCCTGCGTCAACCGGCGCGCCCTTGGCCTGGCGCAGCAGCCGGGCGGAGGTGCCTTCCCAGACGCGCGCCATGGATTTGAGCACGGCTGTCAACTGCGCGGCGCGGGTGTCGGGGAAGGAGCTGTCGGTCTCAGCCGCGTAGGCTTCGAGGCTGCGATGCAGGGCGGCGGCGTCTTCGCCCTTGATGCCATCGAACATGTCCGGGTCCAGCCGGTCGACATCGACGGCGTAGCTTTGCACAAAGCGGGTGAACACCGCCGTCGCGGCATCCACGCCGAGGGTGCCGCAGAGCGTCTCGAACCGGGCATCGTTCATGCCGATGTTGAGGATGGCGGACGGGCCGCCCCAATCAGGATCCTCGGATGACGGGCGCACGCAGAGCAGCACGTCGGACGGAAACTGGCTGAGGATGGCGTCGATATCCGGGAAATGCCCCGCCGCGATGCGGTGCACCGCGTGGAACGACAGCGCCACGGTGGTGGGCACCGGCAGGTCGAGGCGCACGAGGCGTTGCAGACATTTGGCCCGCCCGCCATGCGTGGTGTCGGCGATGGGCGCCTGGGCCGTGACCAGCGTGGTGTCGGGGTTGTTCTGCACTGCAGCATCCTTGCGTTCGCGGCGAGCATAGAAGATTGCCGTGACCTGACAAGGGGTTGTGGGCGCGGGGTTTTATCGACTTTTGTCTACGCGTCTCGCGGGCCCGCGCCGGTGCGGTGCGCCGCGCGTAACCGTCGATTACCTTGGCGCGGCTTTAGCCGTGGATCACATTGGCGCGGCTTTAGCCGTCGACGCGCGTCAGGTCCGCCACCGACAGGCACAAGCTGCGGATGCGGCTGAGCAGGTTGAGGCGGTTGCGGCGGATCGTCTGGTTGTCGGCGTTGATCTGCACCGCCTCGAAGAACGCGTCGATAGGTCCGCGCAGGGCGGCCATGGCGGCCATGGCGGTGGTGAAATCCTGCGCCTGCATGGCCGGGGTAATCTGCGCCTCTGCCTCATCAAGTGCGGCAAACAGGTCTGTTTCCTCCATTCTTTCCGCAAATTTGGGGTCGGCGCCGTAGGAGTATTCGACGCCATCGGCGGCTTCGGCCTGGCTGAGGATGTTGTTGGCGCGCTTGAACCCCTGGATCAGGTTTTCGCCGTCGTCGGTGGCGAGTGTTGCGCTGAGCGCGGTGGCGCGTTTGACCAAGAGAGCGAGGTCGTCGTTGTTCGGCATCGCGATGCAGGCGTCGATGATTTCGTGGCGGATGCCCTGGTCGCGGAGGTAGACTTTTAGGCGGTCGTGGAAGAAGGCGAGGAGGTCACTTCTCTGGTCGTCAAACTCAATTTCGGCACCGGTTATCTGCTGAAGCGCCCTACTTCTTAAGCTGTCCGCGAATGGGTCTGTTAAATCCAAAAAGCGACTTTCAGTATCTTCGAATTTCCAGCGAGTTTCATTTCCTTTTTCAACTTCTTCCGTTTTTTGTCGCGAGAACTCCTGAACAAAGTCTAGCCACGTATCTTGTGGAATAGATCCCGATACGCTGGTCAACTTCAGCCACCTTTTAAGCAACTGGCATTCCAAGTTGCTTTGGTGGCTAGCAATCGCACTATTCAACGGAATTCGCTTGCTACTGTTAAGTGCAAGGCGAATGACCCCCAGCGCTGCCCGTCGCAGCGCAAACGGGTCTTTCGACCCCGTCGGCTTTTCATCAATCGCCCAGAAGCCTGTCAGCGTATCGAGCTTGTCAGCGAGAGCCACGGCGACGGAGACCGGCGCCGAAGGCACATCATCCGATGGGCCGAGCGGTGAGTAGTGTTCTTGTGCCGCCGCCGCGATGGAGGCGTTTTTTTCGGTTTCGCCGATGTAGTAGCGGCCCATGAGGCCCTGTAACTCGGGGAATTCGTAGACCATTTCGGAGCTGAGGTCGGCCTTGGCGAGGCGGGCGGCCTCTTCGGCTTGGGCCTCATCGGCGCCCACCAGCGGGGCAAGTTCGCGGGCGAGCGCTGCGATGCGGTTGATGCGGTCGGCTTGCGACCCCAGTTTATTGTGAAAGGTCACGTTTTCCAGCGCTTTCAACCAGTTACCCATGCCCGCGCGCGCCTCGCGCAGGTCGTTTTCCCAGAAGAACTTGGCGTCGGCCAGACGGGCGCTGAGCACTTTTTGATTGCCGGCGAGGATCGTCGCGCCGTTGTCGGCGGTGTCGATGTTGGCGACGGTGATGAACCGCTCAATCCGGCCGGTTTTGGGGTTTTTGACCGAGAAGAACTTTTGGTGGTCCTTCATCGAGGTTTGCAGCACCTCGGGCGGCAGGTCGAGGAAGGCGGCGTCGATTTCGCCCATCAGCACCACGGGGTGCTCGACGAGGCCCGCAACATCCGCCAGCAAACCGCGGTCTTCGATCACTTCGAGACCGGCGGCGAAGGCCATGTTGGTGGCGTCGTTCCAGATCGTGTCGGCGCGGGTGGTCGCATCCAGCGTGACGTGAGCGCGGGCGAGTTTCGCGGTGTAGTCGTCAAACGACGTGACCGCAAAGCGGCCCGGTGCCATGAAGCGGTGGCCTTCGGTGGTGTCGGAGGCCTCGAAACCGTCGACCTCCATGGGCACGACCGTGTGGCCAGCCTCGTCACACAGGATGCACAGGATGGATTGCAGCGGGCGCACCCATTTCAGGCTGCCGCTGCCCCAGCGCATGGATTTGGGCCAGGGGAAGGTGCGGATAGTGTGGGCCAGCACCTCGGCGATGATGTCGGCCGCCGGGCGGCCCGGTTTTTCGATCACGGCAAAGAGCACGGGGCCTTTGGGCGTGTCGCGCTGTTCGACCTGGTCGCGGGTAAGGCCCGCGCCGCGCAGAAAGCCGTCGATCGCCTTGTAGGGGGCGTCGGCGCGGGGGCCTTTGCGTTCTTCGCGCTTGGTGGGGCTGCCGGACAAGAGCCCCTCGACCGTGAGGGTCAGGCGGCGCGGCGTGGAGAAGGCGGCGGCACTGGCATAGGTCAACCCGGCCTCAACCAGGCCGTTTGTGACCAGCTTTTTCAGATCCTCGGCGGCGCGGGTCTGCATGCGCGCGGGGATTTCTTCGGAGAAGAGTTCGATCAGCAGGTCAGGCATGTCAGTTGTCTCGTCTGGGGCATTCTTCGCCCACGATGGTGCCGTCATAGGCCTTTTCGCCGCAGTCGTTCAGCTCGTGCCAGACATAGCCGCGGCCGTCCTCGGTGATGGCGACCACGCGGTCGACGCCGAAGTGGATGTTTTTCTGGGCCAGGAAGGTCAGCGCTGTGCCTGCGTCAAGCTCGGCGGCGATGGCGGCGGCGTCAAAGCAGTCGAACCAGCCCGGTGCGTTGCGCGGCGTCTGGTTGTCGAGGCCGACATAGGTTTCGGTCAGCGTGGGCAGGCTGAGGTCGGTGCGAAAGCAGGCGCGGTATCGGATGGGCGAGCTGTCGGCGTCGATGGCCTGAAAGTCGGTATAGGGGATCGGTTCAGGCGCGTCCGAGACGACCGAGACAAGTTCGACATTTGCGTCCGGCCCGTCGGTGATTTCGACGTAAAAGCCGTAGATCTGCAGATAGTAGAGCGCGGCGCCCGCGATGATGCCACTGAGCAACAGAACGATTCCTATGATTTTGCCGGTCACGGTTCAGACCCAGTAGAGATTGATGTAAGGCCGGTCCAAGGCGAGCGCGCGGTTTTCCAGATCATTGAACAGTGGAATGCAGCGGGCTGGATCACAGCGTTGGTGGGTTTCCACAAACATGCAATCGATCCGATCCAGCACAGGATGGTCCAGCAAAGCTTGCAAGATGTCCCATTCCGCACCTTCGACATCCATTTTGATGATGCGAATGTTCCGGTCCAACTCGGTCATAAAGCGCAGCAGGTCGACCACGTCCACCATTTCGCCGTGTGCGTCGCTCATCCCGGCGTCGTTGTGCACGATGGACGAGCTGACCGAGCGTTTGAGCGCGTTCTTGTCCGTCCAGTTGGCCGTTCGGCGCAACATCATCTGGGTGTCTTCGGTTGAGACGGCTTTTTTATGCAGGGTGACGTTGTCGAGGGAGCCGCAATTGGCCTCGAGCACAGCGTAGGCGACGGGATCGGGTTCAAACGCGATTACATCGGCGCCAGTTTCAGCCAGTTTGCGGGTGAACTCGCCCTGGTTGGCACCAAGATCAAGGCAGAGATCACCAGCGCCGGTGTCGGCCAAGACGTCGAGAAACGGGCCTTGCATGCGCTTGCGCAGGCGGCGTTTGAGTTTACGGTCGCACAGGTAGCCCAGACGGCCGGGCAGCTTGGTGCCCTGTGACATCGCGAATTCAAACAGATTGATCGGCGTTGGTCGAAAGGCCTTGGGGATCAAGCGGTCCGTCATTGTGCCGCCTCCGACTGCCAGCCGCCTGCGCGGGTCTGGACGAACGCGTCAGCGCAGGCTTTGGCCAGGGCGCGGACGCGGCCGATATAGGCTTGGCGTTCGGTGACGGAGATCACGCCGCGGGCGTCGAGCAGGTTGAAGATGTGCGATGCCTTGATGCATTGGTCATAGGCGGGGTGGGCCATGACGATGCGTTTGCCGGTCTTGGGGTCGTCATGTTCAGCGTCGAGGATGCGGTGGCACTCCTCTTCGGCCTCGACAAAGTGGCGCAGCAGCACGTCGGTGTCGGCCACGTCGAAATTCCAGCGGGCATATTCCTCTTCGGTCTGTTTGAAGACGTCGCCGTAACTGAGCGGAATCGCAGTTTGCGGATCATTGAAGGGCATGTCCATCACGTGGTCGATGCCCAGCACGTACATGGCCAGCCGTTCGAGGCCATAGGTCAGCTCGCCCGAGACGGGGTGGCAGTCATGGCCTCCGACCTGCTGGAAATAGGTGAATTGCGACACTTCCATGCCGTCGCACCACACCTCCCAGCCGAGGCCCCAGGCGCCCAGCGTGGGGCTTTCCCAGTCATCTTCAACAAAGCGGATGTCGTGCATCGACATGTCGATCCCGATGGCCTCAAGCGAGCCGAGATAGAGGTCTTGCAGATCGGGGGGCGACGGTTTGATCAGCACCTGGAACTGGTAGTAGTGCTGCAGCCGGTTGGGGTTTTCGCCGTAGCGCCCGTCGGTGGGCCGGCGCGAGGGTTGCACGTAAGCCGCGGCCCAGGGCTGCGCGCCCAGCGAACGCAGCGTGGTGGCGGGGTGAAACGTGCCCGCGCCGACCTCCATGTCATAG
This sequence comes from Pseudomonadota bacterium, assembly GCA_039026855.1. Taxonomy (GTDB): domain Bacteria; phylum Pseudomonadota; class Alphaproteobacteria; order Rhodobacterales; family Rhodobacteraceae; genus Tateyamaria. Next base: position 32,933 of record JBCCLL010000034.1, on the reverse strand, counting down.
GGTTGCAGCACGGCGCAGCCCTTGCCCGCCCAGTAGGTTTGCAGGCGCAGGATGATCTCCTGGAACGAGCGTGGGGCAGCGATGGCGGTCATGGCGGGAAAGCTCTTGTACGGTTCTCGGCGCGTAATAGTGTGCGCCCGTGACAGGGTCAACGTATTGCCCGGGACAGGTGTGTCGCGGTAGGTCGGCGCAGTCGGATTTCCCGCAGGACTGGTATGCACCACTGTTCCACGCAGGCCACGAACGCGTGATCAGGCGCGGCCCGGTCCGTTGCGCGGTTGACCTTGCCGCGCAGACAGCCTTTTTTGGCGGCAATAACGGCCAAAGCCGAGATCTGGGGACCATTGATGACGCGTATTTTGACGGTAGTGATTGTGCTGTGGGCGTGGGCGGGCATCGCCTTGGCGCAAGAGCAAGCGGTGTGGGTGCAGATTGAGGCGCAGCCCAATCTGGCAGAGGCAACCGAGCGCGCGCGCATCTATGCCGATGCACTGCCGGATGTGAACGGGTTTCGGATGTCGAGCGGCTGGTACGCCATCGCTCTGGGGCCGTATGCGCGGCGCGATGCCGATCAGGTGTTGCAGGTCTACCGGGCCGAGGGCGTGATCCCGCGCGACAGTTTCATCGCCTTTTCCGGCAGCTTTCGCCAGCAGTTCTGGCCCGTGGGTGCAAATCTGTTGAACCGCGGCGTGGTGGCGCCGCCGGTGGCCGTACCTGCGGCGCCTGATCCAGAACCGGAGACCGGGGCGGCACCAGTTGCAGCGATCCCCCCTGCCCCCGATGAGACACGCGCGCAGGCGCTGCGCAGCGAGCGCGACCTGAGCGGCGAAGAGCGGCAAGCCCTGCAGGTCGCGCTGCAATGGGCGGGCACCTATCAGGGTGCGATCGACGGCGCCTATGGCCGTGGCACGCGCGCGGCGATGGCCGCCTGGCAGGAACAGCAGGGTCTGCCTGGCACCGGCGTGTTGACCACCGCGCAGCGCGCCGCGCTTTTGCGCGATTACAACGCAGTGCTGACCGATATCGGCTTTGCCGTGGTGCGCGATGAGACTGCCGGCATCGAGATCGGCCTGCCGATGGGCGCGGTCGCATTCGAGAAATACGAATACCCCTTTGCCCATTACAACCGCAGCGGCGACATTGAGGCGCGGGTGCTGTTGATTTCGCAGGCGGGCGATCAGACCACGCTGTTTGGTCTCTATGACATCATGCAAACGCTTGAGATCGTGCCGCTGGACGGCCCGCGCGAGCGCGGCGAGCGGTCGTTCACGATCAAAGGCACAGATGGGCAGATCGTGTCCGAGACGCGGGCGCGTCTGGAAGACGGGCAGATCAAAGGGTTTACGCTGGTGTGGCCCGCCGGGGATGAGGCGCGGCGCACGCGGCTGATCGATGAGATGGCGCGTACGCTGGTGCGGCTGGAGGGCACGATCTCGCCCGAAGCAGGCGCCGAGGCGCAAGCCATCGACCTGATCGCGGGGCTCACCGTGCGCAAGCCGCGTTTGTCACGCTCGGGCTTTTTTGTCGACAGCAAGGGCACGGCGGTGACCACGCAGGGTGCCGTGGCGGGGTGCGGACGGATCACGCTGGACGACGAGATCGAAGCCGACGTGGTTTTTGAGGACGCCGCGCGCGGTGTCGCGGTCTTGCAACCGCGCACCGGGGTGTCACCGCTGGCGGTCGCGCGGTTTAGCGCGCGGGCACCGCGGCTGGCCTCCGAAGTGGCGGCCTCGGGCTATAGCTATGAGGGCGTGTTGGGGGCACCCAGCATGACCTTTGGCACGTTGAGCGATCTGCAAGGGTTGCGCGGTGAGCCAGATCTGGCGCGGCTGGCGCTGACCATGTTGCCGGGCGATGCCGGTGGGCCGGTGCTGGATGCGGGCGGCGGGGTGCTGGGGATGCTGCTGCCCGCACCCGAGACCGGGCGCGCGCTGCCCGAGGGGGTCAGCTTTGCGCTGGATCGCGAGGCGCTTCAGGACGTGTTGGCGCAGGCGGGGCTGGCCGCGGCACGCACCGATAGTGGCGTGGCGATTGACCCCATCGATCTGACAACGGCGGCGACCGGTATGACCGTGCTGGTGAGCTGCTGGGACTGACGCGCGACCGTTAAAATCCGACGCGTTTGGCGCGCGGCAATTAGTCGGCTGTTAATACATGGCTTGCATTCCTGATCCCGAGCGTGGGGGCGCGCAAAACAAGCGTAGGAATGTGCCTTATGATCAAGACTGTATTGAAGTCCGCGGCCGTCGCCGCGGCGCTGATGATCCCCGCCAGCGCGATGGCATCTGTGGCCAAACCGCCGGTGAACTTTCAGGGCCAGTGGTGGACCCATCCCATCGGGTGCGAGTATTCGCGCGCCGGCCGCCCCGGCGAGACGGTGTGGTTTCTGATCATCAACACCGCCAAGCCCGGCTGCCCGACCTATATCGCCACCAAGACATGGGGCGGCATCTACAGCGCCGAAGGCAGAAAGATGTGAGCTGACGTGGCGGGCCTCACGCCCGCCAGAAGCCCACGGTGAAGATGACAAACACCGCCATCAACTCGAGCCGTCCGATCAGCATCGCCGCGGCGAGGATCCATTTGGCGGTGTCGCCCAGACCGGCAAAGTTGCCGGTGGGGCCGATCATGTCGCCGAAGCCGGGCCCGATATTGGCCAGCGCAGCCGCCGCACCCGAGATCGAGGTGACCAGATCGAGGCCGGTCATTGCCAATGCCACAGCCACGACCCCCAGGGTCACCAAGAAGAAGACGAAGAACGACATGACCGAGTTCAGCACGTCCTCACCAACCGTGCGGCCCGCGTAGCGCGGCACAAAGATGCCGTGCGGGCTGCGGGTTTTTTGCAGCTGCGCGCGGATCGACGCAAACAGCAACTGGTAGCGGAACACCTTGATCGAGCAGGAGGTGGACCCGGCGCAGCCGCCGATCAGACCGGTGAAAAACAGCACTGCAACGGCAAAGCCGCCCCACGCCATGTAGTCAGCGTTGGCAAACCCCGTGCCGGTCATCAGCGACACCGAGTTAAAGAGCGCGGTGCGAAACGCCGCTTCGCTCACCACCCCTTCGCGCAGCATATTGCCAACGGTGACCAGGGCCACGACCACGGCCGCGGCGACCAAAAAGGCGCGGATTTGCGTGTCCTTGAGCAGCGGCGCGGCGGTGCCAGCGCTGAGTTGCACAAAGCGGACAAAGGGCAGCGCTGCCAGCACCATGAAGACGCTGGCAACGTACGAGGCTGTCGGCGAGAAGGCCGCAAATGAGGCGTCGTAATTGGCAAAGCCACCCGTGGCCACCGTGGTCATGGCGTGGATCGTGGCGTCAAACGCATCCATGCCCGCGCCCAGATAGCCAAAGGCGCAGACCAGCGTCAGCGCTAGGTAAATCACCGAGATGCGGCTGGCGATTTCGGTGGCGCGGGGCAGGATTTTGCCAAAGGTGTCAAAGCCTTCGGTCTTGAAGATCTGCATGCCGCCGACGCGCAGTTCGGGCAGAAACACCATGGCGACAACGATGATGCCGATGCCGCCCAGCCACTGCAGCAGACCGCGCCACAGCAGCAGCCCTTTGGGTAGGGTATCAAGGTTTGACAGAACCGTTGACCCGGTGGTGGTCAGACCGGACATCGCCTCAAAAAACGCGTCGACATAGCGGGCTTCGGTCGCGCCCAGCCAAAAGGGCAGCGCGCCAAAGATCGGCAGCGCGACCCAGACGCCGGTGGTGATCAAAAAGGTCTGTTGCAGCGTCAGCTTGTCTTGCACGCTGTTGGCGCAGCTGAGTGCCAAACATCCGCCCACAACGCTGGTGATCAGGATGCATTCGGCGAAGACATACCAGTGGCCCCGCCCCTCGGCGAGATCCACAATCAGCGGCAGCAACATGGCTGCACCCAGCACAGCCACCAGCAGGCCGATGACATATCCGACAGGGCGCACATCCATCACCGTCACCGTTGGCGTCAGCGCAGGCCCAAGTCAAGAAACCGGGCGCAGAAAGACCGCGCCCCGTGTTTTAGTGATACATCAGATCGCGAAAGACGTAGGCCGCGATGTCCTGGCGGCGCAGGCCCATTTTGGCCAGGTCTTCGTCGGATTTGGCGTTCAGTGCATCCATGCGGCGAATGCGCGCCTCATACCCTGCCGAGACTGCGAGTCCCGCGCTGAACGCGTGCAGGTAGGATTTGATTGTGGCCCAGATCGACTGGGGCAGAGTTTGTGGAATGTAAGCCATGGAACGGATCACTCCCGAGCTGTGGTTGCGGTTGTTCCTCCCGTTGCCCCTTACCTATGCTGCATCGCGGCAAATGACCAATGCAAAGGCTGCATAGCCGCTTTGACCGCCTCTGGATGAAATGAAAAAAGCGCTGAAAATCAGCGCTTTCTCTCAGGTTTATGATGTGACGGTTTAATCAGCCGACATGGAAGAGCGATGCGAACATGCGCGGGTCGATGCTTTCGTCGGCAAAGGTGTCACCCTCGGTCAGAACCGACACGGCGTCATGGCTGTGCAGGCTTTCCTGATGGCTGGCGACAACGCGGAAATCACTGATCCGAACCTCTGCCAGCAGCTGTTCGCAGAACAGGCGCGCGGCGTCTTCGACAAAGATCGGATTGGCCGCATTCAGTTCGGCAAAAGCCTGCTCGTCCTCGCGCTTGACCATCACCTGCGTCTCGGTCGGTACCGCGCGGCGGCAGGCGTCAATCAGGTCCTCGAACCAGAGCGTGTTCTGTTCGTCATCCAGCACTGCAGACACGCGCGCCACCGACCGCTGCGAGTGCGGTGTGGCCAGCTGGCCGCGGGTGGCGCGGGCATGTTCGCTGAGCTCAAGCGAGCACGGGCAGGTGGACGAATAGACATAGTCGAGGTGCATGATGCGCTTGCGCACACCGTCCTGCTCGACCAGTTCAAGTGCGATGTCGTAATACTGATATCCCGACAGGCCCGAGCGCAGGCTGTCCACCTTGACCGGGAAGGAAAAGCGCATCTGGATGCGGGCGTCAAAGCTTTCAAGGTCGGTTTTGTAGTCGTCCAACACCGCTTCGATCACGCCAAAGGAAAACGTTTCCTCGGCATGTTTATAGAACGAGCGCATGATGCGGGACATGTTGATGCCCTTTTTGTCGGCCTCAAGGCTGACCGTGCCGGTCACCGACGTCTCTAGCGTCAGCGGGCCGTTGTCGCGGGTCTGCACCCGCAGCGGCAAACGGAAGTTCGAGATGCCCACGTGCTGGATCTGCTGCTTGGCGCCGCGGATCAAGCTGGACGGCCCGTTTTGCAGATCTGGCAGCGTCGACTTGTACGCGGGATTTGCGTCAAACGCCTCGGGATAGTCGCGCGAGAAGGCGGGATAGTCGACGCCGCTGGTCCCCGGGATCAACCGTGCGACAGATGGATCAAGCTCGATTATTTCGGTTGTGCTCGCCTGTTTTGCCCACCGCTTGAGCAATTTGAGTGCGGCCTCAGCCTCGTCACGTTCGGGTATTGCCGTGAGTTCGGGCGTATGAATGTTCATAAAGTAGCCCCCCTTTCTTTTAGGTTCCGACCATAGCTAAGGCGCAGTCGTGACATTTCCAATAACACTGACAGTTAAGTGACGGGTCAGCGGTTGGGTGCCATTTTCTTGTTTTTTATTCGGGGCTTAGAGTTTTTAGGACGGTGGCATTATAGTGCTTTTATTGCACTTTTTCCAGCGCTTGCAGGATATCCGCCACCAGATCGCCGCTGTCTTCGAGGCCCACGGACATGCGCACCAGACCGTCGGTAATGCCCAGTGCATCCTTTTGATCCTGCGGCAACCGCTGATGCGTTGTGGTGGCAGGATGGGTCAGGATTGATTTGGCGTCGCCGAGGTTGTTTGAGATCAGCGGAATGGTCAGCGCGTTCAGAAAAGCAAATGCCGCGTCGCGTCCACCGGCCAGGTCGAGCGACAGCACAGTGCCGCCCGCGCCACCCATCTGGCGGGTGACCAGATCGTGCTGCGCGTGACTGTGATGGCCGGGGTAGATCACCCGGGCGAGTGCGTTGTTGCCGTGCAGTGCCTCCGCCAGCGCCAAGGCCGATGCAGTTTGGGCGCGCACGCGCAGCTCCATCGTCTCAATCCCCTTGAGCATCATCCACGCGGTAAAGGGCGACATCGAGCCGCCGGTGTGCTTCATGTAAGGCTCAACGGTTTTGCGGATGAACGCCTGGGTGCCGAGGATCACACCGCCCAGCGCGCGGCCCTGACCGTCAATGTGTTTGGTCGCCGAATAGATCACCACATCCGCCCCTTGGGCGATGGCATCGGAATAGACCGGCGTGGCAAAGACGTTGTCGACCACCACAGTGGCGCCTGCCGCGTGTGCCAGGTCCGCGACGGCGGTGATATCCACCACTTCGAGTGTGGGATTGGAGATCGATTCAAAGAACACCGCTCGGGTGCCCGGCGTGATCGCCGCGGCCCACTGGTCCAGGTCAGTGCCGTCGACAAACACGACATCGACCCCGTAGCGGGTCAGGATGTCTTCGAGCACGTAGAGGCACGAGCCAAACAGCGCGCGGGCCGACACCACGCGGTCGCCCGCCTTGAGCATGGCCATCAGCGCACCCGACACTGCCGCCATGCCGCTGGCGGTGGCAAAGCCGTCTTCGGCGCCTTCGATGCTGGCAATGCGGTCTTCGAACATGGCGACGGTGGGGTTGCCGTAGCGGGCATAGATGAACTCGTCGGGACCAGCGACTTCGAACCGCTGGGCGGCGGCTTCGGCGCTGTCGTAGACAAACCCTTGGGTCAGATAGATCGCCTCGCTGACCTCGTTATACTGGCTGCGGCGGGTGCCCGCATGCACGGCGCGGGTGCGCGGTTTCCAGGTGTCGCTCATCACGTTCTCCGTCGCGGGCCTGCGAGACAGGGGCCAGGCCACAAAAAACCCCCGATGCGCGGTCAAGCGAAAGGGGGGCTTTCATCCTGACCTTTTAGCGGTTTTGCCAGCATGTCCGCGCGGACACGAATGCCGGTGTGGCCCGCAATCCGGTTACAAATCGCCACGCCACACCGGTACTCTGCCCGGGCGCGGGGGTCAACATCGGCGCGGTTTGGTAACCGGAAATTCACCATGATCGGCTAGATCAACGGCCCCGCAGCACCCCGTGGCGGGACCAGAGGTGTGCAGATGCCGATCCTGAGATTAGACGCCGCGCCCGACGCCGTAACGGTGCACGGCGCAACCGCGCCGGTGGCGCGGGTGCTGCGCAGTGCGGCGCGCGGGACCGGGCCGGTGATCGTGCTGGTGCACGGGTTCAAATACGATCCGATCTGCGTCGAATGTGATCCACATCAGAAGATTTTTTCGCTGAATGCCGCAACGGGTTGGCTGCGCCCTTTGGGGTTTGGCGCAGGGGAGCCGGATGAGGGGCTGGCGATTGCGTTTGGCTGGCGCGCACGCGGCAATATCTGGCGCGCGCATTACGCGGCGGGCCAAGCGGGCCGGCATTTGGCCCGGGTGATCACCGATCTGCGCAGGCTGGCGCCAACGCGTCCGGTGCACGCAATCACCCATTCCCTGGGCAGTGAGGTGGTGTTTGAAGCGTTGCACCATCTGGGCGCCGGCGACTTGCGCCGCATCGTAGCGCTTGCAGGCGCCAGCTATGCATCGCGCGCAGTTGCGGCGATGCAGACGGCCGCCGGGCGCGCGGCGGACCTGATCAATGTGACCAGTCGGGAAAACGATCTGTTTGACGCGATGTTTGAGCGATTGCTGGCGCCAGCCGTGCCCGGAGATCGCGCGCTGGGGGACGGGATCGCTTTGCCCAATGTCGTCAATATGCAGCTTGATTGCCGCGACACGCTTGCCACCCTGCCGCGCTTTGGCGGCGTGATCGCGCCGCCGGGGCGCAGGATCTGTCATTGGTCGAGCTATACCCGCGCGGGCGCGTTGGCGTTTTACGCGCATGCGCTGCGCCACCCGGCGGCGATGCCTTTGGACGCGCTGCGCGCCGCGCTGCCCGCGCAGACAGCACCGCGCTGGTCACGGATGCTTGCGCGCCGCGCTGCTGCGGCCCCCTTGCCAATGGCCGAGAAAACCGCATCCTGACGGCACGCCAACCGACTGGAGAGAGCCATGATCGATCTCTATTTCTGGCCCACGCCAAATGGCTGGAAAATCTCTATCGCGCTGGAAGAATTTGGCCTGCCCTACAAGGTGCATCTGGTCGACATTCGCGCGGGCGATCAGCACAAACCGGAATTTCTGGCCATCTCGCCCAACAACCGCATGCCTGCTATTGTCGACCCCGATGGCCCGGATGGGGCGCCGATTGCAATCTTTGAAAGCGGGGCGATCCTGCAGTACCTGGCGCGCAAAACCGGCAGGTTTGACGGCGCCTCCGAACGCGACCGAATTGCCGTCGATCAGTGGTTGATGTGGCAGATGGGCGGGGTTGGTCCGATGGCAGGTCAAGCGCATCACTTTCTGAAATACGCACCGCAGATGGGGCACGATCTGCCCTATGCACAGGACCGGTACCGGGGCGAGACCGCGCGGCTATACGGTGTGCTGGACCGGCAATTGGCGCGGTCCGAATTTGTCGCGGGCGATTATTCCATCGCCGATATGGCGATCTGGCCCTGGGCGTCGCTGTGGGAAGGCCAGCGGCAAACGCTGGACGACAAGCCGCATCTTGCGCGCTGGCTCGACACCGTGGGCGCGCGCCCGGGCGTGATCGCAGGTCGCGCGCTGCATGCAGACCTGCGCGACACCAAACCCGACAAGGCCGCGCAAGAGCAGATGTTCGGGAAAAAATCCTGACGCCATGTCGGTTTTTGCCGTGCATGGAGCGCGGCGAAAGGTAGTCTGATCCTCAATTTTAGACGGGGAATTAAGACTTTGCTCAATGAATTGATTAAGCCGGAGTGGATTGTACTGGCCGCTGCGACGATGTTTATCCTGGGGTATCTGATCATCAATCAGGTTCTGTTGCGGGTAATTTTGCTGGTCGGCACGGGGCTATACATCTGGTATTATTTGGTCGCGGCAGACGCGCCGCTGTGGGAGGCGGTATTTACCTCCATTGCGACTGGCACCGCCAACCTGATTGGCCTGTGCTCACTGTGGTGGCGCAGTTCGCGGCTGGCCATTCCAGCCGAACATCTCGACCTTTACAGCCATTTCCAAGGACTGCCGCCGGGCGATTTCCGTGACCTGGTGCGGCGCGCGCGGCGCAGGCGGATCGCGGAGCCCACGGATGTGACAACCGAAGGTGCGGCGCTGGGGCAGTTGATCTATGTGATTTCCGGTCACGTCCATGTGCAAAAGCGCGGTGAGGCGTTTTCGATGCCGGCACAGATTTTTGTGGGCGAGGTCGCCTATATGACGCATCAGCCAAGTGCTGCGACCACGCATCTGTCACCGGGCGCTGAGATCCTGGAATGGGATGTCGCTGATCTGCGGATCCGGTCGGCGCGCAAGGCAAGGTTCAAGCTGGCACTGGAGGCGATGATTTCGTCCGATCTGTCGCGCAAGGTGGCCCATGCGGTGGCGCCGCAAAGCGGGCCTTGGCGGTCAGAGATAACCGGTCAGATGACGCAAGCCTAGGCCGTCATTCGGCCGGTTCCTCGTCGCTGTCCAGATACTGTTGCAAGGCGGTGATCTGCCAGAACAGAAACCCCACCAGCGCAATCGGAAAGCCGAAGGTTTCGATCTTGACCCAGGTGTCGGTCGACATCGTGCGCCAGATGATTTCGTTGACCACCGCAAGGCCTGCAAACATCGCGCACAACCTTCGTGTCAGGATCATCCAGCCCTCATGTTGCATCGGCATCGTGTCGTTGAGGATGTAGGCCAGCCAGCTTTGCCCACGCAGCAGGCCGATGCCGAGAGCTACGGCAAAAAAGCCGTAGACGATGCTGGTCTTCATCTTAAAGAACCGTTCATCGTTGAAATAGGCGGTGAGCGCGCCGAAAAAGATCACCATGAAGGCGGTGAAGATCTGCATGCGGCTGAGCTTGCCCGTGAGCGCCCAGAGTGCGCCCATCGCTGCCAGCAGGATCGGCACAAAGATCAGCGTGGCCACGATAAAGCCGGTGTATTCGACCCCGGCAAAGGTGAACACATCCTCCTTGATCCGCAGGTAGATCACGAAAAACGCAATCGGTGGGCCCAGTTCGAGGACCTGTTTCAGGATCGGATTGATCTCGCGCGCGCTGCTCATCGCTTTTGCCTCTTATCCGCCCAGCTCGACGATCACCGCACCCAGTGCGATCAGCGCCATCAGGGCAATTCTGCGTGGTCCTACCGTTTCCTTGAGCACGAGCCAACCGATAATGGCGGCAAACACGGTCGAGGTTTCGCGCAGGACGGCCGCCTCGCCCACCTTGTCGAGGCGGGTGGCCAACATGATGGATCCAAAGCTGAAAAAGGCAACGACGCTGCCGATCACCCCGCGCGCCATGAGCGGACCCAGAGCGGGCGGGTTGGCCATGCGGCGGTAGCGGGCGGCGGCGATGGGCGGCATGAAAAACCCGTCGATGAAAAAGAACCACGCCAGAAACGTGAACGGGTTTTCCGTGGCGCGGATGCCGTAGGCGTCATAGGTGGTATAGAGCGCAACAAAAAGACCCGTCAGCACCGCAAGGCCGAGGGCGGCGGGCAAGGTATCGCGGTCGGTTTGCAGATAGCGCAAGTTGTAGAGCGCGAGGCCAAAGATGCCCGACAGCAGCACCGCAACGCCCATCCATTGGACGGGCGTAAAGACCTCGGAAAACAGGATGTACGCGCCGATGACGGCAAAGAGCGGGCCGGTGCCGCGCACAACCGGATAGACGACGGTGTAGGCGCCTTTGGTGTACGCCCAGGCCTGCAACAGCTTGTAAATCGCGTGGATCACAAACACGACGGCAAAGATCGGCCACATGTGCGGCTCGGGCCACGGCACAACAAACAGGGCAAAGGGGGCGGCGATCACGCCATAGCTTGCGTCGATGGCGCCGCGCGTCAGCCAGGGGTCGTGCCGCCCCTTTTGCAGCGCGCCAAAAACCGCGTGCAGAAATGCTGCCAGCAACGCGAGGGCGAGGGCCACGTCGGTGCCCGTTTGCGTGCCCTCGATGCTGGCCAACCACGCGGTCATCGGCGCGCAGAGCTTTCAGCGAGCACAAATTTTCCGGAAAATTTGTCCCCCGCGGAGAGGGGCGTGCGGGATGTCATTCGGCCTCAAGACCGGTGAGGGCTGCGGCAAATTCTTCGGGGTCAAAGGGTGCCAGATCATCGATCTGCTCGCCCACACCGATGGCGTGGATCGGCAGGCCAAATTGGTCGGCAAGGGCCACAAGCACGCCGCCTTTTGCGGTGCCGTCGAGCTTGGTCATCACCAGGCCGGACACATCCGATACCTCTTGGAAGACTTTGACTTGCGTGACCGCGTTCTGGCCGGTGGTTGCATCCAGAACCAGCAGCGTATTGTGCGGCGCGCTGTCGTCCTGTTTGCGCAGCACACGCACGATCTTCGCCAGTTCTTCCATCAAATCCTGGCGGTTTTGCAGCCGCCCCGCAGTATCGATCATCAGCAGGTCCGCGCCGTCGCGCGTGGCCTGTTCCATAGCGTCATAGGCCAGCGAGGCAGGATCCGAGCCTTCGGGCGCCGTGAGCACCGGTACACCGGCCCGGTCGCCCCAGACCTGCAGCTGTTCCACAGCGGCGGCGCGAAACGTATCACCTGCAGCAATCACCACCTTTTTGCCCGCAGCGCGAAACTGGCTGGCCAGTTTGCCGATGGTTGTGGTTTTGCCCGAGCCGTTGACGCCGACGACCAGGACCACCTGAGGTGTCTGCGGATAGATCGGCAGTGGTTTGGCCACAGGGTCCATGATGCGGGCAATTTCGGTCGCCATAAGCTCCTTGATTTCCTGCACCGACAGCTTCTTGCCCATGCGTCCCTCAGCCATGTTGGCGGTGACGCGCAGGGCGGTGTCGACGCCCATGTCGGCGGTGATCAGCAGCTCTTCGAGTTGTTCGAGCATGTCATCATCCAGAGCGCGGCGCAGCACTGGGGCGGCAGTTTTGCGCCCGAGAATACGACCGAGGAACGAGCGTGGCGCGGGCTCAGACGCGGCGATTTCCTCTGAAAGGCGCACCGGCTCCGGCGTCGGTGCTGGCATCGGTTCCGGCTCGGGATCGACCGCGTCGGGCACGTCAGCGGGCGCTGCGGCAGGCATGTCCATTTTGACATCCACCGGACGCGGCTCTGGCTCTGAAGCGGCCGCTGCGACGGGCTCAGGGTCAAGCGGTACCGGTTCTGGCGCGGCAACAGGCGCAGGCTCTGGCACCGGGTCAGGCGCCACCTCCTCACCGCCGTCTTCGACAATCGCTTCCAACCCCTCATCCAGCTTGGACGAGGATTTGAACAGCCGATCCTTTAGTTTCTTGAAAAATGCCATGGTGCCCCGATACGTATCGCCGGTCCCGACCTAATACGGGCGCGGCGCTATGAAAAGGGTGTGCGATGCGCGGCCTAGGACGTGAACCCGGCCCAGGGGATAAAGCGGACGCGGTCGCCCGTTGTGATATGCGCGGCACCGTGGCCCAGTTCGACCAGACCCTCAGCCCAGCTGAGCCCGCTGACCCGGCCCGACCCTTCGGAGGCAAAAACCTCAACCTGGCCCTCGCGCACCCGCGCACGCAGGTATTCAACGCGGCCCGGTTTCTTGCGTTTTTCAAAGGCTGCAGGCAGGTCATACCCGCGCGGTGTAGACCACCCTGCCCCGCCCATCAGCGACAGAGCGGGGGCGGCAAAGACCAGCGTGCACACCAAGGCGGCCACCGGGTTGCCCGGCAGGCCAAAGACCGGCGTCCCGTTCCACATGGCCAGCGCCAGCGGCCGGCCCGGTTTGATCGCCACCCGCCACAGCGCCATGGACCCGGTCTCCGACAACAGGGCCGAGACGTGATCCTCATCGCCTGCTGACGCGCCGCCGCTGGTCAGGATCACGTCCGCCCGTGCACTTGCATCATCGAGCGCAGCGCGCAACGCGTCGCGGTTGTCCGCAACGCGGCCCAGATCCACGGCCGTGCAACCAAGGGCTGCGATCTGGGCCAGCAACATGGGCCGGTTGGCGTCAAATATCTGGTCGTCGCGCGCCTCTTGCCCCGGCTCGGCCAGTTCGTCGCCCGTCGAAAGCACAGCCACGCGCAACGGCTGATACACCGGCACCTGCGCCACGCCCGTGGCTGCAATCAGGCCCAGATCGCCGGGCGTCAGGCGGCGGCCTGCGGGCAGGATCACATCGCCTGCTGTGACGTCTTCGCCCGCGGCGCGGGTGTTTGCGCGGTGTTTCACCGGCCCTTCAAAGTGCAGCGCGCCGTCCTTTACCGTGGCTTCTTCTTGCAAGAGAACGGTCTCGACGCCGTCTGGCAGGGCCGCGCCGGTCAGGATGCGGATGGCGTGGCCCTTTGGCACTGCCGCGTCGGTCGGCCGTCCAGCGGCCGCCACCTGCGTCACCAAAGGCAGCGTGTGGGCGCCTGCCGCATACCCGCCAGCAAAGCCGTAGCCGTCCACAGCCGTATTGGCGCGCGGCGGGTGGCTGCGGGCCGCGATGACGGGACCCGCGAGGGTGCGACCCAGGGCCTGCGCGGCCGATACGGTTTCGCTGTCGACAACCGGACGCAACCGCGATTTCAGATCGGCCAGCGCATCCGCAACCGGCGTCCAGTGCACGCCCGGCGGCAAGGCAAAACAGTCGTTGCGCAAACGTGGATAGGCGTACCCAGTGAGCAGCTCCGCGTGGCCTGCGCCCAATATCCACGCCTCTTCGCGCGCAGCATCGGGAATGTCGGCCAGCCATGCGCTCAGCGTCTCGGGCGGCAGGCGCGACAGCGCCCGGGCCAAAAGCCGCACCTGCGCGCGGTCGCGGATGTCGTCGGGGTCTTCGGCCACTGCGGGTTCGATCAGCCCGGGCCAGATCTCGGCCAGAACCACAGGCGCGTCGGTGCCTTCGAACGGCCATATGGCCACGCCGGACATGCGCCGCAACCGCGACAGCATCGGCACGCCCATCAAGATCTGGCTGCCCACCGTGGGCGGAAAGGCCAGCTGAAAACAGCTCGACGCCGCCTTGGCCACCACATCGCAGGCACGCCGTTCTGACACTGTGTCATACGCGATGCCCTTTTTGCGGTAGGGCACGCCAGGCCAGCGGTCCTTGGCGGTTTTGCCCCAAAACGGGCCGGGGCCGTCGAAATGACTGTTCAGCTCTTCGGCAACGTCAAAGCGGTTGTTGGCCCCCGTCGCATCGTCGGTGATGCGCGCGGCAAGCCAGTCCCAGAGTGCAAAGGGATCATCGCGACCGGTGACGCGGCGCGCCAATCCGCGCGGGTAGCCAAAGGGAAAGTCAAACCCGATCAACGCCCGCCGTCCCGCCGCCTGCTCGGTGCGGATCAGCTCGGCAATCCACGCCTCGGCATCAAGGCGATTGCGGTGATAGACCGGCGCTTCGGCTGTTCCACCCCGAGCGACGCAGGCCCAGATCGCGTCCTTGGACGGACGCGCGGGGCTGCGCTTGCCCGCCGACCAGTCGATGACAACGCAGGTGTCGAACCCTGTCACAGACCAACCTCGGACAGGATAAAGTCGGTGATGGCGGCCGTGTCGTTGAGGTCAAAGACGGGGCGATCCAGTTGCACGTCGGTGTCGCTGGCCACCGCGCGGATGGTCGCGTCGTCTGGTGCAATCAGCGGGTTGCCGGTTGCGGCCCTATGCGCCTCCACCTTGGGATGGCGGTCACGTTTGTAACCTTCGATCAACACCAGATCGACCGGGTTGAGCCGTGCCAGCAGGGCATCCAGCGGCGGCTCTGCGGCGCCGCGTAACTCTTGCATCAGGGCGATGCGATTGGCGGATGCAAGCAACACTTCGGACGCGCCGGCCGCGCGGTGGCGGTAGCTGTCTTTGCCCGGATGATCGACGTCAAAGCTGTGATGCGCGTGCTTGATGGTCGACACGGTGAAACCGCGTCCGGCGATCTCGGCAACCAAACGCTCCATCAATCCGGTTTTGCCGGCGTTTTTCCAGCCGACAATGCCGTAGACTTTCATAACATCGCCTCAGCACGGGCGAGGTCATCGGGCGTGTTGATGTTAAAGAACGCGTCGTCGTCAAAAGGTGCGGTGGCCGCGCCGTGGGCATCGGTCCACATGACAACCTTGCGCAAACCGCCGGTCAGTGCGCGGCGCAAGTCGTCGCGTAAGCTAACTGGCCAAAGGCCAAAGGTGGGATGGCGGTGCAACTGCCCGCCCTCATGGGTGCCCGCAAGCGCGATCGGAGTATTGGCGCGGTCGGCTGCGCGTTGCAACCGCTCGACCAAGTCGCGCGGAAAAAACGGTGTATCCCCCGCCGCGCTGACCACGTGACTGGCGCCCATCTCATGCGCCCAATCGAGCCCTGCGAGCACACCCGCCAGCGGACCGACAAAGCCGTCGATGCTGTCGCCGCGGACCGGCAGACCGTAGCCGGCAAACCGCGCCGCGTCACCATTGGCATTGAGCGCAAGGCCGCCCACCTGCCCTTCGAAACGGTCGATGATCCGCACCAACATGGGCCGCCCCCCCAGCGGCAAAAGGCATTTGTCGCCGCCGCCCATACGCGTCGCCTGACCGCCTGCGAGGATGATACCAAGGGGGGCGTTCATGGCTTGCGTCCTTCGCTTTTGTAGGCATCCGGCATCAGTTGGACCATCGGCACAAGATCGAAATCCGCGCCCAAGGGCATCGCCACCATGGCGGAGCGGGCATAGTCCATCATCAGTTCGCGGCACACCCCGCAGGGCGGAATGACCGTCCCGTGGCGATTGATGGCCGCGCAGAAGATTACGGGGTCATCGGGGTCTTCGCACGCGGCCATGCCCAGCGCGATGGGTTCGGCGCAGACGCTGGCGCGCGGTAAAATGGAATCGAGGTTCATGCCGATATGCTGGCGGCCGGCCTGGGTCAGCACCACAGCGGCAACGGTGTGCCAATCCGGCCTCTGGGCGCGCGCGATAAAGTCGCGCGCCGATCCCACAGCCGCCTCTGCCGCGGCGCGCCTAACCATCGTGGTGCACCGGCGCGGATACATCGCGGATCACATTCTCATCCCCGCTCAGACATACAAAGCGCCGGCCGCGCATCCGTCCGATCAGGGTCAGGCCGACTTGCTGGGCGATCTCGACACCCCAAGCGGTGAAGCCCGAGCGAGAGGCGAGCACTGGAATACCCATCAGCGCGCATTTGATCACCATCTCTGACGTGAGGCGGCCGGTGGTGTAGAGAATCTTGTCCTCGGCCGCCGTACCTGTGGCCACCATCCAGCCGGCAACCTTGTCCACGGCGTTGTGGCGGCCCACGTCCTCCATGTAGACCAGCGGGCGGTCCTGACAGCACAGCACCGTGCCGTGGATCGCACCGGCCTGCAGGTAAAGCGATGGGGTGCGGTTGATCTTGTCTGCGAGGCTGTAGAGCCACGTCGCCTGCACCGGCACTTGCGGCAAGCGCAGGCCATCGAGCCCCTCCATCATGTCGCCAAAGACCGTGCCAACGGCGCAACCGCTGGTCCGGGTTTTCTTGCGCAGCTTTTCCTCGTGATTGGTGGGGGTGTCGGTGCGCACAACGACGGTTTGCAACTCGTCATCATAGTCGATTCCGGTCACTGTCTCGTCCGGCGCCAGCATCCCCTGATTGCGCAAAAAACCGAGCGCGAGATAGTCAGGATAATCACCGATGGTCATGGCGGTCACAATCTCTTGCCCGTTCAAAAAGATGGTCAGCGGGCGTTCTTCGACCACGGCCGTGTCTATCGGCACGCCCGAGGCATCAAAGCCGGGTACTGACCGCGTCAGCCGCGCCGCACCGGGATCGGGCGCGATGATGTAGTCTGATGTTACGACGTCCGCGGCCAATTGCATCCCTTCCTCGTGAGCGCTAAGGCACAGTGGTCGCACAATAGAGCGCCTCAATGTCCTCCACCACACCCAAATCCGCATTTTGGACCGGCATGCGCGATGGCGCGCCTTTCATGCTGGTGGCCGGTCCGTTTGCCGTCCTGTTCGGTGTGCTTGGGACCGAAGCGGGGTTGAATATCTTTGAGGTCATGAGCTTTTCCGTGGTCGTGATCGCGGGTGCTGCGCAGTTCACGGCATTGCAGCTTTTGGTGGAAAACGTGCCCACGGTGATAGTGCTGATCTCGGCGCTGGCGGTGAATTTGCGCGTGGCGATGTATTCGGCTGCGTTGACGCCGTATCTGGGCGCGGCACCGCTGTGGCAGCGGGTGTTCATCGCCTACAGCCTGGTCGATCAAAGCTATGCGCTGAGCCACGCCAAATTCGAAACGGTGCCAGAGATGACGGTGCCCGCGCGGGTCGCCTATTTCTTTGGCACCAATTTTCTGGTGCTGTTTACGTGGTTTGGCTGCAGTTATCTGGGCGCAGCGGTGGGCACGACACTGCCCGCCAGCCTTCCCTTGGATTTTGCGTTGCCGATTGCGTTCTTGGCCATGGTTGGTCCGCTCCTGCGCACGCCGGCGCATGTGGCTGCAGCGCTGGCTGCAATTGTGGTCAGCCTCGCCGCGGCGGCGGTGCCTCATTCGCTGGGCCTGCTGATCGGCGGGTTGGCCGGTATGATGGTCGGCGCGCAGGTCGAACTGTGGCTCGACAGGGCGCGCACATGATCGATGGCGTGACGCTTTGGACCGTGATCATCGGGCTGGGCGCGGGCAGCTTTGCGCTGCGTTTTGCCTTTTTGGGGCTGGTGGGCGACCGGCCCCTGCCCGCTTGGCTGTTGCGCCACCTGCGCTACACTGCTGTGGCGATCCTGCCTGCGCTGTGCGCGCCTCTGGTGGCGTTTTCCGGCGACGGCGGTGCCACCGAGCCGTCGCGGGTGCTGGCCGGGCTGGCCACAATCCTTACCGGTTGGCTGACCAAAAACGTCTTTGCCGCGCTTGGCGCCGGGGCGGGGACGCTGTTTCTCATGATCTACGCGCTGGGGGCGTGAGGCGCCCTATTCGCCGATGACAAGGGTGGCGATGCCGTCGTGGATCGTGCCTTCGTCATCTTCGAAATACTGCTCGGACACCACACCCGCACGGCCGGTGAAATCCGCGCGCAGGCTGTCTGGGAAAAAGCTTTGGCGTACGTCGGCAAAGCCCGGCACCTGGCGCAAAAGACCTGTCGTCGCATTGGTGCAGTAGGCGCGCGGCACCGCACCGTTGGACAGCGCCAGCGCCAGCGCGATTTCAGCCTGTTCGGGGGTCACCTCGATGGTCTGGCTGAGCACATGGTGCGAGTTGCGGGCATGGGCGCTTTTGTATCCGGCCAGCACCGCCGGTGTGACGCCGTAAAGCACGTCCTCTTGTTCGGCGACACGTGCGTTCACAAACGACCCCGCAGGGTCAAAGATCACCCGCTGGCTGGCGTTGATCATGAGCGCGGTGTGCTGGCCTTTGCCCGTGCGGTTGTTCACCATGGTGAACACGGTCAACGATGGCGGACCCGGCGCGCGCCAGGCGACCGATTTCACCCGCGCGTCCGAGGCATATGGAATTTCTGGCGGCAGGGCACAGCCGCCCAGAACCAGCGCGCCAAGCAAGGTGGCCGTTGTGACAAATCGCATGCCGAAAGCTCCGCGACGCGATCTGCGATCAGGTGATGAAAAGGGCCATCAGGATGATCAGCACGATGATCGCCACAACCGCGTAGGTCGTGAAGCTCATGAACGCGTCGAAGGTCTTCTCTTGGGTTTCGATGTCCATGCTGCCGGGCTTGTGATCTTCGGCCATGCTGATCCCTTTCGTGTCTCGCGTCTGTCGATTAGCCGATCTTTGACGCGCTGTCACTGCGTCTTTGCGGCGCGGAGATGTCGGTGTCGTGCGTTGGCACAGACGGCGGCGCGGGTGGCGGAGCGGCCCTTCGGGCAGGATTTTTTGAAACAGAGAAGAGGACCGGGTGGCGCCGTGGTCAGGCCGTGGCGCGCGCGGTCAGCAGCGGCGTTGGTAAAGCCAGGCCCCGTCCACGCGTTTGACCCGTGTGGCGCGCCCGTCCTGGTAGAGATGCGACAGGTGGGCGACGGCCTCGACCAGCGCCAGACCGTATTCACTGGCGCCGATCGTGCGTTTGAAGAGCGGCGCAAAGCAGTCGCCGGCGGCTTTGGGCGTGTCGATAAAATCGAGCAGGCGGTCGAGTGCGCCGTGGTGGTTGTCGATCAGTTGGCGCATGCGCACGGGCAGACCGGTAAATGGCAGCTTGTGGCCGCCCAGCACCAGATGATCTTCGCGCGCCAACCCGGAAAGACGCTCACACGCTTCGAGCCAGTCGGCGATGGGGTCGGCCATCGGTTCGGTGGCGTAGACGCCGATATTGGGGCTGATCGAGGGCAGGATCTGGTCGCCCGACATGACCAGGTTGTCATCCCTGCTCCAGAACGTGGCGTGTTCTGGGGCGTGGCCGTTGCCGATATGTACGTCCCAGTCCCGTCCGCCGATGCGGATCACATCGTCCTGTTGTAGCCGGGTATAGCCCAGCGGCATCGGCGCCACGATGTCGGCAAAGTTAAATGGCCGTTCAGCGGCGCGTTCCGAAAGGATGTCGGGCGCCATTCCCGCGCTGCGCCAGAAGGCCAGCGTTTCGTCGGTGGGCCGCTCCTGCACGTCCAGGGTCAGCATCCGGGCCATCAGCCATGCGGTGCGGGTGGTCAGCAGTTCTGCGCCGTGGTCAGACTGGAACCAGCCCGCAAGGCCCACGTGATCGGGGTGGTGGTGGGTGACAATCACCCGGGCGACGGGTTTGCCCGCCATGGGGCCCGCAAGCAAAGCGTGCCACAGCGCCTTGGTCTTTTTGGAGGCAAAGCCGGTGTCCACCACGGTCCAACTGTCGCCGTCATCCAGCGCATAAACATTGACGTGGTCGAGCTTCATCGGCAGCGGCAGGCGCGCCCAAAGCACGCCAGGCGCCACCTCAATGGCGGCGCCATGGTCTGGCGGCGTGTAGCAAGGGTATCGCAGCCCCGCGGGCGCCCCGTC
The DNA here is from genome assembly GCA_039026855.1 of Pseudomonadota bacterium. Lineage (GTDB taxonomy): Bacteria > Pseudomonadota > Alphaproteobacteria > Rhodobacterales > Rhodobacteraceae > Tateyamaria. The sequence goes on along the minus strand of JBCCLL010000034.1, from coordinate 12,920 downwards.
TGCCATGGCTCAGGCCGCGAATTCGTCCGGCGTGAGGGCGTAGATGTCGTAATCACCGGCCTGCGCCTGTGCCAACAGACCGGCATGTTCGGTCAGCAGGCGCTGGATGTAAAAGCGCGCCAGCTTGCCGCGTGGACCCTGCGCATCCTGCATGGCCGACGCCAGATGCACATGTGCCCCTAGCACGCGGGCAAAGGCGCGAAGGTATGGTACAGCCCCGGCAAAGCGCGCGCGGTGGTTTTGGGAGATCATCCAATCGGTCGTCTCGCGCAGGCTCTCGCAGGCTTGCCAGACCGGTTCGGCCAGATCGGGCAGCACGTCACGGCCGGATTCCGCCATCGCTTCGATCTCGTCCATCAGACGGTTTGCCGCCTCGCCCCCGTCCATCATCTTGCGCGCCACAAGGTCCATTGCCTGAATGCCATTGGTGCCTTCGTAGATGGTTGTCACACGCACGTCACGGGCGTATTGCGCAGCCCCCGTCTCTTCGACAAAGCCCATGCCGCCATGGACCTGGATGCCCATGCCCGCAACCTCGTTGCCGATATCGGTGCCAAAGGCTTTGGCGATGGGGGTCAGAAGCGCGGCGCGCGCCGCCCATGCGGCGTCATCGGTGGCGGTGCTCATGTCGATCGCCTTGGCGCACATCAGCGCGATACCACGCGCGGCATAGGTTTCGGCGCGCATCGTCATCAGCATCCGGCGCACATCGGCGTGGTCGATGATGGCACCGGTTTCACCCTCGGTGCGGCCCTGTTTGCGGTCAAGCGCATAGGCCAGCGCATGCTGATAGGCGCCTTCGGCCACACCGATGCCCTGCCCGCCAACGCCGAGGCGCGCGTTATTCATCATGGTGAACATGGCCGCCATGCCGCCACCTTCGGGCCCAACCAGCCAGCCTTTGGCCGCATCGTATTGCATCACGCAGGTGGGCGAGCCGTGCAGGCCCAGCTTGTGTTCGAGGCTGACCACTTTCAGGCTGTTGGCGACGCCGGCATTGCCGTTCTCATCCGGCAGGTTGCGCGGCACCAGAAACAGCGAGATCCCCTTGGTCCCCGCAGGTGCGCCGGGCAGACGCGCCAGCACAAGATGGCAGACGTTTTCGGTAAAGTCATTGTCGCCCCAGGAAATGTAGATTTTCTGCCCGGTGATTGCATAGGTGCCGTCACCCAGGTCCTCGGCCTTCGAGGACAGCGCGCCCACGTCCGATCCGGCTTGCGGTTCGGTCAGGTTCATGGTGCCCGACCATTCGCCCGAGATCAGCTTGGGCAGGTAAAGGTCCTTGATCGCGTCGCTGGCATGGTGTTCCAGCGCCTCGATCTGTCCTTGAGACATGAGCGGGTTCAGTTGCAGCGACAAACAGGCGGCGCTCATCATCTCATTCACCGCTGTGGTCACGGTCATCGGCAGGCCCATGCCACCGTATTCGGGGTCAGCGGCCATGCCGATCCAGCCCCCCTCGGCGATGGCGCGATAGCCCTGGTCATAGCCGGGCGAGGTGCGCACCACACCGTTTTCCAGCCGCGCGGGATGCAGATCACCGGGCCGTTGCAGCGGGGCGATCACCTCTTCGCACATCTTGCCGGCCTCTGTTAGGATCGCTGTGGTGACGTCGCGCGTGGCATCTTCGAAGCGCTTGGTTGCGGCAACCTCTTGCAGACCGACCACGTGATCAAACAGGAACGCATAGTCATCAACGGGTGCGCGATAGGGCATGGGTCAGCCTCCGGATAGGTGTCTTGGCAAGAACGCGTGGGCCGCATAAACCGACCAAATTCATCGCGTAAAATGCGCGCGCCTTGCGTGCACCGCAACTTGAACGCGGCGTCACGGAGCCGGCAAAGGGCCACATGCACACGCACCAGGCACGCAAATTAGAGCCAAACGGCGACGGCATCGCCAGCGCCGCCGCGTTGCTGCGCGCAGGTCGGCTTGTCGCTTTCCCAACGGAAACGGTCTATGGGCTGGGGGCTGCGGCGCAAGATGGGGCAGCGGTGGCGGCGATCTATGCGGCCAAGGGTCGGCCAAGTTTCAATCCATTGATCGTGCACGTGGCGGATATGGCGCAGGCGCAGTCCATTGCGCAATTCGACGATACAGCGCTGCAATTGGCCCAGGCATTCTGGCCAGGGCCGCTGACATTGGTGCTGCCTCTTGCGCCTGGTCATGGCATCGCGTCACTGGTGACTGCGGGCCTGGACACTGTAGCGCTTCGTGTGCCGGGACATCCGCTGGCGCAGGCGCTGCTGCAAGAATTTGGCGGCCCGGTTGCCGCCCCGTCGGCCAATCCCTCGGGTCGGATCAGCCCGACCCGTGCGGCGCATGTGCTAGCCGGTCTGGGCGATCAGATCGACGCTGTGTTGGATGGCGGCACCTGCCCTGTTGGTTTGGAGTCCACCATCGTCGGCGGCGCGCCCCTCGCGCTGTTGCGCGCGGGCGGCGTGGCGGTGGAAGAGATCGAGAAGATCACCGGCCCGCTTGTCACTGCAGGCCCCGAGATCACCGCCCCCGGCCAACTAGCAGCGCATTATGCGCCCGCTGTGCCCTTGCGCCTGAACGCACGTGTTGCGACGGTGGAGGAGGTTTTGGTCGGCTTTGGTCCAGGCCCGGGCGATCTCAACTTGTCGGCGACGGGCAATCTGACCGAGGCGGCGGCAAACCTGTTTGAGATGCTGCACATGCTTGACGCGCGCGGGCAGCCTGCGGCCATCGCGCCGATCCCCGATCATGGGCTTGGCCGCGCCATAAATGACCGTCTGCGCCGCGCTGCCGTGCGCTAGGCCCGCCCAGCCGCGGAAGAAAGCCCCAATGGGTCCACGCCCAGGCTTTTCACCGCGGCCAACCATTTCGTCTCATCCGCGGTGCCAAACACCAGCGTCGGATCACTGTGTGCCGTCAGCCAGTCATTTCGCGCGATCTCATTTTCAAGCTGGCCGGGTCCCCACCCAGCATAACCCAACAAGGCCAGCGCCGGATCTGGCCCGCCGCCCTCGGCCAGATCCTCCAGCACATCCATCGTTGAGGTCATCGAAAACGCAGATGTCACGGTCATGCTTTGTAACCGCGAGCGATAATCCGGCCCGTGCAACACAAATCCGCGCGATGTTTCAACCGGACCTCCGAAATGCACCTTCATCTTGCGGCAGGGTGCTTTGGCTTCGATCTCAAGCTGATCCAGCAGATCACCCAGCGCGATTTCGGACGCGGGCTTGTTCACGATCAGGCCCATGGCGCCGTCGGAGGAATGCTTGCACACCAAGATCACCGACCGGTCAAACCGCGGATCGCCCATGCCGGGCATCGCCACCAAAAGGTTGCCGGTTAAATCCAGAGTGATGTTTTCGGGCATGCGGTCCTCGTGTATGCTGCCAGCATGACCGCAGGCTAGGCCCCCGGCAACCCCTCAGATGGGCCGCCACTGCACCGAAACGTGAGTTGGATTTCAGCGCGCCACTTGTCATGTAACAGGCATGATCAACCTCTCGCGCCTCCTCTCGCCGCTGCTCTTCGGGCTAAGCACCGCACTGCCCGCATGGTCACAAGCCATGCCCGATCCCGTGGTGCGCGCCGAGGCGTTGAGCGGCTGGAATTTGCCCGATGGACGCCGCGTGGCCGCGCTGCGCCTGACGCTGGCGCCGGGTTGGAAGACCTACTGGCGCGCGCCCGGCGACGCCGGTATCCCGCCGCATTTCGACTGGAGCCGCGCAGGCAATATCGAGGATGTGCAGATTTCATGGCCAACGCCGCACGTCTTTGCCGATAACGGCATGCGCTCGGTCGGTTATAGCGGCGAGGTGGTGCTGCCGCTGCACATCACCCCGAAGCGCAGCGACCGCCCGATGCGGCTGCGCACCACTGTGTCGATGGGTGTCTGCGCCGACATTTGTATCCCTTACCAGTTGGAAGTGAACGCCGAACTGGCGCCGCCCGCCAGCAGCCCGCCACCGGCAATTGTCGCGGCACTGGCCGACATGCCCTATTCGGCGGGTGAGGCGGGTGTGACCGGTGCCACCTGTGTCATCGCCCCGTCGGATCACGGCATGCAGGTCACTGCACGCATCACCCTGCCCCATACTGGCGGCACCGAAGCGGCGGTGATCGAAGCGGGCAATCCCGCGATCTGGGTCAGCGAACCGGCAACGCAGCGCTATGGCGACACGCTGACGGCGACATCCGAGATGATGCACCCGTCCGGCGGGCCGTTTTCCGTGGACCGATCAGCGATCCGGATCACCGTCTTGGGTGGCAATTACGCGGTGGACATCCGCGGCTGCACGGCGGGCTGACCGCCGACGCACTCTACCTGCGAGATCCGCGACCCAAGGAGCGGACAGCGTCGAGCCACTGTGCCGGCCCTAAGCGGCGCGCAACCGTGACAGCTGATACATGACCGCTGCCAGCACATAGACCACAAGTGCGGCCATCAGCACGCCCGCGGCAAAAAGCGCCAGGGCCAGCGGCATCGGCTCGAGCGCCACGCCAGTCGGCACCGCGCCCGCCAGCGCATCCGGCAAACCGCCCAGCGCGAACGTGTGGCCAAGCGTTGCGCCGAGCCAGGCCAGGACCAGCGCCCAAAGCGAAATCAGTCCCCAACGCAACGCAACAGCAGGCGCGTTTAGCCCGCGCCGCATCGCCAGCACCAGCCGCGCGACATCGGCCTGCACCGCCACCAGTGCTGGCACGACAAATAGAACCAGCACCATGCCAAAGCCCAACCCAAAGACGAGGGTGATCACAGTGGGCTTGAGAAATTGCGCCTGCACCGATCCCTCATAGAGCAGCGGGGTCATGCCCAGCACGGTGGTCAGCGTGGTCAGGACAACCGGTCGCAACCGGTCCGCTGCCCCGTCGATGATCGACGGGATGATCCCCCGATCTTTGGCGTAGTCATCAATAGTGGTCACCAACACGATGGAATCGTTGATGATAATGCCCGTCATCCCGAGAAGGCCGATCACCGTGAACATGCTCAGCGGGACGTCCCACAATGCGTGGCCGTAAATTGTGCCCACCAAGCCAAACGGGATCACCGCCATCACGACAACCGGGCGGGTCCAGCTGGAAAACACCCAGGCCAGCACGAGGTAGATCCCCGTCAGGCACAGGATCAACCCGGTCAGGCTGTCGCGCAGGAATTTCTCTTCTTGCTCTTTTAGACCTGCGAGCCGGAATTCCACCTGTCGTGACGCGGCGATCTCGGGCAGAATTTCATTGGACAGCGCCTCGGTGATCTCGGTGGCGCGGGCGGGGTCGTCTTCGGAGATGTCGCCGGTCACGTTCACAACCTGCAACCCGTTCTCGCGCCGCACGGTGGAAAAGCCGGTGCGCCGTTCCACACTGACGATGTCCGCCAGCGGCACATAGGCGCCATCGGGCGTGCGCATCTGTGTGCGGTCAAGGAAATCTGCGGTCAACTCACCGGCGGGCAATTCCACCCGGATCTCGGCGCTGCGCGGACCGTCAGGATAGGTCGCCGCCTCTATCCCGTTTAACCGGTCGCGCAGGGCCCGGCCCAGCGCGTCGATGGTAAACCCGAGGTTTTGCCCCTGTGCCGTCAAGTCCAGGATCAACTCCTCTTTGTCGTAGGCGAGGTTGTCTTGCACCGCGCTGACCTCGGAAAACTGCACCAAACGGCGCTGCAAATCCTGCGAGGCTGCCTTGAGCGTTTCGCTATCCGCGCCGTAAAACTCGACATCCAGCGCATCACCGCCCGGCCCCGACCGCCAGCCGCGAAAGCTGATCGTCTCGACCAGCGGGTGCCGCACCACGGTGTCCTGCAGCTCGCCAACAAAGGCAAAGGATGAATAAGGCCGCAGATCGGCGTCAATCAGTTCGATGGAAATACCGCCCAAGAGGTCTGTGTCTTTGCTATCGGCCCCGGCCAGGCCGCGACCCGCATTGCCACCGATTTCGGCGATGACATAGGCCAGCGGGTTCAGCCCGTAGCGTTGTTCATAGTCTGCGGCCAGCCGGTCGGTGGCCTCTTGCATCGCGCGCATCATCGCGATGGTATCTTCGCGCGTTGCCCCTTCGACCATGGCAAAGTTGCCGGTAACCGACCCGCGCTCTGGCGCGTTGAAAAAGCGCCACTGCACATCACCGCGCACAAACAGCGCCACCTGGCTGGCGAGGATGGCAATGACACCGGCCAGCACCACGTACCGCGCAGTGATGACCCCGGCCATAAACGGGCGAAACAGCCGCTCGCGCATCCAGACGAACCCGCCGCCCACCAGTGTGGACGGCATGTCGAGCCCCTTGGTGCCCATCGTCGCGACCCATGCCGCCTTGCGCTGCTGCGGCTGGATCAGGAACACCCCGGCCAAAAGCCCCGGACCAATCGCGGCATAGGGGGCCAGCGCCAGCCACGCCGCATCGGGCATAAGCACAAAACTAATCGCGCCTGCGGCCACGAAGCTCACGGTCAACAGCGCACCAATGGCAACAAGCAACTTGCCGCGACCAAAGCGCGGCTGATCGGTGGCTGCGAGCGCATGCGCCATGTGGTGCGGCAAGACCAGGAAACACTCGGCCAGCGACGCGATCAGCACAACGATCACCGTGAACGGGATGTCGACGATCAGTTCACCAAACCGCCCGCCAACCGCTGTCACACCGAAAAAAGCAATGACCGTTGTCAACGTCGCGGCAAAGACCGGCATGGCCATCCGCCGCGCGGCGTTTTCTGCGGCAGTAAAGGCGTCTTCGCCATAGGCGGTATAGCGGTGATCTGCGTGTTCGCCCACGACAATGGCGTCATCCACCACGATCCCAAGGGTGATAATCAGCCCGAAAAGCGAGATCATGTTGATCGTGATACCGGCCAGATACATCAGCCCGATGGCGGCAAACAGCGCCACGGGTATGCCCGCCGCCACCCAAAAGGCGGTGCGCGCATTCAAAAACAAAAACAGCAGCGTGACCACGAGGCCGAGGCCCACCACAGCATTGTCTATCAGGATATCGAGGCGGGCGGTGATCGCTTCGGCCCGGGTGCGGATCAGTTCAACCGTGGCACCGGGAGGCAGCACCGCCTGCAACTGGGCAGCAACGGTTTCGACTGTGGATTGGATGCCGATGGCGTCGCCGGTATTGGACCGATCCACGCGGATCGACACTGCCGGGTTTTCGTCGACGAAGTAGGTGCGGGCGCGATCACTGCCCAGCCGCTGGATGGTCGCCACATCGCGAATGCGCAGCTTTGAGCCATCGGCGTTGGCGCGCAGCACAATGCCGCCGATTTCCTCGGGGGTTCGCTTCTGCGTGCCGGTGCGTACGCGCGCATTGGCCCCGGTCACGTCGCCTGCGGGGTCGGCGTCAACCTCGGCGGCAATGGCCTGCGCGATCTCGGCCATGGTCACGTTGTTGGCGATCAGCGCAAGCGAAGGCACCTCAACCAGCGTCTGCGGCGCTGCGACGCCACGGATGGTGGTGCGCGTGACCCCTTCGGCAAAAAGTCGGGTCACCAACTCGTCTGCAAAAAGCCCCAGCTGTTCAGGCTCCAGCGGACCGGTGATCACCACGTCGGTCACCCGGTCGCGCCAGGCACCGCGGGTTACAATGGGCTCGTCGGCCCCTTCGGGCAATGTGGTGACCCGATCCACGGCAATTTGCACATCGTCAGCAGCGCGCGCCATGTCCCAGCCGGGTTCAAACTCAAGCTTGATGCGCGCATATCCTTCGGTTGAGCGGGAGGACGCACTTTCGACCCCTTCGACCGCCAGCAAGGCGGGTTCCAGCACCTGCACAATGCCGGCGTCAACGTCCTGTGGCCCCGCGCCTTCCCAGCCGGCGCGCACCGTCACGTCGTCGACGATCACATCCGGAAAGAACTGTGCCCGCAGGTTGGGGATGGCGGCGACGCCCATCACCAGCATCAGCAACAGCAGCAGGTTGGCCACTGTGCGGTGGCGGGTGAAGTAACTCAGAATACCGCCAGCCGACGCCGGAATGCCAAACGGGCGCGCCATCTAGCCCCCCATCCGGCTTTCCAGCCGGGCGATCATTTGCGCTGGCACACGCGTCTCGCTCAGCCGTGCGAGCACGCGCTGTTTGGCTTCTGCAGGCATGCGCTGGTTGGCCTCGACAAAGGCAACAAGTCGGGCGCGGCGTTCATCGGTCAGTTCGACCATCTCCGGTTCAGCGCTGGGTGGCGCATCTGTGGCGCGCAATGGGCGCACCCGGATGCCCGCACCCAACAGTGGCGTACGCGCCTTGACCACCTCGCGTCCGATCAGATCGGCGCCGCGCACCAGTATGTCGTCACCCTGACGTCGCATCAGGTGCACGGCAACCGGCTCTAACCTATCATCCGCACCCAACACCAGCACAGTGTCGTCGGCGTCTATCGCGGACGCAGGCAGGCGCACCACGCGCTCCAGCGCTGGCTCCTGAACCTGCACGGTGACAAAATCGCCCGGTTTGAACCCCGGCGCGTTGTCCAAGCGCGCAAAGAGCAAGCGGCCGGTTTGCATTTCACCGGCGCCAGCGCTGGCCCGACTGATCCGACCGCTGGCGGTCAGATCGACCCCGGACACGTCCAGTATCGCGGTCACCGGCGCATCAATCAGATCGCCCTCATCGCCCAAAACGCGCGCATATTGCGCCGTTGATATGCGAAATGACACCTCAAGTGCTGTCCCATCGATGATGTCAGCCAGCTTTTCATTGGCTGACGCCAGTCGCCCCGCGACCACGTTAACGGCGGCCAAGGTCCCGTCAAAGGGCGCCGTGACGGTGGTGTCACGCAGCATCCGTTCGGCCTCGGACAGCGCTATACCTGCACGCGCAAGCCGCGTTTGCGCCAGATCGACCCGCGCTTCGGCCTGCGCCACAGCCTGCCGACGGGACAAAACCGATTGGCGCGCCGAGGCGGCCGCCAGTTCGGCCTCTTCTACTGCTGCAGCGGTGCCGACACCGCGTCCAGCCAGATCTTGCTGTCGTTCAAACGCGCGCAGCCGTAAATTGGCCTGCTCTTGCGCGGCTGTCTCCTCATCACGGGCCAACGTTAAACCACGTTCGGCGTCGCGCACTTCGGCCTCGGCATCGAGCAGATCGGCCGCGGCGCGATCCAGCGCAGCCTGCGCGTCCGCCGGATCAATGCGCAACAACACGTCGCCCGCGCGCACGTCGCCGCCGTCTTCGAAGCCGTCTGACAACTCCACAACCCGGCCCGACGCGGCCGCGCGCAGTTCTAGGGTGCGCCGACTGCGCACCTCACCGAAGCTTTCCAAAATGGGTGTCTCGGTTCCCGCCTGCGCTTGGATCACGCTGACGGCAAACACCCGCTCGCGTGCGGGGGCATCGCTATCGTCTTGTGCCATGCGGTCCTGCACGGCACCGGCAATCAGATGTGCAGCAAAAACCAGCAACCCCAAGCTCAGCGCAGCGAGCACCAAACCCATTAAGCTTTGTCGCATAAAGCGCATGTTTTTCGGGTCCCTACGTCAGTCCGGTGCCTGCGTGTACACATAGGCGACCGCACCAGAATACCAAGAATTGACGGTTTAACGCAAAGCGCGGTTATTTCCGGCGCTGATTTTCATCCAAACGCGGCAAAATCTCGACAAAGTTACAGGGGCGGTGCCGGTAATCGAGCTGTCGGCCCAAAATTTCGTCCCAAGCATCCTTGCATGCGCCCGGGCTGCCGGGCAGCGCAAACAGGTAGGTGCCGTTGCACACGCCGCCTGTGGCGCGGCTTTGCACCGCTGAGGTGCCGATTTTCTGCATCGACACCATCGTGAACACCGTGCCAAAGGCGTCGATCTCTTTTTCATAAATATCGCGATGCGCCTCGACGCTGACATCGCGACCGGTCAAGCCGGTACCACCGGTCGAAATGACCACGTCGATTGCCGGATCGTCGCACCAAAAGCGCAGCTGGGCGGCAATCTCGCCGCGCTCATCGGGCAGGATCTCGCGCGCGGCGACGGTGTGCCCGGCCGCTTCGATCCGACCGACCAGCACGTCGCCTGAGCGGTCCTCATCCAGCGTGCGGCTGTCGCTGACCGTCAGAACAGCAATGCGTATGGGAATGAACTCAAGGGTTTCGTCGATACGGCTCATGCGCGCTCCATTATGGCCAAACGGGCGGCCAGTGCGGCAAAGATCCCGCCCGAGATGTAGTCGATTGCCCGGCTGCCCCGCGCCAGTCGCGCGCCGGCCCCGCTGGCAAAGACACCGACAGCGCCGTTGATCACAAAACCGCCCAATGCCAGCAGACCGCCAAAGATCAGGAACTGCATCAGCACCGGGCCCGCGGCCGGGTCGACAAATTGCGGCACAAAGGCCAGCACAAACAGGATCACCTTGGGATTGCTCAGATTGACGATCAACCCGGCGCGAAACGCCCGCGGGCCCGGCTGCACCTGCGCAGCCGGGGTCGTGGGTCGACGCAGCACTTGCACCGCCAACCACAAGAGATAGGCCACCCCGACCCAACGGATCACCTCAAACGCCAGCGGCACCTGCGCAACCACAGCACCAAGGCCCAGACCGGCCAGTGCCGCATGCACAAACGCGCCCAGTGAAATGCCTGCACTTGCCGCCAGCGCCGCCCGCGGCCCGGCGCGCAAGCCCTGACCCAAACAAAACATCATGTCCGCCCCCGGCGTGAGGTTCAGCGCCAGCCCGGCAGGGATAAATGCGAGCACCAAGATCGGATCAACCATCGCGCAACCGTGCCTTCAGGCTCAACAGATCGGCCCATGCCTCACGCTTGGCGCCGGGATTGCGCAGCAGGTAGGCGGGGTGGAACATTGGCAGCGCGGGCAGGCCCCGCGCCTCGGTCCACTGCCCACGCAGGCGGGTGATCCCACGCTTGCCTAGCAGCGCCTGACAGGCGTGATTGCCAACCACCACAAGCACCTTGGGCTGTGCCAGGACGATGTGGCGATAGAGAAACGGCTGCATCATCGCGATCTCGTCCGGTTTTGGGTCGCGGTTCTGCGGCGGGCGCCACGGCAAGACATTGGTGATGTAGACAGGCCGCGCGGCGCCTTCGGCCCGCGACATGTCGATGGCGTCAAGCATCTTGTCCAAAAGCTGGCCCGCGCGCCCCACAAATGGCCGCCCTTCGCGGTCCTCGTCACGACCGGGCGCCTCGCCTACCAGCATCACATCTGCCCCGGGCACGCCATCCGAGAACACCAGATTGCGCGCGCCGCGGCGCAGTTCGCAATGCGGGTAGGCTGCCAAAGCCGCGCGCAGAGCATCAAGATCGGCCGCCCCGTCTGCGGCACGCTGTGCTTCGGCCACCGGATCGCCTGACATCGCCAAAAGCGGCTCTGGTTGCGCAGTCTGCGCCTGCGCTGTTGCTGTCGGTTTTGGCGCCTCTGCGGGCATTTCATATCGGTTGACCGGTTGATCGAGGATGCAGGTATCCACCCCCAGCTCCACCTGCCAGGTCAGCGCCGCAAGCGCTGCGTGATACTCGTGCGAATCCATGTCCTCACATGTAACCCGTCGCGCGCCCAATCAAAACGCCGAACGGCCGCTTGCCCCGCCTTTGCCGGGTTCCTATAACGCGATGCAGCGCCACTGCTCGGACCTGTCATGACTTTCACCCACCGCCACCTTTTGGGGATAGAACACCTGCGGCCCGAAGAAATCCTGACGCTGCTCGACCTTGCTGAAAACTACGTGGCCCTGAACCGCGCCCCCGAAAAACACGGCGATGCGCTTGCCGGGCTAACGCAGATCAACATGTTTTTTGAAAACTCCACGCGCACGCAATCCAGCTTTGAACTGGCGGGCAAACGGCTGGGCGCGGACGTGATGAACATGGCCATGCAGGCCAGTTCCATTACCAAAGGCGAGACACTGATCGACACGGCCATGACGCTGAACGCGATGCACCCTGACCTGCTGGTGGTGCGGCATCCGCATTCGGGCGCGGTCGACCTTTTGTCGCAAAAGGTAAACTGCGCCGTGCTGAACGCGGGCGATGGTCGTCACGAGCACCCCACGCAGGCGCTGCTCGACGCGCTCACCATCCGCCGCGCAAAGGGGCGGCTGCACCGCCTCAATATCGCAATCTGCGGCGACATCGCCCACAGCCGCGTGGCCCGGTCCAACATCATCCTGCTGGGCAAAATGGAAAACCGGATCCGTCTGGTGGGACCGCCGACACTGATGCCCGCGGGCATCGGCGAGTTTGGGGTCGAGGTCTACGAGGACATGGCCGATGGGCTGCGCGACGTCGACGTGGTGATGATGCTGCGGCTGCAACGCGAACGCATGGACGGCGGCTTTATTCCGTCGGAACGCGAGTATTACCACCGGTTCGGCCTGGATGCGGCCAAGCTCGCCCACGCCGCGCCGGACGCCATCGTTATGCATCCGGGTCCGATGAACCGCGGGGTGGAGATCGACGGCACGCTGGCCGACGACATCAATCGCAGCGTGATCCAGGATCAGGTCGAAATGGGCGTCGCTGTGCGCATGGCGGCCATGGACCTTTTGGCCCGCAACCTGCGTGATCTGCGGGGTGCAGCATGAGCGATCCGTGGGACAAAATCCTCGACAAAGACGAGCGCATCATATGGCAAGGCGCACCCAAGGTGCGCGTCAAGATGGAGTGGAACAACGCCTTTGAAGCCCCGGTGGCACTGTTTTTTACGGGCTTTTCAATCTTTTGGATGATCTCGGCAAGCCGCGGCGGCGGTATTTTTTGGATGTTTGGCCTGCTGTTTTTTGGCGTCGGCATGTACCAACTGGTGCTGGTGCACTTTTGGAAAGCGCACCAAAGACGCAACACGCATTACACGCTGACCAATAAGCGCGGATTGATCGCGACCGACAGCAATTTCAATGGCAGAGTGTTGGACAGCTATCCGTTGACGGAAGCCAGCACCGTGACCCTCAAAGACGGCGCACTGGTTTCAATCTACTTTGCCACCAAAACGATCCAAGGATCGCGG
>JBCCLL010000033.1:0-46368 GCA_039026855.1 Pseudomonadota bacterium | reverse complement strand
TTTCACATGCACCATCTGGTCAAATGGCTCGCGCATGGCTCAGCGCTGATTGGCGGCATTGTTTTGCTGGGTCTCATCATGCTCACAACGCTGTCCATCCTGGGCCGTGAGCTGTCCAAGCTGGGCCACGCGATGGAAAACGGCATGGGTGCCGCCATCGTCGCACTCGGCGTGGATGAGATCCGCGGCACCTATGAGCTGACCGAAGCGGGCGTCGCCTTTGCCATCTTTGCCTTTTTACCGGTCTGTCAGTTCTACGGGCAGCACGCGACCGTCGACGTATTCACCTCGGGCTTGCGTGCTCGGGTTCTTGGCTGGTTGCGTGCATTCTGGGAGGTTGTTCTAACCGGCGTGATCCTGTTCATCGCCCTGCGTCTTTACGAGGGAATGCAACGCTATCTCGGCAATGGTGAGACGACGCTGTTCCTGCAATTCCCGGTCTGGTGGGCCTATGCGCTCGCCGTCGGTGCTGCCGTCGTTGCCAGCATTGTTGCGCTTTATTGTGCCTATGCCCGCGTGATGGAGGCTGCCACCGGCCGCCGCCTTCTGCCCGAAGCCTGATCCATGGAAATCCTGCGCGAAATCGTTCAGTGGGTCGGGCTGTCGCGGCTCGAACTTGGGTTCTGGTCCTTTCCGATCCTGTTGGGCCTGATCTTTCTGCGCGCGCCCATTGGCCTTGCGATGTTTCTTATGGGGTTACTGGGCTGGATCTTTGCCATGAACGGCAACCCGACCCCAATTCTGGCGAAGCTTAAGTCCGAAACCTACACGACCTTCTCCAACTACTCGCTTACAATCATCCCGATGTTCCTTCTCATGGGCCAGTTTGCCACGCTGTCAGGCATGTCCGCGGCCCTGTTTCGCGCGGCCGAAGGGTTTCTGGGCCACCGCCGCGGCGGTGTTGCCATGGCGTCAGTGGGTGCGTGCGCAGGCTTTGGTGCGATCTGCGGCTCGTCTCTCGCCACAGCGGCCACAATGGGCCGCACGGCGCTGCCTGAATTGCGCCGCTATGGCTATTCGGGTGGCTTTTCCACCGCGACGCTGGCCGCGGGCGGCACGCTGGGCATCCTGATCCCGCCTTCGGTCATCTTGGTGATCTACGCGATTATTACCGAACAGAACGTTGCCAAGCTGTTTCTCGCGGCCTTTGTCCCCGGCATCCTCGCCGCCATTGGGTATGTTATCACGATATCGATCTATGTGCGCCTGTTTCCCGCGTCTGCGGGCACGCGACCGGCAATCCCATGGCCCGACCGCTGGCGCGCGCTGGCGGAAACGTGGCCGGTGCTGGCAATCTTTGGCATCGTGGTGGGTGGTATCTACGCGGGCTGGTTCACGCCCACCGAAGGTGCAGCCATCGGCGCGGCTGGTACGGGGCTGGTGGCGCTTTTGGGTGGTAACCTCACATGGAAGTTGCTGGGCGAGGCGCTGATCGGCACGGCCAAGACCACGGCGATGATCTTTTTTATCGTGCTGGGCGCGTCGCTCTACAACAACTTCCTCGCGCTGTCGGGTTCGCCGCAATGGCTTGCAGACTTTGTCCTCGGTCAGGGCTTTGCCCCGCTTCTTGTGCTGAGCGTTGTCCTGGCCTTTTACCTTGTCTTCGGCTGCATAATGGACAGCCTGTCGATGATCCTGCTCACCGTGCCAATCTTTTTCCCGGTTATTTCTGGTCTCGATTTTGGCATGACGCCGGAACACGTGGCGATCTGGTTCGGTATCCTCGTGCTGATTGTTGTCGAGGTCGGCCTGATCACACCGCCGGTTGGTATGAACCTGTTCATCATCAACACGATGGACCGCGGTACCCCGATGTCGGAGACGTACAAGGCGGTTCTGTTCTTTGTTGGTTCTGACCTTGTGCGGGTGGTTTTACTGGTGCTCTTTCCGGCGATAACGTTGTTCCTGATCCCGGGCTGAGTGCGTCAAAATAGCATGGTCCGCAGGGTCATCAGGTCGCACCCTGCAGCGCCTCCGCGCCTTGAAGGCAAGGGGTTAGGTGCTAGTTTTCGTGGTGTCAAAAACTCATGTGCGCCCATGACAAAACCTGATCTTACCCTTGATCCCTCCAAGGCAATTGTGACCCGTCTCGCTGCCCGCGTGCGCGCGGCGCGCGCGGCACTTGGCTTGCCGCGACGCGAATTGTCGGCGCGTTCTGGCGTCTCTCCACGCTACTTGGCGCAGCTTGAGGCGGGGGAGGGCAACATCTCCATCATACTGCTCAGCCGCGTGGCCGCAGCTCTTGACGTAGCGATCGAGGATTTGCTGCGTGAGACCGCGCAAATGTCCGCTGACGTGTCTCGCGTGGCACAGCTCTATGCCGACGCGCCTGCGACTGTGCAGGGCCGCGTGCGCGCCATTCTCGCCCCGGAAAACCCGCAAGCCTTGCGGGCGCAGCGGGTCTGCCTCGTTGGTTTGCGCGGCGCGGGCAAATCATCGCTGGGTGCCGCCGTGGCCTCCAAGCTCAAAGTGCCCTTTGTGGAACTGAGCGACCGGATTGAGGCCAAGGCAGGGATACCGACCAGCGAGATTATCGCACTCTACGGTGAAGACGGCTATCGCAACATCGAGGCTGAAGTGCTGGAACAGGCGATCAGCAGCCATGACAAGCTGATCATGGCAGTCTCGGGTGGCATTGTCGGCTCACCGGACAACTACAACCAAGTGCTGGAGCGGTGTCACACCATTTGGATCCGCACCAGTGCGGCAGAACACATGGCGCGCGTGCGCGCCCAAGGCGATGCGGGGCGCAGTGATCCCAATGCAGCGGCAATGGATCAGGTGAAATCGCTGCTCGCCTCTCGGGGCCCGGCATACGAGCGCGCGCTTGCGCAGGTCGATACCACATCAAAACCGTTTCAGATGTCGGTGAACGATGTGTTGACCGTCATCGCCAAGCACCGCTTCCTGGAACGCATCGGCGCTGCATAAACTGTTTGTGCCGATGAGCGCAGCGAAGAGGCCACCGCTGCCGCACCGAAAAAGGGCCGCCCGAAGACGGCCCCAAATCACGTTAGATCGGACAGATCAGGTCCACGCCAGACGTTGCGGCCGGATTTCGAAAGAGATGTGGTGCTCACCACCGACAAGTCCGTCTCGGGTATGGTTTGATACAGCACGCCAATAGGGCTGGATCGTCACGCCCTCGTCCTGGATCATCTTCTGCCCTTTGGCCATCAGAGCGCGCCGCTTCTCCACGTCTGCGGTGGCCAAAGCCTCTTCCAGCAGCGCATCGAATTCGGCGTTGGACCAGCCAAACTCGTTCCAGGCTTCACCTGAACGGTAGGCCAGCGCCCAAATCTGCACACCCAACGGCCGGTGGTTCCAGTTGGTCGAGCTGAACGGGTATTTCACCCAGTCGTTCCAGAAGGTCGAGCCTGGTAGGGTGGTCCGCTTTACTTTGATGCCCGCATCGCGCAACTGCGCAGCCACCGCATCTGTGGTGTTCTTGCGGTAGTCATCGTCGATCGAGATCAGCTCGTGCTCGAAATCGCCCATGCCGGCCTCGTCCATCAGGGCTTTGGCGCCTGCGGGGTCCACCTTTTGGGCAGGCAGTTCGGCATATTCGGGGTGTAGCGGGCAAACATGATGGTTTTCGGCCACTTCGCCGCGCCCGTCGATGCCCAGTTCCAGCAGGATCGAATTGTCGACCGCCATGGTCAATGCCCGGCGCACGCGCGGGTCTTCGTAGGGGCGCTTGCCGTCCACTTCGGCCAGCTGGTTGGGGCGGATCACAACGGTCGATGCCGTGGTGATCGTGTTGGTGTTCAGACCATCCACAGCACCCAGCAGGTCGACAAATTCACCGTCCACGGACCAGTTCATGTCGTATTCGCCCGCTTCGGCACCCGCCAGCCAAGCGGCAGGGTCCTGGCCGTAGTCGACATAGATGACCTCGTCCATCCAGGCGCCGTTGCCCTCGTTCCACCAGGTATGGTTGGGGTTGCGCACCAGCTTGCCCTCGACGCCCACTTCGAGCTTTTCTGGCAGGTACGGCCCGGTGCCAAGTGGGTTTTCTAGCGCGGTCTCAAAGCTGTAATCCTTGTGCACGATGGCGGCTGGATAGTCGGCCATGCCGGCAATCAGCGAGATGTCCGAACCCGGCAGGTTTAGCTTCACGGTGTGGCTGTCGACGACCTCGATGGCGCCTTCGATGGCTTTTTCGGTTTCCGCGTCGATCAGCGTAGCAAAGCGGCCCGCCATCGAGTTGCCTTCCACGCTTTTGTCGCACCAGCCGGTGATATTGCGCGCGACGTCCTCGGCGGTGAAGTCATCGCCGTTGTTCCACTTGACGCCCTTGCGCACGTTCAGCGTGTACTCGGTCGCGTCGTCATTGATCTCCCAGCTTTCCAGTAGTGAGGGCAGGAAAGTACCGTCATTCTCATATGTGATCAGATACTCGATCCAGCCGCGCGAGAAGTTGGCGATCTGGCTCCAGTCATAGGTGCGCGGGTCCTTAAGAGCTCGTACCTCCTGCTGGATGCGAACGGTGCCGCCCATCTGGTGGCCGCCGGCCTGCGCAGGTGCAGCCAGCCCCAACATGCCATAGGCGGTCGCGGCAGTTGCGCCAAAGGTGCTGGCCATGGCCAAAAACTCGCGGCGATTGACCGGATCGTTGCCGACCTTGGCGACCTGGTCCGTGATGACCTTCGGCATCGGCTTACCGGTGCGGGTGTAGAATGTCATGTTCTTCCTCTCTGTTGGTGCCGCGTGGCTGTGGCTCCGCGGCCCATAAGTGCGGCATGTTTTCGCCGCTTTTTGGTGATGCAGTTGACCTGCGTTTTAACGTCCCGCCATGAGGCAGACGCGCAGAGTTCAAACGATCACAGTCATCGCGTCAACCCTTTGTTCCATGGTGTTCAATGGATTATGGTTGCCGGTCTTTAACGGCCTCAACCGCTGGTCAGGTTGTGCGTTTGGCCCGAGGTTGCAGTGGCAGCGGGATTCAGATGCGCTACTCGTTTCGCGTGCCCGCCTGCATCGCTCATCAAGCCCTCGAAACGCGGGCTTTCTTCGCGAGGCACCGGCGCGATCGGGGGGTCCACGGCTGCACGGACACCAAGTTCACGTTTGGGCAAAAATTTACGGTGTGCAGGTGTTTTGACAATTCCCGTTCCGCTGCAAGGATTTCAGCACCTGGCTGGCAACCGCCAAATGCGGTGAGGCGGTGTCTCGAGGGTCTGTTGACAGGCAATTCAAGGCGATCAGATCACCATCCTTTCGGGAGTGATCGCAGACCACGCTGAAATCCGTGCCGGTGATACCTGAAGATCCTTTCAAATCGTGCCGCGCTGCGTAATTCTGTTGCTATGAAAGCCCTTCACCCCGCCTCTATCGCCCCGCCCTTCGCCCGCTATGCGCATGGCATCGAGCTACCCGCGGGCGCACGTATCGTGCGCACTTCGGGGCAGTTGGGTCTGGCGGGTGGCACCGCGCCCGAGGGCGCACAGGCGCAGGCGGAGATCTGCTTTGCCAACATCACAGCAATTCTCGCCGAGGCGAGCATGGAGCCGCATGATATCTTTCATCTCAGCGCCTATGTCACCGACCGCGCGCACATGGCAGGCTACATGGCTGCGCGAGACGCCTACCTGGTTGCGCGCACAGTGCTGCCAACGTCGACGTTGATGATTGTCTCCGGGTTCACCCGACCAGAATTTGTGGTCGAGGTCGAGGCATGGGCCGCCGCGCCGTGATCAAACACACGGCGTGGCGATGTCTGTTCATCGAGACAACTTAGCCGTCTGAGACGTCGCAGGAACTCTCTGAGACCGGGCTGATGTCGTTGGCAGTGAAACCCTTGGATGGCAGGTAATTTAGACCTGCACTGATTATGACGTGCTGCAGGGTCTGCTGCGCAAGCGTTCATTGATTTGCATGTGAGAGTAGCGTCTTTGGATGAAACGGGCAAATCGCCAAGCTTAGCGCATGCCGCTCTTTCCACTCAAACATCCAAGCAGAGTTCGATGCATCGTCCGGGTTTGGATAGGCAGTGCGTTATCGTGAGGTTTCGGCTCACATGTTTCGGGGCGCACGCCAACGACCCGGAAACTGACGCTCAACAGTAGTGATTATGGAAGTCCCGGCGGCATTCGCACACACCACACACGTTCTGCCTTTGCGAGCTCGACCGATGGTTTGTCCAACACGTCGCCCTCGGCGTATCTCCTGCACTCTCCCTAGTCAGACAGATCACGCGCAGCTTTGAGGATCGTTCTGATGCGCTCCGCGTCCCCCACCTCGTTCATCAGCATGAGCACAAGTCGCGCGTTGAGCGCATGGGACGCGTCGAGGTCCAGGCCGTCATGCGTTGCGATCAGCTCTGCGTAAAGTGCGTCGCCGTCTGGGCCAAGATTATCGTTGAGCGTCACGAGGCACCCCCTTTGGCCCGGGCCAGAGCCGCCACGAGCCCGCTTGGGCCGGCCAAGCGGGCGCAGATGTGACCGTCAGGACGAACCAGGAAAGCGCCTGTGTCGCCATACCGCGCATGTCGCAGCTCGGTATCAGGCAATGGGATACGCGTGACCGCGTCGGGCACCTGCCACGCTTGCTCGTCCGCAGTGAGCAGGCAAAACCCGCCTTGTGCCTGCTCCACCAGCCAGCCATCGCCCATGGGCAGATCAATTAGGCTGCGGCCCACCAGCGGGTGATCACCGCTTTGCAACGCCATGTCGGCCAACGAGCAGGGCGCGCTCAGGCGCCCCGAATTGATCAGCTTGCGGGCAAAGGGTTGCTTATGCGCCAGCCGCAATGTCTCATTGCGAAACAGCGTGTCGATTTCGGATTTCGGCGTTATGAAATTGGTCGCGCGGGCCGAGTTGGCGATGTTTTCCAGCGCGCCGTGATGACGCTCTTCGTCATAGCTGTCGAGCAGAGTGAGTGCGCCACCGCGCAGTACCTCAGCCAGTTTCCAGCCCAGATTGTCGACGTCCTGAATGCCGCCATTGCCGCCACGCGCGCCAAAGGGCGACACCACATGCGCGCTGTCGCCGACAAAGATCACGCGACCATGCACAAACCGGTCCAGCTTGGCGCAGCGAAACTTGTAGACGCTCATCCAGTCCAGCCGAAATGGCATGTCGCCGATGATCGCCTTGATCCGCGGAATCACCTTGGTCTCGGTCGCCTCAAGCTTGGGGTCGGTCTCGGGCCCCAGCTGCAGGTCGATGCGGTAGATGTTGTCGGGTTGTTTGTGCAGCAGCGCCGATTGCCCGTTGTGAAACGGTGGGGCGAACCAAAACCAGCGCTCTGGGTCGTCGGTGGCAAACGGGCTCTCGGGCAATTCCACGTCAATGATCAGGAAGTGTTCGTCAAATGTCTGGCCCTCGAACGGCAGGCCCATGCGCTTGCGCGTCGGACTGCCCGCACCGTCTGCGGCGATCAGGTAGTCCGCCTCAAGCGTGTAGGGGCCATCGGGGGTCTCAATTTCAAGCACCACGTGATCGCCCTGATCGCGATGCGAAGTCAAACGGTTTAGAAACCGCAAGTCAATGAAAGCACTCAGCTCTTGGGCGCGTTCGACAAGGAATTGTTCGACGTAATACTGCTGCAGATTGATGAAGGCCGGGTATTTGTGGCCCGCTTCGGGCAGCAGGTCAAAGCTGTAAACCTCGTCAGCGCCGTGAAACAGCCGCCCGACCTTCCATGTCACACCTTTCTCCAGCATCCGTTCGCCCACGCCCAACCGGTCCATGATCTCGAGCGTGCGTTTGGCCCAACAGATCGCGCGGCTGCCCACAGACACGACGTTATTGTCATCTAGCACCACGCAGGCGATGCCGCGCTGGGCCAGGTCGATGGCCATGGCAAGTCCGATGGGACCGGCACCGACGATGGCCACTGGCGCTCGTGGCTCGGGCGCAATCAGCCCAGGCGGTGCGACATAGGGAAAGGGGGCGTAGTCATACGCCATCCGGATGCTCGCGGTTTATCAGCTTTTTCAGGGTCCATAATGCGGTACCGCCAAAAAACAGCGTGGCGATCACCACCGCCTCCCAACCGCCGATGCCGGTGGGCAGGCCACGGTACAGCAGGCCGCCGATCATCAGGGCGAGACCTGCAATTGAAACGCCCAGCCGGAATTTCAACTCGGATCGGGATGGGCCAAACTTGTTCATGCAAAAAACCTCTCTGCGTCTGCGTGGCGGCCGTAGGTGAGGTGGAAATCATCAAGCTGCGGGGGCGCGACCCCTGCGTCCTGCACCTGCACATGCGCCTGCCCGCGATGGTGAATCTGATGTTGGATCAAGTGCAGAACTAGGGCGCCGCTGGCCTCGGTCACGGGACCGTCGGAGCGATCGGTGGTGCAGGGACGGCAGAGGGTGTCGGGCGTGAGGCTCTGGCAAAACGCAATCAACCGTGCGTCAGCGTCTGCCTGCGCGGCGCGCAGGGGGGCGATGTCGTCAATCTCGGGCGCGTCATAGACTGCTCGACCGACGCCGCCGCCTTCAAGTGCGTCAAGATAATAGAGATCGACCTGATGGATATGGTTCAACGTTGCCTTGAGCGATGGGAAAAAGCCGGGGCGCGGTGCGTGAAACGTGGCGCGATCCATGCCGTACAGCGCCGCATAAAGCCGCCCATTGGCCCATGCAGTGTTCTGCGCCATGCGTAGCAGTAGGGCGGTGGCGTCCATCACCCCTGCAACGCCTCCCACATCTTCAAGTCCCGCTCGGCCGTCCAGATCCGCGGCGTGTCGATATCCAGTGCTTCGTCATAGGCGCGGGCGACGTTGAAGGGTAGGCAGTGTTCATAGATTGCGTAGTCGCTGAATTTGGGGTCGCATTCTGCGCGCACGGCGTCCCATGCGTCTTTCAAACTGCCGCCGCGCAGGGCCACGCGGGCGGCGGGGCGGTAGGTCGAGCGGACAAAATCCGCGGTGCTGTCTAGTGCGGCGTTGACCATCTCGCGGCCCACTAGCGCGTCGCCCCGCCCCGGTGCAATGGCATCGAGGTCAAAGCGGCGGATCGCCTCGAGCGTGCCGGGCCAGTCGTGAAAATGCCCATCGCCGCAATAGCAGGCGGAGCGGTATTCCACGATGTCGCCAGTGAACATCACGTTTGCATCTGGCACATAGATCACAGCATCCCCTGCCGTATGGGCGCGACCCAGCTGCATGATGTCGACGCGACGCTGGCCAAGGTAAACGCTCATCCGTCCGTTGAATGTTGTTGTGGGCCAAGTCAGGCCCGGAATGCTCTCGTGCGCTTCGAACAGGCGCGGAAAGCGTTGAAACTCGCTGTCCCAATCCTCTTGCCCCCGTTCGGCGACCATGGCGCGGGCCTTCTCGCTCATGATGATCTGCGGTGCGCCATAGGCCGACGCGCCCAGCACCCGCACCGCATGATAATGCGTCAGCACCAGGTGGGTAATCGGCTTGTCGGTGACCTCGCGCACCTTTTCGATCACCTTGTGGGCCAGCCGCGGCGTGGCTTGCGCCTCAACGATCATCACGCTGTCATCGCCAATGATCACGCCGGAATTGGGATCGCCCTCAGCCGTGAAAGCCCACAGCCCCGGGCCGACCTCTTCGAAGGTAATCGTCTTTTCGGTCATGTCCCCTTGGGAGGCAAAGGCTTTGGCCATGTGTGCGGTCCTCGTTGCAAATGCCGGGAGCCTCCGGCGGGAGTTTATCTGGCAAGATGAAGAGCGTCAGGGGTCAAAGGGATCGGGCAGCGCAGGCATCAGTGTCCCTGCGCAGGTGCCAAAGCCAATGCGATACCCTTCGCCCTGCGCGTGCCCGGCGAGCGTGACGGTGTCACCGTCCTCAAGAAAGCTGCGCGTCTCGCCGGTGTCGAGCGTCAGCGGCTCTTTGCCGCCCCAGCTCAGCTCCAGCAGGCTGCCGCGCTCGGGTGTTGTGGCACCCGAGATGGTGCCCGAGCCCAGCAAGTCGCCCGCGTTCATCGGGCAACCGGACGTGCTGTGATGTGCTAGTTGTTGCGCAGCAGAATAGTACATCTCGCGATAGTTGGTGCGCGTGATCACGCTGGCGCTGCTGCCCGCCGGGGTCAGGCTAGCGGTCAGGTCTATGTCATAGAGCATCGGGCCAGGCTCTTCGAGATAGGGCAGCAGCGGTACCTCGCGCTGTGGCGATGAGACCCGAAAGGGTTGAAGAGCCGCAGCCGTCACAATCCACGGACTGATTGTCGTGGCCGTCGCCTTGGCCTGAAACGGGCCCAGCGGTTGATATTCCCACGCCTGAATGTCCCGCGCCGACCAGTCGTTGAGCAACACGTAGCCAAAGATCGCCGCATCTGCCTGCGCCACGCTCACCGGACCCTCGGACGAGGTGCCGACGATGGCGCCCATCTCTACCTCCATGTCGAACCGGCGACACGGGGCAAAGACCGGCATGTCCTGATCCGGCGCCTTCAGCTGCCCCCACGGGCGGCAGATATCGGTGCCTGACACCACCACGGACGAGGCCCGCCCATTGTAGCCGATGGGAATGTGCAACCAGTTGGGCGGCAACGCATTTTCCGGCCCGCGAAACATCGTGCCCACATTGGTGGCGTGGTGCCGTCCGGCATAGAAATCGGTGAACTCCGACACCACCAGCGGCATGTGCAGCGTCGCCTCGGCCATCGGCACCAGTAGCGGCTCGACCAGCGCGCGGTCGTGCGCGCCTTCGACCAGCAGTGCGGTCAACCGATCGCGCAGCGCGGCCCAGACCGCGGGACCTTGTTCCATCACCTCGTTCCAGAATGGCACGTCGAACAGTGGCTCATCGCCCAGATCGATCACGCCTGCCTCTTCGACGGCGGCCATGTCGAGGATCATGTCCCCAATCGCCACGCCGCATCGGGCCTCCAGCGCGTTGGTGGAAAACACGCCGTAGGGCAGGTTGTTCAGCGGAAAATCGGTGGTGGCGCTGTTGGCGCTCTCCACCCAGGAAGTCATCAGTGTCATGGTGCGTCCGGTTGGTTGTCAGGGTGAGCGGTGGCAAAGGCGGGCAGGGCGCAACTACGATCTTCAATCGCTGAAAGCCGCGGATAGGGATCCAGCGACACGCCCCAGCGATGCGCATTGTATAGTTGCGCTACAAGGCAGATGTCCGCCAGCCCCGGCGCATCGCCAAAGGCAAACGGCGTGCTGTCGTCGATCAGCGCGTCAAAGGCGGTCAGCCCTTCGGTCATCCAGTGATGCATCCAAGCGATGCACTCGTCCTGGCTGTGGCCTATGTCCTTGAGTTTGTTCAGAACCTTGAGGTTGTTGACCGGGTGGATGTCGATGGCGACAGCCATGGCGGCAGCCTGCACGTGGGCGGCGGCCACAGGGTCCGCAGGCACCAGCGGCGGGTCGGGCTGCACCGCGTCGAGATAAGACAGTATCGCCAGCGATTGCGTCAGTATTGTACCATCGTCCAGCTCCAGCGTTGGCACGCCCTTGATCGGGTTTAGCGCGGCATACGATTCCGTTTTCTGATCGCCCGCCAGGAGGTCTACGGGCACGATTTCCGCCTCCAACCCCTTGAGCGCCAGTGCAATGCGCACGCGGTAAGCCGTTGTGGACCGCCAGTAAGAGTACAGCTTCATGTGTCGCACCCGCGCTGCGGCGTGGCCGGGCGTGCGACCGGGGGGACCAACAAATCCGCCATCACATGAACCCGCCACCGTTGATATCGTCCGCGCCGTCCAGCCGGCGACCGGGCTGCTGCGGCGTGCGATCGTTCGCCGCCCTTGGCCCGGACTTCGAACGTCGCGACACCAGCACGCCGCCGATCAGCACGACAAAGATCGCCATCACGATGAACCCGGGATCAATCATTTCTTGCCCGGTGTCCCGTCGAATTTCTTCTCCAGCGAGATCCAGCAGTCGATGTAATCGTCCTGCAACGGTGCCTCGTCGGCGGCAAAGTGGGTCAGGTGCTGCGGAAACCGCGTCTCGAACATGAACGACATGGTGTTGTCCAGCTTGTCGGGGCCGAGGTTGGCATTGCTCGCCCCTTCAAACGCAGTCTTATCCGGCCCGTGCGGCAGCATCATGTTGTGCAGGGACATGCCACCGGGGACAAAACCCTTGGGCTTGGCATCGTACTGGCCGTAGATGTTGCCCATCAGCTCGGACATGATGTTCTTGTGATACCACGGCGGGCGGAACGTGTTTTCCGCCACCATCCAGCGCTCGCGGAACAGAACGAAGTCGATATTGGCCACCCCTGGCTGGCCCGACGGCGCCGTGAGCACGGTAAAGATCGACGGATCGGGATGGTCAAACAGCACCGCGCCCACCGGGCAATAGGTGCGCAGATCGTATTTCAGCGGCGCATAATTGCCGTGCCACGCCACCACGTCGAGAGGGCTATGCCCGATCTGTGTTTCGTGAAACTGACCGCACCACTTAATGGTCAGGGTCGAGGGCGCTTCACGATCCTCGAACGCGGCCACGGGGGCCTTGAAGTCACGCGGGTTCGCCATGCAGTTGGCCCCAATCGGCCCGCGCCCGGGTAACTCGAATTTCTGCCCGTAGTTTTCGCAGACAAAGCCGCGGCAGGGCCCGTCCAGCACTTCGACGCGGTAAACGAGGCCCCGCGGCAGGATCGCGATCTCTTTGGGTTCGACGTCGATGATCCCAAGCTCAGTGCAAAATCGCAGGCGGCCCTCTTGCGGCACCACCAGCATCTCACTGTCGGCGGAGAAGAAATAGGCGTCCCGCATCGACGCGTTCACCAGATAGATGTGGCTCGCCATGCCTATTTGCGTGTTCACGTCGCCGGCCGTCGTCATCGTGCGCATGCCGGTCAGCCACGTCAGATCCACGTCCGTGTGCGGCACCGGATCCCAGCGATACTGGCCCAGACTGGTAACATCATCGATCACGTGCGGCGCGCTTTTCCAATGCGGCAGGTCGATGCGCACATACCGCCCCGAATGTTTCACCGACGGCCGGATGCGATAGCACCAGGTGCGTTCGGGCCGCACATCGGTGAATGCGGTACCGCTGAGCTGCTCACCATAAAGGCCATAGTTGCACTTTTGCGGGCTGTTCATGCCCTCGGGCAGGGCGGCGGGCAGGGCCTCGGTCTCAAAATCATTGCCAAAGCCGGGCATGTACCCGTCGGTGATACCCGCACCCGAAGGCGCCTGGATCATATTGTGCGGAGCGTTTTGGCGGTTCATCGCTGGCCTCCCTTGCGCTTACTGCAACCGCTGTAATAGTTGAAAATGTAACTAACAAGCGGTGTCGCGATGTCAAATTTCGATCTCGAACAATTCCTGCCCTACCTGCTCAACCAGGCGGCCGAGGCATCGAGCCTCGCGTTTCAGCAAGTCTACAAGGACCGCTACGGGATGCTGCGCAATGAATGGCGCGTGCTGTTTCACTTGGGCCAGTTTGGCCCGATGACCGCCAGCGCCATCAGCGCCCGCGCCCGCCTGCACAAGACCAAGATCAGCCGCGCCGTGGCCAAGCTCGAGGCTCGCAGATATCTCGCGCGCACCCGGGACGAGGACGACCGCCGG
Organism: Pseudomonadota bacterium; assembly: GCA_039026855.1. Lineage (GTDB taxonomy): Bacteria > Pseudomonadota > Alphaproteobacteria > Rhodobacterales > Rhodobacteraceae > Tateyamaria. The sequence goes on along the minus strand of JBCCLL010000033.1, from coordinate 32,908 downwards.
GTCGAGCACCTGCAGCTGACCGCTGCGGGTCGCGCCGCTTTCGACGATCTGCGCGCGGTGGCCGAACGCTACGATGCGCAGCTATTGGCGGGGCTCAGCGCGGCGCAATCCCGCGCGCTCAAGGCGCATCTCACGACACTTGCCGTCGCCAAACCAGGGTTGGCGCGGATGTGACTTGCGTCTTGCGCGCGCCCGGCGTCTGCTGGGCAGACGCAACTCGAAAGCCTGCCATGCGACTTGCAACCCTGACCCTCGCCCTTGCCCTGCTGGCTCTGCCCGCGCACGCACAAGGCTGCGGCGATGCCGACACGCCCTGCACGGTGGACACCGGCGATTATCACATGACCGCGCCCGCCGCCGCACCACGCGGCATCGTCATCCATCTGCACGGCGGCGGTGGCCGGGGCAGGGGGCTGTTGAATTCCGGCCTCGCACGCGAGGCGGCTGCCCGCGGCTATGTCTTTGTGGCGCCGAACGGCTGGCACCCGGAAAACCGATGGCAACGCGACTGGTCCGTGCGCGCCACCAACACCAGCCACAACCGCGACGACGCCGATTTCCTCGCATCCGTCCTCGCCGACGTGCGCGGCAAAACCGGCGCCACCGGGCCGGTGCTGCTGGCCGGGTTCTCGCGCGGCGGTTCGATGGTCTGGGACATGGCATGTCGCACGCCCGATTTCGCTGATGCCTATGCGCCACTCGCTGGCGCCTTCTGGGACACCTTGCCCGAAAGCTGCGCCGCGCCCGTCCGCCTGTTCCACACCCACGGCTGGAACGACCGCACCGTCCCGCTTGAAGGGCGCAGCTTTGGCGGCGGCACGGTGGTGCAGGGCGACGTCTGGGCGTCCCTCAAAATCCTGCGCGAAACCAACGGTTGCGACGCGCGCCAGCCCGAACGCTCCAGCTATGAGGGCGCGTTGTGGCTGCGCCACTGGACCGACTGCACCGCCGGTGAAATCCAGCTGATGCTGCACCAGGGCGGCCACGGCGCGCCCAAGGGCTGGGCCGCCCGCATGATGGACTGGTTCGAAGCCGGTCTAGGCTAACCCGCCCGCCCCGGACTTGATCCGGGGCCTATTGCTCGTACGCCGGGGTCGCGGGTCAAGCCCGGGACAGGTTGCATCACGCACAACTGTCCCACCCAAAAACACCGCCCTCGATTTGAACCCGCACCATCGCAAGTGGGATCACTTGGCTTACAAATCTAAAAGGCAGGGATGACCTCGCCCTAACCCGCCCCGGGCTTGACCCGGGGCCTCCCGGTCTGACGTTGAGCTCCCGGGTCAAGCCCGGGACGGGTGGCACGACACCAGACCGCTCAGATATCCACTTCTATCCCCGGCAACTGCAGCGCCTTCATCAGGTCGCGCAACTCCTGCCGCGCAGCCACGTTCGAGATGTTCAGCTGTTTGACCCCGATGTCCTTGAGGTCCAAGAGCGTCAGCCCCCGCGGAAAAAGCTCGCGAAAGATCACGCGTTCCGAAAACCCCGGCGCCACGCGAAACCCGATCCGTTTGGCAAGCGACGTCACCACGCGTTCCATCTTTTCCTTGTTCACCATCCGCTGTGCGCCCACGCGGTTACGCAGCACGATCCAGTCGATCGGCTTCAAACCGGCCTGCGCGCGCAATTGCCGGGCATTCCACACCATCTCGGAATAGACCGACGGGCCCAGAATGTCTTCGCCCGTGCTGTCCGTCTTGGCCAACAGGTCAAAGTCGACAAAGCTATCGTTTAGCGGCGTGATCAGAGTATCGGCCAGCGAATGCGCCACCTGGCTCAGCCGCGTGTGCGACCCGGGGCAATCGATCAGGATGAAATCGCTGCCATCCTCCAGCGTTGATACCGCCGCCGACAGCCGGTGGTCATAGAGGTTCTCGCCGGGCTTCAGATCGGCAGCATCAATCTCGGGCAGGTCATGCACGTCCGGACAGGCCAGCTCCAACCCCGCACTGCGCATGAACGCGCGCCGGTTTTCGACATAACGGCCGAAACTGCGCTGCCGCAGATCCAGATCCAGACACTGGATATTGTGCCCCATCCGCGCCAGCGCCGTCGCCACATGCATCGACACGGTCGATTTGCCCGCGCCGCCCTTTTCGTTGCCCACAACGATGATATGCGCCATGCCCGTCCCTCTGCGCGCGAACTGCCCTGTCCGCTGTTGCGCATACTATATGTTGTGTCGCGCGCCTTGCCTAGCGGGTGCGGTGCGAAACCTGCGACATGTTTTCTGTTAGCGCTATCAAAAATCATGTGCTAGAGGCTGCCGCAGCACATTACGCCAACTGAAGCCGCCGAGGTCTCATGTCTCTCAACGCCACAGTCCGCAAGGTCACCGACCGCATCACCGCCCGCAGTGAGGCGTCCCGCCGCCGCTATCTCGACCGCATGGCCGCCGCGCGCAGCGCAGGTCCCGCCCGCGCGCATCTCAGCTGTTCAGGGCAGGCCCACGCCTTTGCTGCCGCGGGGCCGGATCAACCGCGCCTTGCCGCCGCTACCACCGGCAATCTTGGCATTGTCACGGCCTATAACGACATGCTCTCGGCCCACCAGCCATTCGAGACCTACCCGACCTTGATCCGCGACGCGATCCGCGCAGGCGGCGGCACCGCACAGGTCGCAGGCGGCGTGCCCGCCATGTGCGATGGCGTCACGCAGGGCGCCGGCGGGATGGAGCTGTCGCTCTTTTCGCGCGACGTAATCGCCATGTCAGCGGGCGTGGCACTCAGCCACAACACCTTTGACGCCGCCGTCTTTCTCGGGGTCTGTGACAAGATCGTGCCGGGCCTGATCATTGCCGCGCAGAGCTTTGGGCATCTGCCAGCCGTGTTCCTGCCCGCAGGGCCGATGACCTCGGGCATTTCCAACGATGACAAGGCCAAGGTGCGCCAGCGCTTTGCCGCGGGCGAGGCCACGCGCGAAGAGCTTCTCGCCTCCGAGATGGCCGCCTACCACGGCCCCGGCACCTGCACCTTCTACGGCACCGCCAACACCAACCAGATGCTGATGGAGTTCATGGGCCTGCACCTGCCCGGCGCGTCGTTTGTCAATCCCGGCACGCCCCTGCGCGATGCTCTGACCGTGGAGGGCGCGAAACGCGCGCTCAGCCTGTCGGCGCTGGGCAATAACTACACGCCGGTGGCGCAAGTGCTCGATGAAAAGGCATATGTGAACGGCATCGTCGGCCTTGGCGCCACGGGTGGGTCCACCAACCTGCTGATCCACCTCATCGCTATGGCCCGCGCGGGCGGCATCATCCTCGATTGGGAGGATTTCGCCGATCTCTCCGAAGTCACCCCGCTGCTGGCGCGCGTCTACCCCAACGGTCTGGCCGACGTGAACCATTTCCACGCCGCGGGCGGCCTCGGCTACATGATCGGGCAACTGCTAAACGCGGGCCTCCTGCACGACGACACGCTGACCGTCGCGGGCACAGGGCTGGAGAACTACACCCAGGAACCCAAGCTGATCAACGGCGCGCTGACCTGGACGCCGGGCTCGCCGGACACGCTCAACGACAAGATCGTGCGCCCGGCAAACGATCCGTTCCAACCCACCGGCGGGCTCAGCCGTATGACCGGCAACCTAGGTACCGCGGTGATGAAAATCTCTGCCGTCGCGCCCGAACACCGCCTGGTTGAGGCGCCGGCACGCGTCTTCCACGATCAGGACGCCGTCAAGGCGGCGTTCAAGGCGGGCGAATTTGCCACCGGCGACGTGGTGATCGTGGTCCGCTTTCAGGGGCCCAAGGCCAACGGCATGCCCGAACTGCACTCGCTCACCCCGCTCATGGGCATCATGCAAGGGCGCGGGCAAAAGGTGGCACTGGTCACCGACGGTCGCATGTCCGGTGCGTCGGGCAAGGTGCCAGCCGCGATCCACGTCTCACCCGAAGCGCTCGACGGTGGCCCCATCGGCCGCATCGCCGACGGCGACTGGGTCCGCGTCGACGGAGATGCGGGCACGCTCGAACTGCTTGATGCCGCCGCCCTGGACCGCCCGCTCGCCACCCAAGACCTGAGCGACAGCCACTGGGGCGTAGGCCGCGACATGTTCCACGCCTTCCGCAACACCGTTGGCACCGCGGCCACGGGCGCCAGCGTGTTCGGCGAGTTTTGACAATGTTGCCACCGGTCCGCACCGCACATTGCAGAGTGCACCGCAGTCTACCGCCTCGCGCACCGGCACAGTGCGACTTGCACATGTGCGACCAGACATGCGACCCCGCCTTAACCAAAATGTCTCAACACCCCGTCCGCGCCCCCGGAGAAATCTCATGATCACAGCCACCGACGCCTCCAAACGCGCGCACGAGATCTGCAGCCTCGCGCCCATCGTCCCGGTCCTCGTCGTGGATGACGCGGAACATGCCCGTCCGCTGGCCGAAGCGCTGGTGGCCGGCGGCCTGCCCGCGCTCGAGGTGACCTTGCGCACGCCCGCCGCTCTCGATGTGATTTCCGCCATGGTTCAGGTGCCGGGCGGCGTCGTCGGCGCAGGCACGCTGATCACCGCCGCGGACGTCAAAGCCGCCAAAGCCGCCGGCGCACAATTTGGCGTCTCGCCCGGAGCCACAGACAGCCTGATCGCGGCCTGCGAGGCCGAGGGCCTGCCGCTCTTGCCCGGTGCTGCCACCGCGTCCGAGGCGATGGCACTGCTGGCGCGCGGCTATTCCATGCTCAAATTCTTCCCTGCCGAAGCGTCCGGCGGCGCCCCCGCGCTCAAGGCAATTGGCGCGCCGCTGCCGCAAATATCCTTTTGTCCCACCGGTGGCGTCAGCCCGGACAACGCGAGCAGCTATCTCAGCTTGCCGAACGTCGTGTGCGCCGGTGGCAGCTGGGTCGCGCCGAAACAGATGATGCAAGACGGTGACTGGTCTGGCATAGAAAACCGGGCCCGCGCCGCCGCCGCTCTGCCCCGCTAGCCAGATCAGAGCCCGCCGCGGTCTGCACACAGGCCGCGCGTTCTACCTCGGCCCACAAACGGACGGTCACCTTCTGCGCCATCCGCAAATTCCACCGCATCGACCGCCCGCAAACCCATTCGCCTGATCCAAAACCGCACCCAGCCGGAGCATCGCCACCCACGTTCACGCGCGCCTATGCCGACAGACACCCGTCCAACGCACCACGCTCCGCCTCCTCACCCAATGGCGCCTCAACGCACGCACACTGCCACCGCGCTGCCGCACCGAACTCCTGCATGCCGCGCCTTGGCGCGTCGCAACCTCGGCTCTATCCTCTTGCGAAACACGCACCAAAGGGCACCCCATGACCGACACCTCCACCCAAGAGGATCAGACCAACGCCGCCGCTCGGCGCAAACGCGGCGAGTTTGTGCGCGGGGTCAGCGGCTTTCGCCACGCCATCGGTGACGCCGATTTCCCGGCCGAACCGGGCCGCTACCACCTCTATGTTGCGCTCAACTGCCCCTGGTGCCACCGCGTCACGCTGGCCCGCGCTGTCCTCGGGCTCAGCCACAGCATCAGCATGGACGTGGCCTTCCCCAACCGTACCGATGACGCCGATCCCGCCGGCCCCAATCTCTGGCAGTTCGCGCCCGACCGTGCCGCGTCGCTCACTGGGGCGCTGCTGCCCGAATGTACGCCCGAAACGGCCACCGGCAAAAGCTTCCGCCTCGCCCGCGACCTCTACGCACGGCAAGGATCATCCGAACAATCCGTCCCCATCCTCTACGACAAAGCCACCCACCGCATCGTCAAAAACGAAAGCGCCGAGATCGTGCGCATGCTCGACACAAACGCGGCCGCGCTGGGCAGCACGCACACGGACCGCCCCACGCTGCGCCCCGCCGACCCGGACAGGCAGGCCACCATCGACGCGCTCAACGACCGCATCTACACTGCCATCAACAATGGCGCCTACAAGGCTGGGTTTTCCTCGGATCAGGCCGTCTACGCCGCAGCCTTCACCGCCTATTTCGACGCCCTTGGCTGGCTCGAAAAGCACCTGTCCGACGGCCGCCCCTACCTCGCAGGCGCGGCCTTCACCGAAGCCGACCTGCGCCTTTTCCCGACCCTCTACCGCCACGACCCGGTCTATTATGTGCGCATGAAACTCAACGGCGCCCGCATCCTCGATTACCCGCACCTCTGGCGCTGGCTCTGCCGCGTCTACGCCCTGCCGGGGGTCGCGGACTCCGGCTCCCTCCTGCACTGCCGCCAAGGCTACTTCGGCCGCTCCTGGAACGGCACAGTCCCCCTCGGCCCGGTGCGGCCTATGCCCTACCCGGAGGCGTATGCGGTGCCGGGGTTGGCGGGGTAGGGGTGCAGCTGTGCGCAGGAAGTGGGCTTTGCAAAGTCGCGCGGATTGTCGTTCGGTGTGCTGGCGCTCTATGCTGATCTTATGGTTTTGCGCCGACACTTAACGCCCGAGTTACTGCGAAGGTTAGATCCACCCGCTCGAACAGAGTACTGGATCGCAGATACCCAGATTCGTGGGTTTGGAGTTAGAGTTTGGCTTGCTGGCGGCAACGTCAGCTTCGGCTATGCGGTGCGCAAGTCCGATCCAAACGGCAAGTCAGTTCGTCGCAGCCTAAATCTCGGTGACTTACGGGTTATGCATTATAACCCGGCCGACTGGGCTTTTGAACTCAACCAATATGCTTTCTTTGACAGAGACCTTGCAAGTTTCTTGCCCGAAGCGCGAGCTTGGGCAAAGCTAGAAATTGCAAAAATCACCGGCAAAATTGAGTCTGATGAGACCTTAGCACTAGCAAGACTTGAAGATGCCGAATATCGCGCGAAAGTTGGGCGATATGTCTCTGGGCTCACACTCAGACATTGCGTTGAACTCGTTTTAAAGCACCGCAAAGTCCGGGGTTGGACGGAGGAATACGAAGACCGTTTACGGCGTGCATTTAATGCCTTTGATGAGGTCACCGGTGCGGGACAGTTACCGGTCGGCCAACTTGAAAATGGTGTGTTGGCGGAGAGAATTGAAGGTGCCCCAATCGGCTTTGGTACTATGCGACTCTTACGCTCCTTACTTGGAGTCGTGGCAGACAATATCGCAGCTTTGGATGGGCCGCGACGGTGGCAGTTACTTCCTAGGCGCTTGGAACCCTATGCTAACCCAAAAGAAGAGGGCTTGGAATTCTTGAAGAGTCTGGAGCTGATTGACTTCGAGCGCTTCCTGCAGGGCGTGAGAGCCATAGATGCTTCCTGGCAGTCAAAACTCAGTATTGAATTAGCATTTCACCTCCAAGCGCCGTTCACTCGAATTCGAACTGGGCGCTGGTCCCACATAGTAGAGAACCGATGGTACCCTTACGGAGCCGAGCGCCGTAGGGCGGGTTACTTCGTGTTTGAGAACATCGATGGCCCTGCCGCTGAGTGTCTCGCACTAGCAAAACGGAATGCAGAAAACGCCCAAATTCGATCTGACTATTGGTTTCCAACTGACGGCACGAGCGATCAACCAATTAAGAACGTAGATAGGACTTGGAAGAAGGCTCTTGAGCAACACGAATGGCCAGATGTCTCATTGGGTTTTGCGAGCAAATACTTCAAGCGATCATTTTTTGGAGACACATGTCCGATTGGCTAGACAGGAAATAAAGTCCTATTTGTCCAAATGCCCCCCTGTTAACAGATTTAACTCTCTGAAATACCATAGAAGTGGTAGTCCTTCAGCGACTTTCATCGCTTGCGTGACTTTTGGTCCATGGCCAGTGCTTAGCCAACGAACCTAAAGGTAGTCGATCCAACCGATGAGCAAAGAAGTCAAATTTGTCCAAGCGCAGACCAACCTACTCTCTAAGTCCCTCAAAAACAAAGAAATACAACGGATTTTGGCGATTTTCATCGCTCGCAATGTAATTGCGTTGCCGCCTAGTGTGTGTGCTGTCGGCTTGGGCCGTTTAGATTCATCAGAAAGATCGGAAACATGGCCAGTTTGTCCAAAATGAGTTCACGCAGTACGCGCGCTCCCCCTTAGCCTATGTAAAAAAACAGGAATTTTAGTGACGCGCTCCCTATTTGCGATTTTAATCCTTTTCACACCTTGTTCTGATCGTGGCAACTACGGACTAACTGCCGGACTGGCAGGCAGAGGCTAGCCTCTTCCGGTCGATTCAGGCAAATCTGTCCAGGATTACGCACGTCCCCCAAATATAAAAGGAGTAACCATATGAAATGATAATCAAAATACACAAAGTTCGGTGCGCCACTGCGATTTTCCTCGCTGTTTCCCCGATGGCACCAAGTCTAAATTTCGATCCATCTGAGCCCCATGAGCAAGAAAGGAATGAACATGAAACATCTGTCTTTGCCTGAGATCGCAGTGATCAAAGCGCGCATTTTGCGAGGCGATAAGTACCACGAAATCGCAGCGGACTATCGCGTTAATCAAGGTCGCTTGTCAGACCTGAAATACGGGCGGATATACGGTGAAGTCAGGCCAGCTGACCTGTTGTAGGTCGGGGTCGTAACTCACGGTCGCAACCTGCCAAAAGAGCTGCTTCGGTCACGGCGTTCCTATTGCCACCGAAGCAGCTTGCATTGGCACGGCATTCAGTTGAACCGTTCCGGTGAACGTCCGCTTCGGGATGGCAGGGCAAATCAACGGCGAACGTAACCCCCCAAACCCTACCCAACCCTTACCGCCTCTCCCCAAACCTTAACGCCCCAAAAACCCTAACGCTTTCCTAACGCCTTCCCCCGACCCGTTTTGTACAAAACACCCCCCATTTTGAACAAAACTCCCAAAACGGGGGCAAAGTCGCCATCCGGGGCCCATCGGTTTTGTACAAAGCGCCCCCCGTTTTCATCAAAACGCCCCGCGCACCCCACCGCACGCTGCGTTAACCAGCCGGGCAATACGACATCACCGGCGGTGACGAGGATGGCCAGATCGGCGATGTCGCGTTCTCGGAGTTTGAGCAGATCGCCTTCACAATCGGCCCGGACGGCGTGGTTGATGGCCTGGATACCAGCTCATGCAGTTGGGTTTTACCGATACCGAAGGTGACGCCATCACCACCGGCAACGACAGCATCCTGGGCAACGGCGGCGACGACACGATCTTTGGCGACGCGGGCGACGACACCATTGATGCGGGCGAAGGCGATGACGTGGTCCAAGGCGGTTCGGGCGCCGACAGTCTCGATGGTGGGGCCGACACCGACACCCTGTCTTATGCCGATGCATCATCGCAGGTGGTTGCCTCGTTGGCGACCGGGTCAGGCCAGATCTTCGGTGATACTGGGGCGGACACTGTCGTCAATTTTGAAAACCTCATCGGCACCGACTTTGCCGACGTGCTGGCAGGCGACAGCGCCGACAATGTGATCGAAGGCGGTGATGGGGCCGACGCGCTGTCGGGCGGCGGCGGCAATGACACGCTGCACGGCCAAGAGGGCAATGACCAGCTCTTTGCCCAAGCTAACGCAACAACCCTGGTGGCGACATATGATGGCGGCGAGGGCGACGATACGCTCGAAGCCGACGGCGCACTGTTCTCGCTGCGCGCGTCAACCATCACCGATATTGAAACGCTGAACTTCGGCGCCTCTGACATCGACGTAACGGTCGAGCTCACCGTTGGTTAGCTCGAAAGCTTCGCTTTTGTCACAACAGATGCCGGCCGCCCAGGCACGGCCCACCGCATCGAGGTCGAGCTCGCAAACGATACGACCGCTGACTTTTCCAACATCACGTTCAGCAATTTTGACCAGCCCGATGATGGTCTTTTCATTCTTGGCGATGGCGACAACGAAACCATCATCGGCTCGTCTCTCAATGACATAATCGCCTCCGCAGGGGGCGAGGACAGTCTGGAGGGCGGCGCGGGCGATGACGTGTTTGGCATCTTCACGGGCGACTACAAAATTGACGGCGGCGCGGATAGCGACATCTATGATGCCTTCTTTGTCGATGTGCTTGTCGCAAGCGTCGACGACACAGGCACGGGCCTGTCCAACAAGTTCTTCTCCTTCACGCAAGGCGCAGCAGACAGCTACACCGGCGTCGAAACATTTATTGCCGGCGAGGCCATAGATGAGAGCGACGCGATATTTCTCACCACGGATGTGCTGTCGTCAGACATAGACACGGCGATCAGCGGGCTTGACGACACGGCGGCTGGGCTCTTCACCGACACAGCCGGCAATGCCACAGCCTTCGGTCCCCTCGAAGGGTATGCCCTGTCAGACATCCTTGCGGGCACGTCGCCCGACGGCATTTTGCCGGCTGTTGGACCCTTCGGCAGCTTCCGCATTGTCGACGGCGATGAGGATGGCCAGATCGGCAACATTGCCTTTGAGAATTTCGAAGAAATCCAATTCACCGTGGCGGCAAACCCCGATGGCGTTGTCGACGGGCTCGACACCGGGCAAACCATGGGCCTTAGGTTCACCGACATCGACGGTGACCAGACCACCACCGGCGCGGATTCGATTTTGGGCAATGGTGGCTCGGACACAATCGACGCCGATGCGGGCGATGACACGATCGACAGTGGCGCCGGGCAAGACCTGATTATCGGTGGTGCCGGCGCAGACAGTATCGATGGCGGCGAGAGTGATTTCGATGAGATCACCTATGCCAATTCCGCCGAGGGCGTGAATGTCAGCCTGACCACAGGCGTGGGGTCGGGCGGCGACGCCGATGGCGAAACCCTAACCGGGATCGAACGGGTGATCGGCTCTGACTTTGGCGACACGCTACAGGGCAATGCAGCGGCAAACTTGCTCAACGCGGGCGAAGGCGATGACCTGATCATCTCAGACGACAACTTTTTCAACGACACGGTCATCGGCGGCGAAGGCGACGACACGCTCAGCTTTGAACAGCGCGCGTTTCGCATCGAAGTGCGTCTTGATGAAAATGGCAATGGAAACGCGTCGGACGGCACATCCTTTGGCGGTTTCGAAAACGTCTTTGGCGGCGACGGGCGCGACGAACTGATCGGCAATTCATCGGCCAATGAATTGCGCGGCGGCGATGGCAGAGACTCCATTTTCGGGTTTACCGGCGCAGATTCGATCTTTGGCGAAGAGGGCAGCGACTTCATCGTCTCCAACGCCGAAGTGGCCCCCGAAAACGTGCTTTATGACGGCGGCGCAGGGGAAGATATCCTCGAATTGGAAGCCCTCAGCGGCAGCGGCGGCGCGTTCCAGTTCGGTGACTACCGAAGCATCGAGTTCAACAGCCTAGAGCGCCTGTTTCTTGACACGCAGGGGATCTCTGGGAAATCAGGTGGTCAGTTCACGGCCAAGCAGTTCGCTGACAATTTTGAGGGGGTTTTCATCTTCGGAGACGGAGACGTCACCCTCGAGGTCACCATGGGCGACGAAACCGCGTTGGATCTCAGCGGTGTTTTTGCAAACTCGACCGATAGCGGGTTGCGCACTTTCGAGGTGATTGGCGACGACGATGCCGAAACTATCGCGGGCGGCAATCTAAGGGCCAGCATATTTGGCAATGGCGGCAATGACACGATCCTCTCGGGTCTGTGTGCCGACAGCTTGTCAGGCGGAGACGATGATGACGTCTTCCGCGCCGCTGCCACATCTGTCTTGGACCCCGGCGGCACCAGCTTCGATCCGCGTACATCGCTTTTTGGTGACACAGTTGATGGCGGCGACGGCGGGACGGACCTCGACACCCTCGATCTCAGCGGTTTGGGGCCATTCCGCATTGTCAACGAAACCACCGATGCCGATGGAAATTCGACCAGCGGAAGCATCGAATTGCTGGATGGCTCCGGCGGCGTCGACGGCACTCTGACCTTTCGCGAGATTGAAAGGATCATCTGCTTCACCCCGGGTGCAGCGGTTATGACGCGCCATGGTCCGGTGCCAATTGAGGATCTGCGAGCGGGTCACAGTGTTATGACACGCGACAACGGATTTCAGGAGGTCGCCTGGATCGGCCAAAGATCGTTGTCTGCTGGCGATTTGCAGATGTCGCCCAAATTGCTGCCAATCCTGATCCGCCGCGGCGCTTTGGGGCCAGACCTGCCGGACCGCGACATGATGGTCAGCCCCAACCACCGCATGCTGCAGGTCGGCCCACAAGTTGAACTGCACTTCGGCGAAACAGAGGTTTTGATGGCGGCCAAGCACATGACACATCTCCCAGGTATTGAGCAGGTGAACCCCGGAGCTACGCGGTACATCCACATGATGTTTGAGAACCACCAGATTGTCATGGCAAACGGGTGCTGGACCGAAAGCCTCTTTCCCGGTGATGAGGCAATCGACGCGGCAACAGCCGCTCAAAGAGACGAGATTTTTCACCTCTTCCCGGACCTGCGGGCGCGTGTCGGCCGAGGGCGCATTGAAATGGCCCGTCCGGTGCCAAAGCGGTTCGAGGCAACGCTGATATAGAACTGCGGCGACGATATTGAGATGCGCTGATTGATCTTGCATGCGGGCTGTCCTGGAACACAGCCACGCCCGGCGATAAAAGCGCAGCGCGAACGCGCCCAGAGGGTCCTGTATCACACAGCGGCGGGGCAAATTATCGCTGCAGAAAGCCCAAACAGCGCCCCACCACGCAGCCCAGCTTACAAATTTGTAAGTTTCGCAACAGGCATTTGTGAATATCCATCTGCATTCTGCCGCGGAGCATCCAATCAGAGCGCGACCAACATTCACCGCATGCGGTCACAGACAAAATCGCCGCCGCTGGCGCGGGCCGTCGCCCGCACAGCGCATGAGACACACCGGGCAAAACCTGCCCCATCCACAGCGCAGTTTGACTTCCGCGCCGCTTATCGCTTGGCTGAAATCACCATTATCGGCAAACCCTTCGCCGACACCGCGCGGTCCCGGGTAACGGCAAAAGTGAATAGGACAAATGCGCCTCTTGGTTCTTGAAGATGACGTGTCGCTGGGCCCGTGGACCGAAAAAGGCCTGCGCGAGGCCGGGCACGTTGTCGACCTGTTCATAAACGGAAAAGAGGCTTTGGTCGCAGCCATGGGCCAAGACTACGACGTTCTTGTGCTCGACCGCATGGTGCCCGGGCTGGACGGGCTGTCGGTGCTCAAGGCGCTGCGACAGGCCAAAGTGACGGCGCCAGCGATCTTTCTCACCGCGCTGGGTGAAGTGGATGACCGGGTCGACGGGTTGCGTGCCGGTGGAGACGACTACCTGGTCAAGCCCTTCGCCTTTAGCGAACTGTTGGCCCGGATCGAGGTTCTGGCCCGGCGGGTCGGGACGTCTCCTGATCAGTCTTCGAGCTTGCGTGCGGGCGATATCACACTGGATCTGCACAAACGCAGTTGCACGCGTCAGGGCCAAGCGATCGACCTGAACCCCAAAGAATTTCTGCTGCTCGAGGTATTCATGCGCTCCAAAGGCCGGGTGCAAACCCGGACCATGCTGCTCGAGCGGGTGTGGGACATGAACTTTGACCCCACAACCAGCGTTGTTGAAACCCACATCAGCCGATTGCGCCGCAAGATCGAAAAGCCGTTTGGCGACACCGTGATCCGAAACATCCGCGGGACGGGGTATGTCTTTGAACCGGTTGCTTAGATTGTTGCGCCTGTCGGCTGTCCGCCAGGCGCTTGGGTTCTTGCTGCTGTTCTCGACCATCTCAATCTTCGCCTGGGGCGGCACGTTTTACCTGGTCAGTCGCGAGATGCAGCGCAATGTGGATGCCCGGCTGACCGAACGGATGGACGCCACCGAAGCCACCTTGGCCACGGGTCTCGACCTCGATCTTGTCGACGACGATGAAACCGCCTCCTTTGTGAACGATACCGTGCGCGCGGGTTTCCGCACCGAAGACTTCGAAGACAGCTCTGACGAAGCGCGCTACTATGTGCGCGACACGCCGTACGGGCGGGTGCAACTCTTTGAAAATACCGAGCGGCAGGAAGAACTGCGGGACATGCTTGCCGCCGGGATGCAGATCAGTCTGGTCGCAACCATCCTTTTGACGGGGTTCTTCGGGCTCTGGATTGCGCGGCGCAACCAGGGTCGAGTGAACGCCATCAGCACCGGTCTGGCCAAGGTCGCTCAGGGTGATCTGGGCGCGCGGATTGCGCTTGATGGCAATGACGATCTGCGCCTTGTGTCCGACCGGATCGACGGCACAACGGCCCGCCTTGAAACGGTGATGACGCAGATGCGCGTGCAGTCGTCCAACATTGCGCATGACTTGCGCACTCCGCTCGCCCGCTTGCGCGCGCAGCTTGAAACCAACCTGCTCGCCCTGATCGACAGGGACCGGCCGGTTGCGGCAGGCGACCTCGAAGACGCGCTTGAACAAATCGACCGCATCACCGGCACCTTTGAGGCGCTGCTGCGTCTGGCGCGGATTGAAAGCGGCGCGGGGCGCGACGCCTTCCAAACGGTGTCGCTGGACAGCCTGATTGCCGAGGTGGTCGATACCTACGGCCCGGTTGTCGAAGAGGCCGGGCAGACGCTAAAGGTGACCGTTGAGGATGCGACGGCAATTTCCGGTGACCGGGATATGCTCACGCAGCTTCTGGCCAACCTCATTCAAAACGCCTTGCGGCATGGCGCGCCAAACCAAACCATCAGCATGGGCGTGCAGGGCCCAAGGCTCAGTGTCACCGACGAAGGACCGGGTATCCCGTTTGATCAGCTTGAAAACGTGCTGCAGCCGTTGCACCAAGGCCAAGCAACGCGCCAGGGTGAGGGGTTTGGCCTGGGCCTGGCCCTGGTGCGGGCGATCACAGAGATGCACGGCGCCGATTTGGTGTTGTCCGACGGTCCAAACGGCTGCGGTCTGCGCGTGAGCGTCAATTTTCCCAGCCTCACAGAATTGTAAGCTGGCTGGAATCCTCATGACAGTTTGGCTTGCCACATCTCCGGCAAAAAAGGACCGGAGACGCCCCCTTGTCATTCCTACACACAGGCGCCTTGCGCCACGCCGCATTGGCCTGCGCCATCATGGTGATGATCGCGGCCACCATCTATCCCAGCGACATGACCGGGCACTACGCCCAGTCGCGCCACGGACATCAGAGCCTATTTGTCACAGCCGTCGAAGACTATGGCCGCCACTTGAACACGATCATTCCGCTTGGAACCGCGATTGCGTTGCGTGACGTCAACGGCCTTGGCCAAATCGCTGCCATATCGATTTTTGGCACAGCAGCCACGCACATTCCCAAACGGCTCCTGAACGATGTGAAGATTGGTGGAACCCGCTTGGGACAGCGCCCAAATGGGTCCAATCACAACATGCCGTCGGGGCACTCATCGCTGGCCAGTGCCGGGGCATATGTTGCGGTCAGGCGGTACTCAAAATGGTTGGGACTGATCGTATGGCCGGTGCTTTTGTCTACCATGTATGCCCGCTACATGCTCGACGCGCATACGGTTTCGGCAACAATTGCCGGTGCGATCGCCGGGCTGCTCGTGGCGGCAATGTTTGCCCGACCCTTGCAACGAAACGCGCCGCACAGCGTCCCAAGGCTAGCCTCTGCGCTCTGAACCACCGCGAAGCTTACAAAATTGTAAGTCAGCGGTGAGCGCCAGGTCAGTTTGGCCGCCCACACTCAGGTATCACCGGATTTGCAAAAAGGATCGCCCCGATGGCCAACATACCTGTCGCCGCATACGCGGTCACATTTGGTCTGTTGGCATGGCCCGTACTTTCCCAGGAACCGCCGCTGACACTGGACGAGGCGGCTGCAATCGCCTTGGACGCGCAGCCCGGCACACTTGCAGAGGTCGAAGAGGGGCAATTCGATGGTCGCCGCGTCGCTGAAATTGAGGTTCTCACCGAGGCAGGCGATGAAATCGAATTTGCCATCGATCTGGCGTCAGGCGAAATCCTGAGCGTTGTGACGGATGATGATCCAACCGACGACCCAGCAGCAAATGTATTGGAGGATGTGACATTCCTCGTGCCCGGTCATCCGGGCGGCGGCTGGGACGCACAGGCGCGCCGGATCGGGCAGGCGTTCACAGCAACCGGGATCATTGATGATCTGACCTTTGACAACAAAGACGGTGGCAACGGTGCGGTGGGTCTTGGCTACGTGATCGAAAATGCTGGAGCGTTACCCAAGACGCTCATGTTGAACACGCCCCAGATCATCGCGCGCTCGCTCAATGGCACGTATGCCGACAGTTATACCGCGCTGGTGCCCGTGGCCGCGCCCATGGGCGACTACGCGGCCTTCGTCGTGCCCCCCGACAGTCAGGTGCAATCGGTTCCGGATCTGATCCGCGCCCACCAAGATGACCCAAGTGCCTTTGCCATCGGCGGCGGTTCCGCACCCAACGGGCTTGATCACCTGATATCTGCCTTGCTGATGACGGCCGCAGGCGCGGACCCGGCCTTCACCTACGTCCAGTTTGACGCGCCAGGGCCCGCCCTTGCCGCCCTGATGTCGGGCCAGGTGACCTCACTGACAACCGACTATGCGCAAGCGCTGGCGCTGGTCGAACAGGGCCTCGTCCGCATAATCGGCGTGACCGCCCCCGATGATGTTGCGCTTCCTCCGGACATTGCCAACATGAACGCCCAAGGCGTCGCGATGGAGTTTGTGACCTGGGCCGGGTTCTTCGCGCCACCGGGCACGCCGCCAGACGGGCTTGCAGCCTATCAGGACGCCTTTTCCGCGCTCTATCAGACAGAGGCCTGGGCCAGCATGGTGGACGACAGCGGCGCCACAGCGCTCGAACTGGGCAGCGCCGCATTCGCCGCGCTTTTGGCCGTGCAACACGCTGAAATAGACGCCGTTTTGCAGGCGCTCAAGGCGCCCTGACCCCATGCGGCGCACCCAACCCAATTCCACCTTGCGAAAGGACAGCGACCGATGAACCGCCGACAGTTTCTGATCACAAGTGCGGCGTCCGTTTCCGCTTTGGGCAGCACGGCGCTGACGCAATTTGCATCGCGCCCGCTCCCGATACTGCCGCTGACCGATCTCACCGGCGGCATCTACACGCGCATCCCTCTGAGGCTTGCCCCGGGCAGCCATGACTTTGGCAACGGCGCTCTCAGCCAAACACTTGGGATCAACCACGACTACCTCGGCCCGGTCATCCGGGCCAAACAGGGCCAGACGCTTCCCTTTGATGTCAGCAACAGCATCGGCGATGTCTCGACCATTCACTGGCATGGCCTGCATATCCCCGGCGACGTTGACGGCGGCCCGCATCAAGAGATTGCAGACGGTGGCGTCTGGTCGCCCGACGTACCGATTGTGCAGCACGCCTCGATGAACTGGTTTCACTCGCACATGCACGGCAAAACCGCGCAGCAAACCTATAATGGCCTCGCGGGTGTTTTGCTGATCGAAGACGACGCAAGCCTGGAGGCCGATCTACCCAAAACCTATGGCGTCGATGATTTCACCGTCATCCTCCAGGACAAGGCCTTCGACACCAGCGGGAAAATGACCTACGCCCTGTCCGCCGAGGTGTTCGAAGACGGCTTTCAAGCCGACACAATGGTCGTGAACGGGGCCATCGCGCCGGTCTTTCAGAACGTGCCAACCGGGCTGGTGCGATTGCGCCTCTTGAATGCCTGCAACGCCCGCTTTCTCGAGGTCTCTTTGCAGACCGGCCCCTTGACGGTGATCGCTTCGGACGGCGGGTTTTTGGCATCCGCGGTCGAGGCGGAAAGCATCCTGATGTCGCCGGGCGAGCGGTACGAGGTGCTGATCGACATGCGCAACACCGACATCAATGCGCTCAACGTCAACCTGAACGGCGGTGGGGGTCTTTTGGCCAGTCTTTTTGGCGGCGGCCCCACCACGGTGCTGAACATCTCGCGCACCTCGGATCAGGGCTTTACCGGGGCCATGCCAAACCAGTTGGCAAACCTGGACCCACCGCGCCCACAAAACGCTGTCACCATCCGGTCCTTTGAATTGCAAATGGACGTGGGCGCGGACCTCGTGGCGCTCGCCATGGCCTGGGAAAACTTCTGCGGGAATGCCAACGCGATGGCCATCAATGGTCAACCGATGAAGATGGACCGCATCGATGAAACGGTCCGCAAGGGCGACACCGAGATCTGGCGGGTATCCGTCGATGATATGCTGCATCCGTTTCACATCCACGGCTGCTCCTTCCGCATCCTCAGCCAGAACGGCGCCGCGCCGCCTGCATATGCGCAAGGCTGGAAAGACATGGTGCATGTCGATGAAGGCTGGTCCGAAGTGCTTGTCCGGTTTGACTATGACGCCCCGCCAGAGACGCCGTATATGTACCACTGCCACATCCTCGAACACGAAGATTGCGGCATGATGGGGCAGTTCACCGTCACCTAGCCGCCGTCGCCTTGGACACGCACCGCGCTTTGCCACCCTGGACAACCCGCAAAAAAGCAATACGCAAAACGGGCAGAACCAGGGAGGGTGTGATGGGATTTTGGCTGCCCGCGTCCGAAAAGATTGCCCACGAGCGGATGAAAGCCCTGTCCGACTTTGTGGCCGGGCTGATCAGGATCGCGATCCTGGGCGCATTGACCGACGCCACCACAACCCGTCTGGCGGCTAGCATCACCGCCCCCGACGGCGGCTATTCGCTGCAATATGCCTATGAGCTCTTTGGCCTGTTCATCCTGGCGGTGGTGTTTGGTGGGCTCTTGGTGGTGCTTGCCTACCATCTGATCCTGAATGCGCAGTCGCATGTCAGCGCGTGGACGCAGCGCTATCTGCTGCCCAACGGCGCGCCGCGGTGGCTGCGCCGGATCGTGTTTTATCTGTCCTCGTCATCTTCATCCCGCCGCTGTTGATCTTTGTCTTTTCCGGCGGAGAGTTTATTAGCGAGTTTCTCGGGTGGGACCCAACCGAACCGCAACCATCAACCTTGCCCTAATGCGATCCGCGCGATGATCTTGATCCACCTCACACGCCTATGCGCCGCGCTTCTGGCGGCGCTGACGACCGCAAGCGTGCTGCACGCCCAAAACACTCAATTCAGCGTGCCGTTCCTCACCGTCCGAGACTTGGAAACCCCGCAAGGCCCCACCCCCAATTTCGGCGATGGACGCAGCAGCTTGCGTGCCGGCCGCTGCGTGGTCGAGGATGTTAATACCGGTGCATTTTCTGATGTGCTTGCGCTTGGGCCCACGTTTTTGCGCGAACAACTCCTGCGCGTCGAAACGATTACCGTGCAGGACCCAGCCGCGCTTCTTGCCAAAGCGCCCCCGGCGGCAGCAACCCCTCTGGCGCTGTACGTGCACGGCTATTTCATCGACTTCGACAAAGGCTGCCGTCGCGCCGCGCTGCTGCAGCAGAACGCGCAACTGGCTGGCCGCATGATCTGGTTCACCTGGCCGTCAGATGGCGACATCGCCAACTATGTCCAGGACGAAGCGGACCTCTATTGGAGCGTTCCTGACATCGCCGATGCCATTCTCGCGGTGAATGCACGGTCCAAAGCGGCCGGGGGCGCCGACATCATAGGTCACAGCTTGGGCGGCCGCGGTGTCACCCTCGCACTGGCCGAAGTGGCGCGCCGCGCGCCCGACACGCGCTTGGGCGATGTGGTCTTGCTTGCGCCGGACATGGATTTTGACATTTTCGCACGGCTCCTGTCCCGGATCCGGCCGATTGCAAAACGCATCACGGTCTATGTCTCTGACAAAGATCGGCCCCTGGATTTATCCGAAGAGCTGCACGGTTACCCCCGGCTCGGCCAGGCCGGGAATGACGTGGCGGGCCTCGATGGGGTTGAGTTCATCGACGTCAGCACGCTGCCAGCCGAGAACCCCAGTGGGCACCTCTACCACATTCACAACGCCGCGGTGGGGCGCGACTTGGCCCGCCTCTTGAACGATGACCTGCCCGCATCTGACAGGCCGCACCTCGCGCCCTCGGGCGCCAACACCTGGGTCATCCTGCCAGACTGACACAGGTGCGGGTTGGTCCGCATACCGACCTGAAATGCCGCGCCCCTGCATGTCGCAACCGACAGGTGAAACACCCCTGTCGCGTCAGATCATTTGCCTTCGCCGCAGACCACATGTCAGGCCAGACACGCCCTCAGATGTGAAGCCGATCAACGGCAAAATGCCTCGCCCCTCGCCGCACAGGCGGCCTCTCAGCGCTGTTGCTAGGGGCATAGATCGGGCGGCGCCCCAAAGGCACTCACGCGGGCGCGGGCGTACCCGTGGCAAATGCATAGGACCGGCCGACGATCTCTTTGACGACAGACAACTCACCGTCATCCCGTGGCGAAAAGATCATCACCAAACCCACAGGCCACTGTCCTTGTGTCACGAGGTAGTGGTCCTCGCCCCAACCCGCCCGCTTGACCTCGGCCACATCGTCCACCGGCAGCACCAGGTGCATGCTGCCATTGTCGGGCTTTGGGTGGATATGCGCGAACTCACGACCAATCATGAACGCGGCCTGATTGCCCGGCACCCCGTCGCGCAGGATCAACGCGCGCGATCCCGGCACCGATATCCCGCTGTCTTCGTTGTTGATATTGGGCAGCGCAAAGCACCAATTATGCAACGCCTCGACGATCTCGTCCGGCCCATGCTGGTCCAGTTGCGAATGCGGCAATTGCCCAAGGGTCCTTGGCGCCGGTCCCTGCCGCGCCGGCAGGCTGAGTGAAGGTTGCATGCTGTGCTCCATAGGGTTGCTTGTGGCAAATGTATGCGTGTATCCTGGCAAAGGAATTTCATATTTTTGCAAGTGATATTTGCATGAAAGCACAGAGGTCCCGCGCCGACCAAAACCTGGAATGGGCGGACATGCCCTACCTCCTGTCGGTGTGCGAGGCGGGCAGCCTGGCCGGTGCCGCCCGCATGCTCGGCGTCAATCACTCAACCGTTTTCCGCCGCATTGAAGCTGTTGAGGCTCGCCTCGGCGTGCGCCTCTTTGAACGCCTGGCCCGCGGCTACGTCATGACCCCGGCCGGCGAGCGGTTTTACGAACGCGCCATCCTGCTATGCGAAGGCATGGACGAGATTGAGCGCGAACTGGGCGGGCAGGACTTGCGGTTGGCAGGCCCGCTCACGGTCACCACAACTGACTCGCTGCTGCATTGCCTGGCACCGGTATTTGCGCAGTTCCGCCAAACGCACCCGGATGTCGAATTGCGCCTGCTATCCGACGTCCAAGCGCTGGATCTGATGCAACGCGATGCCGATATCGCGCTCAGGCCCACAAACACGCCCCCCGAACACTGGGTCGGCCGTGACCTGTCAAAGCTGTCTTTTGCCACCTACGCACATCGCAATTACTGGGACACTGTGTGCAGCGCAGACCCCACGCACCATCACTGGATCATGCTGGGCGACGATCTCAACCAATCCCCGATGACCAAGATCACACTGCGCCACAAACATGAACAGGCGCCTGCAACGGTGCTCAATACCATGATGAGCGTGTTTGACATGGTCCACGCAGGTTTCGGCATCGCGGCCATGCCCTGCTATCTCGGCGAAAAGCACACCGACCTAATCCGCGTGCACGACGCCGACGACAGCGCCCACTGGCACCTATGGCTTCTGGCCCACCCGGATGTGCGCCGCAGCGCTCGGGTGAACGCGTTTTACGACTTCGCAACCCGGCACATCACCGATCAGGTCCTGGCCACGCCCTAAAGCCGCGCCAGCCTCTGTGCCATTTTGCAAATCTGGCTTGCGGTCTTTGGCAATTCTCTGTGCCTGCGTGCAACCCACCTTCTTGCCAGGGAACAAGAAGGAGGACCTCAATGTCTCTCAGCAAGACAGCCATGACGCTGGGCCTGACCCTCGTGGCAAGCGCCGCACCGGCGTTAGAGATTGAAACCAAAACGCTGGATACGCTTTATGCCGAGGCGCTCGCCGCAGGCGGGGAGTTTGTCTTGCGCGCGGGCGGCGATGAGCCAACGCAGATCGACTACTATCTCGACCGGTTCAAAGAACGGTTTCCAGACCTCAACGTCACCCACAGCGTCGATGTCAGCATCAACCACGCGCCCCGCTTTGACAACGCGCGCGCCGCCGGCGGGCAAGAAAACATCCCCGACGTGATCCAGTTCCAGACCCTGCACGATTTCAACCACTACATGGAACGCGGGCTGCTGGATGCTTACAAACCCGCCAATTGGGACAAGGTGTTTCCCGATCACAAGGACCCGCACGGCCGCTGGACCGGTCTCTACGGCGTCACATTCAGCAACTACGTCAATCTGGACTTGGTCGACCCAGAAAACCCGCCGCGCGATGCCCTGGACTACCTCGACCCAAGCCTCAAGGGGCAGATCATCCTTACCTACCCCCACGATGACGACGCGGTGCTCTACCAGTTCTGGAACCTCAAAGAGGCGTATGGCTGGGACTATCTGGAAAAGCTGGTGGCGCAAGAGCCGGTTTGGACGCGCGGCACCGCAATGCCCTATCACGCCGTCAACAACGGCTGGTACGCGGCAAGCTTCACAACCTTTTGGGCGTTTGAAAACTTTCCCGGGCTGAACACCGAATTTATGCTGCCCGAAGAGGACTACTTTCTCACCTGGTTCCAAACGGCAGGCATTCCAACGCAAGCGCAAAACAAAGCGGCCGCCAAGCTTTACCTCAACTGGATGCTGTCCGAGGAATTCCAAGGGACGTGGCTGCAGTTCCCTGTGCGCATGGATATCGCAGCGCCCGGCGACTACGGGTCAGTGCTGCAGCACAACACGTCACCGGGGGATTTCCATCGCTGGATGCTCAAGCGTCCCATGGTCGAACGGTTCCGCGATCAAATGCGCCAGTTGATCGGACCCGCAACAGGGCCGGAGGCCGTGGATCTCGACTACACCGTTAGGCCAGAGTGACGGCGGTAAAAAACGAAGGGCTCGCAAAGGGCCCTTCACCCCGACCCCGCCGCCCAAGGCCCACGCCACAGCCCGTATCATCGGCCGCACACGCGACACTTCGCAATCGCAGCAAGTGGCCATGCCAACGAACCGCACCGCAGCAGCAAAAAGCCCAGCCAGCCGTCCCTTGCTGGTCGGACTCAGCGCGATTTAGGGCACACAGTTTACCTGCCGCACACGCGCCAAGGCATCAAGCGCACCGCAACCAATGCGGCCAAGAGGAAGACTGCCCGACGTTACCGCAGCAGCGATGAAGCACGCATCACATCGCGCGCTTGCGACGACGCAGCGCCACCAGGCCGCCCAAGCCCACCAGCAACAACGGGAGCGTCGCAGGCACAGGTACCGGCACCGGAACCGGTGCGTACAATACGTTGTCCAGAGCGATCAAATTCACACTGTTAATTTGGTTACTTGTGAACGAGACAGAGGAAAACGGCGTCGCAGAGCTGAACCCGAAAAAGCCAGGGTTTCGCGACGTAATATCAATGCTGTCGCCGCCAGCGCTAATGGTTGTCCTTCCACTGCTTGTCCCCAAATTCGCGAAATCCGCGCCAAACGCGGTCACGGGTCGCGCGAAGCTGATCGTGTTTACGGTTCCAGAGGTGAGACCAAAGTTCGCTTGCGTCGTGTTTTCAACCGAAATGTTAAGGACGCGCGCGATAGGCCGCGCGTCAATGCGATAAACAAAACTCGCGAACGGCGTACTACCGGTCACAGAAAACGTAAGGTCATTGACCGAAACAGCAGAATTCCTGAACGATTGGTCTGAGGTGATAAAGTTGAAATCCTCAAGTTCAGCAAGCGGGTTGGCTGTCATAAACGCCATACGATCTTCTTCGGTGATAAGCGCGGCATGTGCCGTCAGTGGCCAAAACAGTGATAGAAGGAGGGGGACAATTCTTTTCATAGATGTGTCTCCAAAAGTTGGATCAAAAATCACATTAAGTGCATGTGCTCGGCATGCGTTGGATACAACTTATACGAGACGATGCGCCCGTTCTGCGCGATCATCAAGCCTTGTGGGACAGCACTGGCAAAGATCCGCCATCGGCGGCGCAACCCGTGCATGCTTTTTGGACACCGCCTGGGTGATTGACCGGCTTCTGGAACCAGTCGCCACGCTCCCAAGCAAACCAGTCGCGCCGGTTGCGTTCGAGTTTTAACCTGCGATGACGACGCTGGAACCGCTGGCGAGGCAGCCCTCGAACAACCGTCACGATGCGCCTTAACAGGTCCACACCGCCAGCATCCCCTAACCGCGAAAATCAGATGGCAATGGCGTGCACGAGAGCGATACAAAACGCATGCCCCAATGTTGATCAACCAGCTTTGTATGCCGGTCAATAACCAGTCTGCCACCTTCTCGGGACACTCTGCGCCACGTGGCAAGGCGCTTAGATTTCCAGCCAATCTATGCCGCTGAAAGCGAAACGCATTCCGCCCCAGACCCGTCCAAAACAGATGCCTCCACCCGCGCGCCTGCTTGCCGACCTTACTCCGCCGCTTGCCGACGGTTCTGCGATCACCACCATTCCGGCAGATGATGGGAAGTGGCGAATTGCCCCGCCGATGGATCGTTTGCACGTGACAAACCAAGGTCGGTCTGGAGCAAGCTAAGGTCAACTATCGGGGCGGCCTGGCGATGTATTTACCGCAAAGCTTACCCAGCTCTTAAGCTCAGTACGAAAACCTTAACACCGCAACAGTCCTAACGCGGTCTTAACGCGTGCGGCTGGCCCGTTTTGTACAAAACGCTCCTGATTTTGAACAAAGCCCGCAAAACTAGGTCAAATAGCGCGTCCAGACGGCACGCGTTTTGTACAAAACCCGTGCCGTTTTGATCAAAATCGCACGAACGGACCACCGTACGCTGCGTTCACATTGCCGGTCAGTACACGTCCCGCACGTACCGTTTGTCCCGCTTCAGCCGGTTGACATAGTCCGTCGCGGCCTCTGCAGAAATACCGCCATGTGTCTCAACGATGGTGTGCAGCGCTGCGTCCACGTCCTTGGCCATCCGCGTGGCATCGCCGCACACGTAGAAACATCCGCCCTCTTCAAGCTGCGCGAAAAGGTCCTTGCCATTCTCGATCATGCGGTGCTGCACATAGATTTTGTCCGCCTGATCGCGGCTAAAGGCCAGGTCCAGCCGTGTCAGCAAGCCAGAGGCGGAAAACTCAGCGATTTCATCGGCATAGATAAAATCACTTGCCCGCGTTTGGTCGCCAAAAAACAGCCAGTTTGCGCCGCTTGCCGCGCGCTCGCGCCGCTCTTCGAGAAAGGCGCGGAACGGCGCTATGCCGGTCCCCGGGCCCACCATGATCATTGGCACGCTGTCATCCTCGGGCACGCGAAAGCTCTTGTTCGGCGACATAAAGATCCCCGCCTGCGCCCCCTCGGGCACGTGATCGGCCAGAAAGGTCGAGCACACCCCGCGATGCGGCCGGTTCTCGTGCATCCACCGCACCGCAGCCACCGTCAAATGCACCTCTCCGTCATGCGCTTTGGGGCTGGAGGAAATCGAATAAGCACGGTGTTGCAAGGGCTTAAGCCATCCCAGCACCTCGTCAGCATTCAGCGTGAGGCTCGGGTTCAGGTTCAAAATGTCCAGCGCATCCTTGCCCCAAAGAAACGCCTCAAGCGCCTCTTTGTCGCCGTTGCTCAGCACGTGGGTCAGCTCGTCATGCTTGGCCAGCGGCTCAACCGCGCGCAGCAGATCGCGCGAGGGCGTCATGATCTCGAACTCCGAGGTCAGTCGCTGCCCCAACGGCGCGCCACCGGCGTCGGTGTCAAAGCTGGCGCCCAGCCGGGTCAGCCACGCCTCGACCAGATCGGGCGCGTTCAGCGGCATGACACCCAGCGCGTCACCGGCCTCATAGGTCATGCCGCTCTCGCCCAGATCAAACGATATATGTCTGATTTCCTTGGCAGATTTTGGCCCCGACAGGATGCGATTTTCGCGCATGGTCGCGGTGTACGGGTTCTTGCGGCCCCAGCCGGATTTCTGCTTTTTCGGCGCCTCAGCGACGGGCGCTGCCGCTGCGGTGCCCGCGTCCGGGATGGTCGCGGCGATCCAGGCTTCGGCGGCGTCCTCGAAATCGACGTCGCAGTCGACCCGCGGGCCCAGCCGCTTGGCGCCCAGCTGTTCGAGCCGCGTATCCACCAGCTTGCCGGCCTGACAGAACTCGTCATACGAGGTGTCGCCCAAGGCGAGCACGCCGTAGTTCAGCTGCTCCAGCCGCGGCGCGGTCGAGGCGCTCAGCGCCTCCCAGAACTGGTGCGCGTTGTCGGGCATCTCCCCTTCGCCATAGGTCGAGACGACGACAATCAGGTTTTGCATGGCCGCGAGGTGGTCCATCTCGATCTCGTCCATTTCGGCCACGCGCGGGGTAAACCCTTTGGACCGAGCCACGGCCGCGGCATCTTCGGCCAGCGTTTCGGCATTGCCGGTCTGGGTGCCATAGATGATGTCGATGGGCTTGACCTCGGCGGCTTGCGCAGCCGGTGCGACAGCACCGCCGCCGGTGGCCAGACGCGAGTGCAAGCCAGCAAGAAACCCGCCCAGCCACGCCTTTTGATCGCCGGAAAACGGCGCATCTTCAGGGATGTAGGGCACTTTGGTGGTCATGTCGTTCATCGGTTACTCCGCTGCGGTTCGCGCGACGACGTCGGGAATGGCGTTTTCGGCAAAGAGCGCGTCAAAGCTGGGCACCTCGCCCAAGGCTGCGCGGTTCTTGCCGCTTTGGTGCAGGATCCAGGCATAGGTGCCGGGGCTGTCCATGCTCAGGATGTTGCGCAGGCTCAGCGCGCGTTTGAAATCGCTCAGCCGTTTGTTGGCGACCAGGGCGGCAAGGCCGCGGTCGTCGTAGCCGTCAATCGCCGCCTTGGCGTGTTTGGCAAGCGCGGCCATCAGCCCAAAATCCTCGGTCAGGACCAGGTTCTTGGCCGCTTTGTCACGGGCAAAGCGATCCGCATTGCCCACGCGTTTGGCGGCGATGACCTGCGCCTGTTCCAACACGACGTAGCTGCCCAGCAGGCGGAACATCTCTTTGGTGTCCATCTCGCCATAGCTGGGCACAGCACCGCGATGCACCGGACGGCCGTGTTTCCAGGCCGCTTTCAGTTCGGCGATCTGGTGCTGGGCCAGCGCGGTCGACAGCTCGTCGATCAGCTCTTTGCGGCTGCGCGCGGCCAGGATCGCGTCGGCGTCCTGATATTGCAGCAGCGCTTTGGGCATGATCCACGCCATGTGCGTGCGGGTGGTGTCCCAGTCGCCCAGCAGCTCTTTGGCGCGGGCCGACCCGGTTGCCTCGATGTGCCAGGCAAGCAACTGCCGCACCGCCTCTTCGTGGATCGCGGCGTGCTCGGACCCGTCGCCCAGCGTGCCCGCCAGTACGGAGTCGCGGCTCATCATCTCGGGCAGGCGGCCTTCGGGGTCGTATTGATAGGCAAAGCCGCCCGACATGCCGTTGCCAAAGCCTTTGGCAAAGCCGCCGATGTTCAGCACCGCACCATTGGTCATGTATTCGGCGCAGAAATCGCCGACGCCTTCGACCACCGCCGTGGCACCCGAATTGCGCACGGCAAAGCGGTCGCCTGCCTGACCTTCGACAAAGGTGCGCCCGCCGGTGGCGCCAAACAGGGCAAAGTTGCCGATCAGCACATTTTCGCGCCCGCGCGCGCCGCCGGGTGAGCGCACAATGATCTCACCGCCCGAGGCGCCTTTGCCAACGCCATCATTGCAGGTGCCGGTATGCTCCATCACCATGCCGTCATTGCAGAACGCGGCAAAGCTTTGGCCCGCTGAGCCGTTGGTGACCACACGAATGGTGCGCGGATCGAAATAGCGCCGTCCGCGCCCGTCCTCATAGGCAGAGGCGGGCAGGGTGGGCAACTCGTGGTTCAACATCCGCTCGATGTCGATCCCCAACTGGCCGCCCACGGTCTTGTTGCGGTTGTTGAGCGGGGCGTTGGGGCGCAGTTCCACCCGCGCCTCGTCCCCGTCGATCAGCCGCGCCTTGATCTGGTCGAGCAGGGCGTCGTCGACAGAAAAGTCCTTTTCCAGATAGGTCGGGTCGTCCACCTTGATCTCGGCCACGCGGGTCAGCATGGCGCGCAGGTCCAGCTTGCCCACTGACGATGGGTGGTCGAGCAGGTGCAACAGGTCCGCCCGCCCGCGTGCTTCGGCCAGCGACCGCAGCCCGAGGCTGGCCAGGATCTCACGCACCTCGTGGGCGATGTTCAGCAGGTACTGTGCCAGCGCGCGTGGATCGCCGTCGAACACCTCCGGGTTGGTGGTCAGACCGGCGGGGCATTTGACGTTGCAGTTCTTGGCCATCACGCATTTCAGCATCATCAGCGCGGTGGTGCCGAACTCGAAACTGTCGCCGCCCAGCATCGCGCCCTTGACCACGTCCGATCCGGTTTGCATCGCGCCCGAACAGCGCAGCAGCACCTTTTGCCGGATGCCATTGGCACACAGCGCTTGGTGCACCTCGGCGATGCCAATCTCGGCTGCGCGACCGGTGTATTTCAGGCTGGTGACAGCCGCAGCCCCAGTGCCGCCGGTATTGCCCGCGACGTTGATGACGTCGGCGCCGGCCTTGGCCACGCCCACCGCGATGGTGCCGATGCCTTCGGACGACACCAGCTTGACAATGACGCGCACCCGCGCGGCCTTGGCGTCGTGGATCAGCTGGCCCAGATCTTCGATGGAATAGGTGTCGTGGTGCGGCGGGGGAGAGATCAGTTCGACCCCCGGTGTGCCACCACGCGCCGCAGCAATCTCAACCGTGACCTTGGGCGCGGGCAGCTGACCGCCTTCGCCAGGCTTGGCGCCCTGACCGATCTTGATCTCAATCTCTTCGAGGTTGGGGTCGGCCAGGTATCCGGCCCAGACGCCAAAGCGCCCGCTGGCAAACTGCTTGATCCGGCTGGCGCGGATGGTGCCGTAGCGGCTGATATGTTCGCCGCCTTCGCCCGAGTTGGACATGCCGCCGACCATGTTGGTGCCATGCGCCACCGCTTCGTGTGCCGAGGCCACGAGTGCGCCGTGCGACATCGCGCCCGACGCGATGCGTGGCGTGATCGCCGAGGCCGGTTCCACCTGATCCAGCGTGATGCGCTCAGGTGCTGCGCGCAGGCGCGACACGTAATCGAGCGCCATGCCGCGCACCGCCACTTTCAACGCACCTTTGGTGATGTAGTGGCCCTCAACATCCGCTCCAAACCGTTCCACCAGCGTCTCCGCCAGCACGTCGAGCCGGCCCAGATCGCCTGCCTTGGGCCCGGTCAGGCGCAGCAGGTATTCGCCATCCCCCAGATCCTCAACCGACAGGCCGCGAATGACAAAGTCGTTGTTGCCCGCGCGGTTGAACAGCATCATCTCGCGCTTCATCTCGGCCACGGTGTCCAGGAACGTGATGTCCGCCGGAAAGGCCAGCACATCGCGCAGTGCGGCGGGGCGGCGGGCACGTTCATCCGTCATCATCCCGGTAAAGGCGCGGTAGCCGGGCGTGATGGCAAAACGGTCGATCTGCTGCGTCGACAGCTTTTCAAACGAGGTGTTCACATCGCCCGCGTCAGTGATGCCACAGGCATCATCCATCTGGCGCAGGGTCAGCAGGCGGAACGGATCGGTCTCACCATCCAGCGCAGTGGCTGGTTCAACCGGTTTGGCAAAGCTGATCGCCTCTTCGGTCAGATCGACAAAGCCGCGCACCGCCGTGGTGCCGTAGGAATGGCCTGCCCCTTCGGAGCGTTCCTTGAATAGCCCCAGGATCGGAATGTCCTTTTCGGTCTCCACCGCGCGGGCACGCTCGTGCCAATCGGCCACCGACTTGGCCACAACGTCAAACCGCACCCCGCCCACGGGCGTTTTCATGTTGGGCAAATACTTGGCAAAGACGGGATCGTTGGTGTCGAGGAAATTGGGCTCAAAGAACTCGCCGCCCGAATAGCTTTCCACCGTGCACAGGCCAACCTTGCCCATCGTCTTCATCAGCGCCTTTTCGGCGGCTTTCTTGAACTTGCGATAGGCCTCGGCGGCGGCATCCTCGCCATAAAGCTCTTCGGCCCGCATCCGCACGGCCAGCGGGTAGACGGCGCTGGCGCCAAAGCCAAGCGCGCAGGCGATGTGGTGCGACGAGCAGATTTGCCCGCTTTCCACCACCAGGCTGACCTTGAACCGCACGCCTTCTTCGATCAGACGCTGGTTGATCGCCGACACGCCCAGCGTCATCGGGATCGGCGCGCGGGCGCGGCTCAGATGCCGGTCCGACAGGATGGCGATGCCGCCGCGGTCGCGGGCAAAGGCCACGACCTCATTGGCGACCGCGTCAATCGCATCGGTCAGCGCGCGTTGATTGGCCGGTCCGTCGTCAAAGACAGGTTCGTACAGCGTGTCAAACCGCGCCCAGGGGGTGGCGTCCTGCGCCTTGATCTTGAGCATGTCGGTCATCAACAAGACGGGCGAGTTGACCACGATCTGGCGCGACCGGCTCTGGCCCAGATGCGGCTTTTCCCCCAGCGCCACGCGCAAGGTCATGCCGTCCGCCTCGCGGATACTGTCGAGCGGCGGGTTGGTCACCTGCGCAAAGCGCTGGCTGAAATACTTGGCCACGCCGCCCTCATTGTCGCTGAGCGCGTTGATCGCGTTGCCGTAACCCATGGCCGACACTTTCTCGACCCCGGTTTGCAGCATCGGGTCCATCAGGAACTTAAAGCTTTCCTGATTGAGCGTGTAACCGACATAGCGCGCGGGCCGCTCCAGATCGCCATTGTAGCGCGCCGCCGCATCCGCGGGCGAGGTCACGTCGCAGGGCGGCAGATCGTCGATATTGACCTGCGCGGCCGCCAGCAGACTGGCGTAGTCCTGCGCCGCTGCAAGCTGTTCCAACGCTTCGTCCGTCTCGTAGATGCGGCCCTCAGAATGGTCGAGATAGATCATCCCGCCCGCCTCGACCCGGCCCCGGCGCAGCACGTCCTCGGGTGGGAAGTTGATCTGCCCGGCCTCGGACATGACAGCGAGGTAATCGCCGGTCTCCACCGTGCGCAACGGGCGCAGACCCAGCCGGTCCAGCCGCGCGCCGATGATATTGCCATCGCCAAAGATCAGCGCAGCAGGCCCGTCATTCTTTTCCTCAGACAGCGAGAAATACTCCAGCATTGCCCGCACCGCCGGGCTCAGCCGCGTGTCGTTTTCCCACGCGGGCGGCATCATCGCGACCACGGCGGTGACCAGATCCAGCCCCTCGTCATAGACGCGTGCGTTCAACGTCTGGTCCAACCGGCAGCTGTCTGACTGTCCCTTGGGCCGCACAATCGCCTTGTTGCGCGCCAGCGCAATGGCGGCCTCGCTCAGGCGGTTTTTCTTGTCGGTGTTCAGCTCGCCATTATGCGCCATCAGGCGAAACGGCTGCGCCATCGACGGGTGCGGATCGGTGTTGGTGGAAAACCGCGTGTGGAAATAGAGCGTGCGCACCGCGTGATCGGGGTCGGACAGGTCGGTGAAATAGGGGATGATCTCCCACGAATTCAGCCGCCCTTTGAACACCTGCACCCGCGACGAGAGCGACAGCGGGTATAGCCCCTCGAGCGCCGGATCGGTATAGGCCTCGGCCTCCACCGCCAGCAGCGCGGTGTGAATGCGCCGGTCAAATTCGTCCTGCGCCATGCCGTCTGGGGCCACAAACACCCACTGGGCAATGGGCAACTGCCATTTTACCGCGCGCGCGCCGATGGCGTCATGGTCCACCGGCATGTCCCGCACCAGCTTGGTCTCAAACCCTTGATCGGCCAACGCGGTCTCGATCAGCTGCGCGGCCCGGTCATGCATGCTGGTGTCTGCGGGCAAAAAGAAATTGCCCACGCCAAAGCCACCGGCAACCAACGATGCACCGGTCAGCTTTTCGAAAAACTGCACCGACAGGTCCACGGAAATGCCCGCACCGTCGCCCACACCTTCGGACGACATGCCGCCGCGATGCGGCACCGCACACAGCGCCTCATGCCCATGGCGCAGCACCTCGTGCGTCTGTGTCCCGTCCTTGCGCGTCAGAAACCCAACGCCGCAGGCGCTGTGTTCGCGGTCGGGATCATATAGGCCGGTGGGAAAGGCATCGCGTGGCACGAGCAACTCCATTGCAAAATTACCTTAAGGGCAGGCGCCCTCGGGTTCGGTCTACTGCGGTCTGGCGAAACGCTGTCACAGCCCGCTGCAGTTAGTTGAATTGAACGACAAAGGCAAGCTGCACGCGCATCCCGCCCTGTGGTCTTTGGTCGCTCACAGCCTGCCCGACTTGCGACAATCCAGCGCTTGTCTTGGCCCTTGGAACGGTGCTTTTGTGCTGTCGCGCACTACCTACACCGCACCTGCCAGCTCCGTCAACGGCCAGCCCTGTCTATCCCCAAACCGAAAAGGGCCGCGCTCGTGAACCAGATCGCCTATCCGTTCGAAGCCACCGCAGATTTGCCCGGGATCAGCTATGCCGCGATGCGCCAGATGATCTTGATGCAGGCCAAATCGTCCGGCCTCACCGTGCTCGATGACAGCGCGCAGAATTTGACGGTGGAAACCGCGCACGGGCTGATTG
Organism: Pseudomonadota bacterium; assembly: GCA_039026855.1. GTDB lineage: Bacteria > Pseudomonadota > Alphaproteobacteria > Rhodobacterales > Rhodobacteraceae > Tateyamaria. The sequence goes on along the minus strand of JBCCLL010000033.1, from coordinate 550 downwards.
GCTTGCGCAAGGGCGGTGCGACCGAAACCGCGGGCTTTGTCGGCGCGGTTGATGAGCATTGGCTGTTTATCATGAAGAACGCGGTTGTTGCACAGATGCAGCACAGCATGCCCGATGTGGCGGCCAAGATGCGCTGGTCCAACGGCCCCGAAGAGGGGTCGCTGCCGCCGAATTTCGCCTTTGTTCAGGTGATCGATGTCAGCCCGCTTGGCTCCGACTTTTTGCGCGTGACCTTTCGCGGCGAAGATCTGTCAAAGCACGGCGATGCCTCGATCCACTTTCGCCTCGTGTTGCCCCCCGAAGGTGTGGCCCCCGAATGGCCGACAATTGCAGCCAACGGGTCGGTCAAATGGCCCGACGGCCCCGGCGCGCCGCACAAGCCGGTCTACACCACGCGCACCGTGGATCACGACACGCACACGCTGATCATGGACGTCTACATCCACGAGGGCGGGCGCGTCTATGAATGGGCGCGCAGTCACATCGAAAAGCCGGGGCAACGCCGCGTGGTGGGCATCCTCGGCCCCTCCGGCGGCGGCCTGATGGAGGC
>JBCCLL010000032.1:0-47348 GCA_039026855.1 Pseudomonadota bacterium | reverse complement strand
GGCCGCGTGATACCGCAGACGGTCGATATCAGCGTGGTCTTTCCAGCCCCATTGGGCCCAAGCAGCGCGAGGATTTCGCCGTCCGCAATGTCCAGCGACACAGACTTCAACGCCTCAAAACCGTCATCATAGGCTTTGCGCAAAGATCGAATGGAAAGAACTGGTGCCATGATATCCCTTCGCTACCGTTCGACGCGCCGGTTGACCAGAGCGACCGTGCACATGCGCTTGTGCGACCACTTCATGCGCTGGATTGGATGACGACCTTGCCGGTGGCCTTGCGCGTGCGCAACAGGTCGAGGCCCTCATTGGCCTCGGCCAGCGGCAGCACATGGCTGACATGTGGTGTCAACTTGCCTTCGGCATACCAGCCAAACAGGGTGGTAAAACTGTCGGTGAGCACCTTGGGGTTCACCTTGGTGTAGCCGCCCCAGTAAAAACCGAGCACTGTCAGGTTCTTAACGAGCAGGTAGTTTGCCGCAATGTGAGGCACGGTTCCGCTGGCAAATCCCAGGGGCAGCAGACGCGCTTCGGCATTACAGCCGCGCAAGGCTGCGTCGAACAGATCGCCACCTACGGGATCATAAACGACGTCGGCCCCGCCCAACGCCTTCACATCCGAACGCAAATCGCAGGTGTCACTGTCCAGCAGATGGTCCGCGCCCGCCTGCCGCGCCACCTCAAGCTTGTCAGCACCCCGGGCACAGGCGATGACCTCCGCCCCCATCAACTTGCCCAGTTCGACCGCTGTCAGCCCGACGCCCCCGGATGCGCCCAGCACCAGAAGCCTTTCGCCGGGCCGTAGCCGCGCCTTGTAATCCAGACCAACATGGCTGGTGCCATAGGCCACGAGAAAAGCGGCCGCGTCGACAAAGCTCATCTGGTTCGGGATCGACACGCACTGGTCTGCGCGGATGGTGGCGTATTCCGCCAGCCCGCCAAAACCTCCGTAGGCCGCGATGCGCTCACCCGGCACCAAATGTGCGACGCCCTCGCCCACCGCCGTGATCGTGCCTGAAAGCTCCATCCCAATGATAGCGGGCAGTTGCGGCTTTTCCTGATAGGTGCCTTTGACAATCAAAAGATCGCCGAAATTCAGCCCGCACGCCTCCACGCGGACCAATACCTGACCGGGCCCAGCCGTTGGAACATCCACATCATTCAAAGCGAGAGGCTGGCCTAGTTCCACCAGTTGCATGGCACGCATGTCGACGTCTCCGACCAGTCAAATTCTATCGTTGCGACGGCATATCCGACTTCAACCGCGCCGAAAAGCAAACCGTTCGATAATCAGACGCGGTTTAACTCACCAAGCAAGCGCGCCAAAACCGAATAAGAAGCCGGGTGGGTAAGGATCCAACCACAATCAAATTATTGGCCGCCGGGGCCTAGCAGCGGACATAGACGCATAGTGCGCATGATCCAGTGCAAGCCCGGTCAAAACGCCTCTGGCTGCGCCTCGCGCGCCATGTGATCGAGCACGGCATTGACAAATTTTGGCTCTTTTCCGTCGGGGAAAAAGGCACTGGCGACGTCGACATATTCGCTGATCACGACGCGTGGCGGCGTATAGGCATCGCGCAACTCGGCGCCTGCCGCGCGGAACAGCGCGCGCAAAGTCGGATCAATCCGAGCAATTGGCCATTTTGCGACCAGCGCCCGGTCCGTGGCCTGATCAATCGGTGCCTGATAATTCACCGCATTCTCCATGACGCGGCCAAAGTGGTCAGGATCACCTTCGGCCATTTCCTGCCCCTCATAGACCGCCCCAAACCGGTGATCGACAAATTCATGCCGGATGGCATCAACGGTCTGGCCGGTCTGTTCCATCTGAAACAACGCCTGGACCGCGTAAAGACGCGCAGCCGAGCGCATCTTGCGCTTTTGGTTGCCCGACAAGGTCATGCGGTGCCCGTCCCCGTGTCTCCGGCCAGGACTGTATCCTCGCCCGAGGGTTTGAACCCGATGCCCTTGCTCTGAGCCTTCCACTTGCGGCTCAGCGCAATCAGATGCAGTGCCGCTGCGGCAGCTCCGCCGCCTTTGTTCTGACCTGTCGGGTCCGCACGTACCTCGGCCTGTTGCACATTTTCCACCGTCAGTATGCCGTTCCCGATGCACAGCCCTTGCAGTCCAAGCAGCTGCAACGCCCGGCTGGAGTCGTTGCAAACAGTCTCGTAATGCGTGGTTTCACCGCGAATAACGCAGCCAAGCGCGACATAGCCATCGAAATTCGACATCCGCTCGGAAATACCTATGGCCGAAGGGATCTCTAGTGCCCCCGGCATCTCAATCATGTCCCAGGTGGCGCCAGCTGCCTCAATCTCGGCCTTCGCACCGGCGACCAGATTGTCAGCAATCGCCTTGTAATAGGGCGATACCACGATCAACAGCTTGGTGGGCATGTCAAAGCTGGGGCGGTCCAGCACGTAATGCTCGATAGAAGCCATTAGCTGTCTCCCGGGATGGGGCGCGTGTCCACGATTTCCAAGTCGTAGGCATCAAGGCCGACATATGTGGTGCGCGGGCTATTGGTGAGCAGGATCAACCGCGTGATCCCCATGTTTGACAGCATCTGCGCGCCCAATCCGACATTTTTGACAATGCGCGGCCCATCCTCTTCCGGCTCAAAAAGCGACTTGCGTGGCTGCCGGAACAGGCACACCACCCCGCGCCCCTCTTCTGCAATGGCCCGCATCGCTGAGGGCAATTCACCATGGGGTTTGGGCCCAAGCCCAAGGATATCTGTCACTTCGTTCAGCGCATGGGTCCGCACCAGCACCGGCGCATCTGAGGCTAGATCGCCTTTGGACAGCGTGACATGTTCGATCCCGTGGGTCTGGTCGGTCCACAACCGCATGTCCCAGTCGCCGCCGTGCTCAGACGTGATAGTGCGCCGCGCAGTTTCAACCACTAGGTTGTCGTTGCGCCGACGGTAGGCAATCAGGTCGGAAATGGTGCCAATCTTCAGATCATGCTTGGCCGCATAATCGATCAACTGATCCAGGCGCGCCATGGTGCCGTCTTCGTTCATGATCTCGCAGATCACGCTGGACGGGTAGTGCCCGGCCAGCCGCGCGATATCGCAGCCTGCTTCAGTGTGCCCGGCCCGAACCAGCACCCCACCTTTGCGTGCGCGCAACGGGAAGACATGTCCCGGCGTGGCAATGTCGGCGGCGGTGGCCTGCGGGTTTATCGCCGTGGAAATGGTGCGCGCCCGATCCGCAGCGGAAATGCCGGTTGTTACCCCTTCGCGCGCTTCAATCGACACGGTGAAGGCAGTCTCATGCCGAGACGAGTTATGCATCGCCATCATCGGCAAGCCCAACGCATCAATCCGTTCGGCTGGCAGCGTCAGGCAAATCAGCCCGCGGCCGTGGGTCGCCATGAAATTGACGGCCTCTGGCGTGGCAAAGTCCGCCGGAATGATCAGATCCCCCTCGTTCTCGCGATCCTCATGATCCACAAGAATGAACATGCGCCCCTGCCGGGCATCTTCGATGATCTCCTCAATCGGTGAGATCGCGCCAGCAAGGTCGCGTTCTACCGGTCCTGGGGTTTCAAAGGCCATGGGTCACCTCAATCAGCATGTCGCGCGACATAGTCCAAGGTCTGACGCAATACCAGAGCTTGCAACAGACGCGGCCTTTGGAAGGTGGCGCCAAGAACGAAACCCGCGCCGCTTATGGACCCTCAAAACCTACTACCAAACGGCCAATCCTCAAACGGAGACGCAACACACCTTCTAACCTCGCCCCTTCGAACCTTCAAAATCCTAGCCCGCAGCCGAGTCCGCCCCCACACCCCAGACAAAAGAGCGGCACACTCCACTGCACAACGTCCCTTCTCTGTTTCAAAAAATCCTCCCCGAAGGGCCGATCTGCCACGCGCCGCTCAGCCCGCTCTTTTGCGAGCACGCAAACAACACGCGCCAAAAGTCATTTCAGGCGCAGCCTGTCATCAGGATCACGACATCTCTGCCAGCCGCGCAACGTATCGGGCCAGCGTGTCGATTTCGAGGTTCACTGCATCGCCGGTTGCCACGTCACCCCAAGTGGTGACTTCTTTGGTATGCGGAATGAAGTTGATGCCGAAATCGCGGCCTTCCACCTCGTTCACGGTCAGCGATGTACCATTCAGCGCGACCGATCCCTTTGGCGCGATGAACCGCGCCAGTGCCTCTGGTGCACGCAAGGTGACACGGGTGCTGTCGCCCTCATCCTGCACACTTACAACTTCGGCCACGCCGTCCACGTGCCCAGATACGATGTGCCCGCCCAACTCGTCACCCACGCGCAACGCTCGTTCCAGGTTGACACGACGCCCGACGCACCAGGTGTTTAGGTTGGTTTTTGACACGGTCTCAGCACTCACCTGGACCTCGTACCAATCCGGTCCCAGGGCAACGACAGTCAAGCACACCCCGTCCGACGCGATAGACGCGCCCATATCAATGGCTGCGGTGTCATAGGCGGTGGAAATACGCACGCGCAAATCACCCTCTTCCACCAGACCAGAGATGGTGCCAACATCGGTAATGATCCCAGTGAACATGACGTTCCCCTTTCTGCTCGTGCTGCGAGGTAGCGCCGGGGAACAGCTTGTGCAAGCGCCGGACGTCTAGTGGAAGTAACGTTGAAACCCAGTGATGGCTGCCGATATGCCCTCGTCACCGATATCTTTATGCACCACCAGACGTGTGGTTCCGGTTGCACCACTCAGCCGCACACCGTGCGCGGCCATATGCCTGGGCAAATCGGGCCTAACGCCACCGGGCGGCGTGAAAAAGATCATATTGGTGGCCTGATCCACTTCGCCGAATTGCCGCAGCGCATCACCCAACGTTGCAGCGCGTTGATGATCCTCGCCGAGCCGCGCAACGTTATGTTCGAGCGCATGCAGGCCCGCAGCGGCTAGTATGCCCACTTGTCGCATGCCACCGCCCACCATCTTGCGCCAGCGCCGCGCCCGACTGATCAAGTCGGCCGGACCCAAAAGCACAGACCCCACAGGCGTGCCAAGCCCCTTGGAAAGGCACACAGACACAGTGTCAAAGAGGTCGGCAAGCGCCTGTTCCGGGCAATTGAGCGCAGCAATTGCGTTGAAATAGCGCGCCCCATCCAGATGGGTGGCAAGGCTGGCGGCGCGAGCCGCCTCCACACTCTCACCCAGCCGCATGAGAGGGACCGCTTTGCCATTATGGGTGTTTTCTAACCCCAAAAGCCGGGTCATCGGCATGTGGATGTCATCTGGTTTGACTGCGGCTGCAATGTCACTGGCATCCAGCGCGCCATCTGCAGCCACCGACAGCGGATCAATCGCGATGCCGCCCAGCACTGCGGCGTTCATCGCCTCATAGGTGTGGATGTGATAGCCGCGCCCGGTCAGAACCTCTTCGCCGCGGGCACAGTGGGACAAAAGGGCCAGGAAATTACTCTGTGTGCCGGAGGCCACAAACAGACCAGCCTCCTTCCCCAATCGCTCGGCCAGTGTGGCCTCAAGCCGGACAACTGTCGGGTCATCGCCAAAGACATCGTCGCCCACCTCGGCCGCGGCCATGGCAGCACGCATAGCAGCGCTGGGCCGGGTAACCGTATCACTGCGCAAATCCGCGATGATGGGTGTGTCTGTGTCAGAGGCGCTGGCATATTGGGACATGCTACCCACGTTACGCCCACCGCGCCCGGACGCAAGGTGCGCCGTTGCTCTGCTATCCAACCTTCTGCCACTGAGGGCCAGAGCTTTCCGTCTATTCTCAGCACAGCGGGCTGGTTTCGCCATGTGAGTTCACCAACCTTATCGTGGGGATATTCCCAATCGCGCTTTGCGGTCTCTCTTCGTTGTTGTATCTACGCCAGACCTCCATCTTTTCACAAGCATCTTCGCGGCTCAGGAACCAATGTGTGTTCAGGCATTCCCCTCGTAGCTTTGAGTTAAAGGCCTCGATGAAGGCGTTGTCAGTCGGCTTGCCAGGAAGTGAGAAGTCCAGCGTGACGCCGCGCTGATAGGCCCACAAATCCATGTCGCGAGAGAGAAACTCGCTCCCATTATCCACGCGTATCGTCTTAGGATATCCTATTTCGCGGCAGACCCGATCCAATGTGGTCACGACATCTTCGCCCCGATAGCTGAACCGTGGATCGATGACAGGACAATAACGTGAGAAGGTGTCGACAACCGCCAGGATGCGAAGCTTGCGCCCAGTGGCCAGCTGATCATGCACAAAGTCCATCGCCCAGACATCGTTCGTGCAAACCGCATCTGCGCTGTCTTCTCGTAGCTTGGCTTTGACACGTCCCTTCGGCGACTTGTTCCGCAATTGTAGGCGCATTTCTTTGTAAATCCTGTAGACGCGCTTTGGGTTCACGTCCCATCCTTCGCGTCGCAGCAAATAGTGCACGCGCCGATAACCGTAGCGAACACGCGTCTCGCAAATCTCCTTTATTCGGGCTTTTAGGCTGGCCGGATCGCTGCGACGGGATTTGTACTGATAGGTCGACCTGTCGAACCTCAGCACCTTGCAGGCGCGCCTCACAGACACGCGCCAGTCTTCCCGCACACCGTCGATGATCTCGCGCTTACGATCCGACCTCAGAGCTTTCATTTGACGACTTCCTGAAGCAGCTCTTTATCAAGCATAAGGTCAGCGACAATCTTCTTCAAACGCCGGTTCTCATCCTCAAGTTCGCGCAGTTTCTTCATCTCAGAAGGCATTAAGCCCGCGTACTTTTTCTTCCAGTTGAAATACGTCGCTTGGCTGATACCAGCCTTGCGGCAAATCTCTGCAACAGGTGTGCCTTCCTCGCCCTCCTTCACAATGAACGCCTTCTGCGCGTCCGTGAACTTCGATGCTTTCATCGTCTTCGCTCCTATCCCAGCCCCACGGAAATACAGCGAAAAACTCTAACTACAAATGGTAGGAAAAGCGGGTTTCAGAGCAGCCGTGAAGGCGCACCCTACATTTACAAGTTATGGCTGTTCCTTGCCGTCGCCTGAAGGCAGGTTGAAGAAGCTGTCGGCGTCGACAAGCGTCTCTTCTTCTTTCTCCTCATCGTCATCCACGGCCAGCGAGAAGGTTTCCAACCCTTCGATTGCCGTCGGGATCTTGGGCTCGGCCTCCATCTCGAGGCTTTGTTCTGTGCTCACCAGCTTGCGACGCTCGTCGTCGGACATAACCTCGCCTTCCTTGGCTTTTTTCGCCGCCGCCTTTTGAACAGCAGCATCTAGCTCTGACTGCTTGGTCAGGCCCAAAGCCACTGGGTCAACGGGCTGGATATTCGAGATGTTCCAGTGCGTGCGGTCGCGAATCGACTGGATTGTCGGTTTGGTGGTGCCTACGAGTTTCGAGATCTGGCCGTCGGTCAGTTCGGGATGGAACTTGACCAACCAGAAGATCGCCGCAGGGCGGTCCTGCCGCTTGGACAGCGGGGTGTAACGTGGGCCGCGCCGCTTTTCCTCACCCTGGGCAGCAGCGTTGTATTTCAGCGCCAGCTTGTGCATCGGATCGTTTTCGGCAGCATCGATCTCTTCTTGCGTGAGCTGGTTATTGGCAATGGGATCAAAACCTTTGACACCGGCCGCGACATCGCCGTCGGCGATGCCTTGCACTTCAAGCTCATGCAGGTCGACGAAATCCGCGATCTGCTTAAAGCTGATCGTGGTGTTGTCCACCAGCCAGACGGCGGTTGCCTTGGCCATCAGCGGTTTTGCCATGTCATGCTCCTTTGCGCATATGTGTCCCGTCGCCTGGATGGGCGTCCCGGGCGGTGCCGCGGGTGGGTTTCCGTTGTCGGGGAACTCAACGCCGATATAATCGGCGCTGGTAAAAAAGGAAAGCCTCATGCGCGCACTCTTCCTCTGGCTGGTTTTAGCAGCGCCGCTTTCGGCGCAAAACGTGCCTGGACAGTTCGACTACTATGTGGCGAGCCTAAGCTGGTCGCCCAATTGGTGCGCTTATGAGGGGGACGCGCGCGGTTCGGATCAGTGTGACGCGCGGCATGATCACGGCTGGATCTTGCACGGGCTTTGGCCGCAATACCACCGCGGTTGGCCCGAGTATTGCAGCAGCGCAGAGCGCCCGCCCAGCCGCGCGATGACCGCCGAAATGGCTGATATTATGGGCACGTCGGGCCTTGCCTGGCACCAGTGGAAAAAGCACGGCGTGTGCAGCGGCCTTACGGCAGCTGACTACTACGCACTGTCGCGCGCGGCTTATGCCCGCATCACGCGGCCGGCAATCTTTCGCAGGCTCGACGCGCGTGTGCGCTTGCCCGCTTCGGTGGTCGAGGATGCGTTCTTGCAGGCCAACCCGGACCTAACGCGTGACGGCATCACCATCACTTGCCGCAACGGCTATATCCAGGAAGCGCGCATTTGCTTGTCGCGTGATCTGGACCCGGTGCCTTGCGGGCAGGACGTCATCAAGGATTGCACGCTCGATAGCGCGATCTTTGACCCGGTGCGATAATTGGTTCTGCCCTAGGCGCGGATCGCGACGTGAGGAGCCTCCGGCGGAGGTATTTTTGGCCAGAAGAAACCAAAACGCCCGCGCCACTCATCCTTTGAGCACCGCAGGCGAAAGGGAAAGCTCACGCTTCTCCTGGCACGGTCATCAGCTCCTTAGCCTGTACCCTGCGCGCACCCTTGCGCATCGTGATAAACAAAAGATGAACAGGGCTTCTTCTGGCTGAAAATACCTCGGGGGGCCCGCAGGGCGGGGGCAGCGCCCCCTCGGCGGATTAAGCATCACTCCCCGGCCACCTCCAGCACGATCTTGCCGATATGGCCTGAGCTTTCCATGCGGGCATGCGCAGCGGCCGCCTCTTCCAGCGGAAAGGCGCTGTCCATCACCGGGGCGATGCTACCCGCGCTCAGCAAAGGCCAAACATGGCGCCGCAGATCTTCGGCGATGCGTGCTTTGGTCAGATCAGACTGAGGGCGCAATGTGCTGCCAGTCATGGTCAGGCGGCGTGTCATCAACTGCGCAAAATTCAGCTCGGTCTTAGGCCCTTGCAAAAAGGCAATTTGCACCAGGCGCCCGTCATCCGCCAGCGCCGACAGGTTGCGCGCGATATAGGGCCCGCCGACCATGCATAGGATCAGGTTGGCGCGGCCCGCCTCTCTCATCACTGCCACAAAATCGTCGTCGCGGTAATTGATAGCGCGTTCAGCCCCCAGCGATGCGCAGGCGGCGCATTTGTCATCCGACCCAGCGGTGGCAAAGACCCGGGCGCCGAAATGGCTCGCGAGCTGGATCGCGGTGGTTCCGATGCCCGAGGATCCCCCATGCACCAAAAACCGCTCGCCCGCTTGCAAGCCGCCGCGCGAGAATACGTTCGACCAGACGGTAAAATACGTCTCAGGCAGGCAAGCGGCTTCTTTGAGGCTCAGGCCATCCGGCACCGGCAAGCAGTGCGCGGCTGGTGTCGCAACATATTCAGCATAACCACCGCCGGGAAGCAGTGAGCAAACCGCGTCACCCACTTGCCAGCCGGTCACACCTGCGCCGATCTCGGCGATGTGGCCTGATGCCTCCAGCCCCGGCAGATCGGACGCGGTGGGAGGCGGATTGTAAAGGCCTGCGCGCTGCAGGGCGTCGGGGCGATTTACGCCGGCCCAGGCCACTTTGATCACAACCTCACTATGACCAGCCCGCGGCTTGGGTCGGGTCCCCGGGTGCAGCACCTCTGGCCCGCCGGGGGCATTGATTTCAACGGCGTTCATCGTGTCCAACATGTGATCTGCTCCTTCGCCGGCATCGTAGCCTCAAACATCCGTGGAAAGGAACCAGGTGCATGCTGACATTTACCCTTGCTGTGAACATCGCGATCCTTGTTCCGGTGATCTTTGGGTTGGCCCTGGGGAACATGGATGACGCCTTTGGCCCAGCCACGGACGCGCGGCGCATCCTGGCGTGCGTCTATTTTGCAATCGCGGTGCTGAGCGCCGTGTTGATTGCGCTGCATCTGGGCAAGCACAGCTGGGCCTTGCCTATGACTTTGGCGCTCTTTGCGATGCAGATCGCTTACAAGCTCGCGACCGTTGCAACCATCGGGCTGGGCAGCCCTGTGGTGGTGACAAACCTGGCTGTTGTGGCACTACAGCTTACTGTTATTGCCACGCTGTGGTGGCATGGGGCGCTGTCACTCGCCGGGTGACGACCAGCTGCCCGGCATCTCGTCCCGAAAATTGCCGGAAGGCGCCCGGATACGCGAGAGAAACGCATTTGGCCCGGCGGCGAGCGCGCTGAGCAGTCTGTTGTCGCGCACATACGCTTTGGCTTGTTCAATTTGCATCACGTTGTCGATGCGCCGGTCGAGGAAATCCCAGGTCGCCTGCCCGTCGATGCTGTCATCACCCAACCAGTAAAGCACAGTCGCCGAGTAGACCGCCGACAACGTCGCACGCTTGGTGTACCAGTTTACATCATTTGAAGTATCACCCAACGCGGTCCAGATCGCGTCCGCGGTTCCCCATATCGCGCGCGCTCCGTCGCCCGCATACATAGGCAACGCAAAAAGAGTGGTGCCGCGGCGCACAACCTCTTTGTCTTCCGCGGCTTCGAGGCGAAAACGCACCGCAGCCGCCACTTTGTCGCGAAGGCGCTCCGGCAACTCTTCGGATTGCAATCGTGCGACCATTGCAACGTCGCCTTGCCGGTGAAATTCAAGGGCCAGATCTACCGCGCCTCGCGGACACACGGCTCTGGCCAGCGCGCCGTCGACACCTGTGTCGCGCAGCGCCGCGCGAAAGCTTGCCTCAGACCAGCCATCGAATGGCACATGCATTAAAATCGCCTCAAGCAGCCTGTCTTTGGTGTTCTGATAATCGGTCATGCGGAGGCTCCTCGGGCTTCGGCTGGGGTACTGGACAACGTAGGATCGCCTTGTTATACGGCCACTTCCTGCAAATCCTTGCAACTCTTATCTAGAAAGGTGGTGACAACCACATGCAGGTTAGCGTTCGCGACAACAATGTCGATCAGGCCCTCCGGGCTCTGAAAAAGAAGCTGCAGCGCGAGGGTGTGTTTCGCGAGATGAAGCTCAAGCAGCATTTCGAGAAACCGTCCGAGAAAAAAGCGCGCGAGAAAGCAGAAGCGATCCGCCGTGCCCGTAAACTGGCACGCAAAAAAGCACAGCGTGAAGGGCTGCTTTAACAACACCTTCCAGTCGAATTGTAAAATGCCCCCAATGCGCCCGCGTTGGGGGTTTTCATTTGTGCGATCGCGAAGGCTAAGCTCCGGTGCGGCAGCAGGGTTTGCGCGTTGAAATTTAGATCGGCCAGAAGCGCACGGGGCCAAGCCGGCGAATTCGCGGATGTCATTTTCCTAAAGATTGCCACCGATGGTGCGCGAGTGCTGCGTTTGTGCAGCTTGCCCTTCATGCGTTCCATAGGTTTTGGGCGCCAAGTGTGCCTTGGAAAACGCCGGATCAGTGACCAGCCGTATGACAAGCGCGTTAGCGCGCCGGAGCTTCGGGCTGCTGACCTAGCGGGCGCCGCGCAACCTTGTTACGCAGTGTCACGCGCCATTTGTGCAGCGGCAGCCCGAGATCTGCGCGCCGCCTGCTGCTAACACTTGTTCAAGGCTTGCGTGCGGTTCCCATATAGATAATCACTTTGAATGGCAGCGAGCCAAACGTGAAATCGCCGCGACGGTTGATCCCGCGCGGTCCCAGACCGGTTTGAGGCCCGGGCACCAAGCCCGCCTTGGTCATAGCTTTGGTCAGCTCGGCAGGTTTGATAAACATTTTGGGGTCGTGCGTGCCTTTGGGCAAAAGCCGCAGTACATCTTCGGCTATCGTGATCGTCGCCAACCGCGCCAGCGGATTACGGTTTATGGTATCATAGGCGAAAGTACCGGCAGGCCGCAGCACCCGCGCCACTTCGCGCATCACCTGGTCCAGGTCGGTGACATGTTCGAGCACATCGACGCAAACCACCACGTCAAAAGCGCCATCGGCGTAGGGCAACGCCTCACCCACACCGACGTCATAGCGGATGTCTTGGTCCATGTGCTGCGCCCGTGCGCGCGCCGCTTCAATCGCTTTTGCGGCTGGATCAATGCCTGTGACCTGCGCGCCGCGCTCAATCAAAGCCTCAGCCATGAAACCGCCTGCGCAGCCGAGATCGAGCACGCTTTTGCCGGCCCAATCTATATGACGGTCAAACCACGCAAGCCGACCTGGCACCAGGTTTTTGAGCGTCCGGACCCAGCGGATGTCATCGCTCCACCACTGGGCGGCGACGGTGTCATAGATCGACAGATCGTTTCGCATCCTGCGCCTCGTTATAAACTGATCCTTTGAGCCTCGGCACAGCATAGGGCACGCGCGCTTGGTATGTCGCGAACCGCCCACCATAACGGGCCGCAAAACGCCGCTCTTTCAACACGGGGGCCAGGAGGCAGTAAGCTGTGAGGACCGCCGCCAGCAACAACTGATCCGGTGTCCATACCGGAACAGTCCATAGCGTCAGGGCAAATGAGACGTAGATTGGCTGCCGGATCACAGCAAACAGACCCGCAACCGGCATGTCGGGAAAGACAGGTTTGATGTTTTGCGCCAGCGACATCCAACCCAGCGCGCCCGACTGAACCTCAGCCCCTGCATCATAACTGGCTTTGATCAGCAAAAGCCACGCAAACGCGTAAAGCGTGCAGATGACGTAGAACACGGCGCCTTCGGCCCGCCACCAGACAATCCCTGACGGCGTCCACAGCAGAAAGAGCAATGCCAATTGCACCGATGCCACGATAGCATAGCTCGTAGTGCCCAGGGTGCCCGCGTATTGCGCCGGGGCGACGTAGCCCAGCAGCTTGCTGCCGCGTTTGCTCAACAAAAACGAATGCACCAGCGGAAACTGCAGCACCAAAACCAGATTGGCGAGCAACGACCACGGCGCAGGGATGCGGCCAAAGCTCTGGCTCATCCCGAAGAACATCGCCCAGATCATCGCCCCGACGGCAAGCGCAAAGATGGTGTGACAGACAATCCCATAGGCAAACGCCACCGCAATGCGCCGTTTCCCCGGCGGCGGGCGCAGCGTCCCCAGCGCGAGGCGCACAAGACGGAGTAACGGCGTGTCGTGGATGGGCATGGCGTATGAGATAGGGCCTCTGATCTCGTGTCGAGCGGTGCGGGCGATGCGTCGCAGTCAGGCGCGCAAATCGGCCATGTCGGCTGCCGAAACGTGCAACCGCACGCCCAATTGCCCGCTACTATTGAGCACGGGGCGTTTGCTCATGTGAAGCGCGACACTTTGGATTTCAGGATACGCTGCGCAGGCGCGCACGATCCGGGTCATCAGCCACTCTTGCGTGTCATAGTGCCCATCACGCGCCAGCCGGTCTATCTCTGCGATGAGCGGGTCATAATCAAAGACATGCTCCATGCCATCGCTCGGAATGTGCACCTGCGCCGCAGCCAATCTCAATGTCAGATCCAACAGGTGCATGTCTGGCACCACATCCTCTGGACCGTAGATGCCCAGGGATACGGGCAGTTCAAGCCCGGTCAATTCAACAAACGCCATCATTTCAAATGTCCCAATCCTCATCGCCATCGCGCGCCAGGCGCGCGAGCTCTTCGGTCATGCGCTTGGCGTAGCGCCGGTTGCGGCGGCGCGCTTTTGCGGGGGTTGCGCGCCAGCCTTCGCGCTTGTCCTGCACCACGTCATCAATGTCATCGGCCGCGTCGATCTTTGCCGCGTCGCTCAAGGTTGTGCGTTTGGGCATTGGGTCACCTCTTGGGGTACTTGCCGCGCCAGATAAGCGATTGGCGGTTCATCGCTGTGAGATCGGCGCGCCCGTCTGCGATATCTTGAGCGAGGCTTGCCGCCTGTTCCGCTTGGGCACGGCTCAGGTGTTTGTAGGCTGGACGCTTGAGCGTGTCATACCAGACCCCGCCGCAGACATGATCGAGCACGATGCGCTGAAAACAGTGGTCTTCGCGCACGGGCCAGCGCACGTCCGCACGGCGGGCCATGGCGGGCAAAACCGTGCCGGTCAGGTGTATATAGACGGCAACTGGGTCGTCGCTGGCGTGTGAAAACAAGTCGGCTTGCATAAAACTACCACATAGATGGCGCGCGCCGGTGCGCAACAACCCGCGCTATTTTTGCACAGTCAGGGCGTCGATGACCTGTGAAAAAATCTGCGCGGTGTCGTGCCATGTAGGCAGTTGCGCCGCCCTAGCCAGGGCCCGCCCCGACAACGCTGCCGCAGCGGTCGGGTTCGTCAACACGCGCCGCAAGGCAGCGGCCAAGGCGGTCGGATCGTCCGGCGGCACCAGCGTCCCCGCTTTCCCAACCGTGTGCGCCACAGCGCCCGCGTCACATGTAACGACCGGCAGGCCGTAGAACATCGCCTCACTCAGCACCATCCCGTAGCCTTCATAGCGCGTGGCCAGAGCAAAGATTGACGCCGCATTCATCATCTCATTGAGCGCGTCCGCGTCGACCTCACCCGCGAAGGCAATTCGACTTTGCAGGTCAAGAACCGCGACTTGGGCATATAGCTTTGCGGCGAATTGCGTATCATGTGCTTTGCCCACGATTTTTGCCTGCCATGACAGATCGGTGAGCTGTGCCAGCGCATCTATCAGCACGTCGTGCCCTTTGCGCGGGGCCAGCAGACCCACCGAAAGGATCAGCGGTGGGTCGACCGGAGCGCGGTCAATGCGCGGCCGGTCAAAGCCAGGGGGGGCAAGCGTTATGCGCGCAGGATCCGCACCAAAATCTGCCGCCAGCACGCGCGCAGTCTCGGGGCTGGGCACGATCACATGATCTGCGTGACGCAATGCTGCGGCCTCGTTCCGAAGCAGGAAATCGGCACGCGCCGCGTCAATGCCGGTCTCGAGTCCCAGGGGGTGATGGATCATCGCAATCACGGGGGCGCGCACTTGCGCCAAACCATCAGGATCAATGGCGCCAGAGACCAGACCGTCGAGGATAATCGGCGTGCTCTCAGGCACCGCGCACAAAGCAGTGAGGCACTGCGCCATCTCTTGCGCCGTGGGATCGGGAAACCCCTCTGGAAGTTGCACGTGCCGTGTGGCACACCCAATCTCGTTCAGGGCGTCCAACACCCGCGCCTCGTAGATGAAGCCCCCGGTGCGGCGGTCCTTGTCCCCAGGAATGGCAAAGACGGCCCGGCTCATGTCACCTGTTCGCTCGCGTAAACGCGCAGCACTGCGCGCTCGATCGCAGCGACGGCGGCGTAGCCCGCACTCGCGACGACGGCCAAAACCACGACGCAGGACCACAACATGTTATAATTTGATGTGCTCGCTGTGGTCGCCATCAGCACGCCAATCCCCTTGCCGGTAGCCAGCCATTCTACCGTTGTCACAGCCAAAAGCGCCGCCGGGATCGCCATCCGGGCTGAAGCAAAGAAGGCGGGCCACATCGCGGGCAGTTGCGCGCCACACAAGATGCGCCAGCGTCCCGCGCCGTAGCTGCGAAAGACATCGATCACTTGACCTGGCGTCTGCCGCAATCCCTGCCCGCAAGCCACCAAAGTGGGGAAAAAGATCATCACGGCGACCACCACTGTGGTTCCGATGACACCACGACCAAAGGCCAGCACCAAGAGCGGCGCGGTGGTGATGATCGGCACTGCGCGCAATGCAATAGCAACGGGCAGCGCGCCCTGAGACAGCCGGGGCGATAGCACAAGTGCCGCGGCCAGCCCGGCCCCAAGGCCGAGACCGGCAAGGTAACCGGGCAACGCATAGGCCAACGTCTCGGCCAGCGCTGTCAGCACCGTGGTGCGGGGGCCTTGTGCGCTGAGGAAGGCCACCACATCCATTGGCCGCTTGGCGAAAAAGCGGTTGAGGTCGAAGGCGTCCATGCTGACCTGCCAAAGTGCAAGCACCACCAGTGTGACCGCGCCTAGCGTCAGCACCCGTTGCCACCACGCCTGCCGCATCTTGCCCGCAGATGCCGACAACAGGATCACCGGCGCATGCCCAACCAGACGCCGCGCCAGCGCCCCCAGCAAGCCGTATCCCGCCATCGCAATAGCAGCCGACAGCAAGGCAAGGCTCCAGGTCGCGTCGGTATCCAGCCCCCGCATCGCGCGCAGTGTCAGCACGCCCAGGCCGCGTTCGGCGCCGGTGAACTCCCCCACCATCGCACCCAGGAAAGCCGCCGGTGCACTGATCTGAAGGCCGACAAACAGGTACGGAACGCTCGCCCGTGCCCGCACGTACCACAGTGTTGAAAGCCGTCCCCGCCCGTAGATCGCCATGATGTCGGTCCAGGTCTGCGATACGGCCCGCAAGCCAACCAACAGCGCCAAAAGCGTGGTGTAGTACACCGCAAGCGCCCCCAACATAACCTGCGGTCCAGTGCCGGGACCGAAGAGCACGCGCAGGATGGGGCCGCTGGCAATCAGCGGGATGCAGAAAATCAGCAACGCCAGTGCGGCTAGCAATCGCTCGCTGCGCGGCACAGTGATCATGGCCGCGGCCAAAATGGCCGCCGCCAGATTGCCCCAGATAAAACCCCACAGCGCGTTGCGCGTCGTCTCAAGGCTCGCTCTGGTGTAAAGACCCGCGTGTTCGCTCAGATGCACGGCGATGTCCGATGGACCGGCAAAAAGTACGCTGTCGGGAAACGCGCGCGAGCCGGCCTCCCAAAAGGCGAGCACCAGGATCGCCCAGACCAAGCCGCGCACTGTCATGCCACGCCCTCAAGAGCCGTGAAAACCTGTTGGCAGTGTTCGCGGAAGGCGTCACTGCCGATGTCGGTGCGATCCAGCGCCACAGCAATATCCGCCACGACGCGCGCAGGACGCGGTGACAAGACCAAAACCCGGTCCGACAACAACACAGCCTCGTCCACTGAATGAGTGACAAGCAACACCGTCGCGCCGCGGTCGCGCCAGAGCGGGGGCAGTTCAAAGTTCAACCGGCGCCGGGTCATCGCGTCCACGGCACCAAAAGGTTCGTCGAGAAGCAGCACCTGCGGTTCCGAGATCAGACTGCGCGCGATGGCAGCGCGCTGGCGCATTCCACCAGACAGCTCTGCAGGACGGTGATTGCCAAAGCCGGCAAGTCCCACCAGTTCGATCAGGTGATCGACCTGATTGGCGGGCTTGCGCGCCAATTCCGCGCCCAACGCGATATTTGCCCGCACCGTCCGCCAAGGCAGCAGTGATGGATCCTGAAACGCCATTGCGAGCGCGCCGCGCCCGGCGACCTCTGCGGGCGTCTCCTTGCCCAAATACACGGCACCGCTGCTAGGCTCTTCCAGCCCCGCCACCATGCGAAGGATCGTGGACTTGCCACAGCCCGACGGCCCAACCAGCGCGGTGGTCTTCCCGGCGGCAAAGACGACAGAACACGGATCGACCGCCGCGATGTCGCCAAAACTCTTGGTCAGCGCATCGCAGCGGATTTCAAGGCCTTGCACGAAGCGTTAGCCGTGCACTTCATCCAAAAGGGAACGATCCCAAAGGTCGGCGCTCACATTTTGCCCCAGCAGAGCCAGGGTTTCGATATTGGCCGCGACGGTGTCATCGGTGAACCAGCCAAAACCACGCTCGGCCGTCAGGTCCGTGAACATCAGCGGGACTTGCCGCGCCGCCTGCAGCTTTTGCGTTGTAAGATCCAGGCCCGCGTCGGGGAACATGTCTACCGACAAGCTGGCGGCTGCATCGGTGTCGGCAAGGTAGTCGTTCCAACCCATCACCTCGCCTTTGAGCAGCGCAACAAGGTCCGCGCGGCGATTTGCCAGCGCATCCTCGGTCGCGATGTAGGTCTGGGAATGCAGGGCGTACCCGTGATCAGCCATCAGCATCGTGGTGTTATCCACGTCTTGCACCGTCATTGCCACCGGCAGATCGGTTTCCCAGCAGAGCAGGCAATCGACCTGCCCCGACACCAAGGGCGCGGGATCGTATTGCGTCGGGACGATTTCAATCCCGTTGATGTCAACGCCATTGAGCGTGCAAAGCGCTTGCAACACCGGTGTGTTGGCAACGGCCATGCCAATCTTTTTCCCAATCAAATCCGCCGGTTCATTCACTGGATTGCTGGCCAAGGACGCGATGGCAAACGGGTTCTTTTGCATTGCCACAGCGATGATTTTGAATGGCGCGCCCTGGGCCACGGCCGCAGCGGTGTAGTCGGCCGCAGAGATGCCCACCAGCGCAGCGCCCGACACCACGGGCGGCTCAACCGGTGCATTGGGGCCACCTTGGGCCAGTGACACGTCAAGCCCCAGATCGGACCAATAGCCCTTGCTCTTGGCGATGTAGCTGCCGCCAAATTGCACCGAATGCAGCCACGAGAGCTGGAAATTCACCGCAGTAGCGGCACTAGCAAATGTCGGCACGCTGGCAGCTGTGGCTGCGGCGGCTGTGGTTTGCATGAAAAAACGGCGGGTCAAATGGGTTGGCATGGTCATGGCGTGTCTGGATACCTTTTGTTTGCGACAGGTTTGGGGAAGCTTTTGACAAAAAGCAGCAAAAATGCCGGAGTGACAGATATGAGCAACACGATACCGTAAGCGATGCCCGTGGCAATGCCCGCGCTGGTTGGGGCGCCGATCAAGGGAAATAATGCAGCCGCCGCCCCCTCGCGCCAGCCCCAGCCACCAATGGATACCGGGATCAGCATCGCCAACAGCACCAAGGGGATCAACGTCGCCCAACCTGCAGCGGGGATTGCAGTACCGGTCGCACGGGCACAGGCATAAAATGCAAATGTGAGGCAGGCAATGGTGATTACACCGTGGATCAGAATCTTTGGATTGCAGAGTAGCGGCGCGGTGCTGCGCAAAAAACGTGCGGCCGCGTGAGTTCCTCGAACCGCGATGAATGTTGCACCCACAAGGGCGGTAATCACGCCAAGCACCAGCCATGCAAGACCGCCCCATGGGATGCCGGCTGGAACCAGCAGGGTTCCCCAAAAACCGGCAAAAAGGAACGCGCACATCGCCACTTGGCCAAGTAGCCGTTCGGCCATCACCGACTGCGCCGCGCGGGTCAGACTGCCGGCATGGCGTGTGCGCACCGCGCGGCTGACATCTCCGGCAACGCCACCCGGCAGCACCGAATTTACCAATTGCCCTAAATAATACTCCCGCAATGCATCGGCGTATCCGATCTCTAGGCCGAAGGCGCGCGCCGTCAGTTGCCAACGGTGCGCCATGGCAAAGGTTGCAGCCGTGACCAACCCGACAGACAGCGCAATCCACATCGGATCAAACGCGCGCAGCCGGTCCCACACCTGCACTGTGTCCGACCACCACAGTAGACCGCCCAGACCGGCAAAGGACACAGCAAGCTTGAGCCAAACCGATCTCATTGCCCCAGACGCCCAGACATCTGTTCATAGGTAAATGCAGCCAGGAAATCGTTGCGAAACGTCTCCATCCGGCGCACAGGGCCGTCGGCTGCAGGTATCAAGCCTTCCGTCCAGCCCCAATGGTCGATCCGCGCCAGCAGATCGGTCGGGCCAATCATGTGAACGGCGACATCCTTGTTGTCGCTGCCTGCCACGAAACCTGCTGACTGGTGATCGCCTGCAACGATCACCAGCGGTGCGTCGGGACCCATCCGTACGACATGCTCAAACGTGACCCGAAGCGCGTAGTCCACCGCGCGGCGGTACGCGTCGCGCACGTTGTCGCGATTGCGCCAGAGTGCTTTTGGGGTGGGCCCGCGCGCCGCCATCTCGTTGAACACAGTGCCGTCGCCCACCTCTTCCCACGCGACTACATCTGCAATCGGGGTCCAAGGCGCATGAGACGAAATCAGCGCCACCTGAATGAAATCCGGCCGCGGGTCGGGCGGCAGCAGATCAGGGTAGCGTGCTAACGTGAACTGGTCGGGCATGGTGACCCAACGAAATCGATCGCCGCGGTATCCCATATCCGCCGCCGGGATGACGAGGTCGAACCCCATAGCGTGGCTCTCGGGCCAACCCACAGTGATCGCGGGCATGATCGCTGCGGTGCGGTAGCCAGCGTCTTGCGCAAAGTGAAACAGCCATTTGTGCCCGCTGGCCAGCATCGCGTTGTAACGCCCGTTGTCGGAGGTCCAAAGACCGCTCGCAAGTGACCCGTGCGCCAGCCAGCTTTGCCCGCCCGCCGTAGGTGAGGTCAGCCAACCCGAGCGCATAGCACGGCCTGACGTGGCAATAGAGTCCTGCGCGTGTTGCAAAGTGGCCAAATGCGTTGGCGCATAAAGCGGATTGTCAAAGCTGGCACGGCCATAGCTTTCGATCCAGATCAGCACCACGTCGCGCCCCTCTAGCGCGTCCAGCAGGCCACTTTCGCCGGCAAACGGATCCGTTTCAGCCTCGCGCGCAAAAACGATCAGGTCAGCGGCAATTGACTGCATCTCAATTCCGCGTTTGAGAGTGTGGCGCGCGCTCCACGCGGTGCCGGGTGGGCTGCGGTCAAAGCGCCAATATTCGAGGTGGTGGCCGACGTCAGCGGCGGCCCAGCCAGCGCAGAGCAGCGCGGAAATGCCAGCCGTTAATCGCCAAGGACGCCCCCGCACTACTCCGCCCCATGCCAGCAACCCACGCCAAAACGCGTAAAACAGCAACGCGAGCAGGGCGATCGTCGCGAAGGCAGCCAGCGCCGTTAGCACCGGCCCGATACTGTCGTTGAGAATCCTAAGACCCGCGCCGATCAAGAACGTGTCCAGGATCGGATTGAAGGTGCGGTTGAACGCAGAAAACATCGCGTAATCCGCTACTTTGATGACAACAACGACCAGCAGAAACAGCGAAAGAAGTGAGGCAATAACCCGTTGCCGCCCCACAGCCAGCATCAGCAGGAGCAGCACGGGCAATTCCAGTGGCCAACGGTTCAAAGCGCTCCACTTCATCGTGCCGGGATGATTGGGCAGAACCAGTGCCGCGAAAATCAACGCAGCGGCGGCGGCCAGCGCGATGACCTGCCTTAGACGGAACGAAGGGTCAGCCAACGGATATCGATCAGAAAGGACCAGCTTAAAAGCGCAGCAGCCAGAAATGCGACTGGCATGGCGAGCAGCGTTGGGGTCAGCGGAAACATCAGCAAGACCAGCGCGCCCACCTGCACCACGCAGATCGCCTTGCGCCGAAAGGACGGCGGCAAAGGCGCCTTCAGAGCTGGCCATATGATGGAGGCTGCGACAAACAGATAACGCATGCCTCCGAGCAGCAGAATCTCGGGGCCTGTGACACCGCTGGTCCAAAGCCAAATGGCGAGGACCGCGGCAAGCCCCGCGTCAACCTCCATGTCAAACCGAGCACCAAACTCGGATACCAGCCGCGCGCGCCGCGCCAACCACCCATCCAAACCGTCAAGCGCAAATGCAAGGGTTGCAACAGCAAACAGCAGCCAACCTGATACGTCCACTGCAACGACAGCACCGGCAAGAAAAGCTACCATAGCAGCGCGGGCTAAGGTCACCGCGTTGCACCCGCCGAGCACAGCGTGCGGGTAGGCCGAGGCGATACCTTGGGCGGCGAGCACGGTGATTGCAGCAAACACCGACAATGCCACCACGGCACTGCCCAGTAGGGTGACCGACGCCACAGCCAGCACCGCGCCATAGATCAGTGCCAGCGCCAAAAGCTGCGGCAGCGGACCTTGTACCGGTTCAATATGGGCGAGTGCAGTTTTAAGCATCGGTGTTTCCTATGATGACAGCCACTTAGCGCCGGATCGAACGTCGCACAGCAAGCGAACGCTGCACGGCGACAAAATATTCGGCCGGTCACGGAACTGTGACCGTCGCCACCATCGCGCGGTGATCCGAGGCGCGGATCATTGCGGCACTGCGCAGCACCTGTAGATCGCACACCTCTCCTGACGTGGTTAGGATGCGATCAAGCGGTAGCAATGGTCGGGTGCTCGGGAATGTCGCGCGTACCGGCCCGCGCAATGCGGCGCCAATCAAGCGTGGTGAAAACATTGCGCCACCCCATGGACGCCATTCATTGAGATCACCCAGCAGGATCGTCTGCATGGTCGGGCGGCGGCGCAGGTACTGACCGATGATGCGCATCTGAATGAGACGCAGCGGTTGGCCCAGCGACATGTGGGTAGAGATCAGCCGCACCGGGCGTTCTTCATGCACAACTTCGATGGCAACCGCGCCCCGGTGACAATGACCAGGCAGGTCGATTATGTCGGCGTGCGTGCGCGTCAGCGATGGTGCGAGAAACAGGATCGTTCCTAGAAATCCGTCGCTTTGCGGACCCCAGCGCAGTGCTGCGTCATGGACATAAACCAAACCCGTGGCCCGCGCGATGCGGTCGATATCAAGAATGCCGGCATGCGGGCGGCGTTCGGCGTCCGCTTCTTGCAGCGCTAATACGTGCAGGTTTTGCTGGGCCAGATCGTTTTCAATCACCCGCGCGATACGTTCTGGATCGATCAAGCTGTCCATGCCGCGGGCGCGGTGCACATTCCATGTCGCGCAGCGCAGGTGCCGGTCGTGCATGGTGTGTGCGCCTTTCCGCCCTATATCTGTGGCCAGAAGGTAGATCACCCCCGCCGCAGGGCGACCCGCGCCCTGCCCCGATCAGGAGCTTGATATGACCAAACCGTTTCTCGCCGCCACAGTCTTTGCATCGCTGGCCACGCCCGGACTTGCCGACATGGCGCGCTATGACCTCGATCCGTCGCACACGGCGGTCTACTTCACGGTCACGCATATCGGGTATTCCAAAACGCTGGGCATATTCACCGATCTGGAGGGTGGGTTTTCCTATGACGTGGACAATCGCGAATTGGGACCGGTGGAGGTGACCATCGAAGCGGGGTCGGTGAACACATTCAACCGCGCGCGCGACAGTCACGTCAAAAACCGCGATTTCCTGCATGTCTCGCAGCATCCTGAGATAACCTTTGTCGCCAATGGCGGCACGGCGCGTGGCGCGGATCGTGGGACGGTCACCGGTGATCTGACAATTTTGGGGGTGACGCGACCCGTAACGTTGGATGTGACGTTGAACAAGGTCGCGGACTACCCCTTTGGCCACCAACGCGAGACACTGGGCCTGTCGATGAGCACATCGATCAAGCGCAGCGATTTCGGCATGATGTACGCGGTGGATAACGGCCTTGTGGGCGACGAGGTCACGATCAACATCGAAACAGAGGCGATTAAAGCCGAGTGATTTCTCCGTAAATTGTCGGCTGACAATCGAACTTTCATCTGCAAATCAGTCTGTTAAGCGGCGCGCAAGCGGCACTCAAAACATCATGCAATCGGCCCCCGGCGGTAGCGATGCCGCCCCCTCGGGCAGCGTCGGGGTGTAATCGAACGTCACGATCTGCGCCCCGCTGTCAAACGCGATGAAAAGCTGATTTGACCCGGGCCGGATAGCAATCCCTTCGGGATCGATACCGTATTCGTAAAGGCTCGCCTGGCCCAGCAAATCGCCGTCTTCGGAAAACTCATACAGGCTGTTGGTGCCTTCCCTGTCGTCTACGATCAACATGTGCCCGGTGCGCGGGTCGATGGCGATGCCCTGCGCCTCGGTCAGCGGCGGGGACATATCCATGGTATCGATCTGCGTCTTGATCTCGCCCATGGCCGTGAACCATGTCAGCCGTTCGGGGTCGTCTTCGACCGTGACAATGTCGCCATTGGCGGCAATTGCGATGCCCTCTGTGTCGGCGAACCCGCCGGCCAGCGTGAAGGGCGCACCCAGCGGGTCACCCGATTTCGTGAGGCGCTGAAGCTTACCAAAGCCGTCCCCAACCAACAGGTGTTCGCCTTCGATTGCGATGGCCTTGATCTGGTACAGATCGCTGCGCACGCGGCGCAACTCATCGCCCTGCAGCGTGACCAGCACCGCCTCGGGCCCTTCGTTTGCAATCCACAGGCCGCAAAAGGTTGGGTCATAGTCAAGGCTTGCGGGGCGGTTCAGGTCGTAGCGCCCGGTTTCGACCAATTCCAGCGCGGTGGTCGGCGTGGCAAACAGCAGGGCACAAAAGCAAAAACGCATGGGTCACCTCGTCGCTCTTACGCTGGGTGAGGTGAGGCGATTTTGCTTCCCGTCAATGGCGGCGCGTTACGCCGAAGCGCGCAGCCGAGCGCGCAAATCGGTTTTCAGGACTTTCCCATAGTTATTTTTCGGCAGATCCTCGACAAAGATATAGTCCTTGGGCCGTTTGAACCGCGCGATCTGATCCAGACACAGTGCGTCAAGCGCAGCAGGGTCAGCATCGCCTACCACAAAAGCCACAACCTCCTCTCCCCAATCGGGGTGCGAGCGCCCGACCACCGCAACTTCACGCACCCGGCCGTGGGACAACAGCACCTCCTCGACCTCGCGCGGATAAACGTTCGAGCCGCCCGAGATGATCATGTCCTTGGACCGGTCCTGCATGGTGACATAGCCATCCGCATCCATGGCCCCCATGTCGCCCGTCCAAAGCCAGCCATCGCGGATCGTCTGAGAGGTGGCGGCGTCATTGCGCCAATAACCCTTCATCACAGTGGCACCGCGCACTGCAATTTCGCCAGTTTCTCCCGTTGACAGCTCGTTGCCGTCCTTCCCGAGGATGCGCACCAAAACAGCGCTTTGCGCCTTGCCCACCGAATTCATGCGCGCGCGCCAGTTCGGATGGTCGCGTTCCGCAACGTCGCTGCGCGACAGCGCAGTAATCCCCATGGGGCATTCGCCCTGCCCGTAAACTTGCACAAATCGGGCGCCCATAGTGCTGACAGCGTCCAAAATGTCGGCCTCGTACATTGGGCCGCCCGCATAGGTGATGGTGCGCAACCCCTCACCCTTTTGGCCAGTGGCCTTGGCGTGGTCCACGAGCCGGCGAACCATGGTGGGAGCGGCGAACATCGAGATGTTGCCAACGCTGTGCCCCAGCGAAAGGATTTCGGCCGGATCGAAGCCGGCGCTTTCGGGCACCACGTGACGAGCGCCACGCAAGACGTGCATGAAATTGTAGATGCCCGCGCCATGCGACATTGGCGCTGCGTATAGAATTGCATCGGATGCATACACGTCGTCGACATCGATGAAATAACACTGCTCCATCGCCGCGATGTTGCCACAGGTGATCATCACGCCCTTGGGCTTGCCAGTTGTGCCGGAGGTGTAAAAGAGCCACGCCAGGTCATCCGTGTCGAGTATGGCGGGCCGAGCCAAGGGCGCGTGTGCCAGCAGTTCTTGCCAGTTGGTGTCGCCCACTTGGATGGCCGGCCGCGTAAGATCTGCCGCACGCATCGTGTCGCTCAGGGTCAAGGCGGCTTCAGCGTTGTCGATAATCCAGTCTGCTTCTTTGGCATGCAACTTGGCGTTTATCGGCACCGCAGCGGCGCCCGCAAACCAGATGCCGTAAAGCGCCACGAGGTATTCAACGCGGTTGCCCATAAACACCGCAACCCGGTCGCCCCGTGCAATGCCGCGTGCAACGAGGCCTGCACCAAGTGATGCTGCCTGTGCCCGGAAGCTGGCATAGTTGGCCACGGGTGCGGCGCCCGTAAACAAAGCGTCACGGCTGCCGTCGCGCAGTGCGGTGCGGTGCAACCACTCCGCCGGGTTCATAAGCCTACCCTTGTGCGTTGCATCTCTCTGCCCCCAAGTGCACTGCAGGCAGATTATCTCAGGCGTTGCTGCCCGCAAGACGTCCAAAGACCGCCCCCGAGGTCAGGCCGGAGCCACCTGGATAGCCGCCAAGAAACACACCGCCCACCAGCTCACCACAAGCAAATAGGCCAGGAATAGGCGTGTCAGCATCGTCGAGCACTGCGCCAGTGTCCGAGATCTTGAGCCCGCCATAGGTAAAGGTGATGCCACCCGTCACCGGGTAGGCGCGGAACGGGGCGGTGTCGAGCTTTTGCGCCCAATTGGATTTTGCGGGAGTGAGGCCCTTGGTGCCTTTGCCATCCTTAATCGTGGGATCGAACGGTGTGGCGTCGTCTACCGCTGCGTTGAAGTCCGCGAGGGTCGCGAGGGCGGCGGCCCCGTCCAGCCCCTCGCATTGCAGCACGAGATCTTCGAGCGTTTCGGCCTCGACATAGGATGCGTCGTGAAACCGGTATTCGGCATAGAGCAAATCGGCGGTTTTCGCGTCAAAGATCTGCCAGGCTTTGTGCCCCGGCTGGCGCAACACGGCGGCGCCGAACTGGGCATAGGTATAATTGCGGAAATCATAGCCTTCGTCCACAAAGCGCTGACCCTCGGCATTGAGCATAACACCGAGGAAATAGCTGATCTTCCGATAGTTTTTCCGCTCGCCATGCGGTAGGTCGAGGTTGGCATATGGCTTCATGTAAAGATCCATCGGCGTGGCGTGGCAGCCGGTCATTCGGCCGTAGCGTTGCGCGCCCACGGCCCATGCCGCGCGCAGTCCGTCGCCGCGATTCATCGGGGTGCCACGGGTGCGGGCATGCGCCCATTCGGCGCCCATGATGTCGGCGCGCATCTCTTCGTTGGCCTCGAAACCGCCACAGGCGAGGATCGTTGAGGCGGCTGTGATCTCCTCTCCCGTTTCGAGCCGAAGGCCGGTCACTTGGCCATCTTGCGTGGTCAGCTCCGCAAGCCCCGCGCCATAACGGATCTCTCCGCCCAAGCGCTGGTATGCGGCCAGTTCCATGTCGAAAAGGCCGACACCTTCATCCTCAGCGGCCAGGGTCAGCCCGCCCCAAAAGATCAGTTTCCCGTCTTTCTCAAAGCTTTGGCGGGCGTATATCGGTTCATAGGTGACACCGTGACCCGCCAACCAACGAACTGCGTCATAGCTCTGGCCGACCAGCGTGATCTGCTCAGGCGTTAGGTCTTCGCCATCGTTAAAGCCGCGCAGATCGTCTGCGAACTTCTCTGACGTGTAACTGCCAAAATCGGAGATGGCGACGCGCGGGTCATCAGGGGTGGCAAGCAGCGGCAACAGTTCATCGCTGCGATCATAGGCAAAGCGCATGGCCCCGGCGGTGTATTTGGTATTGCCACCCGCCAGATTGGCACTGGCCTTTTCCACGATCAGTGTGCGTTTGCCCGCTTCGCAGGCTGCGATACCCGCGGCAAGACCTGCATTGCCTGATCCAACGATGACGACGTCCCACTGCATAATTTGGCTCCCTTTGAATATTGTATCCGCATGTATACAATATTCATGCGCAGCACAATGTCTGCTCGATGGAAATGATCACTCGGCGACAAAAGCCGCGGGATTGACCATGTTTATCGGCGCGCCCGACGCAAAGGCGGCCACCTGTTCAAAGATATCCGCGAACTGAACGTTTAGTTCGTCTTCGGTGACAAACCCGATATGCGGCGTTGCCGTGACACGCGGATGCGTGGCGATCGGATCATGCGCCCAAGTGATCGGTTCGACGTCAAAGACGTCGATCGCTGCCATACCGGGACGGCCTGCGTCGAGCGCCGCTTGTAACGCACCCGCCTCGATCAGTCCCGCGCGCGACGTATTCACCAAGAGCGCGTCGTGGCGCATCTGGGCGAGATCGGCGGCAGTGATCAAGCCCTTGGTCTCTGGCTTGAGGCGGACATGAAGTGAGACAACGTCGCAAGTACCAAAAAAGGCTGCGCGACTTTCGGCGACCTTATGCCCGTCCTTGGCCGCGCGCGCGCGGCCATCGTCGGACCCCCACCACACAACCTCCATCCCAAACGCTTTGGCATATCCCGCGACCAGTCTGGCAATGCGGCCATAGCCATAAAGCCCAAGGCGGCGACCGTGCAACGTCTTGCCGACGCCAATCTGCCAAGTCCCTGCCTGCAGACTGGCCATCTGTTGCGGGATCTGACGCATAGCAGACATGATCAAGGCAAAGCTATGTTCCGCGGCCGCGTGCGGCGGCGCGCCACCGCCCAAGCGCGAGCACAGCAGCACGCCGCGCGCTGTGCAGGCATCGACATCAACATGCGGATAGACCGATCGTTGCGAGATCAGGCGCAAGTTAGGGAGTTGCGACAGCAAATCGGCGGTAATCGCGGTGCGTTCGCGAAACAGGGTGATCGCCTCAAACGGCTTCAACCGCGCGGCCAGGCGCTCAACATCCGGCTCGTGATCGGTAAATACGGTGACGTCGTGACCGTTCAGAAGTTCAAAACAGGGCAAGTGGCGCAGGGTGTCAAACCAGTCGTCAAGCACCGCAACCTTCATGTGCCATCCCAGACCTGCGCGGGCACAAACACGCGGCCCTCGGCGAGTTTGCGACAGGTGCGCACGATACCCGACGATTTGTGAGTGAAACCTGACGGGTCGAGGTCATAGTCCACGATCACGTCCATCAGACCCATCGGGTGGGCGAGTTGAAGGGTCAGCGGCGGCGTGCCTTGCACCATCATCATGCCGTCGGCCACAGTGCCAGGGGTCAACGCGCAGGAGGCAAGGCATTGGCTGCCAGTGACAGCCAACGTCGGGTGCGTGGTCCACGGCATGAAATAGCGGGTCAGGATCGTGTTGGGTGCGTCCGAAGGGGCCATCAGGCCGAACTTGGGCGTGACGGATTTGGTGCAGTCCCCCATGCCCATAAGCGCCCCCGCCTTGATCCGGATGGCCTCCATCCGGTCAAAGAAATCGCGATTGGCATCGAGGTCGTCGACGCTTTCAGTGCAGGTCAGATCGAAATCGGCCGCTTGGGCGATGACCATTGGCATGGCCACGTCCATGCAGGTGACCGCGACGCCGTCGATGGTGTCGACCAAGTTGCCTGTCGGCAGAAAGGCGCCCGTGCTCGAACCCGCGACCTGGAGAAAGTTGAGACCGACGGGCGCAGCGCTCCCGGGAACACCATCGATGGTGGCGCTGCCAGAATAGGTGAGATTGCCACCGGGGGTGGAGATGTCGGCACTGACCCTAGCGCCAGTGTTGACCGCGCGGATTTTGACGCGCGTGGTGTCTGCTGATGGCGTGACCAAACCCATCTCGATGGCTGCGGACCCAACCCCGGCAAGAATGTTGCCACAGGTCGGCTTGAAATCAACAAGCCCGTCGAGCACGCTTACTTGTGCAAAAAAGTAATCTACATCGGCCCAGTCATCCTCTGAAGGCGAAAGGATCGCCACCTTGGTTGTGACCGCGTTGCCGCCGCCGATCCCGTCAATGTTGAGCGGGTGCCCAGACCCCACGGCCGCGACTAGAACGGATGCCAACGTGTCACGGTCCTTGGGCAGGTCCGCCGCGTTAAAATACGGACCACGGGACGATCCCCCGCGCATCAAGAGGTAAGGAATGCCGGTTTGGGTCATGGTCTTTATCCAAGCGGCCAAGGGAGCGTCGTGTACTCTTGCAACAGACCCGGCGGGAAATTGCGGCCCAAAAGCCATGCCATAAACATCATAAAGATCAGACCTGCAGCGGTGTAGGCGGCGGCGAACGGCGTGGTCTGGCCCGCCCGGATGCGCATGAAGCTGAATAGGAACAGCGCGAGCGCGATGATAAAGCCCGTGAGCGCGGTCAGCGCCAACAGGCCGGCAAACCACGCCAACGTCTGCCACAAGCCGTAGGTGTTGCCCTCATCCTCAGCCTCGCGGTCTGCAAAAAGCGGATCGGTTTCAGGGCGCAGCATCATCTGCACCAACAGGATCAGCCCGCCCGCCATTGTGACGCAGGCGATGAAAAACGGGAAAACGCGATCGTTGGAGGCGTAGTCGGGGATCATCCCGGCGTTCACCAGCGCAAAGCCGACATAGCCGATCACCGCAAGCAAAAAGAGCAACGGCGCCCGCTTGCCACCCGAGGCGACGTCGCCTTCGGCGCGGATGTTCTTGGACTGGCGCAGGCCTACTACGATGGAAAGCAGCGTGATGATCAGCAAGATGATCACGATAGGAGAGGCGATGTAGGCCATGCCTGCTTCGAACCCGTCACGAAAGCGAATGCCCGCAATCTGGTTGGCGTTGTTTGAATAATTCTCCACCGGGTTTGACAGGACAAACCCGATCAGGAACGCGGGCCGCGACCAGTCAAAACGGCGCATCAAAATGCCAAGAAACCCAATCGCGAACAGCGCGACCAGGTCCATCAGGTTCTGGCCCGACTGGAACGCAGCAAACGAGATGATCATGAAGATAAAAGGGGCGAGCAGGGCAAAGCGGATGTTGGTCAGCCGCGCAATGCCGCCAGAGGCAAGGATGCAAAGAACTGTGCCGATTACGTTGGCTAGGGCCAGCAGCCACACGATGGAATAAGTAAAGTCGAGATTGTTTTCGAGCAGGCTGGGGCCCACGTCTATGCCTGTGCCCAAAAGCGCTAAAGCGCCGATGAAAATCGCCATAGAACCCGATCCCGGGATACCAAAGAGCAGCGTGGGCACCAGCCCACCGCCCTCTTTGGCGTTGTTAGAGCTTTCGGGGGCGACGACGCCGCGGATTTCACCGTTTCCAAATCTCGATTTGTCCGGGGTGGATTGCACTGCGTGACCGTATGCAATCCAGTCGACAACCGACCCGCCGAGCCCGGGGATCACGCCGACCACAACGCCGATGATCGAGCAGCGCATAGACAGCCATTTGTTGGCCCACCAATCCTTGATCCCGTCGAGCCAGCCGCCACCCAAACTGGGCGTGTCAGAGATGGCGCGATCCTTGCGCAAAAGCGCCACGATCTCGGGCACGGCAAAGATCCCAAGGCCCACGATTACGAGTTTCAAACCGTCGGTCAGGTATGGCAGATCGTAGCTGGACATGCGCAGCTCGCCGCTAAACGGTCCTTCGCCAATTGTGCCAACAAGCAGGCCGAGGCCAGCGGCCACAACCCCCTTGATCGCGACGCGACCCGCGAGAATGCCAACCATCGACAGTCCAAAAATCGACACCATCAGCAGTTCGGGCGATTTGAACAACAGCACAACAGGACGCGCGACAAGGATAAAGACCGTCAGAAACGCAGCGCCCACAAGCCCGCCGAAGAGCGACGATGCAAAAGCTGCGGACAGTGCGCGCGCAGCCTTGCCGCGTTGGGCCAGTGGAAAGCCATCCAGGACGGTGGCCTGCGACGCAGAAGATCCCGGAATTCCCATCAAAACCGACGCGAACGTGTCGGACGTAGGAACAACAGCGACCATGCCAATCATCAAAGCCAGGCCCAGAATAGGGTCCATCCCGAACATGAACGGTAACAACAGCGAAAGGCCGGCAATGCCGCCGAGACCGGGGAAAACCCCAATGGCCAGCCCCATAACCACACCGCAGACGAGATAACCGATTACAACCGGCTGCAAGATCAACGCCCAGGCTTGACCGAGCGCGGGCAGTGCTTCCAGGAAAATGTCCATGAGCGAACCTCACTATTCCGAGGGAGCGCGGGCCAGCGCGTACGCGCTGGGGCCTTGCTTGCAAAAGCGCCCCGCCGCGTTGGCGGGACGCTTCAAAAACAAGGCTTAGTTGCTCAGCGAAACGCCGAAGTCTTCCTTCAGCCAGTTGACCACAAAGTCCTTAGCAGAAGCATCGACCGTAATCGCGGTACCGAGTGCGGCCTGCGCTTCTGCGCCGACATACATCGGATATTTGCCCAAACGCGCTGCTGAAATCTCGGCAAAATCTGGACGGGCACGGATTTCCTCAAAGGCCGCGACAAAGGTATCTACGACTTCTTGGTCGGTGCCTGCAGGCAAAAAGGCCAGCTTTTGACTGGGAAAGCCCGCGACAAAAAAGGCTTTCCAGGCGTCCCACTTAGGACCGGAGGTTTCGCAACCGTCGGTCGCTTCGCAAACCTCTTTGAACGTGGGCATGTCCGGGAAGGTCGGGTCACGCACGATATTGCCTTCGGTGTCGATGGACCCCCACGTCATCATCGGCACAGCCTTGCCAGCCTCAACCATCTCGGCGGAGCCTTTGAGATAGCCCGAAGACGTTTGGTAATCGATTGTAGCTTCGCCACTTTCGAACATCTTCCGGCCGTCACCGCGTCCCTTGATGCCCAGCACATGCTCAACATTCATGCCCAGCATGTCCCAAGCGAGCGCTGGGATCAGATCAAGACGCGTAGCGCCCTGATTGCCGTAGATGAACGTTTCGTCCTTGAGGTTGTTGGCTGTGCCGTCGTACTTGGCGCCCGCTTCAGCGTTGAGGTAAGCCACGCCGCCGGTACCAGATGCCATCACAGGGATCCAGTCGTTGTACTCATACCGAACGCGCGGATCACCGAGCAGGTAGGGAAACTGGGTCGAGCCGGATGACCCAAACATCACCGTGCCATCGCCGCCGGTTTGTTCCTGGAACCAGTTGGCGCCCTTGGTTGAACCCGCACCTGGCATGAATTTGACCACCACGGTCGGATTGCCAGGAAGTGCCTCGCTGAGCAACGGCGCAAAGAAGTTCGCCCATTTGGCCGAGCCCCCGGTTTCCGAAAACGGGATCGTCCATTCGATGGTCTTGCCGGACATGTCGACTTCGGCCTGCGCTGGCAATGCCATTGCCGCAGCAGCAGAAATCCCAAGCGCCACGCGGCGCGTGAAGTGAAGTGCTTTCATATTTTCCTCCCAATGCTGGACTTGGCCAGCAAATCTTTGGGGGTGATTCCCCCTTGATGTAACTGGCGTAAACCGGAAAGCTTGCATGAACCTTTCATCAGCCGAGGCGCTGCCGTGCGGATCGTGATTGTCGAAGATAACAAAGCATTGGCCGCGGGTATGTCACATGTACTGCGCGATGAGGGGCATTCGGTCGACGTCTTGCATGACGGCCACGCCGGGCTGGCGCATCTGCTGGCCGAGTCTGCGGATGTAGTCATCCTCGACGTAAACCTGCCTGGCATTGATGGGCTAAAGGTCATTGCCGCGTTGCGCCGGGCCGGTCGGTCCATGCCATGCATTTGTCTTTCGGCGCTTGGTGAGACGGGTGACCGAGTGGCGGGCCTCGATGCCGGGGCGGATGACTACCTCGTTAAACCGTTCGAAATGGAAGAATTGACCGCGCGCATTCGCGCCCTGCTCCGCCGTCGTACGACGGAAATACGACACGCCGAGCCTATCGGCACGCTGACCTTCGACCGGGCGGCGCGGGTGCTGTCACACGAGGGCGCAGCGCTCAACCTACCGCGCAAGGAGATGGCAACATTCGAATGCCTGTTTGATCGCGCGGGCCAGATCGTTCCAAAATCAAAATTGACCGATCACCTCTATGGCGTGGGCGCAGATGTCGAAGAAAAAGTCGTCGAGGTCTATGTCTCGCGCTTGCGCAAAAGACTGGCCGCCTACGGCATCGAAATCCACACCGCGCGCGGCATCGGCTATCTGATGAAACCCGGACAGGTCTGATGCTGCCGCGCCAGTCACTGCGGTTGCGGCTGCTGTTTCTGATCCTGGCGCCGCTGACGCTGGTGTCCATTGGTGCGGTGTCATGGCGCTATCTGGAGGCACGCGATACCGCGCAAGACATCTTTGACCGCAACCTACTGATTACCGCATTTGCCGTGGCCCGGTCGGTCACGCTTTCGGGTGGCGATAGCTTGGCACCCGCAACGCAGGACCTGCTCAAAGATGCCAGCGGCGGCGACGTGTTTTACCATGTCTATGGGCCTGATGGCAGTTTTGTGACCGGCTATTCCCGCCCGCCTGTCGCAGGCGTTTTGGCACCCGACGCACCGGTGCAGCAATATGATGCGCGGCACCAGGGCAAACCAGTACGGGTGGCACGTCTGCTTCAACAAGCTGAGATCGACGGGATCGGCGGCACGAGCGTGATCACCGTGTGGCAGCGATTGGACCAGCGCGATGCATTCATCCGGCAATCCGCCTTGCAGGCCGGAGCGACGGTATTGCTGCTGCTGACCACTGTGGCGGGGCTGGTGCTGGTGGGTGTGGGTCTGGGCCTTCGGCCGTTGAACGAATTGGAAGATGCGATCCAAAAGCGGTCCAGTGCAGACCTAAGCCCGATAACGCGACACGTACCGCAAGAGACGCGCGGGATCGTGCGGCGGCTCAATTCTCTTTTCGCGCAAGTCACTGGCGCGCAAGAGGCGCAGCAGCGGTTCGTGTCGCTAGCCGCGCATCAGTTGCGCAACCCAATCGCAGCCATTCATACGCTGGCCAAAGCCACGCAAACGGCGCGTACTTTGCCCGACACGCGCGCCCGTGCTGCAACATTGCTGGACGAGACGCGCGCCGCCATGAGGTTGACCGAACAGCTATTGTCACTGGAACGCGTCAGCGGGGCAGAACCGGACTTCGCCATTTTCGATCTCAGTGATCTACTGCGCGGCTTGGCTCAACAAGCTGCACCGCGCGCGATTGATGCGGGTTTAAGCTTTGATCTCGACGTCCCAGATGATGGCATCTCGATGCAAGGTGACGCAGTGATGCTGCGCGAAGCTGTGGCGAACTTGCTCGACAATGCGCTGGCGCATGGTGGGCCAGACATGACGCGGCTTTCGCTCACTGCCGTCCGCCAACAAGGACACGCGGTCATCAGCGTGACAAATGACGGCAACCCGCTGCCTTTGGCGCGCGCGGTGCAATTATTCGAACGCTTCGCGCAAGGCTCCGCCAGCAAAGGCGCAGGGCTCGGGCTGTCCATCGCCTCGCAGGTGGCCAAACGACATGGCGGCACACTGCGAGTGGTGTCTGAAGATCCGGTGACGTTTGAGATGCGTGTTGCCCTAACCGCTTAGGCGAAAGCGCGCGGACATTTCACGCATTTAGGCCGAAACATCGTCTTCTGCATTGTGTTGCCCAACGTTGAGATGGGTTTGCCATTGTGATCTAGCTAGAGCGGGAGGTAGGCGCATGGGCAACCCGCTTTACGACGCGTTTTTCGGCAAACACGCGAGCAAAGAAACGCCATTCTTACATCTACCGGATGGTCAAACCGTGACGCACGCAGCGTTCCTGGCACAGGCCGCCCAGTTTGCAAACGTGCTAAACGATGCAGGATTAGTACCCGGCGATAGGGTGGCAGCACAGGTACACAAATCGACCGAAGCATTGGCACTTTATGCGGCGTGCGTTCAGGCCGGGGTGATCTTTTTGCCGCTGAACACGGCTTACACGGCGGATGAGCTTTCGTATTTTATCAATGACAGTCGCGCGCGGGCTATGGTGTGCGATGGTGCTGCGGTTGAGACTGTGCGGCAGATCACTTCACCGCTGGGGGCTGCACTCTATTCCCTGAACGCCGACGGGTCAGGCACGTTGCCCGATGCCGCTTCAAGAAAGCCAGAAGCCTACAAAACGGTAGACCGCCAATATGATGATCTGGCTGCGTTTCTGTATACATCTGGCACCACGGGTAGGTCCAAGGGGGCTATGTTGACCCAGGCCAACTTGATCTCGAATGCAGAGACCTTGACCGACTATTGGCAGTTTACCGCATCAGACGCTCTGCTGCATGCGTTGCCCATTTTTCACACGCACGGCCTGTTTGTCGCGACAAATATCACCTTGATGGCTGGCGGCACCATGATCTTTCTGCCCAAGTTTGACCTAGATCAGGTGATTGCGTTTCTATCGCGGGCAACGACGTTGATGGGGGTGCCAACATTTTACACCCGCCTCTTGTCGGATGCACGATTGGATCGCGCGTTGGTGGATCACATGCGGTTGTTTGTCTGCGGCAGTGCACCGCTTTTGGCAGAGACACACGCGGACTTTGAAGCCCGCACCGGGCACCGCATCCTTGAACGCTATGGCATGACTGAAACCAACATGAATACATCGAACCCCTACGCGGGCGACCGCCGGGCGGGTACGGTGGGCCAAGCCCTACCGGGGGTCGAAGTGATCGTGACAGACCCCGAGACTGGCGCGCCCTTGCCACATGGCGAAGTGGGCCAGATCGAAGTGCGCGGGCCAAATGTGTTCAAAGGCTATTGGCAAATGCCCGAAAAAACGGCGGCAGAATTGCGAGCCAACGGGTTTTTCATCACCGGTGATCTGGGGACCATCGACGCCGACGGCTATGTCACCATTGTAGGCAGGGGCAAGGACCTGATCATCTCGGGCGGGTACAACATCTACCCAAAGGAAATCGAGCTGGTGCTGGATGCGCAACCCGGCGTGTTGGAAAGCGCAGTGATTGGTGTGCCACATCCCGATTTTGGCGAGACAGCGGTGGGGCTTCTGGTGGCCGCCGCAGATGGTGAGCCCGATTTAGATCAAGTACGCGCCGCCACCGAATTGACGCTGGCACGCTTCAAACACCCTCGAAAGCTGATTGTTGTCGACATGCTGCCGCGCAATACGATGGGCAAAGTCCAAAAAAACGTTCTGCGCGCGGCGTACAAATACGTTTTTGCCGCCGACTAGGCGCCCTGCCCTGCCAGCAGTCCTGCATTGCCACCGGCTGCGGTCGTGTCAACGCACAGGTGCCGCTCAAGACAGGCATGCGCAAGATCCGGCTGCGCCGTAATCAGCGGAATAATTTTTCCAGAGCGCTCTGCGAGGGCCTGCGCATAGGCACGTCCAGTGCCATCATCACCCCACCAGAGCAAACCGCCGAAGTCAGGAAGCGTGGTCAGGCACGCAGGGTCTAGGAAACCGTCCGTGGTGATCGCATTGCCGCCCAGCGCAGTGATCGCCTGGCTCTGCACAGCCGCCGCCGTTGGCCCAGGGCCTGCGCACAAGATCGGGGCCCGGGGCTGCGTGGTCAGACGGTTCAATTCGCCGGTTGGCCCGGGCAGAATGTGTGTACGCTTTGGTTTTGGTTGATCGGTTTGCAGGGCGTTCGTCAGCGCGTTGATATCGGCGGGCTCAAGCCAAACCGTTTCAATTGTGTCCACAGGATCAACAGCGAAACGTAGCACGTAATGTGGGCCGCCCGCCTTGGGTCCGGTGCCTGATAGTCCCTCTCCGCCAAAGGGTTGGCTGCCAACAATGGCGCCAATCTGATTGCGGTTTGCATAGATATTTCCTGCGTTAACCGCGTCAGCAATCGCTTGCACGCGGTCGTCGATACGGGTGTGCAGACCGAATGTCAGGCCATAGCCAGTCGCATTCACCTCAGCTAACACTCGGTCGATCTGATCCGCTTTGAAACTCGCGATATGGAGGACCGGGCCAAAGATCTCGCGGTACGGCGCGGAAATGCCCGGCACACGGATCAACGCGGGCGCAACAAACGCACCTGACTTAGGCGCGTTCAATCGGTGTAGCAGGCGCCCCTCTCGCGCGGCGGTGTCGACGTAGGCTGAGATCTGTGTCGCCGCCTCTTGAGTGATAATTGGCCCGATATCCGTCGCAATATCCCACGGGTCGCCAAGCGCGAGCTCATCCATCGCACCGATTAAAAGTTTGAGAAACGGCGCGGCAATGTCGTCTTGCACGTAAAGACAGCGAAGCGCGGAACAGCGCTGTCCAGCGGATTGAAAGGCGGAGACGATGATGTCGCGGATCGCTTGTTCCGGCAGCGCTGTGCTGTCTACGATCATCGCGTTAAGGCCACCGGTTTCGGCGATGAGCGGCGTACCAGGTGCGCAGCCGTCTGCCATTGCCGCCTGAATACGCCGCGCT
Source organism: Pseudomonadota bacterium (assembly GCA_039026855.1). GTDB lineage: Bacteria > Pseudomonadota > Alphaproteobacteria > Rhodobacterales > Rhodobacteraceae > Tateyamaria. Next base: position 9,967 of record JBCCLL010000032.1, on the reverse strand, counting down.
GTTGCCGTGGAACCGGTAAACGCGACACCATTCACCCGCGGATCAGACGTAAGACGAGCACCCACCACATCGCCCGCGCCGGGCAAAAGCTGCAGCGCATCCCGCGGAACGCCCGCGGTGTGAAAATGCGCGACCGCCCATGCGGCGATGGCTGGTGTTGTTTCCGCCGGCTTGGCCAACACCGCATTTCCTGCAGCAAGGGCCGCGGAAATCTGACCGGTGAATATTGCCAGCGGGAAATTCCACGGGCTGATGCAAGTAAAAACGCCGCGTGGCTGCGTGATCAGCGCTTCGGCCTCGTTGGCGTAGTACCGCAAAAAATCCACTGCTTCGCGACACTCGGCCACTGCATCAGCAACCGTTTTGCCAGCCTCTGCGGCCAAAAGAGAGAATGCATCGCCGTAATTCGCCTCGAAAAGATCGGCAACACGCCGCAGCGTTTGCGCCCGTTCTTTTGGCTTGGCCGCCCAAGGGGTAGCTGCGTTAAGCGCTGTTGCGACATCCTCAACGGACGCGAGCCGGACCGAACCGATGCACGCGCCGGTGGCAGGGTTAAAGATATCCTCGGTGGTGGTGCTGACGACATCGCCCGCGATCATCGGCCCGACACTGAGTGTCTCCGGCTGCGTGCGGGCGGACTGAATCTGCGCCAGTACATTCACATCGTTCAGATCAAATCCCATCGAATTTTGCCGAGAGGGGGCAAACAGCCCAGCACCCGTGGTCAGAGGACGCGCGTTGGTGCGACCCAACGCCGCAAAAGGGCATGCGGCGACGTCTTCGGCGGGTACCGCTGTATCAACGATCTGGTGCACAAAAGACGAATTGGCACCGTTCTCAAGCAATCGCCGCACCAAGTACGCCAGCAAATCGCGATGCGCGCCAACCGGGGCATAGATGCGGCAGCGGGTGCCTTCGTCGTTGCGCACCAAGTCATGCAACGCCCCACCCATGCCGTGCAAGCGCTGAAATTCGAAGGCGCCGGTTTGTAGGTCGCGCGCCATGTCCAGCACTGCTGCAACAGAATGTGCATTGTGGGTGGCAAACTGCGGATAAATACGATCCGTCATCCGCAAGAGCTTGCGCGACAGACCGATGAAGCTGACGTCGCTCGCCGCTTTGCGCGTGAACACTGGGAAATCTTCCAGGCCCTGGACCTGCGCATGTTTGACCTCAGTGTCCCAATACGCCCCTTTGACCAGCCGGATCATGATGCGGCGGTCCAGCGTTTGCGCTGTCGTGTAAAGCGCGTCAATCATATCGGCTGCGCGGCGGCTGTAGGCTTGCACCACAACAGCGAACCCGTGCCAACCCGCCAATGCGGGATCGGCGAGCACGGCCTCAATCACTTGAAGTGAAAGACTGAGACGGTCCGCCTCTTCGGCATCAATGTTGAGGCCCATGCCAGCCGCCGCCGCTTGACGAGCAAGGCTTGTGAGGATCGGCACCAACTCAGCGATGACACGATCGGTTTTTGCGACTTCGTAACGCGGATGTAGCGCCGACAGCTTGACCGAGATGCCGGGGTTCATGGTGATGTCGTTGCCGTTGCAGGCATGCGCAATCCGGGCAATGGCCGACCCATAAGCTTTGGCATAGCGCGCCGCATCCTCGGCTGTGATCGCCGCTTCGCCAAGCATATCGTAGGAATAGGTGTAACCTTTCGCCTCCATCCCGCGGGCACGGCGCATGGCAGCGTCGATGTCCTCACCCAGCACAAATTGGCGGCCCATCTGCTTGATCGCGGCACGCACTGCCGCGCGAATGACCGGCTCACCCAGTCTTCGCACCATCAACCGCATGGTGGCGGCCACATCCGGATCACGCCCACCAAGGACACGGCCCGTCAGCAGCAATCCCCACGTAGATGCGTTAACCAAGGGCGACGTGGACTGGGACAGATGCGCAGACCAATCCGACGGCGCGATTTTGTCCTCGATCAATGCGTCAATTGTATGTGCGTCGGGCACGCGCAACAGCGCCTCGGCCAAACACATCAGAGCGACACCCTCGTCGGTGGAAAGGCCGTACTCGGCAAGAAACGCTTCCATCAGCCCCGGCTCAGCAGCGGCGCGTATCCGTTCAACCAGCGCAGTCGCGCGTGTGACAATCTGTTGGCGCGCACGCCTATCCAGCGCTGCCGTGGCCACGAGATCTGCGATCACATCCGCCTCGGGGCGGCGTTTATGAACGTCGAGATTGGGAAAAGTATCAGGCATCAGACGCTCTAAAATGTCGCGATATCATACCATCTGGACGGCAGGTTTTTCGCCCATTAGACGGTCCATTGCAGCTACTTTTCCCAAATTGCACGGATCAAATGGTGATTAAGCATGAATGAAATCGAAAATCTGGACGCATTGGACAAACGCATCCTGAAAGTGCTTGCGACCGAGGGGCGGATTTCAATGACAGCGCTCGGACAGCGCGTGGGGCTGTCAAAGACACCCGTTACGGCGCGCGTGCGTCGCTTGGAAAGCATCGGCGTGATTACAGGTTATCGCGCCGAATTGTCGGCAAGCAAGCTAGGGCTCGAGCATGTGGCGTTCATTGAGGTTAAACTCGCGGACACGCGTGAAAACTCTCTGGCTGCATTCAACGCTGCTGTGCGCGCGATACCGGAGGTTGAGGCGTGCCACCTGATAGCCGGCGGGTTTGATTATCTTGTGAAAGTGCGCACTCAGGACATTGCCGCCTACCGCCGCGTCCTGGGTGAACAGATTTCCCAATTGCCGCATGTGGCGTCGACATCGACCTACGTTTCGATGGAGAGCGTGCTTGATACTGGGGTTATGAACCTCTGAACGTGCGCGCCGGTTTCGGTCTCACACGTGTTGGCCTGACCAGCTTACGTTGCCAAAACATTAGCGCCCCCGTGTCATCCCAAACTTCGATCAAATGACGCAAGACCGCGAAAACGCTTGCACTTACATTTATAGCCCTGCGCACAGCCGCCAACGGCGCGGTTTCGATTACTTGATCTGCAGCCGTTGCAGCACTGATCGGCGGGTGATTTTGCCGACAACCTCGCCATTATCCACCACAGACAACGGCGCATCATCCTCGGCAAGCCGCGACATCACTCCTGCAAGCGGCGTATCCGCGGTAACGGTTGCCACGCCTTCACCGGGTTCAACAACGTCAACCGCGCGCAGCACGCCAAGCGGATTCATATGCGCCACAAAATCTGCGACATAGTCGTTGGCGGGGGCGGTGTAAATATCGGTGGGCGTGCCGCTTTGCACGATGCGACCGCCCTCCATGATGGCGATGCGATTGCCAATCTTGAATGCTTCGTCGAGGTCATGACTGACAAAGATTATGGTACGGTTTAGGCGCTCTTGCAGCTCCAACAACTCATCCTGCAGCCGCGTGCGGATCAGGGGGTCGAGCGCCGAAAACGGCTCGTCCATCAAGAGGATCGGCGCTTCGGTTGCAAAGGCACGCGCCAGACCGACGCGCTGCTGCATGCCGCCTGAGAGCTCGCCCACCTTTCGATCCGCCCATTCGCCCAAGCCCACGAGGTCAAGCTGCGCCTCAACCCGATTGCGCCTGTCCTGTCCGGACATGCCACCGAATTCTAAACCAAGTCCGACATTCTCGCGCACAGTGCGCCAAGGCAGAAGCGCGAACTGTTGAAAGACCATGGCGATCTTGGTCAGACGCATGCGCCGCAGGGTCGCCTCCGTCGCCGAGGTAATGTTGACCATCTGATCACCGTCGGCGACATGCACTGCACCGCGAACCACAGGATTAAGCGCATTGACAGCGCGCAACAGCGTGGATTTGCCCGAGCCAGACAGACCCATCAACACGAGGATCTCGCCCTTTTCAACGGTCAGCGAACAGTTATGCACGCCCAGCACTTGTTCGGTTTCTGACTGCACCTCGGAACGCGATTGCCCCTGATCCATCAGTGGCAGTGCTTTTTTGGGATTTTTGCCAAACACGATTGAGACATTGTCGAAAATCACTGCACTCATTTCTTGCTCCGCGCTGCAAGAATGCGGTCGAGCATGATGGCAACGACAACGATGACAAAGCCGCTTTCGAACCCGAGGGCCGTGTTCACTTGGTTAAGCGCGCGCACCACCGGGACACCCAGTCCGTCCGCGCCGACAAGGGCCGCAATGACCACCATAGATAGCGACAGCATAATGGTTTGGTTCAACCCGGCCATGATCTGCGGCAGGGCAAAGGGCAGCTCCACCTTCCAAAGGGTCTGGCGCGGGGTGGCCCCAAATGACCGCGCCGCCTCAAGCAACGGCTGCGGGGTGGCCGAAACGCCCAGATAGGTCAGCCGGATTGGCGCCGGCAGGACAAAAATGACGGTCGCGATCATGCCCGGCACCATGCCAATGCCGAAAAACACAATCGCAGGGATCAAATAGACAAAGGTGGGCAGCGTCTGCATTAGGTCCAGAACGGGGCGCAGCACCGCGTAAAGGCCGGGCCGATGTGCCGCTGCGATCCCAATGGGCACGCCCACCGCCATGCAAACAACGCAGGCTGACAGCACCAGCGTCAGACTTTCGGTTGTCTCTTCCCAATAGCCTTGATTGACGATGAACAGAAAACCGATGGCCACCAGCACACCTGTTTTCCAACTGCGCTGCAAAAACACGGTCAACGCGACAAACACCGCGATAACCAGCAGGGTCGGCGGCGTTTGCAAAGCCCACAGGATGGCGTCAATCAGCGCTTCCAGGCCGTCAGACAAACCGTCAAAAAACCACGCGCCGTTGATTTGTAACCAATCGAAAATCGCCGCGGCCCATTTGCCGACGGGGATCTTGTTGTCTTCGAGCCAGTCCAATGGAATTCCGATCCTGATCACGCAAGAACCGAGCGTGCGGCCAATCCCGCACGCTCGAACGGTCACGCAGCGTCAGAGGCCCAGCGCACCTTTGACCGCGGCCATCGCATCGCCGCCGTCCTTGGTCGTGACACCGGTCAACCAGCCATCCAAAACGCCTGGATTGCTTGTAAGCCAAGCTTTGGCAGCGTCGCCGGGGTCTTCACCGTCATTGAGGATGGCGCCCATGATCTCGTTTTCCATGGCCAACGAGAATTCGAGATTGGCCAGCAGCGCGCCCACATTTGCACACTCACCTGCAAATCCCGCACGTGTATTGGTGAACACAGTCGCACCGCCAAGATTGGGGCCGAAAAAATCGTCCCCGCCGGTGAGGTAGGTCAATTCAAAATTGGCATTCATCGGATGCGGTTCCCAACCAAGGAACACCACCGGTTCGCCGCGGCGATCCGCGCGCGCGACCTGCGCCAGCATGCCTTGCTCTGAGCTTTCGACCACCTCAAAGCCATCCAAGCCAAACGCGTTGTCGTCGATCATCGACTGGATCAACCGGTTGCCGTCATTGCCCGGCTCAATCCCGTAAATCTTGCCTTCGAGTGCTTCAGCCTGAGCGGCGATACTGTCAAAGCTGGTGATGCCCAGATCGGCGCCCGCCTTGTTGGTGGCCAGCGTATATTTCGCGCCTTCAAGATTGGCGCGCAGCGTGTCAACGGTGCCCGCATCGCGATACGGCGCGATATCCGCCTCCATCGTGGGCATCCAGTTGCCGAGAAAGACGTCGATGTCGCCATTTGCCATCGATGTGTATGTCACCGGCACGGACAGCACCTTGATATCAGTGTCATAGCCCAGCGCTTCGAGGATTGTGCTGGTCGCCGCCGTGGTGGCGGTTATGTCGGTCCAACCGACATCAGCGAAACTGACTTCATCGCAATTGGCATAAGCTGCGCCCGCAGCCAGAACCAACGCAGTCGCGATTGAGAATTTCATAAAGGTCACTCCCCAGTTTTTGTGTTCTCGTGGTGTCGGCATCGCGATTAAGGTCAACTCGGGGGAAGATATCAAGGTCGAAAGCGGATTGCGCTGGCGACACTGCGGTTGACTTAGCCAAGGTACGCTCGGACAGCGCGCGCGCTACCCAAGTCCCAAACTGCACGCAACTGCGCTTCGAACGCTGCGGCAAAGGGTTCGTTTTCGCCAAGATCACCGTAGACCGCCGTACTTGTCAGCCACAGGTTCGGTGCATCCTTGGACCGATGCGCAAGGCGCCTCAGCATGTCCCAATGCGGATCGTTCGGCGCGATTTGGCTGCCATCTTCCCGCGTGCCAGCGCACATGCGAGACCAAAGTGCTTCGGTCAGGGCCAGCCCTTGTATCGGCGCACCGGAAGCCAGCGCGTCGCGGATAATCGGCACGACGAAACCCGCATGACGTGCGGAACCGTCGAATGCCACACGCCGCGTGGTGTCGTGTATCATCGGATTGGTAAAGCGGCGCGATACCATGTCGAGATATTCCGACGGTGTCACATCAGGCACAGCGCAGACATGCGGGAGGATTTCGTTGCGCTGCACTTTGTCAAAAAAGGCGGAAATATCATCATCCACCATGCAAGCGGCAATTGTAGGCAAGCCTAGCAGCTCACCGACATTGGCGAGGACCTGATGACCCGCGTTAAGAACGCGTATCTTCATCGTCTCATACTGGTGCACTGAATTGGTCAGGGTGACACCCACGTCCTCCCAAGGGGGACGGCCAGCACAAAAGTCGTCTTCGATCACCCATTGGCGGAAATTCTCATGTGTTACCGGCGCGGCATCGCGAATACCCAGCGCGTGCACCGCAGCAAGCTCTCCCTCGCCGGTGGCGGGGACAATGCAATCGACCATCGCGTCAGGAAAGCTGGTGTTGGTATCAATCCAATCTGCCAGCTCCGGATCGCTTAATTCAGCGAGACCAACAACGGTTTGGCGCAGCACGTCCCCATTGTGCTGCAGATTATCGCAACACTGCGCTGTAAACGGACCGAGGCCCGCGTCGCGACGGGCGCGCAGTGCTGCAATCATCGCGCCAAATGCAGTGCGCGGCACATGTGGGTTCGCCGCGTCATGCAGAATATCGGGATGCGTGGTATCCAGCTCTCCGTTGGCGTCACGAAAGTAGCCTCCCTCCGTCACTGTGAGCGACACGATGCGGATCTCCGGCGTCGACATGCACCCGATCAGGGCCGCGTTTCCATCTTCGACGGGCAGAAAGTCGATCATGGCGCCAGTGATTTCTACCGCGCCTCCGGCCGGATCCAGTTCGACCAGTGTCGTCAGACAGTCTTGCCCTAGCAGCTTGGCGCGCATTGCACGATCAGCGGGGCGCACCCCAGCACCGATGATCGCCCAGTCCAAAGCCTGCCCCTGCTGCATCAGTCGGTGCAAATACCAGGCCTGGTGTGCGCGGTGAAAGTTACCAAGTCCGATGTGCACAATCCCAGGCGACAGGTTTGCACGATTGTATATGGGCGTGATCACGCGTTCGGGCACGTTCGGCAAATTGCGATCACCCAAGTCCAACGCGCGCCCTCCCTGACCCACATTCGCCATCAGCGCATCCAGTTGCCGCCATCAACATTGTAGGTTTGAGCGACGGAGTAACCGGCAGTGTCCGAGGCGCTGGCCTTCACGTTGATGCCGTGGCCAGTCAGGTCCTCGTCGCAGTGACCAGAATGGCTTGCAGTGTTGATGATCGACCCTTGGATGTCGCGTTCAATCATGTGCCGTGCGACGGTATGCAGGGTAAAGACCGGGTCGGCCAAGTTTGTGTCAAAAACAGACCGATAACCCGCGCCGGTGACTTTGATGTTGGGCGCGCCTGTGTAGATCGCGGCATTATTGATCAAGATTTCCGTCTGACCAACATGTGCGGCTGATGCTACTAAGCCCGCTTCAATGCTGGCCGAATCGGTTTCGCCCATCCGTACCGCTGGGGCAGTCTGAACTACGGCCGCCGCGGCTTCCGGAGCGGCGGGCAAATCGACCTCAGCTAGCACGACATCAGCGCCTTCCGCAGCATAGGCCTGCGGAAAGGCCAAACCGATCCCGCACGCGGTCGCCGTGATCAGCGCCGTTTTACCCGCAAGCCGCATCAGGCGATTCTGAGTCCGGCCGCATCAAAGCGGTGGATTTCGTTAGCGCGCGGGTTCAGGTGAATGGTGTCGCCGTGACGCAGGCTGACATCGCCGATGGCACGCACGGTTAGCGTGTCTGCCAGCCCGGTGTTGTGGATGTGAAAGAACGTGTCCGACCCGAGATGTTCGGCCACGCCCACGGTGCCTTGCCACTGCCCGCCGCTCTTGACCACGTCGATATGCTCGGGGCGGATACCAATCGTCCTTGCATTGTGCTTGGCCGCCTCGTCGCCCGAGATGAGGTTCATCCGCGGCGAGCCAATAAAGCCCGCCACAAACAGATTGCGCGGCGTTCGGTACAGTTCGAGAGGGCTGCCCACCTGCTCGATCACCCCTGCTTGCAGCACGACGATCTTGTCAGCCATAGTCATCGCTTCGACCTGATCGTGGGTGACATAGATCATCGTGGTCTTGAGGCGTTCATGCAGTTCAGAAATCTCCAACCGCATGCCAACGCGAAGGGCAGCATCAAGATTTGACAGAGGCTCGTCAAAAAGGAACGCGGCAGGCTCGCGGACAATGGCGCGGCCAATCGCAACGCGCTGGCGCTGACCACCGGAAAGCTGCCCGGGACGTCGATCAAGATAGTCTGACAGGTTCAGCACATTTGCAGCCGCGGTGACGCGCTTGTCGATTTCTGACTGCGGCAACTTGGCCATGCGCAGCGGAAAGGCGATGTTCTTGCGCACACTCATGTGCGGGTATAACGCGTAAGACTGAAATACCATCGCAAGCCCGCGCTTGGCCGGCACCACGGATGTGGCATCACTGCCATCAATGGCAATTGTACCCGAGGTAATGTCCTCAAGCCCAGCGATCAGCCGCAAGAGCGTGGACTTACCGCAGCCGGATGGCCCGACAAATACGGTAAACTCGCCATCTCCGATGGTGAGGTCCAGCGGCGGGATCACTTCGGTGTCGCCAAAGGACTTGGTGACTTGTTTCAGCTCTATCTGTCCCATGAGATGTCCTTACTTTACCGCGCCAAAGGTCAGGCCGCGGACCAGTTGTTTCTGGCTGAACCAACCAAGGATCAGGATCGGTGCAATCGCCATGGTGGAGGCTGCGCTAAGCTTGGCAAAGAACAAACCCTCGGGGCTGGAATAGCTGGCGATAAATGCGGTGAGCGGGGCCGCGTTAGCCGCGGTCAGGTTGAGGGTCCAAAACGCCTCGTTCCAGGCGAGGATGAAGTTCAGCAGCACCGTCGACGCAATCCCCGGCACCGCCATTGGCGTGAGCACATAGAGGATCTCTTCTCTCAGCGTTGCGCCGTCCATGCGCGCAGCTTCAAGGATCTCACCGGGGATCTCCTTGAAATAGGTGTAGAGCATCCAGACGATGATTGGCAGATTGATCAGCATCAGCACCACAACCAGACCGGCGCGTGTGTCGAGCAGGTTGAACTGCACAAACAGCAGCGAAATCGGGTAGAGGACGCCCACTGCAGGCAGCATCTTGGTCGACAGCATCCACAGCAGGATATCCTTGGTCCGGCGCGACGGCACAAAGGCCATGGACCACGCCGCCGGCACCGCGATCAGGATGCCCAGCAGGGTCGATCCGCCTGCGATCATCACCGAATTCCACAGGAAGCGCATGTAGTCCGAGCGGTCCTGCACAACGCCGTAATTCTCCAGCGTCCAATTGAAATTCCAAAACAGCGGCGGGTCGTTGATCGCCTGTGCCTCGGTTTTGAAACTGGTGAGGATGGTCCAGAAGATCGGGAAAAAGATCAACAGAGCCACGCCCCAGGCTGCAAGCGTGGTCAAAGCTTTGCGGCGGGGTGTTATCGCGCGCGCCATATCAAAACCCTCCGTCCTGTCCCGGGCTTGACCCGGGACCTCTGGCTTCACCTCCTTGATCTCGATGACGCGCTGTTTCTTCTTGGCTTCGGCAGCTTTCTTCTGGGTTTCGTACTTGAATTTGCCGAAATCCATGATCTTGCAAACCGGGGGCGAGGCGTTGGGCGAAAT
>JBCCLL010000031.1:0-47402 GCA_039026855.1 Pseudomonadota bacterium | reverse complement strand
GTCGGGGTCGATCTCGCATAGGAACATGAAACCGCCCAGCACCATCAGCCGTTCGATGTGATGGCAATAGCCGGTGTCTAGGATGCGCTTGATTGTGTCGTCGATCGGCCCAATGCCGGTGGTGCCGTCGTAAAAGCTCGCGGGCATTTTGCGCGTGTGGTTCCAATGGTTGGTGGTGCGCATCTTGACGCCAAGCGCCTCGTAGGTGGCGCGCATAAATTCGCGCCAACCAATGATCTGGCGGACAAACCCTTCGAGAGAGTTGAGCGGGATGTCGCGTCTTTGACCGTGGTCCAAGGCGGCATCGAGGACCTGCCGCGGTGTTAGCAGCCCGATATTGAGCGCCGGCGTCAACACTGCGTGCCAAAGCCAGCCTTCCCCTTCGACAATCGCGTCCTCATAGTCACCGAACTCGGCGAAACGCCGTTCCAGGAACTGGTCCAGCCATTTGGCTGCCGCGTCGTGAGAGGTGGGGTAGTAGAGTGTGTCTAGCGACCCCCACGCATCGGGAAAGTCGTTTTGTACAATTTCACGCGCATTTTCATCAATTTCGTCATGCTGCGGCCAGTCGAGCACCGGCAACTGGTCCAAGAGCTTCTTGGGCACCTTCTTGCGATTGTCTTCGTCAAAGCTCCACTGCCCGCCGGTGGGTTCATCGTCTTCGACCAGGACGTCCAGACGGCGACGTTGGGATTTGTAGTACTCCGCCATGAACCACCGCTTGCGCCCCTCCGCCCAAGCCGAATTGTCGCCCTGGGTGTTCAGGAACATCGGGTTGTCGAGGTAACTGAGCGTGAGGTTCAGATCCTGTGCCGCCCGTTCCAGCCGCCGCTCGGCCGTAAAATCGGTTGGGTGGGTCATCACGATGCGGGTGACGCCGTCGCTGGCGAGGCGCTTGAGCAACCGTGCGCACGCGTCCGCGCGCCTTTCATAGCCTCTGACTGAGACGTCAAATCCCTTGCTTTTCAACGATTTGGCAAAACGCGCCATGCTCGCGCGGTGCAGCCATAGCTTTTGCTTATGAAAGGTCGCGGGGTACTGCGCATCGCCGAAAAACAGCGGGTCCTCAAACAGCACGACGCGGTCCGGGTCTTCGTCGAGACCGGGATGCGGATCAAAAAGCTGGTTGGGCAGGATAAGTAGGGCGGTGGTCAAAGGCGGGCCTCTTCAGTCGAGAGGCAGAACCTAGACCGCCGCCGCAGCGCGCCAAGGTACTGTTTTAGCCGCCGGAAATTTGTTTGGCCTTTTCCACCAGTACCTCCGCCTGACGGATGGAGGCATAGTCGATCAAACGCCCATCTAGGCTGACCGCGCCCTTGCCTGCGGCCTCCGCCTCTGCCATCGCCACGAGGATGCGGTTCGCTTTGTCTATTTCCGCTTTAGACGGGCTCATCACCTCGTTGGCCAGGGCGATTTGGCTGGGGTGGATGGCCCATTTGCCTTCGCATCCGAGCACAGCCGCGCGGTAGGCAGCGGCGCGGTAGCCGTCGGGATCGGAAAAATCGCCAAACGGGCCGTCCACAGGCCGCAAACCGTTTGCGCGGGCCGCGACAACCATGTTGGCGATGGCCGAATGCCACATGTCGCCCCAATGCGTTGCCCGGTTTCCGTCCGCGTCAGGGTCAGTCAGCACCGAATAGTGTTCGTTCACGCCACCAATGACCGTGGTGCGCGCGCGCATCGACGCAGCATAGTCCGCAACACCGAAGTGCAGGCTTTCGTTGCGCGGTGAGGCGGCGGCGATTTCGTTGACGTTTTGCATGCCCAAAGCGGTCTCGATGATATGTTCAAACCCGATGCGGCTGTCATAGCCCATGGCGTCTTCGATCTGGGTTACCATCATGTCGACGGCGTAAACATCCGCTGCCGTACCGACCTTGGGGATCATGATCAGGTCCAGCCGTTCGCCGGCCTGTTCGACCACATCCACCACGTCGCGATACATGTAGTGGGTGTCGAGCCCGTTGATCCGCACCGACATCGATTTCTTGCCCCAATCGACTTCATTCAGCGCCTTGATGATGTTCTTGCGAGCCTGTTCTTTTTCATCCGGCGCGACCGCGTCTTCCAGATCGAGGAAGATGACATCCGCATCCGAAGCCGCTGCCTTTTCAAACATTTGCGGCTGACTGCCGGGCACGGCCAGTTCAGAGCGGTTGAGCCTGCCGGGTGCTTGCTGAACAGAGTGGAATGACATGAGAGACCGCCTTTCGAGTTCGAAAATTTCGCAAGACATGGTCCGCTGCGCAAGATTCTGTCAAGCGCTCTCTCGGTCTATCTAGGCATACTGCCGTCATCGGGCTGTTCGATGGCAAGACGCGAGGAATAATAGAACGCAATGGCTTGCGCGCGGTTCTTGACCGCCAATTTCTCGTAGAGGTTGGAGAGATGAAATTTCACCGTGTTAACGCTGATCCCAAGCTCTTTGGACAATTCGCGATTTGTCAGCCCCGTGGACAGCGCCTGCAGCATCGCGCGCTCCTTGCGGGACAATTGCAGGATCGGATCGCTTTGCAGATCGCGCACATCCAGAAAGGGAAAGACCATGCGCCCGGCAGCCACATCGACGCAAATGTCGAGCAATTGCTCGGCCTCGCTTGAGCGTGAGGCAAAGGCGGCCGCCCCTGCGGACATGGCCAGACGCGGCAGGTCGCCGGTGTCCTTGGCATAGACCACGATACGGGGCGGGTTGGTTTGATCGCGCAGCACCTCGATCAGTTTGGCGCCACCCAGCGCGGGCAGGGTCCAATCGATCACGCCCACCTGCACCGGTACGCGCATGACAGTGCTCAAAAACCCCTCAGCAGTGGAGGCGGTGGCCACCAAAGAGAATCGCGCGTCGCGTTCGATGATCTCGGCCAGCGCGGCGAGGACCAGCGGATTGCTGTCGCCCAGGACGATGTCGATGCTCACAGCCGCTCCTCCTCAACCTATTGAAATCACGCTTGTATTCACGAAAACCTACCCGATATAGCGGGCTTTTTCATCGTATACAGCGGTATTCAATACTTATGGGTGGGTAATTTACTACCCAAATAGATACCCAAAAGTAGAACTAAAGAGCGTTTTCAATTTTCGCAACTCTCTTATCTAGCAAATATCGGCGCGTCGCACCGATCAAAGAGATTTGCGCGCCGCTGGCGCTGGAGGAGAGAAAATGACCGCACCTACCCTGTTCCCACAGCTCGAAATCCCGCACACAATCGCCGCTGGCCCTGGCCCCGGCAATACCGATGCGCGGGTATTGGCGCGGTATGCAGGCGCAGGTCTTGCAGATCACATGCACGCGGATGTGCTGCGCGGCATGGTCGAAAGCAAGCACATGCTGCGGCAGGTGATGGGCACGGACAATGTGCACACGTTTGGCGTGGCCGGCACCGGGTGGAGCGGGCTCGACATGCTGTTTTCGGTTGTTATGCCGGGCGACAAGGTGGTGATGTTTGTGAACGGAACGTTTTCAGGCATTGACGGTCTCACCGTGCGAATGAAGGCGGCGACGGCCGAAGAACTGGCGGCAAACCCGCTCGACCCGCAATCCGAGAATGCGATCATCATCAATGTGCCGCACGGGCAAAGCGTCACCGGCGACATCGTTGAGGCCGCGCTGGCCGAGCACAAGCCGAAGTGGGCGGCCATGGCGCATTGGGAAACCGGATCGGGCCGTGTCAATGACGTCCAGGGCTTCTCGGACGCCTGCGAGCGGCACGGCGTCATGGGCCTGATCGACGCGGTGTCGAGCCTCGGCGTCGGTGATTTCCGCATTGACGACTACCCCGGCGTGCATGGTTGGGCCTCCTGCCCGCAAAAGGGCATCTGCTGTTTGCCGCTGACATATGCGCCGGTGTCGTTCACCGACCGCTACATCGAAGCGCTGCGCGCCACCGGCACCCGCACCTTTTGTCACCACCCGATCCTTGAGGCGCGGCACTGGGGCATCATCGACGGCGAGGACGTGGAAAAGGGCACATACCATCGGACCCACTCGGCCTATGCCGTGTCCGCCTTTCACGAAGCGCTGCGGATCTGCCTACAAGAAACAATCGCCAAGCGTGCGGCCGACTACACCTATCACGAGGCGGCCTTGCGCGCCGCGGTTGAGGCGATGGGCTGCGAGGTGACATCGAACATGCCGTCGCTCGTGGTTCTAAACCTGCCGGGCGCTCTCGCGGGTCGCGAGATGGAGTTGGTGCAACACTGCAGGGCACAGAACTTTGGCATCTGGCCGACCCTGTCCGAGCCTGTTCAGGTGCGCATTGGCATCCTCAACCTGCTGAACGAGACGGCCATTCGCGACATTGTCACCCGCTTTGCCGCCGCTGTGCGCGAACTGGGCGCTGAAATTGATCAGTCGGCTGTCGATGCAGCCCTGAACGGTCACTACGACGCTGCAATCGCCGCCGAGTAGGCACCAAACAGGCCTGCTGGGCGAGGAGGACGACGATGGATATTCATGAGTACCAAGCCAAAGAGGTCCTGTCGGGCTTTGGCGTCGCCGTCCCCGACGGCGCGCTGGCCTACAGCCCTGAACAGGCGGCCTACCGCGCCCGCGAGCTTGGTGGCGCGCGCTGGGTGGTCAAAGCGCAGGTGCATGCGGGTGGTCGTGGCAAGGCGGGCGGCGTCAAACTGTGTGACAGCGATGTTGAGATCCACGACGCCTGCGAGACCATGTTTGGCATGAAACTTGTCACGCATCAGACCGGGCCCGAGGGCAAGGGTGTGTACCGCGTTTACGTCGAAGCGGCCGTGCCGATTTCACGCGAGATCTACCTTGGCTTCGTGCTCGACCGGACGACGCAACGGGTGATGATCGTAGCCTCCGCCGAAGGTGGGATGGAGATCGAAGAGATTTCAGCCTCTAAACCCGACAGCATTGTGCGCGCGGTGGTAGAACCCGCGGTGGGTCTGCGTGATTTCCAGTGTCGGCAGATCGCCTTCAAGCTTGGCATTGAGGCTGGCATGGTCCAGCAGATGGTGCGCACGCTGCAAGGCTGCTACCGCGCCTTTACCGAGCTTGACGCGACCATGGTCGAGATCAACCCGCTGGTCTTGACCGAAGACAACCGGGTTATCGCGCTGGATGCCAAGATGTCGTTTGACGACAACGCGATGTTTCGGCACCCGCAGATCGCGGAGCTGCGCGACAAAAGCCAGGAAGACCCACGCGAAAGCCGCGCCTCGGATCGGGGGCTCAACTATGTTGGGCTCGACGGGAATATCGGCTGCATCGTCAACGGCGCGGGTCTGGCTATGGCGACGATGGACACCATCAAGCTGGCGGGCGGTGAGCCGGCGAACTTTCTCGACATCGGCGGCGGCGCCACGCCTGAGCGGGTGGCCAAGGCGTTTCGCCTAGTCCTGTCGGACAAGAAGGTGCAGGCGATCCTCGTCAACATCTTTGCGGGCATCAACCGCTGCGACTGGGTCGCCGAAGGTGTGGTTCATGCCATGCGCGAGGTTGAGATCGACATGCCAGTAATCGTGCGTCTGGCCGGCACCAATGTGGAAGAGGGTCAAAAGATCCTCGCCAAATCCGGCCTGCCGATCATCCGCGCCACCACGCTGAGCGAGGCCGCTGAACGCGCAGTTGGCGCCTGGAAAAGCGATGTCACACAGGCCGACAGCATGAAGGTCGCATCATGAGCATTCTTTTGGATCAAAGCACCCGCGTCATCGTGCAGGGTATCACCGGCAAAATGGCGCGCTTTCACACTCGCGACATGATCGACTACGGCACCAATGTCGTCGGCGGCGTGGTGCCCGGCAAGGGCGGAGAGACAGTTGAGGGCCTTCCGGTGTTCGACACGGTCGAAGAAGCTGTCGCAGCTACGAGCGCCGAGGCGTCGCTGGTTTTTGTGCCGCCCCCCTTTGCCGCTGACAGCATCATGGAGGCCGCCGACGCAGGCATTCGCTACTGCGTGTGTATCACCGACGGTATCCCGGCGCAGGATATGATCCGCGTCAAACGCTATATGTTCCGCTACCCCAAAGAGCGCCGCATGGTGCTCACCGGACCCAATTGCGCGGGCACCATCAGTCCGGGCAAGGCGCTGTTGGGCATCATGCCGGGACACATCTACCTCAAAGGGCACGTGGGCATCGTCGGCCGATCCGGGACGCTGGGCTACGAGGCGGCGAGCCAACTGAAGGAACGTGGGATCGGCGTGTCGACCTCCGTTGGTATTGGCGGCGACCCAATCAACGGCTCATCGTTTCGCGACATTCTCGAGCGGTTTCAGGACGACGACGATACACATGTGATTGCCCTGATCGGGGAGATCGGCGGCCCGCAAGAAGCAGAAGCGGCCGAATACATCCGCGACCACGTGACCAAACCCGTTGTGGCCTATGTCGCGGGTCTGACCGCGCCCAAGGGACGCACCATGGGGCACGCTGGCGCAATCATCTCGGCCTTTGGCGAAAGCGCGTCGGAAAAGGTGGAAATCCTGTCTGCCGCGGGCGTCACCGTGGCCGAACACCCCGCCGAAATCGGCGCCAAGATCGCCGAAGTCATGGAGGCCGCGTGATGGTCAAACCGTCTGTTCTTGTCACCCGTCGTTGGCCCGCCGCCGTCGAAGACCGGCTTGCAGCCGATTACGACGTGCACCTCAACCGGTCTGACCGGCCGCTGACACCGGCGGAATTCCGTGCAGCGATCCAGCGCTATGACGCGGTGTTGCCTACGGTGACGGACACCATCGGCGCCGAGGTGCTCGATGTGCCCAAGGCGAACACCAAAATCTTTGCCAACTACGGCGTCGGGTACTCGCATATCGACGTGGACGCGGCCAAAACCCACGGCATCGCCATCACCAACACCCCGGACGTGCTGTCCGAATGTACCGCTGATCTGGCGATGACATTGATGCTGATGGTTGCGCGGCGCGCCGGCGACGGTGAGCGTGAGTTGCGTGCGGGCCACTGGGACGGATGGCGGCCGACGCACCTGGTGGGCACCAAGGTCTCAGGCAAAACGCTGGGCATCGTCGGCTTCGGCCGTATCGGGCAGGAAATGGCGCGCCGCGCGCATTTCGGCTTTGGCATGCGCATCCTTGTGCACAATCGATCCACAGTCCCGGCGGATGTGCTGGCGCACTTTGGCGCGCAGCAGGTGGCGGCGCTGGATGACATGCTGCCCGCGTGTGATTTTGTCTCGCTTCACTGCCCCGGTGGCGCGGAAAATGCCCGCATGATCAACAGCCGCCGGCTGGATTTGATGAAAGAGGATGCCTTTTTGATCAACACGGCGCGCGGTGAAGTCGTGGATGAGGCGGCGCTGGCGCAGGCCCTGATGTTTGACACCATCGGCGGGGCGGCGCTGGACGTGTTCGAAAGTGAACCACGCATCAACCCGATGCTGGCGCAATGCGATAACCTCGTCATGCTGCCGCATCTGGGCAGCGCCACGCGCGAGGCACGGCAAGCTATGGGGTTTCGCGTGCTCGAAAACCTTAACGACTTTTTCTCCGGCAAAGCGCCACGCGACCGTGTTGCCTGATTGAGGTTCGGCCCGATGTTGTGTTTTCGGGGTGTTAGTTCACCCCGCAAGCCTAACATGGGCAAGCCTCATCAGATCCTGCTGACAACTGTCTGACATGGTGGCTGTGGAGACGCTTGTTTCATCTTATGGGCCATTGTCCCCGCTTTGTTCGGGGCCAAACACTCAAGCCAGTCTGAGCTACCAGGACGCTATCATTTCTGTCTCGTATTCTGATACGGGCAGGACGTTCGTTTTGCGTAGGCCGACCCACCACGTAGCCGTTATCTTCGTTCGTTCTGCGGCCTGGTGTGACACCGTTCATTGCCTTCCCACACATGCGGATGAGCCTTGCAGCCAAGCGGCATGGGGTTCTCGAGCACCCCTAGACCTCGGCCAGTGATATCCGCGGCCAACGCTGTGTAGCGTCACGGTTTGCCGGAGCGTCACCCTTCGCGTAGGTATCACAGGGCAACTAACTTGTGCAGGACACCAACGTGCTCAGCCTCAAAGACATGGAATTCCTCACGGCCCTTGCGCGGCGCAAGCACTTCGCCCGCGCCGCGGAGGATTGCGGGGTTTCGCAACCTGCGTTTTCCATGCGGTTGCGCAAGATCGAAGAGGGTCTGGGCGTGGCTCTGGTGAAACGCGGCAACCGGTTTCAGGGCTTTACCACCGAAGGCGATACGATGCTGCGCCATGCGCACAAAATCATGGACGATCTCAAGATCATGGAACAGGATATCCGGTCAGCGACCGGAGAGATCACCGGCTCTCTGTCGGTTGGGATTGTGCCCACAGCGGTGATTTATGCCGCGCGCGCGGTTGACCGGCTGCGGCGCAAGCATCCGGGGATCACGGTCCGCCTGCACACTGCATCTTCGCTGGCCATTCAGCAGGGTGTGGATAACGGTCAGTTCGAAGCGGGCTTTACCTATGGCGAAGGGCTGGCGCCGCACTTGCATCAGATCGATCCGGTCTATGCCGAACGCTACCTGCTGCTGGTGCCCGACCAGATGTACCGGACCGAGGATAAGACAATCACGTGGGAACAGGCGGCAGAGTTGCAGCTCTGCCTGCTTGAACCCGACATGCAAAATCGCCGCATCATCGACGACGTGTTTCGCAACGCGGGTCTTGCGCCCGAGATCGTTGCAGCCTCAAACGGATTTCTAGCGTCGGTAGTTCTCGCGGGTGAGGGGGCAGCAGCGACAATTGTGCCCGAACATCTGGTTGGTCTTTTTGGCAAAATGCGCGGCGTGCGTGCGCTGCGGCTTGTGGAACCCGTGCTGGAGATGCCGGTGTGCCTGTTCACCCGGTCGCGGGATTTTACCTTGCCCACGGTGGATGCGTTGCGTCGCGTATGCCGTGATATGCGATAACTTAAAATTATCGTAAGATCATTTTTAGGAAATTGACGGTCAGTTCTGCTGATGTCAATTTGGGAACAGGAAAGTCAGTGCGTGAGGTGGCGTGATGGCCCCGCTGGATACCCAAAGTGGCGTTTGGAAAAAGAAAGGGACAGGCAAGTCCCGTAAGCAACCCAAAGGCCGTCAAATCACGGATACCGCCTGGCAGGAGGTCTGCGATCTCTTAGGCGACGAGCCGCGAAACCGTGACCTGTTGATCGAATTTCTTCATTTAATTCAAGACAGTTACGGCCATCTGTCGGCCGATCATATTGCCGCGCTGGCGCACGAGATGCGTCTGGCGCAAGCCGAAGTGTACGAGGTGGCGACATTCTACGCGCATTTCGACGTGGTAGGCCCCGAGGACGCGCCACCGCCCAAGCTGACCATTCGCGTGTGTGATTCGTTGTCATGCGAATTGGCTGGGGCCAATCAACTGCATCAAGCGCTTAAAGACGGGTTGGATCCCACGCAAGTGCGGGTCCTGCGCGCGCCCTGCATGGGTCGGTGTGATACCGCACCGGTGCTTGAGCTGGGCCACAACCACATCGACCACGCCACGCCCGAGGCCGTGACAGCGGCGATTATGCTCGATGATACGCACACGCATGTGCCTGACTACCAAGGTCTCGACGCGTATCGCGCCGACGGCGGCTATCGTGCGCTGACTGACCTGCGGGCCAAGGGCAACTGG
The DNA here is from genome assembly GCA_039026855.1 of Pseudomonadota bacterium. Taxonomy (GTDB): domain Bacteria; phylum Pseudomonadota; class Alphaproteobacteria; order Rhodobacterales; family Rhodobacteraceae; genus Tateyamaria. Next base: position 37,825 of record JBCCLL010000031.1, on the reverse strand, counting down.
GAAGAGGTGCAGGAACGCGTCCTGTCCAGCGGTCTGCGCGGGCTTGGCGGCGCCGGGTTCCCGTCGGGCAAAAAGTGGGGCTTTGTACGTATGAACCCCGGCCCGCGATATTTGGCCGTGAACGGGGACGAGGGCGAACCAGGCACGTTCAAAGACCGCTACTATCTGGAACGCACGCCGCATCTGTTTCTTGAGGGGATGCTGATCGCGGCCTGGGCGGTCGAGGCGGACACAGCGTTCATCTACCTGCGCGACGAATATCCGGCGGTGCGCGAGATCCTGCTGCGCGAGATCGCAGCGTTGGAAGAGGCGGGGATTGTCAAACCCGGCTACATCGATCTGCGGCGCGGTGCTGGCGCCTATATCTGTGGCGAAGAGAGTGCCATGATCGAGTCGATCGAAGGCAAGCGCGGGCTGCCGCGTCACCGCCCGCCGTTTGTGGCACAGGTCGGCATCTTTAACCGCCCGACACTGGTGCATAACATCGAAACCCTGCTGTGGGTGGCGCGGATCTGCCGCGAAGGGCCCGAAATACTGAGCAGCGTGGAAAAGAACGGGCGCAAAGGCCTGCGCAGCTATTCGGTGTCGGGCCGGGTCAAGAACCCCGGCGTGCATTTGCTACCGGCCGGCTCCACCATCCTCGATGTCATCGACGCAGCGGGCGGCATGCTCGACGGCCACAGCTTTAAGGCGTACCAACCCGGCGGCCCGTCCTCGGGTCTGCTGCCGGCGTCGATCAACGATGTGCCGCTGGACTTTGACACATTACAGCCGCTCGGCACGTTCATCGGCTCAGCCGCTGTTGTGATCCTCTCGGATCAGGACAGCGCAAAAGATGCCGCGCTGAACATGCTGCGGTTTTTCGAAGATGAAAGCTGTGGTCAGTGCACGCCCTGCCGCACCGGTTGCGAAAAGGCGGTGCAGTTGATGCAGGCCGACACCTGGGATCAAGACCTGCTGACCGACTTGTGCCAAGTGATGGGCGACGCGTCCATTTGCGGGCTGGGACAAGCGGCCCCGAACCCGATCCGGTCGGTGATGACACATTTTGGCGAGGAGATCTGAGATGCCCGATGGCGCGCAGGTCAGCATGATCACCTTCAGCCTCAATGGCGAAGACGTCACGGTCCCCGAAGGTTACACCATTTGGGAAGCCGCGCATGGCCGCGGGCTCAAGATCCCGCACCTGTGCCACAAGCCCGCCAAAGGCTACAAGCCGGACGGCAATTGCCGCGCATGCATGGTTGAGGTCGAAGGTGAGCGCACGCTTGTCGCTTCGTGCATCCGACCGGTCGCAGACGGCATGGTCGTGCAGACCGAAAGCCAACGCGCCAAGAAATCGCGCGAGATGGTGATCGAACTGCTCGCCGCCGATCAGCCCGAGGTGCGGCACGACGCGTCCTCGCACTTTTGGGACATGGCGGACCTGAACGGTGTCAGCGAAAGCCGCTTTCCGGCCAAGGCGCCGGACCACGTGCCGCTGCTGGACGACAGCCACGTTGCGATGCGGGTCAACCTTGACGCGTGCATCAATTGCAACCTCTGTGTCCGCGCGTGCCGCGATGTGCAGGTCAATGATGTGATCGGCATGGCGGGCCGCGGGGCTACGTCCAAGATTGTGTTCGACCAGGACGACCCGATGGGCGCGTCGTCATGTGTGGCCTGCGGCGAATGCGTGCAGGCCTGTCCAACCGGCGCGCTGATGCCCGCCACCGTGCTCGACGACAATCAGGCCGGCGACAGCAAGGATTACGACCGCGAGGTCAAAAGCGTTTGCCCCTATTGCGGGGTGGGTTGCCAGATCAGCTTTAAGGTCAAGGATGACAAGATCAAATACGTCGAAGGCATCGACGGCCCGGCCAATGAAAACCGGCTCTGCGTCAAGGGGCGGTTTGGCTTTGACTACATCCACCACCCGCATCGCCTGACCAAGCCGTTGATCCGGCGCGAAGACGCGCCGGAAAAGGGGTTGAACGTCGATCCCGCCAACTGGCGCACGCATTTCCGCGAAGCAACGTGGGACGAGGCGCTGGATTTCGCCGCAGGCGGTATGGCCCGGCTGCGCGATCAGAAGCCGACATATATTGCAGGCTTTGGCTCGGCCAAGTGTTCAAACGAAGAGGCGTATCTGTTCCAAAAGCTGATCCGCCAAGGCTTTGGCCACAACAATGTCGATCACTGCACGCGACTGTGCCACGCGTCGTCTGTTGCGGCGCTCTTGGAGAATGTCGGGTCGGGCGCGGTTTCGGCCACGTTCAACGAGATCGAGAATGCGGATGTGGCCATCGCCATCGGCTGCAACCCGATGGAAAACCACCCCGTTGCTGCGACCTATTTCAAGCAGTTTACCAAGCGTGGCGGCAAGCTGATTGTCATGGACCCGCGCGGGCACGGGCTGAAACGCTTTGCCAGCCACATGCTGCAGTTCAAGCCCGGCGCGGATGTGTCGATGCTGAACGCGATTATGCACACCATCGTCGAAGAAGAGCTGTATGACCGCCAGTACATCCAGGCGATGACGGAAAACTGGGATGCGATGAAAGAGCATCTCAAGGGGTTCCCGCCCGAGAAGATGGCCCCGATCTGCGGCATCGACGCCGAAGTGCTGCGCGATGTGGCGCGCACCTTTGCCGGGGCCAAGGCGGCGATGATCTTTTGGGGCATGGGCGTCAGCCAGCACATCCACGGCACAGACAACTCGCGCTGCCTGATCAGCTTGGCGCTGATGTGCGGGCAGGTGGGGCGGCCCGGTGCGGGCCTGCACCCACTGCGCGGCCAGAACAACGTGCAGGGCGCGTCAGATGCGGGCCTGATCCCGATGTTCCTGCCCGACTATCAGTCGGTGACTGATGACGGCGTGCGGTCGGCCTTTACGGATGTGTGGCAGTCGCAAGACTTCTCGGACCAGAAAGGTCTGACGGTGGTCGAGATCATGGATGCGATCCACGCAGGTGACATTCGCAGCATGTACATTCTGGGCGAAAACCCAGCGATGTCGGACCCGGACGCCGATCACGCGCGGCATGCCCTGGCGAAGCTGGAGCACCTGGTGGTGCAAGATATCTTTCTGACCGAAACGGCGAATTACGCCGACGTGATCCTGCCGTCCTCGGCGTGGTACGAAAAGTCCGGCACCGTGACCAACACCAACCGGCAGGTGCAGATGGGTCGTCCGGTGACCCCGCCGCCGGGCGAGGCGAAAGAGGATTGGTGGATCGAGGTGGAGCTGGCCAAACGACTTGGTCTGGATTGGACCTACACCCACCCGTCCGAGGTTTTTGCCGAGATGAAGCTGAACATGCGCTCGCTCGACAACATCACGTGGGAACGGCTGGAGGAAACGGCGGTCACCTATCCGTCGCTCAGCCCCGAGGACCCCGGCCAGCCTATCGTTTTCATCGATGGCTTCCCGCGCCCCGACGGTCGTGCCAAGTTCACGCCCGCCAGCGTGCTGCCGCCCGATGAAGTTCCGGACGAAGACTATCCGTTTGTCCTGATGACAGGGCGGCAATTGGAACACTGGCACACCGGTTCGATGACGCGCCGGTCCAAGGTGCTGGATGCTGTGGAGCCCGAGGCGAACTGCTCATTGCACCCGCGCAGCTTGCGCGCCTTGGGTGTAGAACCTGGCGACTATATCCGCCTGACCACGCGGCGCGGCAGCCTGACGGTGCTTGCGCGGTCGGACCGCGCGGTGTCCGAGGGCAACGTGTTCCTACCCTTTGCCTATGTGGAGGCGGCGGCAAATATCCTGACCAACCCGGCGCTTGACCCCTTTGGCAAGATCCCAGAGTTCAAGTTCTCTGCAGTGCGGGTGGAAAAGGCCGAGGACAGCACATCGGTGGCGGCAGAGTAGGGGCCAAGTCCCGGTCCTATCTGCCGCGGCCCTTCGGCAAGTTGCCAGAATTTAAGTTCTCTGCGGTGCGGGTTGAAAACTCCGACGGCGGTACATCGGCGGCATCAGAGTATGCCGCCCGCGCCTGTCTACCTGCCGCCGAAGAGTGCGCTCATATCATTGTCAAAAAACAACCCGAGCCCCACGCCGACCAGCAGCGCGAGGATCAGTTTCAACCGTCGGTCCATGTGCACGCCCGGTCAGGTGTTTTTGGTGGATTGGACCAGCGTGGCATCGGGCACGCGGCTGGTCTTGAACCGCGCTTTGATATTCTCCCACAGCTTTGCCATGCCCAAGGGTTCGTAGATCATGAACACAATGATCAGGACCCCAAACACCACCAGTTCAATGGAGGAGATGATTGTGGCGTCGATCATGCCGTGGAAGATCTCATTGCCCAGCGTGTTGAGCACAACCGGGAACAGCAGGATAAACGCCGCCCCGATAAACGCGCCGTTGATTGTGCCAAGCCCCCCGAGGATCACCATAAAGAGGATGCGGAACGACAATTTGATGTCGAACGCCACCGGCTCCATGGATTTGAGGTAAGTGAAGGCAAAAAGCGCGCCGGCCACACCGCAGAAAAAGGCAGAGATGGCAAAGGCCTGCAGCTTGGTCCGCAGCAGCGAGATACCCATGGATTCGGCGGCGATATCCATGTCGCGCACGGCCATCCAGTTTCGCCCCGTACTGCCGCGCGTCATGTTGATGGCCAGGATCGTGAGCACCGTCACCGTAACCAAGACGACCAGGTACATCTCCAGCGGGGTGGTAAACTCGCGCCCGAAAATGACGATGTCCTGTGCAGTGATAATGCCGGAGGTATCGTAGTTTTTGAACCAGCCAAACTTGTCGATCATCCAGATGATAAAGAACTGCGAGGCGAGCGTGGCGACCATCAGATAGATGCCGCGCACGCGCAGCGATGGCAGGCCAAAGAGGATACCAAAGAACGCGGCCACCAACCCCGCGAGGATCAGATTGATCGGGAAGGGGATGAATTCAAGCCGCAGTTCAAGGTTGAACAGCGCAAATGCGCCAGCGGCCATAAATCCTGCGGCCCCCAGGGCCAGCTGGCCAGCATAACCCATCACGATCTGTTGGCCGATGGCGGCGAGTGACAGGCACAACCACGGGATCAGGATGGAGGAGTACCAATAGTCGGTTTGCACCACCATCGGGACCACAGCGAGGCCAAGGCCCATCAGCACCACAAAGTTGGTCAGATCGCTGCGCGAATAGCTCAGGAATACGGGTTTGTCGGACATTGTGATGCCTCCCTACACGCGACGGATGATTTTTTCGCCGAAGAGGCCTTCAGGCCGCCACAGCAGGAAGAAAATGGCCAGGACAAAGGGCGCCCAGCCTTCGATGGCGCCGCCGAAATACGGGCCGATATAGACCTCAAGCACCTTTTCGGTAGCGCCGATGATCAGGCCGCCGACGATTGCGCCGGGGATGGATGAGAACCCGCCGATGATCAGCACCGGCAACGCCTTGAGCGCAAGATCGACCAGCGCGAACTGCACTCCTGCGCGCGCGCCCCACATCATACCCGCCACAAGCGCCACGATACCCGCGGCAGTCCACACCATCAGCATGATGCTGCCCAGCGGGATACCGATTGAGCTTGCCGCACCCGGGTCATCTGCAACCGCGCGCAGACCCAGGCCCATCTTGGTGTATTTGAACAGCAAGGCCAACGCGATGATCAGGCCCGCAGCAACAAGGCCCGCAGTCACGTCAAGCGCCGAGATAAAGAGGCCGGTTGAATCGATGATCCACTGGATCGGAAAATCCGGGATACCCAGATCAAGCCGCCGCACCTCGACGCCCCATGCCGCTTGCGCCAAGCCTTCGAGGACAAACCCGAGGCCAATGGTGGCCATCAACAGCGTGTCTTCGCTCTGGTTGCGCAGTGGTTTGAGCACCAGCTTTTCGGTCGCAAGCCCGACCATCGCCATGAGCAGGATGGTGACAAAGAACGCGACCACAAACGGTATGCCCAGTTCCATGAACCCGACAAACGACAGGACCGCAAAGAACACCATCGCGCCCTGGGCAAAGTTGAAGGTGGAGGACGCCTTGTAAATCAGCACAAACCCGAGGGCGACGAGCGAATACATCGTTCCCGCGAGCAGGCCCGCAACGACGACTTCGATGAAAAAGAGAATTTCAGTCATGTGCCACTCCGAGGTAGGCGTCGATTACTTCTTGGTTGGCGCGGACTTCGTCGGGCGGGCCGTCGCCGATGATCTTGCCATAATCCAGCACGACCACGTTGTCTGAGATATCCATGACCACGCCCATATCGTGTTCGATCAGCACGATTGTGGTGCCAAGCTCATCATTGACCTTCAGGATAAACCGGCACATTTCGCGCTTTTCCTCGACGTTCATGCCCGCCATCGGTTCATCCAGCAGCAGCACATCCGCCTCAGTTGCAAGCGCGCGGCCCAGTTCGACCTTTTTCTGCAACCCGTAGGGCAGCTTGCCCACGGGCGTGTCGCGGATGTTGCGGATTTCGAGGAAGTCGACGATTTCTTCGCACTTTTCGCGGTTGGCGTCTTCTTCGCGGCGTGCGCTGGGCAATTGCAATGCGACCGGCAGGAACCCGGCTGACATGTGCAGCTTGCGCCCCACGAGGATGTTGTCGATCACAGACATGCGTTTGAAGAGCGCAAGGTTCTGAAAGGTGCGCGAAATACCGATCTGCGCCACGATATTGGGGCTGATCTTGTCCAGCACCTGACCTTTGAAGGAAATCGTGCCTTCTTGCGGTTTGTAGATGCCGTTGATGCAATTCAAAAGCGAGCTTTTGCCGGCCCCGTTGGGCCCGATGATGGCGCGGATTTCATGTTCACGCACGTTAAACGAGGTGTCAGTGATGGCTTTGACGCCGCCAAAGCTGAGCGAGATGTTCTTTACCTCGAGGATCGGATCACCGATGGGAAAGTTGCGCTCGGGCGTCATACTGTTTGCTGTGGGATCTGCGTTCATGGCGTGGCTCAGCTGTGGTGGAGTTCGGCGTGATGCGAGGCTTCTTCGCGCAGCACATCGCGGAAATTTTTGCGGCCTTCCTTGGAGATCCCAAGGTAAAGCTCTTTGACTTTGTCATCGTTCAGCAGGCTTTCGGCAGTGCCGTGCAGCATCACGTGACCGGTTTCGATGATGTAGCCGTAGTCTGCGTTGCGCAGGGCCACGTTGGTGTTTTGCTCGGCCAGAAGGATGCTCACGCCCTCTTTCTGGTTCAGGTCGTTGACGATGTTGAAAATCTCGGCAACCAGTTGTGGGGCCAGTCCCATGGACGGCTCATCCAGCAGCAGCATCTTGGGCTGCGCCATCATGGCCCGCGCCACTGCGACCATCTGCTGCTCTCCGCCTGACGTGTATCCGGCCTGGCTTTTGCGTTTGTCGCGCAAGCGGTTGAAATAGGTATAGATCTTTTCCAGCTCATTGCGGATCTCCGCCTTGCTCAGCTTGCGGGAAAACGCACCGGCGATGATGTTTTCCTCAACCGTGAGGTGGCCGAAACAGCGCCGCCCTTCTAGCACTTGGACCAGCCCGCGGCCCACCATATCGGCGGGGTCCTGATCGGTGATCGGCGCGCCGTCATAAGTAATTGTGCCTTTGGTCACTTTGCCGCGTTCACCTGCGAGCATGGTCGAGATTGCTTTGAGCGTGGTTGATTTGCCCGCGCCGTTGCCGCCCAAAAGGGCGACGATCTTGCCGCGGGGCACGGTCAGCGACACGTCGTGCAGCGCGGCGATGACGCTGTCATAGATGACCTCGATCGTGTCAATCTCGAGGATGTTGTCGATACTGTCCGTCATCGTCTGAGAACCGTCTTGTTGTTTTTGTGGGTGTCGGGCACCCGGCGCATTGACCGGGTGCCTTCGCGTTAAAAGTGGCTGATCACCAGGTGATCAGGGGCACTCGCGCGGCGTGATGCCGTTTTCATCTGCAAATTTGGCGGCAGACGCTTCAACCAGACCGCGGATGTATCCGGGGTCGAGCGGGGCCTCCCAATCCGAGACTTGCGTGAACTTGTCGCCGTCCCACTGCATCATCGCGAACTTGCCCGCACCTGCGTTTTCCGCGCAGGACATGGCAAACGGTGCAATCATGCCTTGGATGCCAAGCTCTTCGAGCCGCGCGTCATCCATGACCAAGCTTTCATACCCAGCACGAAATTCCGCACCTGTCACAGCCTGGCCCACCTTATCATGCATCTCCTGCGCCACGCGCAGCGCTTCGATATAGGTGACAGCAGCGCCAAGGCCGCGGTTCCAGTAGACGGTTCCAATGCGGCTTTCCTCGGCCAGGTTGCCCTTGCCAGCGCCATAGACCTGTTCCTTGATGGCTTGCACCAGCGGGAACTGATCACCGGGCAGAGCGTTGGCCATGGCATAGGTGCCAGTCGCAGCATCGCCAGCAGGGAACATGTCCTCTTCCGCAGCGCCGAAGGTGACATAGATCAGCTTTTCGCGATCAAACCCGATGCGGGCGGCGTTGGTCATGCCGGTGGAGTTCATGCCAGAGCCTGCACCCCAGAACGTCACCCAATCGGGGCGTTCCTTGCGCACCTGAAGCCACTGTGACTGCTGTTCCAGACCTGGGGGCGGAATGGAGATTTCCACCAGTTCTGCACCCCAATCGGCAAGGATGGCGCGCATCGCCGGAAGCGGCTCGCGGCCATAGGCGCTGTCGATGTGCATGTGCACGATCTTTTTGCCGCGCATGTTTTCGACGCCGCCCTCTTGTTCAGCCATGAACTTCAGCTTCACCGCCATCTGCGACCAGTAGTGGCCCGCAGCGTTAAAGACCCATGGCCATACGGTGCCGTCAGCCGCATCTGTCCGGCCATAGCCGTACTGCGCCAGTACCACGTTATCTTCGGCCATGCGGTTGATCACAGCGTAGGCGCCGGGCGTGCCCAGCGTGTCGAACACGACGATGCGCTGACCGTCTTTCTCCAGCAGACGTTGGTAGCATTCCACGGTTTTCACCGCGTTATACTCCGTTTCGCATTCCTGCCAGGTCAGCATGACGCCGTTTACGCCGCCGTTCATGTTGACATAGTTCATGTAGTCGATCTGAGCGCCGTAATAGCCGGTGCCCATGGCTGAGTAAGGACCGACACGGCTACTGGCGACAGGGAAATACTGTGTCTCCTGCGCGATCGCCGCTTCGGGCGCCACCACCGCGAGCGCCGTCACAGATGCAACAGCCGCAGCGAGGTTAGTCCTCAAGCGTTTCAAGTTCACTTTGGTTTCCTCCCTTGGTTCAGCTCCCGAGGAGCACGTACGAAACGGGTCGGAATAAAAGCGGCGGTGCCGCGTCACGCCGCGATGCGCATGACATACGGAAAAGTACGCTTCCCCAATGGCAAAGCACCTGTCGGTGACAGAAGTGCTTTGTAGTCCTCCCAGTTTCGGCCGGCAATCACTGCAGTCGTATATGCGCGCTGTGCAGACACGCTTTACGTAGAGTTATTGCGCCGACACCTCACCTAACCCCTTGTATGAGCGGGCTGTCAATCATAAATGTAAATATTATCAGTTACTTACAGCGCGCTTTGCCAATATGCGTCGGGTCAAAAAGTCCATATTTGAGCGCAGATTTCGGCACCTTCCGGTCAAAATGTCCACAAATTACGCGGTTTGCATGATGGCGTCGGACGGATTGTCCTCGGACGGATACCACACGCTAAACGTGGCACCGCGGTTTTCCTCGCTGGTGACGCTGATCAACCCGCCGACCCGGGTGACCAAAGCCTGGCTGATTGACAGACCCAAACCGGACCCTCTGCCCATTTTTGTGGTCATAAACGGGTCAAAGACGTGATCCAATTTCTCCGGCGCGATGCCCGGGCCGTTGTCTGAAACGACGATTTCGGTGCCGTCGCTGCCGTCGCGCACAGCCGGGCGGGTCAGGATTGTCAGCTTTCCGCCTGCTTCCATCGCTTGTGCTGCGTTAATGGCGAGGTTCACAATCACTTGCTGAAGTTCGGTTTCCACCACGCGAAAGCGTGGGCCGGGCGTATTGCGCACCTCGGTTTCAATTGCGCTGTTGCGCAAGTCGGCTGCAACCAGGATCAACGCGTCGTCCACCGCCTGAGCGGCGTCGACCAGCGTGGTCAGATCTGACATTTCGTCGGGTCGGGTGAAATTCAACAGCTTGCCAACGATAATATTGATCCGCTGCGTTTGTGCGTCGATCAGATCGAGTTCGGTTTTCAAATCGGCTTGCTGTTCGGGCGAGAGGCCCATGCGGATGACCTCGAGATTGCCTTGGATCACAGCGACCGGGTTGTTAATCTCATGCGCCACACCTGCGGTGATCTCGCCGACAGACGCCAATTTTTCCGACATCACCAGCTGCGCAAACGTTGCCTCAAGCTTGCGATTGGCCTCTTTCAACTCGGCGCTGCGCTGTTCGACCAAATCGTTGAGATTTTCGGCGTACCCGCGCAGCGCGGCATCACGTTCTTCCACTTGGTCAAGCAGACGATCAAGGTGACCGGCCACGGCGCCGATCTCGTTATTGTCGGCTAACATACCGATGCGCGCATTCAAATCGCCTGCTTCGGCCCGCCCCATCGTTTCGGTCATCCGCTCCAGCGGCGCAAAAATGCCACGGGCGAGCCATAGAAAGAGCGGGACCGACACGGCCAGCACCGCGATAAACGCGCTGATCAGCGTCAGTATCGTTGTGTTGCGCTGCGCGTTGAATGGCTTTTCGAGAAAGCCGGTGTAGAGCATGCCGATCCGGTTCCCGGTGATATCCGTAAGTGGGACATATCCCGAGATGTACCAGTTATTCACCACAAACGCGCGGTCGAGCCATGTGTCACCGCGTTCCATCACCTTTTGCCAAACCGCCTCGGACACCCGCGTACCCAGCGCACGCTCGCCCTCAAACAGGCGCACATTGGTCGAAATGCGCACGTCATCAAGAAACAGCGTGGTTGTCCCGGTGCGAGAGATTTCACCGGTTTCGTCGCGGTATACTAGCGCGTTCATCGTGTCGATAAAATCGAGGTTTCGGTTCAACAGGCGGCCGCCGATCAGGGCGCGGTCGCCCGCGGCGTTGCGCTGTGCGGCAATGATAAACATGCCGCGCGTCTCCATGTCTCGCGCAATGGTGCGCGCCGCTTCGGTGGGCACGAGGGGGAGGGTGGCCAATGGCGCAAGGTTGGGTGCAACAAGTTGGATATCTGTGGCCTCCATCAGCGCGACACGGCCCGCTGGCGCATCCACGGCGGAGGCGTCGGCAACATCTCTGAGCGCGCGCGGCAGGCTTGCGTCGGAGAGCGACACCCAAAGCAGGAAATCCAGCCCGATCTCCGCGCGGCGTTGATCCAGAAAATCGTCGAGATCTACGCCCCCGCCCAGCGCGTCGGCAAAGCCGACCGACTGAGCCACTGCTGCCACGGCGGCGGCTTGGGTGGCTTCAATCCGGCCGAAATACTGTTCCGCCACACGCAGGTCGCTGCCCACCTTTGCGATCAGCAGGTCGTCAAACCGCTCGCTCCACCGCAGGACTGTGACGCCCAAAAGCAGTGGCAACAGCACGACCAGCGGGAGCAGTGCGATCAGCAGCAACCGCCAGCGGACGGACCGCATCATGTCAGATGCCCCATGCGTGGCATTTGCGGTCAATTGTCTTGCGGGCAACGCCGAGCCGCCGAGCGGCTTCGGCTTTGTTACCGCCGCATGAGTCGAGAATTGCCAGAATGTGCCGTTGCTCGACCGCGGCGAGCCGTTCCGTTTCAATCTCGCCAGCGGCCGGTTCCAGCGCATCTTCGAAACTGCCCCGTATCAGCCCACGTTCGATTGTGTTGCGCAGCTCCATCACATTGCCGGGCCAGTCATGGGACAGGAACCGGCGCCGGGCCAGGGGGGTAAATTCCGGCAGATCGATCCCCATGCGCGCAGCCAATGCTTGGGAAAAATAGGCAATCAGGTCGAGCACATCTTCGTGCCGCTCGCGCAGCGGCGGTTGCACAATTTCCACCACGTTCAGCAGGTAAAAGAGATCAAGGCGAAAGGTCTTTGCCTTGGCCATGTCCGACAGCCGTTTGGTGGACGAGCTGACGATGCGCACGTTCAGCTCAACCGTTCGGCTGGCTCCGACGGGACTGAACCTGCCGGTGGTGAGAAGCTCGGTCAGCACGTTTTGACATTCCAGCGACAGCATATCGATGTCTTCGAGGTAAAGCGTTCCGCCGGCCGCGCTTTGCAACATCCCGTCTTGGCGTGTGACAGAGCCATCCGGGCCCGTTTCTAACCGACCAAAAAGGCGTTCTTTGAACGTCGCTTCGGCAATGCCATAGCAGTGCAGCCAGACAAACGGATTGCCAGAACGCGGCGAACTGGTGTGCAGCATGCGCGCGGCGACCTGTTTGCCCGAACCAGCTTCTCCGCGGATCACAACATGCGCCGGCGTCTTGGCCGCGCGTTGGATCGATTGTCGCACTTGCTGGATCTCGGCCGAAGAGCCAAGCAGCGCATCGCGATTTTTCAGGATGTCCTTGCCCAGTTCCAGCTCATGTCGCAGCACTGAATTTTGTCGCCGCAACCGCGCACGTTCCAGGCTGTGCGAGATCGCATTGAGCATCTGATTGGTGCGGAACGGTTTGAGAAGGAAGTCACTGGCGCCGGCCCGGATCGCCTGGATTGCAGTATCAAGGTCAGCATGGGCGGTGATCAAGATGGCATCGCTGAAAAGCCCGATCTGGCGCTGTTCAGACAGCCATTCGAGGCCGGTTTTGTCCGGCATGATGTTGTCCAGAACGATGACGTCATAGGCGTTTTGGTCAAGCAGTGACGACGCGCTTTGGGTGTCTTTTGTCACGTCCACGCGTGCGCAGCTGCCGGTCAGCACCTTTGACAAGAAATTGCGCATCCCGGGTTCATCATCAACCACCAACACCGAAGCGTGCGCCAGGGCGTCGGCAAATCCCGACTTAGTCTCTGGACGAAGAAGATGTTCTGCAGCGTCTGTCATATCTCACCTGGATCCAACCGGACCAAACTGGGCCCGTCCGTTGCGACCTTGATTTCTGCACTACCGTCGCAAGAAATACGGTTTCATGCAAATCCAGGTGTGATCAGCGCTTGCGCGAGGGGTTTAGTCCAATGCGCGCAACCGCTTGATCAGGGACGATGTGTCCCAGCGTCCCCCGCCCAGTTTCTGCACGTCCTTGTAAAACTGATCGATGAGGGCCGTCACCGGCAGGCTTGCGCCGTTTTGGTCGGCGGTGGACAGGCAGATAGCCAGATCCTTGCGCATCCAGTCGACTGCAAAACCGTGGTCGAAATGATCGTCCAGCATCGTCTCGTACCGATTGACCATCTGCCAGGACCCTGCGGCACCGCCGCCGATCACATCGATGACCGCCCGAGCGTCCAGCCCGGCTTTCTCGGCAAAATGCAGCCCTTCTGACAGGCCTTGAACCAGCCCAGCGATGCAGATCTGGTTGACCATCTTGGTCAATTGTCCCGCCCCACTGTCGCCCAGGCGCACGCATTTTTTGGCGTAGCAGCCCATCAGCGGCTCCGCGCTTTCAAACGCGTCAGGTGTGCCGCCGCACATGATCACCAATTGCCCATTTTCCGCGCCCGCCTGCCCGCCGGAGACGGGCGCGTCAACAAACGCGACGCCCAATTCAGCTGCATGAGCGCAGAGCTCGCGCGTTACCGCGGCTGAAACAGTTGTGTGATCGACAAACACGGCGCCTGCGGTCATGCCCGCAAAAGCGCCATCATCTCCGGTGCAGACGGCGCGCAGATCGTCATCATTGCCGACGCAGGCCATGACAAAGTCTGCACCCGCCGCAGCCTCGCGCGGTGTTGGGGCGAAGTGGCCGCCATACTCTGCCGTCCATTTTTCGGCTTTGGCTGTGGTGCGATTGTAGACCGTGACGTCGTGCCCCGCTTTTTGCAGATACCCGGCCATCGGGTATCCCATGACGCCCAACCCCAAAAATGCAACCTTCGCCATGTGTGTTCTCCTTTGATGCGCAGAGCGCGTCGCGCGGTTATGTGCTGCCACGTTTTGTCGTGCGTCCCAGACAATGGCAAGCATGCCTCTGTGCGATCTGCGCGCCTGGCTGCCACAAAACCTGCAGCCTGTAAGGTGAGGTGCCCAAGAGGATGAGCGAGCAACCGTTAGGCCATTGCATGGCAATGCCACCGGATGCGCCGCAAGGTATTCTTTTGCCGGACTACGGTGAGCCGCGTGCGGCGGCGAGCCTTTCGGCACGGCCAAAAGACGCAATGCGCAGTTCGGCTTGGCGCCACCAAAGCAGTTTCTCCTGCTTCGGTGCGACTGCGCATTTCACCGTCTGCCTCCCGACGGATGGAATGCGCTGCTGTCGTCAACATTATGTGCAAGACCACTGCCAATCAGCAGCATTTCTCGGCGGCCTGGCGCCGATGCGCCAGAGCAACTGCTCGGTGCCTTGCCTCGCAACGCCATTGCGATGAGGTGTCTACGTCTTTCCGTGGAGGCCGCCACTTTGCAGCACAACCAAAGCAGTCTTGATGGCGGCACTGTCCGTGCGTGTCACGGTCATATCGCGCCGCGCGTCATAAGGCTGGACACGGCATCAGCAATTTGCTGTTGTTCCAAAATCGATAATGACCCGGACGAACGGGCAGATATCATTGGGAGGACATCCATGAATATTCGTATGACCGGCCTTGCGGCCGCAGTTTTGCTGTCTGCAGGCGCTGCGCAGGCGGCAGAGTGCATTGCGCCGGCAAACCCCGGCGGTGGCTGGGATTTTACCTGCCGGCAGATCGGCAAAATCCTGTTTGACATCGGACAGGTCGACAGCCCTGTGCAGGTCACCAACATGGCAGGTGGCGGTGGCGGGTTAGCCTTTGCCAGCGTGGTCAATGAACGCAATGACGACGCTGACCTGATTGTGGCTGCGTCGCAGGCCACGGCAACACGGCTGGCGCAAAACGCCTATGGCGGTGCGACGGCGGATCAGGTCCGCTTTGTCGGTGCCATTGGCGCTGATCCAGGGGTGATTGTGGTTGCTGCAGACAGCCCGCTCAACACCCTCGACGATCTGATGGGTGCAATCAAGGGCGGCGAGAATGTGTCGTTTGCGGGTGGCTCGGCGGCGGGTGGCTTTGACCATCTCAAGGTGCTGATGCTGGCGAAAGAGGCCGGGATCGAGGATATCCGCTCGATCAAATATATCGGTGTTGATGGCGGCGCGGACGCGATCACGCAGACTGTGGGCGGATTTACGACGGGCATGACCGGCGACATGTCGGAAATCGTGGGCTTCCTGCAGGCAGGCGAAGTCAAGGCGCTGGCCGTGCTGACGGAAGAGCGTGTGCCGGGCTTTGAAGACATCCCAACGGCGGTTGAGCAAGGCTATGACACAGTCGCGGTCAACTGGCGCGGTCTCTACGTGCCCAAGGACATTTCGGACGCGCGTTTTGAAGAGTGGGGTGCCAAGCTCGCCGCCGTTGCTGAAAGCGCGGAATGGAAAGAGGCTATGGCCGCAAACGGTCTGGCGCCGTTCACAAAAGTGGGCGGCGACTTTCAGTCTTGGGTCGATGGCGTGATTGCCGACACCGAAGCGCTCAGCCGCGAAATCGGCGTCATCCAGTAAGGCGCAGATCACATGCTGCGATCAGACCGCGTCTTTGGACTGGTCGTGATCCTGGCGGCGCTCGCGTATATCGCGAGTGCCCTCCAGCTTCAGACCAGTTTTCTGTCCGACCCGATGGGGTCGAAATCATTCCCCATAGGTCTTGGCGTCGTGGCTATCCTATGCGGTCTGGTGATGATCATGCGCCCGGATGCAGAGACCGATTGGCCCGGCCCGGTTGCCTTGATCAAGATCGCCATTTCGGTGGTTGTGATGGTGGTCTACGCGTATTCTCTGAAGCCTTTCGGGTTTCTCATCCCCACGACACTGGCCGCAGGTCTGCTGAGCTATCTGATCACGCCACGTATCGCGTTCAACGTGATCGCGGGTATCGGTCTGGCGGTGGGGCTGTATCTCTTGTTTCGCTACGGGTTGGGCCTTGAGACGTTGCAAGCAATTCCCAAGGGCTGGAGGAGCTAGGCCATGGATATTATGGCGAACCTGGCCTTGGGGTTTTCTATCGCGCTCAGCCCCTACACCCTGTTTCTGGCCGTCGTCGGCTGCTTCATCGGAACGATCATCGGTGCGCTGCCGGGGTTAGGTCCGTCGAACGGTGTAGCGATCCTAATTCCGCTGACCTTTTCGTTGGGGCTGGATGCTACATCGGCGCTGGTCCTGCTGACCTCTGTCTACTACGGCGCGATGTATGGCGGGCGGATCAGTTCGATTCTGCTGAACATTCCCGGCGATGAGCCTGCGCTGATGACCACGCTCGACGGTTATCCGATGGCCAAGAATGGGCGGCCGGGCGACGCGCTGGTGATCTCTGGTGTGGCGTCTTTTGTAGGCGCGTTTCTCGCGACCATAGGCCTCATGCTGCTGGCGCCGCTGCTCAGCCGCGTGGCGTATCAGTTTGGGCCGGCGGAATACTTCGCGCTTTATCTGCTCGCGTTTTGCACGCTTGGCGGGCTCGCATCGCAGAACCAGGCAAAGGCTGCGTTTGCCGCCGTCCTTGGCCTGGCGATTGCAACCATCGGTCTGGACAATCAAACGGGCATGCCGCGTTTCACCGGCGGCAATTTGCACCTGATGGATGGCGTGGATTTCCTTGTGCCGCTCGTGGGCCTTTTTGCGGTGTCCGAGGTGCTGATTTACATCGAAAAACAGGGCAAGGATTCGTCCCTCGGCGTCAAACTGGAAAAGGTCACCATTCCATTTCGAGACATCGGCAGATCGTTTGGCACCATGCTGCGATCGAGCGTCGTCGGTTTTGTGGCTGGCGTGCTGCCGGGGGCGGGGGCGTCGCTAGGGTCGTTCCTGGCCTACATGTCGGAAAAATCCATCGCCGGGGAGAAGGGCGGATTTGGCACCGGCGTGCCGCGGGGCATCGCAGCGCCAGAGGCTGGCAACAACTCGGCCGCCGGTGGCGCGCTGGTACCGATGCTGACGCTGGGCGTGCCGGGCTCGGGAACCACGGCGGTGCTGCTGGCACTGCTGATGACGCTGAACATCACGCCGGGGCCAACGCTGTTCACGGACCGGCCCGAGGTGGTCTGGGGCCTGATTGCCGCGCTGTTGATCGCCAACTTTGTGCTCCTGTTCATGAACGTGCCGATGGTCAAAATCTTTGTCTACATCCTCGCCGTGCCGCCATCGTTGCTGCTGCCGGGCGTGATGATGATCAGCTTTGTCGGGATTTTCTCGCTCACCGGCAGCTATTTTGATCTGCTGTTGATGACCGGGTTTGGCGTAATGGGCTATCTGTTCCGCAAGATCGGGGTGCCTACGGTGCCGATCATCTTGGGCATCTTGTTGGGCAAGCACATGGAGGATGCGCTGCGTCGCGCGATGATCCTGTCGGATGGTGATGTCAGCTATCTTTTCTCGTCGCCGATTGCCATTGGCCTGTGGATTGCCGCGATTGCCGGGTTTATCGCGCCGATGTTTTTGCGCCCCATCCTAAAGCGGCCGGACCGCGTGCTCGACTAGTCATGGTGCGGGTCCTGATCCCCTCTGGCGCGCTGGGCCTTGGCTACGACCATGCCGCGCTGGAACGTGGGATTGCGGCGGGACCCGACCTGATCGCAATTGACGGCGGATCAACGGATAGCGGGCCGTCCTATCTGGGTCGCGGCGTGTCCAAATACGCCCGGTCGTCAACCAAGCTGGAATGGGCGGGGCTGATCGATGCGGCGCACCGCGCGCGCTGTCCACTGGTGATTGGTACCGCAGGCACCTGCGGGGCCGGGGATGCGGTGGATTGGTTGGTCAACATCACGCGCGAGATCCTTGCCGAGCGCAATCAAAGCAAGCGCATCGCGGTGCTGAAATCGGACCAACCTGCCCAACGCGTGATCGACGCGCTGGGCAACGGGCGCATCACACCGCTGTCGCCAGCACCTGACATTGGCGCCGCGCTGCTCGAAACATGCACCAATATCGTCGCTCTTGCCGGGGTTGAGCAGATCACGGCAGCGCTGGATACCGGCGCTGACATCGTCATCGCAGGCCGCACAACCGATACCGCGATCATTGCGGCACTGCCCATCGCGCGCGGCATCGCGCCCGGTCCCGCCTGGCACGCCGCCAAGATCGGCGAATGCGGTGCGCTCTGCGCCACCAACCCACAATCCGGCGTGATCCAGATCGATTGGCAGGGCGATGGCTTTACGCTCACGCCGCTTGCCGATGGCGCGCGGGCCACGCCGCATACCGTGTCGGCGCACATGCTCTATGAAAACGCAGATCCGTATTTGTTGCATGAGCCGGGTGGAACGCTTGATGTCAGTGCGGCGCAGTACGACGCCATCGACGACAGTCGCGTGCGGGTCACGGGGGCGCGGTGGCACCCCTCTGACAGCTATACGGTCAAGCTTGAGGGCGCGCGCATCGCGGGTTACCAAACCGTGGTCCTCGCGCTGATCCGTGATCCGCATTACGTGACGCACGCACAGGCCTGGGCCGACGATATCGTTGCAAAATGCACGCAGAAAGCGCGCGACCGCACCGGGGCGCGTGACAGTGATTTCAGCGTGGAGATCCGTCTGATTGGCCAAAATGCAACCTTGGGCGCCCTTGAACAGCACGTGGCCACCCCGATTGAAATCGGTGCGCTGGGCCTGGTGACAGCCGCCACGCCAGAGCTGTCGGCCGAGATTGGCAAGATGTTGAACCCGTATCTGCTGCATCACCCGCTGACCCAAGACGAAGAGGTGCCGACCTTCGCCTTTCCGTTTTCGCCGGCCGAGATTAACCGCGGCGCGGTTTACGAGTTCTGTTTGAATCACGTGATGCATCTTGATGATCCGATGGAGGCGTTCACGCTCGAGGTGATTGATGCCTGAACTGCGCGCCATCGCCGAGAAGGTTCGGTCAAAAAATGCCGGCCCCTTTTGGGTGACGATAGATATTTTCTGCGGATCGCCCGAAGCGTTCTCACGCGTCAGCACAGGGTTGCACACAAATCAGGTGGCGGCCTGCTTTGACACGCCAGTGCAAGTGATCAAACGCTTTGATATCCCGTCGCTCAATGTCGTCAAAATCTCGGTGCCGCGTCCGCAGGTCCAAGGGACAATTGCTGATCGCGACATGCACGGTGCGGCATATGCCGCGCTGGTGGCCGCGTTGGAAATCGAATGATGCGCCTGCGTTGCGCCCCGCAATGCTGCGGTTTGGATGCAGATTTTTTTGGGTTCAGCGGTAATATCTCAACGACCAAAGGAAGATACCGCCTTCAGGTTGACATCACAGCCTCAGCCTAGACACTGGCGCAGACGTGGGACCGATGATGTTAAAGCACTCGAAGACTTCAACCACCGCGTCAGCCCATGGCGCGCCGGGTTTGGTGGTGTGCCGCTGCGGCGGTACAGCGGGCGCGTTTTCCGCTCCGGTGCGTCTCGCGTTACGCCCCATCCTGTCGTGCGAGTTCTTTTATGGGCACTGATACCGCACCACGCCCCGGCTATCTCGATGACGCAACGCTGCACGCCTTGCAAAATGGCACGCATGCCGATCCGTTTTCCGTACTTGGGCCACACAAGTTCAAGAATCGCCGTTGGATCACCACGCTGCAACCCGCCGCGACAGAGGTTTGGGCACATGTCGGCAGCGCTGCAACCATGCTGGAACGTGTCCACGGCGACATATTTGCCGGCGCTGTGCCGGGCAAAACATACACGCTGCGCATGCTATACGCTGACGGATCCGCATTTGAGACGCGTGATCCATATGCGTTTGACCCAGTGCTGTCCGAGGTTGATCAATACCTGATCGGTGAGGGCACCCACCGTCAGCTTTGGCGTGCGCTGGGCGCGCATGTTCGCAAACATCAGGGCGTTGCTGGCACCCATTTCGCTGTCTGGGCGCCAAATGCGCAGCGGGTGTCCGTGGTCGGCGATTTCAATGTCTGGGACAGCCGTCGGCACGGCATGCGCCGCGTCGGCGTCACCGGTATTTGGGAGATTTTTGTCCCCGCCGTCGGCGAAGGGACCCATTATAAATACGAAGTTGTCGGCGCGCACGGTCAGGCGGTGCAAAAGGCGGACCCGATGGGGTTTGGTGCGCAGCATCCGCCCGAACAGGCGTCCATCGTGCGTGACATCGGGGGCTATCGATGGGGCGATGCGGCGTGGATGAAAGCGCGCAAGGCGCGCGGTCAGCGCGACGCGGCCATCTCGGTCTACGAAGTGCATCTGGGATCCTGGCGACGGCGCTATGACGAGGGTGGGCGGCCGCTTTCCTACAGGGAACTGGCGCGCGATCTGGTGCCCTATGTGCGCGATCTGGGGTTTACGCATATCGAGTTGCTGCCTGTTTCTGAATACCCGTTCGACGGCTCTTGGGGGTATCAGCCCGTGGGCTTGTTTGCGCCCACCATCCGGTTTGGTCCGCCGCATGAATTCCGCGACTTTGTTGATGCAGCACATCAGGCGGGCCTTGGCGTCTTGCTGGACTGGGTGCCCGGCCATTTCCCGACCGATGAACATGGGCTGGCGCAGTTTGACGGCACGGCGCTTTACGAACACGCCGACCCGCGCGAGGGGTTTCATCAGGACTGGAACACACTGATCTACAATTACGGCCGCACCGAGGTGAAGAACTTCCTCGTGTCCAACGCGCTTTACTGGATGGAGGAATACCATGTCGATGGCTTGCGCGTGGATGCGGTCGCATCGATGCTGTACCGAGACTACTCGCGCCAACCCGACGCGTGGGTGCCGAATAAAGATGGTGGCCGCGAGAACTATGAAGCGATTGATTTTCTGAAAGAAATGAACACGGCTGTCTATGCCGCGCACGCCGACGGCATGACGGTCGCCGAAGAAAGCACAGCCTTTCCAGGGGTGTCACGCCCGGTGGATCACGGGGGCTTGGGCTTTGGCTATAAATGGAACATGGGCTGGATGAATGACACACTCGCCTACATGCAACGCGACCCGGTGCACCGGCGGTATCATCAGCACAACCTGACCTTTGGGATCGACTACGCGTTTACCGAAAACTTTATCCTGCCCATCAGTCACGACGAAGTGGTGCACGGCAAAGGATCGATGCTCACGAAGATGCCCGGCAATGACGCTGAAAAGTTCGCCAACCTGCGCGCGTATTACGGTTTCATGTGGACGCATCCGGGAAAGAAGCTGCTTTTTATGGGCTGCGAATTTGCGCAGCCCGAAGAATGGAACCATGACGCCGAACTCAATTGGCATGCTGCCAGCCTGCCGCAGCACGGCGGTGTGCGTGAGCTCATCCGCGACCTCAACCATCTTTATCGCGAAACCCCTGCGCTGCATGTCATGGACTGTGAGCCCGCTGGTTTTTGCTGGCTCAACGGCGATCCCGATCAGTCGACGTTGGGGTACGCCCGGTTTGGCCGCGACGGTGATGCGCCGGTGGTTGTGATGTGCAATTTCACGCCGGTGCTGCGGGATAATTTCCGCGTGGGCGTTCCCGCCGCGGACCAATGGGAGGAAGTGATCAACACCGATTCCGCGCTCTATGGTGGGGGGAACATCGGCAATCTGGGTGCTGTTTACAGCGATGAAACACCCTGCGACGGGCAGCCACACTCTGTCAGACTGACGCTTCCGCCTTTATCCGTCGTAGTGTTGCGACACAGTCGAATGAACTAAACCGGAGGAACGAGATGGAAAATCAGCGATTGACGCAACGCTCGATGGTTTTTGTGCTGGCGGGGGGGCGCGGCAGCCGGCTCAAGGAACTGACAGACCGACGGGTCAAACCTGCGGTCTTTTTCGGCGGCAAGGCACGGATCATCGACTTTGCGCTGTCCAACGCGATCAACTCTGGCATTCGGCGGATGGCCATTGCCACCCAGTATAAGGCGCACAGCCTGATCCGGCACTTGCAGCGCGGTTGGAATTTTTTTCGCGCGGAACGCAATGAATTTCTCGATGTGCTGCCTGCGTCGCAGCGCACGGGCAATGAAAATTGGTACCTTGGCACTGCCGATGCGGTGACCCAGAACATCGACATCGTCGACAGCTACGGTGTTGATTACATTATTATTCTTGCAGGCGATCACATCTACAAGATGGACTATGAATTGATGCTGCGCCAGCATGTGGAACAGGGCGCAGATGTCACTGTGGGTTGCTTGACAGTACCGCGCATGGACGCCACGGCCTTTGGTGTCATGGCGACAGACGCCGACAGCCGGATCACATCATTCCTGGAAAAACCTGCCGATCCGCCATCGACCCCCGAAGACCCGGACAAGGCGCTTGCCTCCATGGGCATCTACGTCTTTCGGTGGAGTTTTTTGCGCGACCTTCTGCGCAAAGATGCCGAAGACGAGAATTCCAGCCATGACTTTGGCAACGACCTGATCCCGCAGATTGTCAAGAACGGCAAAGCGGTCGCGCACCGGTTTACGGACAGCTGCGTACGTGATGCCGGTGCCGCAGCCTATTGGAAAGATGTGGGCACGGTTGATGCCTTCTGGGAAAGCAATATTGATCTGACATCTTTCACGCCGGAGTTAAACCTGTGGGACCGGCACTGGCCGATCTGGACCTATTCCGAGAGCGTCCCGCCGGCAAAGTTCATCCACGATGAGCGTGATAGGCGCGGGATGGCGATATCGTCGATGGTGTCAGGTGGCTGTATCATCTCTGGCACCGAGGTGCGCAATTCGGTGCTGTTTACCAACGTACACACCAACTCGTATGCCGTGCTGGACCACGCAGTGCTGCTGCCCAATGTCGTCGTGCACCGGAACGCGCGCTTGCGAAACGTGGTGATCGACCGCGGCGTCGAAATACCCGAAGGATTGGTGGTGGGCGAGGACCGGCTTGAGGATGCGCGATGGTTCCGTGTGACAGACCGCGGCACCACGCTGATCACTGCAGACATGCTGGAAAAAAGAGCTGCCGCCTTATGACGCGCGTCCTGTCTGTTGCATCCGAATGTGCGCCGTTGGTCAAAACTGGCGGGCTTGCGGATGTGGTGGGCGCCCTGCCTTTGGCGTTGGCGGCCTTGGGCGACGAGATGCGCACGCTGCTGCCTGGCTACCGGGCGGTGATGAAACAGGTCAAAACGCACAATCCGTTGGCCAAATTTCCGACCCTATTTGGCGGGCCTGCGCGCATTCTTGCGGCCAAGGTGGGGGCACTGTCGCTGCTGATACTCGACGCGCCGCACCTTTTTGACCGCGATGGCGGTTTGTATGCCACCGAGGACGGCAGGGATTGGCCGGATAACCCGGAACGGTTTGCCGCTCTCAGCTATGCCGCTGCCTACATCGCACGCAACGGGGCAGGGGGGTGGCAGCCCGAGGTGGTGCACGGCCACGATTGGCAGGCGGGACTGACCCCCGAATACCTGCACGATCTGATGGATGGGCACGGCGCTGTACCCTTTGTCTTTACCATCCACAACATTGCCTTTCAGGGCATGACCAGTGCCGACCGCATCGCCGCGCTGGGGCTGTCGCAAGCGCGATTTTCTGCGGATCACTTCGAATTTTGGGGGCAGATATCGGCGTTAAAAGCCGCCCTGACGGGCGCGCGCCAGATCACAACGGTCTCCAAAACCTATGCCGAAGAGCTGATGACCCCCGCCTTTGGGATGGGCATGGACGGCGTGCTGCGCGCGCGGCGCGCCGATGTGTCAGGCATTGTAAACGGCATTGACACCGACGCCTGGGATCCCGCGACCGACCCGCTGATCAAGCCCTACAAAACGGCGCGCGGAAAACGTGCCAACAAAACCGCGTTGCGCAAAGAGTTTGGCCTGAGCAAGAGCGATGGCCCACTTTGCGTGCTGATATCGCGCCTCACCCATCAGAAAGGCATCGACCTGTTGCTTGACGCACTGCCTGCACTGACCTGGCGCGGCGGGCAATTGGCGCTGCTTGGGTCGGGTGACACCGACCTGGAGGTGGCTTTGCTCGAACGCGCGGCAGCGGAACCCAATGTCGCGGTGCGCATCGGCTATGACGAGGCGCTATCGCACCGCATGATGGCGGGCGGTGACGCGATCCTGGTGCCGTCGCGCTTTGAACCTTGCGGCCTGACACAGCTTTATGGGTTGCGATACGGCACCATTCCGGTGGTTGCGATGACAGGCGGGCTTGCCGATACGGTGATCAATGCGAGCCCCGCGGCATTGGCAAGCCGGGTGGCAACAGGCGTGCAGTTTCACCCCATCACCGCCGATGGACTGTCCAACGCATTCACCCGCTTGTGTGATCTATACGCCCAGCCCAAGGTTTGGGCAGATCTCGGCAAAAACGCCATGAAGCAGCCTGTTGGCTGGGACAGCTCTGCGGCGGCCTATAGCGCGCTTTACCGCCAGGTGCTGTCCGGCTGATCATGAGCACGCGGTTTAGCATTCACGTCGGCACGCCGTTCCCGCTCGGCGCTACGTTCGATGGCGATGGGGTCAATTTTGCCGTCTTCTCGCGCCACGCCACGCGGGTGTCGCTGTGCCTGTTTGACGAGGCCGGGCATGAGGTCGAGATCATCAACATGCCTGAACGCGACGGCCATGTCTGGCATTGCTACATGTCGGGCATGCGCCCGGGGCAGCAGTATGGCTACCGCATGCACGGGCCTTACGCGCCCGAAGAAGGGCACCGCTTCAACCCTTACAAGTTACTGATCGACCCTTATGCGAAACGCCTGACAGGACACCCGATCTGGCATGATGCGCTTTACGGCTATCAGGCGGGCGACCGGAAAAAGGATCTGAGCTTTGATAAACGCGACAGCGCGCCGTACATGCCGCGGTCGGTTGTCGTCGACCCGGCGTTTACGTGGGGCAACACGGCGCGGCCGGCGACGCCGAGGTCCGACACAATTGTCTACGAAGCACATGTCAAAGGCATGACCGCCGGTCGCCGCGACATCGACAACCCCGGCACGTTTCAAGCCATGGCGTCTGATCCGGTGCTGGATCATTTAACCACACTCGGCATCACCGCCATCGAATTGCTGCCGGTGCACGCCTTTGTCGATGACAGGTTCCTGGTCGACCGCGGCATGCGCAACTACTGGGGCTACATGTCTTACGGGTTTTTTGCCCCAGACCCGCGGTACATGCAGGACACCGACATTGCTGAATTTCAGCAGATGGTTGCGCGGTTTCACAGCGCTGGCATCGAGGTGATCCTGGATGTGGTGTACAACCACACGGCCGAAGGTGGTGAACTGGGCCCGACCTTGGCGTTTCGCGGGCTCGACAATGCGAGCTATTACAGGTTGCAGTCAGACAAGCGGTTTTACGTAAATGATACAGGCACCGGGAACACGCTGAACTTTGACAATCCGTTTACGCTGCGCCTGGCCATGGATTCACTGCGCTACTGGGTCGAGGTGATGCATGTGGACGGTTTCCGCTTTGATCTTGCGTCCTCTTTGGGGCGCACGGGCGGTGTTTTTGACCGCGACGGCCCATTTTTTCAGGCAATCCGGCAGGATCCGGTGCTCAACCGCACCAAGCTGATTGCTGAGCCTTGGGATGTGGGGCCCGGCGGCTACCAGTTGGGGGCCTATCCCGCGCCTTTTGCCGAATGGAACGACCGGTTCCGCGATGACACGCGCAAGTTCTGGCGCGGCGACGCGCGCATGATGGCGGCGATGGCTGCGCGTTTGTCAGGTTCGGCGCAGTTTTTCGACCATGACGGACGTTCGCCGACGGCTTCGGTCAATTTTATCACGGCCCATGACGGGTTCACGCTCACCGATACGGTCAGCTACACCGACAAGCACAATGACGCCAACGGCGAAGGCAACCGAGACGGCCACGCCGACAACGCCTCGGACAACATGGGCGTCGAGGGTCCAACCGATGATCCTGCGATCCTGTCCGCGCGGCGCCGTCGGCGTCGCAACCTCATGGCCAGCATGCTCTTTTCCCAAGGGATGCCGATGATCCTGTCGGGTGACGAGATCGGCAACAGCCAGAGCGGCAACAACAACGCCTATTGTCAAGACAATCCCACCGGTTGGGTGGACTGGACCGACCCGGACACCGAATTTCTGGCGTTTTGCCGCAAGGCCATTGCTTTTCGCAAAGCGCACCCGATCTTGCACCAGCGCCGTTTTCTGCATTCACAGGCGCGGCTGGTGGATGGCGAACCGGATCTCTTTTGGCGCAGGCCCGATGGCACGCCGATGCAGCAGGCCAACTGGGACAATCCCGAAGAACGCACGCTGGTGGCCGAGATGCGCATGGCTTCCGGCTCGCCACAATATGTCGAAGGCGAAAGCGCCCTAATGGTGGTATTGAACGCAGGCCCCGCGGTGGACCTGACGCTCAATGAAACGCCCATCGGCACCCAATGGGTGCGCCGCTTTGATACTGCCGAGCCTGCTGCCGTGGGTCGGTTCAACGGCACGCGGATTGATGCCAATGCAGTGGTGGTTTTTGTCCAAGAGCCGCACGCACCAGACCATGAAGGGGACGACCATGTCGCTTGAGATCGTGAAAATCCAACCGATTGAAGGTCAGAAACCTGGCACCAGCGGTTTGCGCAAAAAGACCAAAGTGTTCATGTCGCCGCACTTTTTGGAAAACTATGTGCAGGCGATTTTTGACGGCACCGGCGGCGTAATGGGCAAGTCGCTGGTGATTGGTGGCGATGGCCGATTTTTCAACGACGCCGCGATCCAGGTGATCCTGCGCATGGCCGCGGCTGGTGGTGCGGCGCGCTGCATTGTGGGCCAGGGCGGACTGTTGTCCACGCCTGCCGCATCGCATCTTATCCGGTTGCACGGCGCGGATGGTGGGCTGATCTTGTCGGCCAGCCACAATCCGGGCGGCCCTGACGCCGATTTCGGCCTAAAGTACAACGGTCCAAACGGTGGCCCCGCAACCGAAAGCGTGACGGCGCAGATCTTTGAACACACGTTGAGCATTCAGGAATACGCCATACTGAACACGCCTGACGTGCAATTGATGACGTTGGGTGAATGCACCTTGGGCGATATGACAATTCAGATCGTTGATCCGGTGATGGACTACGCCGCGCTGATGGAAACGCTGTTTGATTTTCCGGCAATCGCGTCGCTTTTTGCGCGCGGTTTCACGATGCGTTTTGACGCTATGCACGCGGTGACCGGGCCCTACGCCACAGCGATCCTCGAAGACCGGCTTGGCGCTGCCAAGGGCACCGTGCTCAACGGCGTTCCCAGCCCCGATTTCGGCGGCGGTCACCCGGACCCCAACCCGATCTGGGCCAAGGATCTGATGGATATCATGTACGGGCCAGATGCACCGGATTTTGGCGCAGCCTCTGACGGCGACGGTGATCGCAACATGATTGTCGGACGGGGTGCCTACGTCACGCCGTCTGACAGCCTCGCACTGTTGGCAGCACACGCGCATCTGGCGCCGGGCTACAACAAAGGGCTCGCCGGGGTGGCGCGATCCATGCCCACATCAGGTGCCGCTGACCGTGTGGCCGAAAGCCTTGGCATTGCCAGCTATGAGACACCCACCGGCTGGAAATTCTTTGGCAACCTGCTTGATGCGGGCAAAGTCACACTTTGCGGCGAAGAAAGCGCAGGCACCGGAAGCGATCATGTCCGCGAAAAAGATGGGCTTTGGGCCGTGCTCTTGTGGCTGAACATCCTGGCGGTGACGGGCAAGTCGGTGCAGGAGTTGATGGCCGACCTGTGGCAGGCGCATGGGCGCTGCTATTATTCGCGTCACGATTACGAAGACGTCGACGCCGTGCAGGCAACGGCAATGATGGATCGGCTGCGCGGGATGTTGAGCGATTTACCAGGGCAGAGCTTTGCCGGCCAAACGGTCGCCTGGGCGGATGAATTTGCCTATGACGACCCGGTCGATCACAGTCGGGCCGAGGGTCAGGGCCTGCGCATCGGCTTTGATACCGGCGCGCGTGCCGTGTTCCGACTGTCCGGAACTGGCACCGTCGGCGCAACGGTTCGGCTTTACCTGGAACGTCTGCACACTGATCCGGACAAGCTGCATCTCGCATCCGAAGATGTCCTGGCGCCGGTCAACGCCGCTGCGCTGGAAATATCCGACCTCAAGGCGCTAACCGGGCGTGACGCGCCAAACGTGATCACCTGAGCAGACCCGAACCGCCGCAACGTCGACATCGCAATGTCTTTTCAACGTCCCATTGCCGTGGCAAGACGACGCGACCGGCTGGGTTCGGCATCGCCCTTGGGCAAGGCAAGCGGAATTTCCGCGCGACACATACCGGCCACGACGGAACGTGACCTGTTGACGAAACCAGCCTGATGCAGGTCGGCGTCGACAAAAGAGGCGACGACATGAATGCAGTGGCTCCGATCCGCACGGATGATTTGCGTGCGCGCATCCACCGGCACCTAACCTACACGATAGGCAAGGATATGGCGCATGCCAGCCTCTATGATTGGCGCATGGCGGTCAGCTACACCGTTCGCGACCTGATCGTCGACAGCTGGTTTGCCGCCACCCGCAAGACCTACGAGGCGCAGGGCAAGCGGGTCTACTACCTGTCGCTCGAGTTTCTGATCGGCCGGATCCTCGAAGATGCGGTGATGAACCTGGGCCTGCATGACCGCATCGCCGATGTCTTGGCCGAAGACGGGATTAGCCTGCAGGAGGTGGTTGATGACGAACCCGACGCGGCGCTGGGCAATGGCGGATTGGGGCGGCTCGCGGCCTGTTTCTTGGAAAGCCTGTCGACCCTTGGCTGTCCGGCCTACGGTTACGGCATCCGCTATGAACACGGCCTGTTTCGGCAACGCTTTGAAAGTGGACAGCAGGTCGAGACCCCCGAGGACTGGCTGAACCAGCCGCATCCGTGGGAATTTGAACGTCACGAGGCGGCCTACACCATTCCGTTCAAAGGTCAGGTGCACATACATGACGGCAAAGCCGTCTGGCAGCCCACCGAAACGGTGATCGCGCGGGCATATGATACGCCGGTCATCGGCTGGCAGGGCAAATGGGCCAATACGCTGCGACTTTGGGGGGCGCATCCGACCACTCTGTTTGATCTGCAACGCTTCAATGCGGGCGATCATACTGCCGCTGCCGCGCCCGAGGCGCTGGCCCGCTCGCTGTCACGTGTGCTCTACCCCGAGGATTCGACCGAAAGCGGCAAAGAGCTGCGGCTCAAGCAGGAATATTTTATGACCTCGGCGGCGCTGCAGGACATCCTGCGCCGCTTTCTTTCGGAATATGACGATCTGCGCCTACTGCCCGACAAGGTCGCGATCCAGATGAACGATACCCACCCGGCGCTGGCTGGACCGGAACTGTTGCGCCTGCTGATCGACGAGCACGGCCTGGACTGGGATGTTGCCACCGATCTCGCCCGGCGCTGTCTCAACTACACCAACCACACCCTGCTGCCCGAAGCGCTTGAGCGTTGGTCCACCTGGTTGATGGGCCGCGTGCTGCCGCGACACATGCAGATCATTGAACGCATCGACCACGACCACCGGCGGACCACGGGCTGTGCACCAACACTGGGGATCGTGCATGACGATCAGGTGCACATGGGCATCCTGGCATTTGTCATGGCCTCCCATGTGAACGGTGTTTCGGCGCTGCATACTGACCTGATGCGCGAAACGGTTTTTGCGGGCCTGAACGGCCATTACCCGGATCGCATTCTCAACCAGACCAATGGTGTGACCCCGCGCCGTTGGCTACGCCTGTCGAACCCGTCGCTGTCGCGGGTCATCACCTCTGCCATTGGCGAGGGTTGGGAAAGCGATCTGGCGCGGCTCTCTGAACTCACCGCACTTGAGGGTGATCCAGACCTGCACGGCGCCATCCGTGCCGCAAAACACGCCAACAAAGTGGCGTTTGCAGGCTGGATCGCCGACACCACCGGGGTCGAGATTGACCCCACTGCTCTCTTCGACGTGCAGGTCAAACGCATCCACGAATACAAGCGCCAATACCTGAATATCCTCGAAACGATTGCGCGCTGGCAGGCAATCCGCCGCGACCCGGCCGCCGGTTGGACCCCGCGGGTCAAGATATTTGGCGGCAAAGCAGCCCCCGGATACGCGGTCGCCAAGGACATCATTCGCCTGATCAACGATGTCGCCACCGTCATCAACGCCGATCCCGTGACCGCACCGCTGCTGAAAGTTGTCTATCTGCAAAACTACAATGTCTCCATGGCGCAGCGCCTGATCCCCGCGGCCGATCTGTCCGAGCAGATTTCAACCGCTGGCAAAGAGGCGTCGGGCACCGGCAATATGAAATTTGCCATGAACGGCGCGCTGACCATCGGTACGCTGGACGGTGCCAACGTGGAAATTCGCGCGCATGTGGGCGCCGAGAATTTCTTTCTTTTCGGCATGAACGCGGCGGAGGTGCAAGACCGCTACGCGGTTGCCGATCACGCCCGAACGGCGATCCTGGCTAGCAAACCGCTGCAAGACGTGCTGCAAGCCATCGCCGAAGGCCGGTTCAGCGCCGATGAGCCGCACCGCTACCATGGATTGGTAGATATGACATGGAACCATGACCCGTTTCTCGTGGCTTCAGACTTTGACGCATATCTGGCAGCCCAGGCGCGGGTGGATGCGGCCTTTGACGATCAAGCGGCATGGGACCGGATGGTGCTGCGCAACATCGCTGGCGCGGGGTATTTTTCGTCTGATCGCACAATCCGCGGCTACATGCGTGACATCTGGCAGGTCGAACCGTTGCTCTGATCGCGGTCAACCCGCGCTCAAGCGCACAGCACCGTCGAGCAGCGCAAAGCCATTGCCCGGCAGGTCCAAACTCATTGTGTCCAGGGTAGCGTGCCTCGGGCCGATCAGTGCGCTTGGCGTATGCACCACGAACGTTTGCGGGTCTTTGGACAGATTGAACACGCACGTCAGTGTTTCATCCTGCGCGGTCCGCTGAAACGCCAAAACGGGCTCGGGCAGGTTCAAAAAGCGTGTCTGCGTTCCGCGCAGCGCAGCCGTTTTTTTGCGAAACCCGATCATGTCCTTGTACCACTTCAACATGCTCTCCGGCCCCTGCTGATCCACTGCCTTGGCTGCCTGCGGCGCTTTCACCGGCAGCCACGGTGTGCCATCCGAAAAGCCCGCGTTGGGCGCGTCCTTTTCCCAGACCATCGGCGTGCGGCATCCATCGCGCCCTTTGACAGACGGCCAGAAGCGCAGCGCGGGCGGGTCCGTCAACTCTTCGTAGATCAGTTCAGTATCAGTCAGGCCCAACTCCTCGCCCTGGTAAATGCCGATGGTGCCAGGAAAGCACATCAGCATCACGCAGGTCATCCGACCAATGGCGTCTTCGGACACCGCATGTTGTGACCATCGGCCCACGTGCCGTTCGACATCGTGATTGGAGAAAGACCAGTAGGGATGCCCGTCCGGCGCGCCCTTTTGAAACCCTTCGACACAGGACCGGAAATGCGCGGCGCTGAAATCCGGGCCCAGCATCGCAAAGCTGTAGGTCATGTGCAGGCGCGACGCGCCGCTGGTGTATTCGCCCATGATCTGGATCGACCGTTCGCCCATCTCGCCCACTTCGCCGACCATCATGATGTCATCGTACTGATCGGTCAGCGCGCGCAGCTTTTCCAAAAAGCCGAGGTTTTCGGGCCGCGTCTTGTTATAGATGTTCTGCTGCATCCCATAGAGGTCGGTCGCCATCACCTGTGGCCGCGCGTTGGCGGGAGGGTTGTCGCGCAGTTTGGCGTCGTGGAAATAGTAGTTCACAGTGTCGAGGCGGAACCCGTCCAGTCCTTTGTCCAACCAAAATTTGCAGGTCTCCAGGATTGCCTCCACCACCTCGGGGTTGTGAAAGTTCAGGTCCGGCTGCGCGATTAGAAAATGGTGCAGATAATACTGCCCGCGCCCCGGATCGAACTCCCAGGCGGGGCCGCCGAAATGGCTGTGCCAGTTTGTCGGCGGCGACCCGTCTGGCTTGGGATCGGCCCACACGTACCAATCTGCTTTTGGGTTGTCGCGATCCACACGGCTTTCGCGAAACCAAGGATGCTGGTCCGACGTGTGCGACAGCACCTGATCCGTGATCACTTTGAGCCCGAGGTCATGCGCGCGCGCAATCAGGCCCTCAAAATCCTCCATGGTGCCGAAACGCGGATCAACGGCCGTGTAATCCGACACATCATAACCCATATCTTTTTGCGGCGACTGAAAGATCGGTGACAGCCAGATACAATCGGCCCCCAGATCAGCGACGTGGTCCAACCGTCTGGTGATCCCCTTGAGGTCACCCAAACCGTCGCCGTCATCATCCTTAAAGGACCGCGGGTAGATCTGGTAGATAATTGCATCCCGCCACCATTCCTGCATCGCCTGTCTCCCGACCTGTCGCTGGTCTTTGCAGGCTAGGCGAGTGGGTCCGGGGATGAAAGCAGTCGATTGTCAGCGTTCGCGTTAGGTGCAGCTGCAAGCTTCTTCCAAAGCAGCACTGCGTGCGGTCAGCGCGGCACCGAGTGGGGATTAGATGATACAGCATCGAGGTCATGCGCGCTGCCTGAACAAGAACTGGGCGCGTCTCATTTCAGCGCAGAGGCGTACCGCAGATTGTCGCTCTTGCTTCGATTTCGCGGGCAAATTCATTTGCGCGATCGAACGTCCAACGCTTTGCTGCCCTCCCTGCGTCGTGTATCCGGCACGCTGGCTGCGTGTCGCCACGGCACACAATCTGGGCTAAGCAAGCGCCGCAGTCATTTTTGCACTGCACTCACCGATGTTGGCCATTAACACTACGGTGCTACGTCAATAAATGATCTCAATTCGCACCAGCACTCAGTGTTCCAAAATACGCCGGCGTGTAAAAATATATGCAGTCGCAAAATGAACCCAGACCCACCCAGTAAAGCAGAAAAACACAATCTCGAAAGATCATCGCGCCTCTCGGTTGCGCCGATGATGGATTGGACAGATCGACACTGCCGTTACTTCCACCGTCAGCTCAGTGGGCGAGCCTTACTTTACACCGAAATGGTGACCGCGGCCGCGCTTGTGCGGGGCGGGGCGGAGCATCTTTTGCACCACGATCCTGGGGAGTATCCCTTGGCGTTGCAATTGGGTGGCGCGGATCCGGTTGAATTGGCGCAGGCGGCAAGGTTGGGCGCGCAGGCGGGCTTTGACGAGATCAACCTGAATTGCGGCTGCCCCTCGGATCGGGTGCAATCGGGCACCTTTGGCGCCGTGTTGATGCGTGATGCAGGGCGCGTGGCCGCGTGTGTGCGCGCGATGCAGGACGCGGTCGACATTGATGTGACCGTCAAATGCCGCATCGGCGTCGATGAACAGGACCCGCAACACGTTCTGCCTGAATTTCTCGCACGGATCATTGCCGCTGGCTGTGAACGGGTCGCCATCCATGCGCGCAAGGCATGGCTGCAGGGCCTGAGCCCGAAAGAAAACCGAGACATCCCGCCGCTCGATTACGACTTGGTCCACCATATAAAAATGCTTTTTCCGAACCTGCACATCTCGATCAATGGAGGCGTCGAAAGTGTCGATCAAGCGCTCGACTTGCTCGACGCGGGCCTTGACGGCGTGATGATCGGGCGCGCCGCGTATCAGCGGCCGCACGCGCTCTTGGCCGAGGTTGACCAGCGCGTCTTTGGCAGCGACGCGGCGCCGATCACCGCTGAGCAGGCCGCGCGCGCCATGTTGCCCTACATCGAAGCGCATCTGAGCCGCGGCGGCCGCTTGCATCAGGTCACCCGGCACATGCTGGGGCTTTTCGCGGGCCGTGCCGGCGCAAGGGCCTGGCGCAGGCACTTGAGCGAGGGCGCTCATGCACCAAGCGCTGGACCGGAACTGGTGGAGCAGGCGCTGTCGCTGGTCACGTCGCTCCCAACCGCGCAGGCGAGCTGATTGCGATGAACAACTCACAGGTCCTGCCGCAGGCGGCGGCGCGTTTGGATCGCTCTGCATGATGCTTCAAATGATCATCCCGTCGGCAGCGGTCTATTTTCACTCAGCTACAGTGGCGCGTGCTTCTATTTTTCAAACGTCGGCACGGTCAGTATCGACGTACAAGCGGCTTCCCGAGGATTTGTCGGTTCTCGCAAGAACCACTGCAAAGCCAGGGAAAACCGCGCCTCTTTCGGTCACACTGCCGCGCGGCGTCGCTTTGGTTGCGCAATACATTTGCCGGAGCGGGCCATGAATGCCTTAGAAGACCATGGCTACGTCGAAATCGCACCCTCAGAGGCCGGGCGACGGTGGGTGCAAGCCGCGCGGCAGGCTGCCCGCGGCATTGCCGCCACCCCAGCGATACGCGCGCGCAATCTGCGGCACGGGCAAACCTGGTTTGTCGGTGTCGACGCGCTGCCCAACGCAGAGGATGGCGCCATCTCGCGGGTGGCTCTGCCCGCGGAATGGCGCGCGTTGGCGCCGGAATTGCCGCTGCATGCCGGGCAGCTTTCAATTGTTTATCCGGGCTATCCGGGGCGCGATCCCGACGAAAGCGACGGCAACCATCGTTACCGACGCTTGCGCAGTGCCGCACATGTGGACGGTCTTTTGCCCGAAGGCCCGCAGCGTCGCCGCTTTGCCCGCGAATACCACGCGTATGTTCTGGGGATTCCACTTGGCGCGGTGCAGCAGGCACCGACGGTGGTTTGGCGCGGCAGTCACAAGATCATGCAAGCGGCACTGATTGAGGCCATCGGTGGCAAAGCCGTCGAAAACGTAGATGTCACCGATGCCTACCAAGCCGCGCGGCGGGTTGTGTTTGACGCGTGCACGCCGGTGCCGATGAGCGTGGGAGAAGGCGGCGCCTTTGTCGTGCATCGCTTTGCGCTGCACGGAACAGCGCCTTGGCAGGGGACCGTTGGACAGGCGCGCGCAGTTGCGTTTTTTCGCCCGGAATTCTCAAACGCCAACGATTGGCTCTACGCCGGTTTGCGAT
Source organism: Pseudomonadota bacterium (assembly GCA_039026855.1). Classification (GTDB taxonomy): domain Bacteria; phylum Pseudomonadota; class Alphaproteobacteria; order Rhodobacterales; family Rhodobacteraceae; genus Tateyamaria. The sequence goes on along the minus strand of JBCCLL010000031.1, from coordinate 2,948 downwards.
CCGCAAACCGACCGGAAACCGACGCGGTTTCCGCGTTTTCCGGGTCGGAAAACGCGCCTTAGCCCGAACGTTTCAATCGCGCGGCACGTCCGCCGCGGCGGCCTGTCGGGGCGGGCGTTCGCGATGGCAATTCGGCCATGACGGCGCGGCGTTCCTCGGCGCTCATCCGGCTCCAATAGCCGATTTCACGCAATGAGCGCGCGCAGCCTGTGCACAGCTTGGTTTCGGGATGGATCACGCAAATCTTCACGCACGGGCTGTCGATTTCGTCGCGCGCCCAAACCTCATCCTTGCTCATGTTGTCCGCTCCCGCATCGCCGCCATGCGGTCCAGCACCCCCTGCAGGATGTAGCCAGCCGCCACGTGGTCGATCACCTCAGCCCGACGTTTGCGCGTTGTGTCGGCTTCGAGCAAGGCTTTTTCCGCCGCAACCGTGCTCAGTCGTTCATCCCAGAAAGTGATGGGACCATCCCAAATCCCGGCAAAATTGCGGGCAAAGGCGCGTGTCGATTGGCAGCGCGGCCCCTCGGTACCGTCCATGTTGCGCGGCAGACCCAGGACGATGCCCACCGCCTCGCGCTCCTTAATCAAGTCTTGCAGGCGCGCGGCATCCAGCCCGAATTTCCGCCGCCGGATCGTTTCCACGGGTGTTGCTACGTGGCGGCGCAGATCGCTGGCGGCCACGCCAATGGTCTTGCTGCCCAGATCTAGTCCCAACACGCTGCCGAAATCGGGCAGGGCCGCGACAAACTCTTCGACGCTCTCGCAGATCATTCGACAGCCGCCCGATCTGCTGCGGCATCTAGTATGTCGGTTGCACCGGGTTGGCCCGCGAACACTTCGCGCGCATTGGCCAGGATTGCCAGCGCTTCATCGCGCCGCCCCAAGACCCCGAGCGCTGAAATAAGTTGCGCCCATTCCTCCACGGGCCCACCTTCCGTGGCCAGCCGTTGCCCCAGACCTGACACCATGCCTTCGATCATTTGCAGCCGCTCGACGGGGCTGAGGTCTTCGGCGGCATCGATGTCCTCTTGGCTGGGGCCACGCACTGCCAAACTGCCGATCTGAGGGACCTGATACTGGTCGCCCGCAAGTGCTGCGGTACGCTCTATCTGGCTCAGGATCGCGTCGATCCAAGGTGCGTCTTCCGGGCCTTCGCGCAGCAGCCGGTCCCAGACCCGCAGCGCCACGTCCGGCCGCCCGGTCTGATCCATCATCAGCCCCATGTAATATCTTGCAGCCCCGTTGGCGCGGTCGCGGCGCAGTGTCTCTTCCAGCGCCCGCTCGGCTTGCGGTGACACGAAGCCACCCGCCGCGAGGATCAGCAATTCGGCATAATCGGCATAGTCTTGCGCCACGGCTTGCTGCCCCAGCGTCGAGATCAAGCTGGCCTGCGCTGCATGCGCGGCCGTAAAATTGCCAAGACGCGCCTCAAAATGCGCCAAAAGGCGCAAGCCCTCCACATCGCCGGGCCGTGCGGCCACAGCGGTGCGCAACTGCGCCACCAGTTCCAGATCTCTGTCGGACATTTCAACCGGCGCCGGCAATGGGGCTGCCGCCATGCTGGCCTCGGCATCGCTCTGGCTGGGACGGTTTTCGCGCAGGGTCTGCGCCCGCGCGATCCGGTCCGACAGCGCCAGATCGCCGTAACCCGGTGCACCGATCTGCGAGTATACGGCAAAAGATCCCCCCACCACAGCGACCAGCGCAAGGACCACTGCGGGCCAGGTCAACCCATGCGCCGCATCGCTTGTTTGCGCGCTCAGCGCGGCATCGGCGGCCAGAATGCGCCGCGAGATTTCAGTGCGCACCCGTTCGGCATCTGCGGGTGACAAAAGTCCGCGCGCAAGATCCCGGTCCACTTCTTTCAACTGATCCCGGTACACGTCGAGGTCATAGGCCGCCGCTGGCCGCGCACCCTCGGGCCGGCGCACCAACGCCAGGGCCAAAGTGACCGCCACGAAGACAGCCAGAGCGGTTGCGACAATCCAAAACATCTGCTTCCCGATCAGGTGGCGTTACGGTCACATAATCAAGACATGCCCTGCACAAAAGAGGCAAAGCCGCATGCCGCCCGTGGCCCCCTGTCGCAAACAACGGTGACGCGCCCTTGCACAGTTGCGACGCTGCGCTGACAGGACCGGCAGCCGCCCGGGGTCACAGTGTCGCAAATCCACCTCGAAACGCCGCGCGGGCCTTTCCATTTTTTGCATGCTGCGGTGATATACACGGACCGTTATAGCCATCGAATCCGATCCGGTAGCCGCGCAGCCATGAAACGATATTCCGCCTTTGCCATCGCACGTGAAGCTGCCCGCTACCATACCGGCTGGGAACGGGCATGGCGTGCGCCCGAACCCAAGGGAAAATACGACGTCATTATCATCGGGGCAGGGGGCCACGGTCTGGCCACCGCCTACTACCTGGGCAAAAATTTTGGCATCAAGAATGTCGCGATCCTGGAAAAAGGCTGGCTGGGCGGCGGCAATACCGGGCGCAACACGACGATCATCCGCTCGAACTACCTGCAAGACCCGTCCGCCGCGCTCTACGAAAAGGCGCGCAGCCTCTACGAGACGATGAGCCAGGACCTAAACTACAACGTGATGTTCAGCCCGCGCGGCGTCATCATGTTGGCCCAGACCCATCACGAGGTGCGCGGGTATCAGCGCACGGCGCATGCCAACGCGCTGCAGGGGGTCAAAACCGAATTCATCGGCCCCGACCGGGTCAAGCAACTGGTACCGATCATCAACATCGATGGCCCGCGCTATCCGGTGCTGGGCGGGCTGTGGCAATCGCGCGGCGGGACCGCGCGCCACGACGGGGTGGCCTGGGGCTATGCGCGGGCGTGCTCGGACATGGGCATGGACGTGATCCAGCAATGCGAGGTGACTGCCATCCGCCGCGACGGGGGCAAGGTTGTGGGCGTCGACACCAGCAAAGGG
>JBCCLL010000030.1:0-47693 GCA_039026855.1 Pseudomonadota bacterium | reverse complement strand
CCGGTCCCGGACCTGATCAGGTGCCTGCCCCGGACTTGATCCGGGGCCTCCTGGCTTTGACGTTGAGGCCCCGGGTCAAGCCCGGGGCACGGTGGTTACAGTAGCAGCGTCACGATATTAGGCCAAATCAGCAAAACCGACAGCGCCAAAAGTTGCACGCCGATAAAAGGCAAAAAGCCTTTGAAGATGTCCGTCAGCGAAATGTGCGCCGGTGCCACCGATTTCAGGTAGAACGCCGCCGGCCCAAATGGCGGGCTGAGAAAGCTCACCTGCATGTTCATGCAAAACACAACGCCAAACCAGATCCCCACATGGCGCGGCTCCAACTGGCCGATAAAGCCGATCTCTTCAATTGGCAGGCGGCGCACGATGGGCAGGAAGACCGGGATGATCAGCAACACGATGCCAACCCAGTCCATGAATGCGCCCATAAACAGCAGGATAACCATCATCATCAGGATCACCGCCATGGTCGGCATTTCCAACCCGACAATCAGGTTGGCGATATAGACCGGGCCGCCCGCCACCGTATAGGCACCGGCCAGCACCGCCGCGCCGATGGTTACCCAGATGATCGTGCCGGTCGAGCGCAACGTGCGCATCATCGAATCCCAAAGCAGCGCGACCGAGGCCTCACCGCGCAACACCGCGATCAGGAATACCGCAAACGCGCCCATGCCCGCGGCTTCGGTGATCCCGGTGATGCCGCCATAGATCGAGCCCAAAACCACGCCGATCACGACCAGCGGCGGCACCAGACCTTTGCCGTGTTGCCAGCCCTCTAGCGACTTGGCCCGGCCAAAGACCGCAAAGACCAACGCCACACCGATCGCGATGGCGATGCCAATTGGCACAAGATGATCCGGCATGCCCAGGAAAATCCGCTCTTCGCCCTGTTCCAGGACGTTCTGCCCGGTGACCGTGAAAAACAGCGCGCGCAAAAACAGCACCGTCGCGCCACCAATCAGCAAAAGCGACAGAAAGCCGCCGAACATCCACGCCTTTTGGCCAGCGGTTGGATCGCCCGGCTGTGGCTCGGGCAGTGGCGCGTCTTCGGGGCGCAACTGGGTGCGGATCACGATGTAGAGGATGATCATCGAGGCCAGCATGAACCCCGGCACAAAGGCCGCCGTAAACAGCGCCTTGATCGACGTCTCAGTGATCAGCCCGTAGATGATCAGCACGATGGACGGCGGGATCATCGTGCCCAAACTGCCGCTGGCGCAAATCGTCCCGATGGCCAGGTTCTGATTGTAGCCCAGCCGCAGCATCTGCGGCAGCGCGATCAGACCCAGCAACACCACTTCGCCGCCGATGATCCCCGACATCGCCGCCATGATCACCGCCATAATCGACGTCACAATCGCGATCCCGCCGCGCGTCCGCGCCAGCCAGAAATTGAGCGAATTGTACATCTCCTTGGCAATGCCCGACCGTTCCAGCAGAGCCGCCATAAAGATAAACAGCGGCACCGAGATCAGCACATATTCGGTCATCAGATCGAATATCTTTTGCACTTCGAGATACAGCGCCCCGGTCCCCGGTCGCGATGTCAGCGTGCCCGGGATGCGCTGGCCCTCGCATTCGACAAAGGGCAGATAGCAATGCGGATGGGTGATCAGCGTCGGCTCGAACCGCAGCACCAGCACCAGCGTGCCCATAAAGGCCGAAGCAAAGCCAAGCGGCATCCCGATGGCCAGCAACACCACCAGCCCCAACACAACGATTAGGGAAATCGTGCCAATATCCATCAGTCCGCTCCCACGCTGCGTTTGATGGCCTCAAGCTCTTCTTGCTCGGCTTCATGCGCATCCAGATTGTCGGGATCGAGGTTCCAATCGGCGATCAAATTGGCCCAGGCCTGCAGCGCAATCAGGCAGATCATGATCAGGATCATCGGCTGGATAGTCGCCGGGATCGGCGGGTCAAACGCGGTGCCAAACATCTCCCAGCGATAGAACTTGTTGATAAACACCTGTTTGTAGCTGCCAAAAACCAGACCGGCTGCAAATAGTGAGATCAACAGCGTCGACAGCACGTCAAAAAGCTTGCGCACCGGTCGCGGGACCGCATCGTACAGCAGCGTGATCCGGATGTGACAGCGCTGCTGCATCGCATAAAGCCCCGAACACAGGAACACGAACCCCGCAATCCACAGCGTCAGCTCATTGGCCCATTTCGTCGGCGCTTCAATGACATAGCGCAGGAAGACCTCGTAGAGCATGACGGATGTGGCCGCCACAATCATGATCATGGTCGCGCGCCCGATAAACAGCGCCAGCTTGTCCCAGCGCTGCCAGTGCTCAAACTCCATCGGCGCATGCACCACGCTGCGCACGCCGAGATAGAAAAACACCGGCATCAACAGCAGTGCCGCCCAATCCAGCGGGTCGGCCACGCCGCCAAAAAGACCGGGCAACCCCGGTGCCACATTCTTGCGATTGTGGTGGTCGGTGATCTGGGTGCGCAGGCTTTCGCTTTCGGGCGGAAACAGATCGAGGATGAACACCGGCATGTGCCACACCGTCCAGCCCGCACAGATCAGAAACAGCGTCGGCCAGACCCATTCCGCCCAGTTGCCAGTGTGTTTTTCCGTCATGGCTGTTCCCTCACTCATGTGATGGCATAGTGGGCGATCACCTCCGGGTCCGGGGATACCCCCAACCCCGGACCCGTCGGCACCCCCACCCGTCCCTGATTGCGTTTCACCTGCCCCTGAATGTCCAACGGTTCTGTCAACAACTGATCACGGAACCGGTTTTCGGTGGTGTCAAATTCCAGCATCGGTTCCCAGGGGTGCAGCCCGCCGGGCAAGGGCGGCATCGCCGCCAGCAGATGCAGGTTGCACGCCACGGCAATCCCTGACCCCCAGACGTGGTTGACCACCGGCGTGTGATGGGCGTGACACAGCGCCAACACGCGCAGATATTCCGACACGCCCCCCAGCGCGCAGACCTCGGGCTGCGCAATGTCCAAGCCCCGAGACTCGAGCAACGCGCGCCAGCCCCAGCGGCCAAACTCGGCCTCGCCGCCGCTGATGTTGACCGTGAGCCGCGCGCGCAACTCGCGGTACCCGTCGTGATCCTCGGGGGCGACGGGCTCTTCGAACCAATAGGCCCCCAGTTCGTCCAAGGCGCGGCCCACATAGAACGCGTCCGACGTAGTGTAGGCGTGATTGGCATCCGCCATGAAACGGTACCCGTCGCCCACCCCGCGCCGCACCGCCTCGGCCAACATCACGTCGTGTTTCGGGCCCAGCCCGATCTTCATCTTGGTCGCGACAAAGCCTGCGTCGCGGATCGCCGCCGCTTCATCGGCAAACCGTGCGGCAAAGTCCTCCACAGGTTCCCGGCGCAACATCATGCCATACCCATAGCACGGCACATCCGCGCGATGGCGCCCCCCGATCAACTGGCACAGCGGCAGACCTGCCACCTTGCCCGCAATGTCCCACAGCGCGATGTCCACCCCGCTTAGCGCTTGCATCGGCATGCCCTTCTGCCCGTGATCGCGCAGGAGGTTGTAGACCTTGTGCCAGATCACGTCGCGGTCCAGCGCGTCCATGCCCAGCACCATGGGCTGAATGACCCGCTCGACGATGGCCTTGTTGGCCAGCGCCACGGTGCCGGGGCCAAAACACTCGCCCCAGCCGGTCACACCCTCATCGGTTGTCACTTCGACCAGATGTGCGGTCCGGCGGGTATAGTACTGCTGCGAATAGCCCAATTCCTCGGGCATCTCGCACTCCAGCACATGGGACGTGACGCGAACGATTTTCATGAACAGCACCGGTGCAGATAGAAACGGCGGAGCCTGCGCCCCGCCGTTCCCGGTCCACTCCCCCGTGACCGGCTTACTGCATCGCGCCGATGCCGCGCAGAAAGTCGAGGTGGCTGTTCAGCAACTTCTGGCTTTCCGGCGTGGTGGCAAAATCGGTCCACGCCGCCTGCACCGCACCGCGATAGGTGGCCATGTCAGCCTCAGACCACTGGTACATGTTCAGGCCCTTCTCGGCGAGCGAGACGGAGTTCTGCGCGTTCTTGACCTCGTTGATCGTGGTGTTTTTCAGGCCAAGCGCTTGCATGCCCACTTTCAGGATCGCCTTGTGGTGATCGGGCATGCTGTCCCACACGTCCTTGCGGCAGGCGAGGTGGTCCGCAGGCATCGAATGGAAGCCAGGATAATTGGTGTGCTCGGCGATGTCATAGAGGCCCAGACCGATATTGTTGGTCAGGTTCGCGGCATCGGCCCCGTCGATGATCCCAGTCTCAAGCGCGGTAAAGATCTCGTTGAAATCCATCACGATGGGCGAGGCGCCCAGGTTTTCAAAGATCATGGTGATCACACCAGGCGGTGAGCGGAACTTCCAGCCGTCCAGATCGGCCACGCCAGACAGCGGCTTGGTCGAGGACAGCGATTCCGGCCCCGGAATCCACCAGCCGATGAACTCCATGTCGTACTGGTTATAAAGCTCGTTGAGCGCGTCATAGCCTCCGCCATGCAGCAGCCAGGCATATTGCTGATACGGGTTGGCATAGCCGCCCGTCAGATCGCCGGTGAACTGGAACGCGGGGTTTTTGCCGGTCTGATAGGCCCCGCCGGTCATATCGCAATCCAGAATGCCGGTGGCGGCGGCGTCAAAGGTCTCGGCCGATTTCACCACGGACGAGGCATAGAACATCTCGATCTGGATCTCGCCATTTGACATCGCGGCGATGTCCTCGATGAACTCACCCGCCATCTGGCCCGACAGGGTCTCCTGGCTAAAGTGCGTCTGGATCCGCAGGTTGGTTGACTGGGCAAATGCGGCCGTTGCGCCAAGCGCAAGCGCGGCCGCCGATGCGGCAAGCATCAGCTTTTTCATGGTTTGTTTCCTCCCTAAACCACAGTGGCATATCAGGCTCTGACGGCCCTTACATTCCGTTTGGTATGACCAAAGTAGGCGCAACAGGTGCGCGTTGGCAATTCCTAATTTCACCCCCACGCGATCAAGGATACACAGGCACCGACAAACCCCGTCCGCACGCATCTGAAACGAGCCGCTGCCAAATGCCCGACACGCTGATCATCTGCCCGACCACGGACCGCATGGACGCGCGCTTGCGCGACGGGTTTGATCCGATCTTTCTGCGCGATCTCGACGATCCAGTTGCATGGCTTGCCGCACATGGCGCGGGTATCCACTACGTGCTGACCGACGGCCATCTTGGAGTGCCCGCCGACATCTTGGTCGCCCTGCCCGCGCTGGCGCTGATCTCCAGCTACGGCGTCGGCTATGACGCCATCGACACCGGTGCCGCCACCGAACGCGGCATCCCGGTGACCCACACGCCCGGTGTGCTGGATGCCGAGGTCGCGACCAGCGCGCTCTTGTTGTGCCTGACCTGCTGGCGCGGCTTCGAGGGTGCAATGGAACACGCCCGTTCCGGTCGTTGGACAAACGGCTCTTACCGCCTCACCCGCAGCGCCGACAACCGCCGCGTGGGCATCCTCGGCCTCGGCCGCATCGGCAAAGCGTTTGTTCGTAAATTGGCACCATTTGACGCCGACATCCTCTACCATGGCCGCAGCAAACAGGACGTGCCGCATCGCTATTACACCGCTCTGACGGACATGGCCCGCGACTGCGACACGCTGGTCAGCTTTGCCCCCGGCGGTGCCGCCACCCACCACCTGATCAACGCCGAGGTGATGGCCGCCCTGGGCCCCGATGGCACCCTGATCAACGTCGGCCGCGGGTCGGTGGTGGACGAGGGCGCGCTGATCACCGCCCTGCAAACCGGCACGCTCGGCGCCGCGGGTCTCGACGTGTTCGAACACGAACCGCACATCCCCGACGCGCTGCGCGCCCTGCCCAACGCGGTGCTCAGCCCGCATGTCGGCTCCGCCACCGTGGAAACCCGCCGCGCCATGGGCGATCTGGCCATCGACAACCTCGTGGCCGCCCGCGACGGCGCGCCCTTACTTACTCCAGTGCCGGAAAGTGCGGCGCTGCTCTAGCGCCCCATCCAGCCGCCATCGACCACTAGTATCTCGCCGTTCACGTAATCCGACGCGGCCGAGGCCAAAAACACCACTGGCCCCGCGAAATCCTCAGGCGTGCCCCAGCGGCCCTGCGGGATGCGCTCAAGGATCGCCTTCGACCGCACCGGATCGTCCTGCAGCGCCTGCGTGTTATCGGTGGCAATATACCCCGGCGCGATCGCGTTCACGTTCACGCCGCGCCCGGCCCATTCGTTGGCCAGCGCCTTGGTCAACTGACCGATCCCGCCCTTGCTCGCGGCATAGCCGGGCACCGTGATCCCGCCCTGAAAGGTCAGCAGCGACGCGGTAAAGATGATCTTGCCCGACCCGCGCGCAACCATGTCCCGCCCGATCTCGCGGCTCAGCACAAACTGCGACGACAGGTTCACGTCAATCACCGCATCCCACAGCGCATCCTCGTGGTCGGCAGCGGGCTTGCGCTTGATCGTGCCGGCGTTGTTGACGAGGATATCGGGTGCATGCCCGTCCGAACGCAACCGTTTGGAAAAACCCGCCACGGCATCCCGGTCGGCAAAATTACAGGCATATCCAGTGAACGTGCGCCCCAGCGCTTCCACCGCCGCACCCACGGCACTGCCCTCAGCCTCCAGCGTGGCCGACACTCCGATGATATCCGCACCCGCCGCCGCCAGCGCCTCAGCCATGCCGCGTCCGATGCCGCGTTTCGCCCCTGTGACCAGCGCCACCTTGCCGCTCAGATCAAACATCTGCATCACAGGTCCCCCACTTTGATCAGGCTTTTCAACGCATTGGGGCTGCTATCTAATGCTTCGAACGCCTGCTGAATGTCGCTCAGCGGGCTGACATCGGTGATCACCGTGTCCGCATCGACCCCGCCAGACGCGACAATCGCAATCGCCTTTTCATAGTCCTCGGGCTCATAGACCCGCGCCCCGATCAGCTTCAACTCGCGCCAGAAAAACTGAAAGAGATCAATCTGCGGCTTTTGCGCGTGGATCGCGACCATCACGATACGCCCCCGTGTGGCTGCCACCGCCGTCATAGCATCAACCCCGGGCTGCGTGCCCGACACCTCGAACACCACATCCGCGCCCTTGTTCCCCGTCCGCGTGTTTACGAGCGCTTGCAGGTCCGTCTCCACCGGGTTCACCGTGTCAAAGCCCAGCTTCTGCGCAATCGCCAACCGTGCGGCATTGACCTCGGACACCAGAACCCTGCCGCCCGCATCCCGTGCCACCATCGCGCACAGGATGCCGATGGGTCCGCCCCCGATCACGACGACATCCTCGCCCGCCTGCAACCCCGACAGCCGCACATCGTGGCAGGCCACCGCCACCGGCTCGATCAACGCGGCATGATCCATACGCATGTCACTGGGCAGCACGTGCACGGTGTGCGCGGGCACCGTCCACACCTCCTGCATCGCGCCATCGGTATCGAGGCCCAGAAATTTCAGGTTGTGACTTATATGCGGATAGCCCGCGCGGCTCGCCGGGCAGTCCAGATCCGGCTCCAGCGGGCGCACCACGACCTTCTGGCCCACGGCTAAATCCGCAACCCCGTCCCCCAGCGCCTCGATCACCCCCGACATCTCGTGCCCCACGATCCGGTTGTGCCCCACCCGCGCGTCCATGTTGCCGTGAAACACATGCATGTCCGTCCCGCAAATCCCGCAATAGGCGACGCGAATGGCCACCTCGCCGGGTCCCGGCGCCTGCGCCTGCGTCTCTTCCACCACAAATGTCCGATTGCCCCGATAAAACGCCGCGTTGATCTGCATTCTCTATCCTTTGTGCATGGCCGCGTGGGCCTCTTCCAGCTTGGCCCAGTCGAACGTCACCCCGATCCCGGGCACACTGGGGGCGACGGTCAGATGTTCTTCGACCGGCACGGGCCGCTTTGTATAGGCGTCGATGGGAAAACTGTGCACCTCCAGCCAGCCCGCATGCGGCTGCGACGCCATCAGGCTCACATGCAACTCCTGCATGCCGTGGCTGCACACCGGAATGCCATGCGCGGCGGCCAGTTTGGCCACCTGCAACCAGCCCGTGACCCCGCCACAGTTTGAAGCATCGGGTTGAATGTAACTCAACCGACTGTCGCGAAACGCATATTCAAACTCGTGGATCGTGTGCAGGTTCTCCCCCATGGCCAGCGGCACGCCCGTCGCCTCGGCAATCCGACCGTATCCGACGTAATCATCCGGGATTGTCGGTTCTTCGAACCACAGCACATCGCTTTCGGCAAAGCCGCGCGCGGCTTCGATCGCCTGCTCCACACTCATGGAGTAATTCGCATCCACCATAAACGCCCGGTCGGGCCCCAGCACCGCCCGGATTTCGCGCGCGCGCGCCAGATCATCGGCCAGATCGGGCTGGCCCACCTTGATCTTCACCCCGTTATAGCCGCGCGCCAGATACCCCTCGGTCTGCGCCACCAACCGGTCCAGTGAAAAGTTCAGGTCGATCCCCCCGCAATAGGCCCGGCACCGATCCGACGCGCCACCAGCCACTTGCCACAACGGCTGCGCCAGACGCTGGCAGCGTATGTCCCACAGCGCGATGTCCACCGCCGAGATGGCAAAAGACGCGACACCACCGCGTGCCACGTAATGCACATGCCACTGCATCGCCTCATAGAGCGCCTCGATATCCGCCCCGTCCCGGCCCAGCAAGAACGGCACCAGATCGTGCTCGATCATCGCTGCAATCGCGCGCCCGCCCTTGCCCCCGGTATAGGTATAGCCGGTGCCCGTGGCGCCATCCGACATCGTCACCGTTGCGGTAATCAGCTCAAAATGCGTGTGATCGCCGTGCTTGGCGTCGGTCAGCACCTCGGCCAACGGCACGTCAAACAGGCGCACCCGGATATCTGCGATTGTCGGCATCGGGCAACGCACCTCCCCGCCATTACCTGCTTTTTGGTATGACAATCCTGCACGCTTCTGTCGAGAGCCTAGTTATTCATTGAAAAAAACAGGCGTGCACGTCAGAGTCTGATCGTACAAAAATGTCTGGACCCCCTGTTGACCACCAAAATGTCGAAACCGCGCCCTCGTTCAGCCGACAAATTGGTGGCCAAGTTCGAACGCCTGATCCGCGACGGCCAACTGCCCGAAGGCTCCGCCCTGCCGCCCGAGCGCGAGATCGTGCAAGAATTTGGCGTCAGCCGTACCGTGGCACGCGAAGCGGTGCTGTCGCTGTCCTCCAAGGGTCTGATCGAGGCCCGGCCCGGCTTTCGCCCCATCGTCAAAAAACCCGGCTACGAGACGGCGATTTCCGTCCTCGGCTCGCTCGTCCCGCAGCTTTTGTCGCTGCCGGGCGGTGTCAAAAACCTCTTTGATGTGCGCATCCTGATGGAAGCTTCGCTGGTGCGCACCGCCGCGCACGAGGCAACCCGCGAGCAAATCCGCGACCTCAAGGCCGCCCTGACCCGCAATGGTGAGGCGATTGAGGATTCGACCCGGTTCTACGCCACCGATATCGAATTTCACGGCGTGCTCTACCGCATCCCCGACAACCCGCTGCTGCCCGCGCTGCACCGCGCCTATACCGAATGGCTGGCCCCGCAATGGGCCAACATGCCCCGTCTGCCCTCGCGCAACCGCGACAACTACGACGCGCACAGCCGCATCTTTGACGGCATCCTGATGCGCGACCCCGACGAGGCGGAGCGCCAATTGCGTCAGCATCTGGCATGCGCGTGGGAACAGGTGCGCTCTACCTTTGACGGGCTATAGGCGATGCGCGTCGGCTGCATGGGCGAGGTGATGCTGGAACTGGTGCCCGGCGCGGGCGATACGGCCACGTTGGGCGTTGCGGGCGACACCTACAATACGGCTGTCTATCTGGCACATCTCATAGGGCCGGACCGGGTCGACTATGTCACCGTGCTGGGCACCGACGCGTTCAGCGCGCGCATCCGGGCCCGTATGCGATCCTTCGATGTCGATGACAGCCGCTGCCTCACCCACCCCGACCGCATACCGGGCCTCTACGCGATTGAGACGGACGCCGCCGGCGAACGCAGCTTCACCTACTGGCGCAGCACATCGGCTGCGCGCACGCTTTATGACCCCGACCGCACGCCGGACCTGTCGGGGCTGACGCACCTCTACTATTCGGGCATCACCCTGGCGATCCTGTCCCCTGACAATCGCGCCCGTCTGTTTGACGCGGTGGCCGGTTTCCGCGCCACGGGCGGGGTGGTCGCTTTCGACAGCAACTACCGCCCGGCCCTGTGGGAAAACGTCGACACCGCGCGCATGGCCACCGAACAGGCCTGGCGCAGCTGCGACATCGCCCTGCCCTCGCTCGACGACGAAATGGCGCTGTTTGGCGACCCGGACGAGGCTGCCGTGCGCACCCGGTTAACCAGTTACGCCATCCCCACCGGCGCGCTCAAACGCGGCGCCGCAGGCCCCTGCACGCTGGGCGGAGAGGGTGACGCGCAAACCCAGCAGGTCCACGTGCGCGACAGCACCGCCGCGGGCGACAGCTTTAACGCGGGCTTTCTCGCCGCCCATATCTCGGGCAAGGATACCGCATCCGCCATGAACAACGGTCACACTCTGGCCGCCCGCGTCGTCCAACACCCCGGCGCAATCATCATATGACAGGGGAGAATTGCCAATGAAATGCGGCGTTATCGGTCTCGGCGACATGGGGTCCGGCATTGCCCTGAACCTGATCCAGAACGGCTTTACCACCAGCGGTTTCGACCTCGATCCCGCGCGCATGTCGGCCTTTGCCCAGATGGGCGGTGAGGCGTGCGCCTCCGCCGCCGATGTGGGTGCGGCCAGCGAAGCGGTCTACGTCATAGTCATGAACGGCGATCAGGCGCGCGCCGTGATCTCGGACCTGATGACCACGCTGCAACCGGGCAGCGCGGTGATCCTGTCGGCCACGATCAAACCGGCCGAGGCGCGCGCGCTCGGCGCCATGATGGACGGCTCCGGCATCGCCCTGATCGACACGCCGGTGTCGGGCGGCTATCCGGGCGCGCAGGGCGGCACGCTGACCATGATGGCCGCCGCCCCCGCAGACATCCTCGACCATTTCGCCCCGGTGATGGAGGCGGTCAGCGCCAACATCCACCGCGTCGGCACCGCCCCGGGCGACGGCCAGACGGTCAAGGCGTGCCTGCAATCGCTCATCGGCGCGCAGTTCTCCGCCACGTTCGAGGCCGCAGCCCTCGCCGCCAAGGCAGGCGTTCCGGGCCAGGTCATCCTCGACGTGTTCTCCACCTCATCGGCGGGCTGCGGCATCGTCAACAACGCCCTGCAAAAGATCATCGACCGCCAGTTCGAAGGCACCGGCAGCCACATCAACACCATGCACAAGGATCTCACGATCTCCATGGCCTTGGGCGAAGAGTTGGGCGTCCCCCTCCACACCGCCGCCGCCGCGATGCAGGTGTTCCACGCCGGACGCACAAGGCACCCAAATGGCGACAACTGGGTCGCCACCCGCGTGATCGAAGACATCGTCGGCGCCGAACTCCACCGCGACGCCGCCCGCAAGACCCGGGGCGACACGTGAAACTCGGCGTCATCTGCGACGGCATCAGCCGCGATCTGGCCCACACGCTCGACGTGATGGACGAATTTGACCTTGAATACGCCGAACTGCAATTTGTCGGCGACACCGAGGTCGGCGATCACTCGGCGGCCGAGATCCGCGAGATCGACATGATGCTGCGCGACCGCGGCAAACCGGTGAGCTGCCTGTCGCGCCACATCTTCGCGGGCCTGACCACCCAAAACCGCCCCGGCGATGCCGCCCACACCGCCCATATGGACGCGCTGAAACGTGTCATCGACATGGCCCACATCACCGGCGCCCCACTGGTGCGCATCATGACGGGCAAAAAGGAACAGATCCTCTTTGGCGCCCACGGCGCCGAAAAATGGAACGTTGCCCACGGCGCATGGGACGCAAACCTGGCGCTGATCGCGCCCGCCATCGACGTGGCGCGCGACGCAGACGTCACGCTGGTGGTTGAGACCGGCAACGGCACCATGGTCAACTCCAGCTACACCGCCGCCAAGCTGATTGACGATCTGGGCGCCCACGGCACGCTGCAAGTGCTCTGGGATCCCGCCAACAACTGCTGGTGCCACGAGCTGGCCTACCCCGACGGCTATGACGCGCTGCGCGGCGGCTATCTGGGCCACATCCACATCAAGGATGTCACCGTCGACACGCCCCGCGCAACGCTCACCGTCAACCGCATGGGCGAGGGGCAACTGGGGCCGCTGTTCCAGCCCATCGCCGACGCCCTGCGCGCCGACCGCTATGACGGCGTGATCAGCTTTGAAAGCGTCTACCACCCCGGCAATGGCGATTACGAGGCGGGCTTTCGCGCAAATATCGACCGGTTCAAGGCGCTCTTTGCATGACATCACCCGCGATCGCGGTGTTCGGCGCGGGCCTCGTGGGCGCCCGCCACGTGGCGCAAACCGCGACACAGGCGCGCCTCGCCGCGATCATCGACCCCGCGCCCGCCGCCCGCGACCTCGCCGCTCAACACGACGTCCCATGGTTCGCTGATCCCGCCGCATACCTAAACACGCAAACCCCCGATGGAGTCGTCATCTCCACCCCCAACGCGCTGCACGCGGACCACGCGGTGGTCTGCCTGACCCGCCGCATCCCCTGTCTCATCGAAAAGCCCATCGCCGCCACCGTCGCCGCCGCCACCCGCATCGTCGACGCCAGCGCGCAGCACGAAACCCTGGTCCTCGTCGGCCACCACCGCCGCCACAACCCGATTATCGCCCGCGCCAAGGCGATCATCGACACAGGCACCCTCGGTGACATCACCGCCGTCACGGGCCAGTTCTGGCTTTACAAACCCGACGATTACTTTGACGCCCCATGGCGCACGCAGCCGGGCGGCGGGCCGACGATGATCAACTGCATCCACGACATCGACCTGATGCGGCATCTGGTGGGCGAGATCACCGACCTGCACGCCCTGCGTAGCCACGCCCGCCGCGGCCACGCTGTCGAAGACACCGCCGCCCTTTCCATGCGCTTTGCAAACGGCGCGCTTGGCAGCTTCAGCATCTCCGACACGGTCGCCGCCCCCTGGAGTTGGGAAATGACCTCCGCCGAAAACCCGGTCTATCCGCACGTGGCCGAGAGCTGCTACCGCATCGGCGGCACGCATGGCAGCCTGTCGCTGCCCGACCTCACGCTCTGGCGCCACGACGGCCCGCGCAGTTGGTGGGAGCCGATCTCGGGCGGCGTTCAGACGGTCACATCAGCCGACGCATTTGCCCGCCAGTTCCGTCACTTCCTAGACGTGATCGCAGGCGCCGACCCCGCTGTACCCGCCACCGAAGGCCGCGCCAGCCTCGCCGCCACGCTGCTGGTGCACGCGGACGCCACCTGACCCGCGCGCACTGATTGCAGTAAATGAGCACATTGAAAAACGCGCCATCCGCACCGCAGCAAACACAATGCTCGGCAGGCGGGTGTTTTTATGCTACCATCTCAGCCATTATATCGAATTTTCGGCCCCGCCCCTGCCCAACCAAGGCGCATTTTCCCGGGGAACCGCCGCAAAAGACTTTTGAAACGCAGATCGCACACGAGGTTCACACGAACACCCATCGCGCATTTTGGGCGCGGATCACACCGACGCCCGCGCGCTCAAACATTATACCACACGGCCCGCCCAGGCCGCACGGTTGCTCATCGCAGCAAACCGCCATGACAGCCCGCATCCTGGGCGCGCCGCACGTGACCGAACACGTGCCCAACGGGCACGAGGCAGCAGCGGAGAAGTGATATGCCAGAGACATTTAACGGCCTCGTCAGCATCGAGCGCAGCGGAACCACTCAAGCCACAATCACGCTCGACCCGGACAGCGGCGACATGGTCCTCGGCGGCAACGCGGTCAGCGCTGACATCCAGATGCAGGACGGCACCGGACAGGTCAGGATCATCATCGACGCCGACAGCAATGCCATCGCGTTCCGCAATGCCGCGGGTGATCAAATCGCCGTACTTGGCAGCAACGGAAACCTGACCCTGGGCGGCCCTGGCTCTGACGGCGACGTCACGATGACCGATGCCGGCAATGTCACGCGGATCCGGCTGGACGCAGATGCCCAACGGCTGCGGATCTTCAACGAAAGCGGCCAGCGCATCGTATCGCTCGGTGACAACGGCAATCTGACGCTTGGCGGGCCAAACCATGACGGTGACATCAGCCTGCGCGACCGCAATTCGACCACGCGCATCACCATGGACGCCGACAACAACCGCATGCGCATCTACGCCGAAGACGGCACGCGCATCGTCTCGCTGGGCTCCAACGGCAACTTGTCCCTGGGCGGTGCCGGCCATGACGGCGATCTGATCATGCACGATGCGGGCAATGTCCAAACCGTGCGGATCAGCGCCGACAGCGCCGCACTGACCCTCGGATCGGACAGCCAGGACGGCGACATCGTGCTCAAAGATAGCAACGGCAATGACGCGATCCGGCTCGATGGTAACCAGGCCAACCTGTTTATGGGCGGCAATGGCCGCGACGGCGATATCGCGCTCTATCCCGCGTCCGAGAACAACCCCAACAACGACTTTTCCCGCGCCAATATCCACCTCAACGCCGACGCCGGTGACATCCGCCTGCGCAATGGCGACTGCGCCGAGGATTTCTCGGTCCAGCCCGCGGTGCCTTGCGCGCCCGGCGACGTGATGGTGCTGGGTGATGACGGGCTGCTGGTGCCCTGCACCCGCGCCTTTGACAGTGCGGTGGTGGGCGTGATCTCGGGCGCCGATCTCTACCGACCGGGCATCGTGCTCGACCGGCAGGACCACCTCGACCACCGCCACCCGATCGCACTTGTGGGCAAGGTCTGCGTGCGCGTGACCGCCCAAAACGGCCCGATCCAAATCGGCGATCTGCTGACACCGTCGGACCGGCCCGGCCACGCCATGGCCGCAAAGGGCGACGCCCGCGCCTATGGCGCCGTGATCGGCAAAGCGCTGGCCACGTGCGCGGCCGACACCGGGCTGATCCCGATGATCATCGCGCTGCACTAGGGGGACGCTGTCATGGACCTCTCCATTCGCGACACCTGCGCCGACTGCCTCAACGAAACCGGCAGCCTGAGCGTCCGGCGCGATCTTTTTGGCTACATCTACGGCAATATCGATCGCGAGCTCAGCGTGCGCGACCACATCGAACGCATCCGCGGCCGGTCGATCAACATCTGCGTCTTTCTGGTTGGTCACGAGCCGGGCTTTAACGGGTCTTTCACCCAAGCCCAGGCCCTGCGGATCCAGCACGCCATCGACCTGATGCGCGAGATCTACGCCCAGGCCGATCTCGGCGTGCGGCGGATCTACTGGCGCTACATCAACGAAACCGACGCCGCGCCCTATCTCGCCGTTGATTCCGGCGGCGCCACCGATCTGACAAATGCCTATTCCGGCCCCAATGACGGGATCGACGTGTTCTGGGTGCAGGACGTCACAGACGCAGGCGGCTGGAGCAATTCAAGCGGACCCTGCAACAAAGACGCCAAAGGCCGCACCGGCGCAGTGCTGCAGGTCGGCAACAGCGACGATTTCGCCGGGATCTTGCTCGCACACGAGGTCGGCCACTACCTCACGCTGCGGCACGCGGACACAATCACCAACCTGATGGGTGTCGACAGCAACAATGACGGCATCGGCGAGCTGGACAACAACAGCCGCGATCTGACGCAAAGCCAGGCCGACGACATGCACGACAGCTGCTGGGCCCGCCCGCCCTGCTGACGCCGCTCGCAAACATGAAGTATCCGGCGCAAGACATTGATTTATTTCGCACATCGCGATGCACAGAGACAGGAGAGCCCGATGGCCAACGACGTAAAAGAGCCGCGTATGCCCAACCGGATCAGCCGCTATCTGGCCCCGGATCGCACACTCTTTGGGCTGCCGCGCCTGGACAGCGCCGAAATCGACAGCCTGCGCCGGTTTGTCCAGCAGGCCGGGCGCCACGCACCCGCCCTCGAACTGGGCCGGGCGATGCGCATGCTGGTGGCCAATGACCGCTCCGACGCGTCTGTCGCGGCGCTCGCCCGCGTCTTGGGCGATGCCGACACCACCGCGTCCCTGCGCGCCCAAGCGGCGGCAAACCTCGGCCGCATCGCCGGACCCGCCGCGACCAAAGGACTGCTCGCCGCCCTGCCAGACGCCCCGGCGCGCACGCAAATCGCCATACTCACGGCGTTGGCCCGTGTCGGCACGCAGGATGCGCTGGCCGCTGTGACGCGGCTCACTGCTCCGCCCGGCACGCGGCTGGCGGACATGCGCGACTTTGCCGCCACGCTGATCGCGGTGCGCGCGGGCATCGACATCCCCAAAGGCGCGCAAAACGCCGTCCTGCCCAAAACCACCGCCATCAAGACCCGCGCCGAAACTGCCAAGACGGCCAGATCGGTGATCACGGCGCTGGCCGATGCGGGCTTTGACACCGCGCTGACCCCCGAACGCGCGCTCAGCTACACCTGCGAGGACACCAAGCACGTCGTGCTCTTTGCCGAACCGCTCGCTGGCGCGCGCGCCGCCGCCGCCCTGCAACGCCACAGCATGATCGCCGGCATCGTCGCTTGCGAGGACCGCGCCGCACACCGTTTTGTCGCCCGCTATATCATCGTGACCCAGCCCGAGCGTGCCGGCGTGCGCGTGTCCCTGGTGACGCCAAACGGCGCGGTGGCCTTTGTCGGCGGGCTCACACCAGACGAGGACGGTCAGGCGCTGCGCCTGTCGGACATCGCCGCCACAGGGACACCGCTTGATGTGACGGGTCGGCTGCACAAAGACGGCGCCTTCGCGCTCGATCTGCGTACCCTCACGGACCGCAAGCGCCCCAAACGCACCGGCGAGGCTGTTGACCGCTCAAACCCCTGACCGGCGTGCGGGCCGCGGCGGCGCCCGTCCGGTTTGATTGCCGTATCGGACGATGCAGTTGCGTGCCGCCTACCGCTCGTTTTCTGCACATCTGACCATCACAGAACACAACCCAATGCGACCGCACACGCAGAGCGTCGACCAGTCACAAAAAACCGCGCAAAAGCCCCTGCGCAGGGCCAAAAAATGCCGCCATTTCAATTGCCGGTAGCGCTGCGCAAACTACCTTTCCTACGTTACGACAAAGACCACAGGCGCCTCGCTCCCCATGCTCACCCGCAACTTCTTGCTGATCCTCCTCGGCAACGTCACCCTCGGTGCCGCGATGCCGATGCTCATCGTGCTGGGCGTGCTTGCGGGCGCGTGGCTGGCCCCTGCGGATTGGCTCGCTACGGCCCCAACCTCGGTCTCGATGCTGGCAGGTATCGCCGTGGCCTCGCCGCTGTCGCTGTTTATGGGCCGCTTTGGCCGCCGCGCGGGCTTTTTGCTGGGCGCCGCCGCGTTGATGGCAGGCGGCGCGCTGGCCGTCTTTGCGCTGCTCTGGGGCAGTTTCACGCTGCTCTGCCTGGCGCACATCCTGCTCGGCAGCGCGCTGATCTGCGTCAACTACTTTCGCTTTGCCGCTGCCGAGGCTGTTGCGCCCGACCTGCGCCCGCAAGCGATCAGCTTCACCCTGGCCTCCGGTCTGGTGGCCGCCCTCATCGGCCCCGAGCTTTTCACCTGGACCCGCGACAGCCTCGCACCCACGCCCTTGGCCGGGGCCTACGCCGCCATCGTCGTGCTCGGCGCGCTCGGGGCCCTGCCAGTACTGGGCCTGACCGCAATGCAGGTCGATGCGCCCGCCGCGGGTGGCGCGCAATGGTCCCGCCTGCGCGCGCTGATGGCCAGCAACCCGCGCATCGCCGTGGCCGTCGGCATCGCCGCGCTGAGCCAGGCGATCATGGTCCTGCTGATGACCCCAACGCCGCTGGCCATGGTCGGCTGCGGCTTTGTCGAGGATCAGGCCGCCGATGTGATCCGCTGGCACGTGGTCGCGATGTTTGCCCCGGGCTTTTTCACCGGCAGCCTGATCACGCGCTTTGGCGCGGGCCGCGTCGCAGCCACCGGGCTGACGCTGATCGTGGCGTCTGGGTTGGTGGCCTGGTCTGGTCTGGCGTTGGGCAATTTCTATGTCGCGCTGGTGCTCGTCGGCATCGGCTGGAATTTCGGCTTTGTCGCGGGCACCTACATGCTGCAATCGGCGGTGAGCGCCGAAGACGCCCCGCTCTTGCAAGGCGCCAATGACACGCTGCTGGCCATCGCCGCCTCTGCGGCCTCGCTTTTGTCGGGGGCGCTCTATGCCGGGATCGGGTGGGAGGCGCTGGCCGCCCTATCGATGCCCATCGCCGCGGGCTTCGGCCTGCTCTTGCTGCGCTCAAACCGCCGCGCGGTCGCGGGCGCAGAAACTTAACCACAAGTTATCGGGCGCATTCAAACGTTAACGCGGGCCAATCCCTAACGATGTGTAAACGGACCCAAGCGGGACGTTTTGTACAAAACAGCCCCCGTTTTCATCAAAACCCACGAAGAGGCCCGAAAAGGGCCCGATGAGCACGCCCGTTTTGTACAAAATAAGGCCCATTTTCATCAAAACGCTGCAACAGAGGCACCGCACACCCCGTTAACCCCACCGAACGCTGCCCACGAAAAACCGCGCCCGGTTTCCCAGACGCGGTGCAAATCTCAGGTCAAAACCCGGCTTCAGCCGACCAGTTCCAACCCCGAAAAGAAATAGGCGATCTCCACCGCCGCCGTCTCGGGTG
Organism: Pseudomonadota bacterium; assembly: GCA_039026855.1. Classification (GTDB taxonomy): domain Bacteria; phylum Pseudomonadota; class Alphaproteobacteria; order Rhodobacterales; family Rhodobacteraceae; genus Tateyamaria. Next base: position 28,968 of record JBCCLL010000030.1, on the reverse strand, counting down.
CGTCCGATCCGTGCACCGAGTTTTCGCCCACGCTCTCGGCAAATTCCGCCCGGATCGTGCCCGCTTCCGCGTCTGCCGGATTGGTCGCGCCCATCACTTCGCGGTTCTTGGCAATGGCGTTCTCGCCTTCCAAAACCTGCGCCACAATCGGCGCCGACGCCATGAACTCGCACAGCTCATCATAAAACGGCCGCTCGGCATGCACAGCGTAGAAAACACCGGCCTGCGCCTTGGTCAGATGAATGCGCTTTTGCGCCACAATCCGCAGCCCGGCCGCTTCGAATTTGGCGTTGATCGCACCGGTCAGATTGCGGCGGGTTGCGTCGGGTTTGATGATGGAAAAAGTACGCTCAAGCGCCATGGGTCCACTCCTTTGACTGCGTCGGGGCCCCTGCCCCGGATAGCTCGCGGCGCACCTAGCACGCAGCCGCAGCCATGAAAAGCGGCGATTGACGCCTGCCTCAATCCACGTCACACCGCGCCCATGCTGCGCCTCACTGATATCACCTATGCCATCGCGGGCCGCCCCCTGTTCGAGGCCGCAAATGCCGTGATCCCCGAGGGACACAAGGTCGGCCTCGTGGGCCGCAACGGCACCGGCAAGACCACGCTTTTTCGCATTATTTACGGGGAGTTGGCGCTGGAAAGCGGTGACATAGCTCTGCCGTCCAAGGCCCGCATCGGCGGCGTCGCCCAAGAGGCGCCCGCCAGTGACACCAGCCTCATCGACACCGTGCTCGCCGCCGACACCGAACGCGCACAGCTTCTGGCCGAAGAGACCGACGACCCCACCCGCATCGCCGAAATCCAGACCCGGCTCGCTGACATCGACGCCTGGTCGGCCGAGGCACGCGCCGCCACGATCCTCAAGGGTCTGGGCTTTGACGAAGCCGCGCAAAAACGCCCCTGCGCCGACTTCTCCGGCGGCTGGCGCATGCGCGTGGCCCTTGCCGCCGTACTCTTTGCCCAGCCCGACCTGCTCTTGCTCGACGAGCCGACAAACTACCTCGATCTCGAAGGCGCGCTCTGGCTCGAACACTACATCGCCCGCTACCCGCACACGGTGCTGATCATCAGCCACGACCGCGGGCTGCTGAACCGCGCCGTAGGCTCCATCCTCCACCTCGAAGATCGCAAACTGACCCTCTATCAAGGCCCCTACGACCAGTTCGCCCGCCAACGCACCGAACGGCTCGCCCTCGCCGCCGCCCAGGCCAAAAAGCAAGAGGCCCGCCGCGCCCACTTGCAATCCTACGTCGACCGCTTCCGCTACAAAGCCGACAAGGCCAAACAGGCCCAATCCCGCCTCAAGGCACTGTCCAAAATGCAGCCCATCACCACCCCGCAAGAGGCTGGTCTCAAACGTATGGACTTCCCCAACCCCGAAGAGCTGTCGCCCCCCATCGTGAATATGGACGGCGCATCAACGGGTTACAACGGCACCCCGGTGCTCAGCCGGCTGGCCCTGCGCATCGATCAAGACGACCGGATCGCGCTCTTGGGCAAAAACGGCATGGGCAAATCCACCCTGTCGAAACTGCTGTCGGACCGGCTCGAAAAGCTGTCGGGCAAGATCACCAAATCCGCCAAACTGCGCATCGGCTACTTTGCCCAGCACCAGGTCGATGAGCTGCACATTGACGAAACCCCGCTCGATCACCTGCGCCGCGAACGCCCCACCGAGACCCCCGCCAAATGGCGCGCGCGCCTGTCGGGCTTCGGCCTGATGGCGGACCAAGCCGATACCAAAGTAGGCCAACTGTCCGGCGGTCAAAAGGCGCGCCTGTCGCTCCTGCTCGCCACCCTCGACGCCCCTCACATGCTCATCCTCGACGAGCCCACCAACCACCTCGACATTGAATCCCGCGAGTCGCTGGTTGAGGCGCTCACCAACTACACCGGCGCCGTGATCCTCGTCAGTCACGACATGCACCTCTTGGAACTTGTCGCTGACCGGCTCTGGCTCGTGTCAGACGGAACCGTCACCCCCTATGACGGCGATCTGGAAACCTACCGCAGCTTCCTGCTTAGCGACAGCAAACCAAAGACCGAAAAGCCCAAAGCACAAAAACCCAAAAAACCCTCTCGCGAGGCGCTCCAAACCCTGCGCAGCAATTTACGCAAATCCGAAGACCGGCTGGAAAAACTCAATGAAATGAGGGACAAGCTCGCCACCAAACTCGCCGACCCCACCCTCTACGAAGACGAACGCATCGACGAAATGGAGGTCTGGCAAAAAAAATATGCTGAGGTGATGGAGGCACTCGACCGCGCCGAAACCCTCTGGATGCAAGACATGGAAAAGCTCGAAAGCGCTGAACGCGCTGCTTCTTCTGGCTAAAAATACCTCGGGGAGTTTGAGGGGCAGCGCCCCTCATTCAAAAAACAAAATCGAACGCGCGCAGCGCACATTCTAACAACATGATCGACACCGCATTCTTCATCACCGCCTTTGTCACCATGTTTGTGGTGATCGACCCCGTGGGCCTCGCTCCGCTTTTTGTGGCCCTCACCCAAGGCGCCGACGCCCGCCACCGCCGCGCGGTGGCCATGCGCGCTTGCGGGATCGGCATGATCATCCTTATCCTTTTTGCGCTTTTTGGCGAGGCTGTGCTGGGTTTCATCGGCATATCCATGCCCGCCTTCCGCGTCGCGGGCGGCATCCTGCTTTTCATCACAGCCCTCGACATGCTCTTTGAACGCCGCACCAAGCGGCGCGCCGATCAAAGCGACGCGCCGCATAATGACGATGACCCGTCGGTCTTCCCCCTCGCCATCCCGCTGATCGCAGGGCCGGGTGCCATCGCGTCCGTCATCTTGCTCACCGGCCAAAAGCCGGGGGTCGAAGGGTTGGCGCTTGTGCTCGCCATAACCGCCCTCGTGCTGCTGTTGTGCCTGATCTTTTTCATGGCCGCGGGCCTTTTGGAGCGCGCCTTGGGCCAGACCGGCATCACCGTGGTCACTCGCCTTCTCGGCATGTTGCTGGCCGCACTGTCGGTGCAGTTTGTCCTCGACGGCCTGCGCGCCTTCGGTTTCGCTCCGGCCTAGGCCTACCTATATATCTGGCATGAGCGCAGACAACATCGCACAACTGATCTATCTCGGGGCCTTCGTGCTGGTCATCGGCGGTGGTTTCCTGCTGACCAATAAACTCAGCCTGAACAAGACGTTGCAGATGGCGGCGAACTGGGTCCTGATCTTTATCGGCGTGATCGCGGCCGTGGGGTTGTGGGGCGACATTCAAGACGATCTTTATGCCGGGCGCACCTTTGTCGATGCCGATGCCGTCACCATCCCGCGCGCCCGCGACGGGCACTATTACCTCACGCTCGACATCAACGGCGTGGCCACCGATTTTGTCGTGGACACCGGCGCGACCGAGATCGTACTGACCTCCTCCGATGCCGCCGCCGCGGGCCTTGCGCCCGACACGCTCAACTTCATAGGCCGCGCCAACACTGCCAACGGCACCGTGCGCACCGCGCCCGTTCGCCTCGACAGCGTTGAGATTGGGCCGTTTGCCGACCGCGATGTCTTTGCCGTGGTGAACGGGGGCGAGATGGACCAGAGCCTGTTGGGCATGGGCTATCTGCAGCGCTGGGGCCGGATCGAGATTGCGGGCGGTGAGATGACCCTGTCGCGCTAGTGTCAGCCTATTTCTCGGCCTTCTTCTCCCAGCGCCCGCTTTCCTCTGACCAGTATTGCGCGGATGCCCCCGCATCGGTCAGCGCCTTCCACTGCCCGCGCGCCACGCTCAGCGCATCCGCGTCATTGCCGTCAAACAGCACGCAAACCCGGTCAAGCGCAGCAACTTCCTCGGCACTCACGTCAGCGCCGTCGATGCTCATCAGGCACTGCGCGTCGTTACACGCCACCCCGGTGGTCAGCAGGATCGGCTGGTCTGCATCATGCGGCCCACCGGCCATCCCGTGCGGTAAGAACCCCTCTTCGGGCCCCAGCCACAGCTTTTCGTCCAGCCAATTCATCCGGGCCTCATCTCGCCCGCGCACCGCCACGCGCCAGCCCGCCCCACGCGCCTTGCCCAAAAGCATCGCCAGCGTCTCTTCCAGCGGCCGCCGGGTGAGGTGGTAGAAATACGCAGCCCCCAAGGGCTTAGGCCTCGTACCCGTCCGCGATCAAACGGTTCAACGCCAGCACGCCCCAGCCCGTGGCGCCGGTGGGCGCAAGGCTGGTTTCGGATTTGACCGACGCCACACCGGCAATGTCGAGGTGGATCCAAGGCGTCTCGTCCTTGACAAAACGCTGCAAGAACTGCGCCGCGGTAATTGAACCTGCCGCGCGGCCGCCGACATTTTTCATGTCCGCAATGCGCGATTTCAGCTGCTTGTCATAAGCCGACCCGAGCGGCATGCGCCACGCGCCCTCGTTCTCGTTTGCCGCCGCCTTAAGGAACGCGGCGCAAAAATCGTCGTGGTTGGAAAACACGCCCGCGTTTTCATGGCCCAGCCCGATGATGATCGCACCCGTCAGCGTCGCCAGATCGACCATACCCACGGGCTTAAACCGCTCTTGGGCGTACCACATGACGTCGCACAGGACGAGGCGCCCTTCGGCATCGGTGTTGATGATCTCGACCGTGTCGCCCTTCATCGAGGTGACCACGTCGCCCGGGCGCGTCGCATTGCCCGAGGGCATGTTTTCCACCAGACCGACAAGGCCCACGACGTTCGCCTTGGCTTTGCGCCGCGCGATGGCTTTCATCGTGCCTGCCACAACTCCCGCGCCGCCCATGTCCATGGTCATGTCTTCCATACCGCCCGCGGGTTTCAAGCTGATGCCGCCGGTGTCAAAGACAACGCCCTTGCCAACTAGCGCCACCGGCGGATCATCCCCGCCGCCTTGCCACTCCATCACGACAACTTTGGACGGGCTGTCGGACCCCTGGCCCACGGACAAAAGCGTGCGCATGCCCAATTCGGCCAGCTTGTCCTCGTCGAGCACCTCGACCTTCAGCCCGGTGTCTTTGAGCGCCTCAAGTTGGGCTGCAAATTCCGTAGTCGTCAGCACATTGGCGGGCGCGTTGACCAGATCGCGGGTGAAAAACATCCCCTCGGCCAGCGCCATCAGCGGGGCGGCGGCAGCGGTTGCGTCATCGGGTTGCGAACACATGACCGTGACGGCGCCATCACGCTCGCCGGGGTCGGTTTTCATGTCGTCGTAGCGGTAATCGCGGGCCACCAAACCAAAGGCGAGGTCGGCCACCCGCCGCATCCCGTCAACCGCCAGCAGATAATCGTCCGTGCCGCGCAGTTTGGCCAGCGCGGCACCGGCCTTGCGTGCCTGTTCGACCGTGTGGCTGCGCGGCAGACACAGCAGATCCACCGCGCGCGCGGCCATGCCCACAGGCCATGCCAGAGTGGTCACCTGCCCCGGCTTGACGTTTTCAAAGCTCTCGGCCTCGACCAGCCGCTTGAGCGCGCCGCGCGTCAACCGGTTGACCCGCCGCGCAGCACGCCCCATGCGCCCATCGGGATCCACGATCACCGCCACGCGGCCGGTCGCTGCCGCCAGCGCGCCAAGGTCGGTTTCAGCAAAGGTGACGGCGGTAAGGGGTGTGGGCATCATGCGCTCCATTCGGGTTCTGGTTGCGCCCACAGGTAACGCGCCGCACCGCCACTGACCAGAGGCGCTACCACCCAAAGCGCGCTTTAGCTGTTCCAGCGCCTGCAGGCTTGCGCTAGGCTGCAGCTCACAACGCTGCCGCGTTTCAGACACAACACGCACCGCAAGGGGGACAATGTGGCCAGGTTCGACCGCTATCTGCTGTCGCAACTGCTGTGGCTGTTTGGCTTTTTCGCGCTGGTGATGGTGGCCGTGTTCTGGATCAACCGCGCCGTACAGTTGTTTGACCGGCTGATCGGCGACGGCCAATCGGCGATAGTGTTTTTGGAATTCACGATCCTTGGTTTGCCCCGACTGATCGTAACCGTGCTGCCTATCGCGACCTTTGCGGCGACCATCTATGTGATCAACCGGCTCAACAACGAAAGCGAGCTGACCGTGATGTCGGCCACCGGGTCTTCGCCATGGCGGCTGGCGCGGCCGGTGTTCCTGTTTGGCCTTATCTCGGCGCTGATGATGTCGGTACTTGCCCATGATCTGGTGCCGCGGTCCGCCGCGCAGCTTGTCGAGCGCGAGCGCGAGGTGTCGCAGAATGTGACCGCACGGCTGCTGCAGGACGGCACATTTCTCAACCCCGTGCCCGGGGTGACGTTCTACACCCGCGAGATTGGCGACGACGGTATCTTGCGTGACGTGTTTGTCGCCGACCGCCGCGACCCGGCCCAAGGCATGATCTACACCGCGGCAGAAAGCTATCTGGTGCGCAATGGCCCGGCGGCGTCGTTGATCATGGTTGACGGTTTGGCACAGCGTCTGACGCCCGATGATTTGCGCCTGTCGACCGCCAAATTTCAGGACTTTTCATTTGATATCACAACGCTGGTCAGCAGTGACGTCAGTGTGACACAAGCCATTTCCAGCACGGGCACCTGGGCATTGATCGCAAATCGCGATGACTTCATATCGAACGGTGTGACCCCCGGCGCGCTTGCAGAAGAGCTTCACACCCGCGTTGCCCGTGCCGCGTTTTGCCTTGTCACGGCGCTGATCGCATTTTCCACCTTGTTGGTGGGCGGCTATTCCCGGTTTGGCGTCTGGCGCGAGATTGTGATCGCCTTTGTGCTGCTTTTGGTGCTCGATGGCGTGCGCTCGACCCTGTCCGGACCGGTGCTGACAAAATCGCAGCTATGGCCAATCTTATATGGCCCGTCCGCGGCGGGGGCACTGATCAGCACGGTGCTTTTGTGGACTGCGGCCCGACCGTCGTGGTTTCGGCGACGCCTGCGAGGGGCCGCATGATCCTGCACGTCTACTTTGCCCGCCGCTTTGCCCAAAGCATTGCGTTGGTCGCCTCGGTGCTGATTGCAGTCATCGCCATGGTCGAATTGATCGATCAGACACGCAAATTGTCGGGGTTTGACGTCAGCTTTGGCCAGCGGCTGGGTTTGACGTTCCTCAACCTGCCGCAAGCGCTGAACGAAATCCTGCCGTTGATCATGATCCTGGCGACCATCGCGCTGTTTGTGACCCTGGCACGCAGTTCCGAATTGGTGGTGACCCGCGCCGCCGGTCGGTCGGCATTGCGCGCCTTGATCGCACCCGTCGCCGTGGCCTTGGCACTTGGGATTTTTGCGACAACCACCCTTGGCCCCATTGTCGCGGCGACATCCAAGCAAGCGGCGGCGCTGTCTGAATCCTATCGCTCGGGCGGCGTGTCGACCCTGGCCGTCAGCGAAGAGGGGCTGTGGCTGCGCCAGGGCGGCGTGCAAGGCCAAACCGTGATCCGCGCGGCGCGCTCCAATGCGGATGCCTCTGTGCTTTATGACGTGACCTTTGTCGCCTATGCCAAAGATGGCGGCCCCGTGCGCAGGATCGAAGCGGCAAGCGCGTCAATCCAGGACGGCGCATGGGCGCTGCGCAAAGCCAAGGTTTGGCCGCTGACCACGGGCCTCAACCCCGAAGCAAACGCAGTAGAACACGAGTTGCTGGCGCTGTCCTCGACCCTGACGCTGGACCGGATCCGCGAAACCCTGGGCACGGTTGCTGGTGTTTCGATTTGGGATATGCCCGCGTTTATCGACCAGCTAGAGCTTGCCGGGTTTTCGGCGCGCCGGCACGTCGTTTGGTTCCACAGCGAATTGGCGCGGCCGTTGTTCTTGATGGGCATGGTTCTCGTTGCTGCGGCGTTCACGATGCGGCATACCAGATCCGGGGCGACCGGCACCGCTGTGCTGGCCGCGGTGTTGCTGGGGTTCGGATTGTATTTCATCCGTAGTTTTGCGCAGATCTTGGGCGAGAATGGGCAATTGCCGGTGATCATTGCTGCATGGGCGCCGCCAGTGGCGGCGATCCTTTTGGCACTGGGACTGCTGTTGCAGGTCGAAGATGGGTAGTGCGGTGCGGTTGCTGGTGGCTGTGCTGTGTCTGTGCGGGGCGTCTGTGTTGCACGCCCAGGACGTGCCACCCGCAATCCTAGTGGCCGATGAGATTGAGATCACGCCAGAGCGTGAGTTGATCGCCAGCGGCAATATCGAAGCGTTCCAGGGCAGCACGCGCATGACCGCGCAGCGCATCAGCTATGATCCCAACACGGAAACCTTGCGGATCACCGGGCCGATCACCGTCGATGATGGCAACGGCGCGGTGATCCTTGCCGATCAAGCCGAACTGAGCCGCGATCTGCAAGACGGGTTGCTCACCGGCGCGCGGCTGGTGCTGGATGACCAGTTGCAGCTGGCGGCGGTGCAGATGAACCGGGTCGGCGGGCGCTACACGCAGCTATACAAAACCGCCGTCACCTCGTGCCGGATTTGCGAAAACGACCCGCGCCCGCCGCTGTGGCAGATCCGCGCCAAGCGCATCGTGCACGACCGTGAGGCGCGCCAGCTCTACTTTGACGAGGCACAATTGCTCTGGCGCAACACGCCGATCTTCTATCTGCCGCGCTTGCGCATGCCAGACCCGACGCTGGATCGGGCAAGTGGATTTCTGTTCCCCGAAGTGACATCCAACTCGCGCCTCGGAACGGGGATCAAGGTGCCGTATTTCATCAAGCTCGGCGATCACCGTGACCTGACGCTGACGCCCTACATATCAAATCAGACCCGCACGCTGGAATTCCGCTATCGGCAGGCGTTTCGCCGCGGTCGCATCGCCTTTGAAGGGGCCACCAGCCGTGACGAGCTGCAACCGGGGGGCGGCCGCGGCTATCTGTTCGGTGTCGGCGAGTTTGAACTGCGCCGCGATTTTCTGCTGCAATTCGACATCGAGCTTGTGTCGGACGACAGCTATCTGAACGATTACGGCTATTCCAGCAAAGACCGGCTGGACAGTGAAATCCGGCTGAGCCGCGCGCGCCGCGATGAATATGTGCGTTTGTCCTACATTAACGTGAAATCGCTGCGTGACGACGAGGACGACGATATTTTGCCAACCGACATCCTCGAGGCCGAGTATGAACGGCGGCTGTTTCCGGCAATGCTGGGCGGTGAGGTGCGCATTGCTGTCACAGCCAATGCGCGGGCGCGGCAATCAAGCTTTGGTGGCGACAGCAATGGTGACGGCATTGCCGATGGTCGCGACATCACGCGCTTTGCGATTGAGGCGGGGTGGCGCCGCAGCGCGCTGGTGGGTGCGATGCAGGTCACAACCGAACTCGGCTTTGCCGCCGACAGTTTTGACGTCTCTCAGGACAATGTTTTCCGCGGAAGCTTCAACGAGGTGACACCGCAGGCAGCGGTCACGCTGCGCTATCCGATGGCCAAAACCGGCGCTTCGGGCGCATCGGTTTTGATCGAACCGGTGGTGCAATTGGCGTGGATCGGTGGCGACGGGCTGGCGGTACCAAACGAGGAAAGCACCGAAGTCGAATTCGACGAGGGCAATTTGATCGCACTGTCACGTTTTGCCGGCACGGATCGGCGCGAACGTGGCTGGGTGGCGAGCGTCGGTGGGACGTGGTCACGCTTTGATCCCAGCGGCAACAGCGCACAACTGACCATAGGTCAGGTGTTTCGGCAGGATGCGCAGGGCGATTTCACCGAAACCTCCGGCCTCTCGGGCACCAGTTCGGATTTCCTTGTCGCGGGACAGCTGAAATTGGCGAGCGGCATTGCTGTGGTCGGACGCTCAATCTTTAATGAGCAGTTGGACCTCGCCAAGTCCGAGTTCCGCGGCAGCTGGGCCAATGACAGATTTGGCCTTGCCGGCAGTTACGTCTGGCTGGATCAGGATCCAGATGAAAATCGGCCCACCGCGATCAATGAACTGACCTTTGACGGATCGTACCAGATCGATCGGTTCTGGACTGCAAATTTGGATTGGCGCTATGACCTAACCGAAGGGCGCGCGGCAACGGCGCAAGCCGGTCTGATCTATTCCAACGAGTGCATCCAAGTTGCCGCGACCATCACGCGCAACTTTGCGTCATCGACAACGGTTGAGCCTTCGACCAACTTAGGCTTTACAGTGAGCCTCAGAGGATTTGCCACCCAAGCAGGCGGACAACGACAGGTAAGATCATGCACAAGCCAGGCCTTTTGATCAGATATGCGGCGCGGGCCATCGCGCACTGCGCGGTCGTGGGGACGCTCGCATTTGGCCTGAGCGGTCCAAGCGCTGCGCAAAACCTCTTTGCCCCCGTGGTCGAGGTGGGCAACAGCGTGGTCACCGAATTCGAAGTGCGCCAGCGCGTGCTGTTTTTGCAGGTGCTGAATGCGCCAGCGTCCAACCGGTCCTCGGTGATCGAAGAGTTGATAAATGAGCGGCTGCGCGTAGCCGAAGCGCAGCGCCAGGGCATCGTGCTCAGCGAAGAAGACCTGGTGCTCGCACTCGAAGAGTTTGCGCAACGGGCAAACCTGTCCGCCGAAGAGTTCCAAGCAGCACTCGGCGACGCCGGGGTCGCGCCCGAGACATTCCGCGATTTTGTCGGCGCGCAGACCGTGTGGCGGGATTATATCCGTGCGCGCTTTGCCTCGCGCGTCTCAATCTCACCCGAAGAGGTTGACCGCGCCCTGCAGCAAGTCAACAGCACCTCGGGCATCGAGGTTTTGGTCTCAGAGATCATCATTCCGGCGCCTGCCGACCAGATCGAGCAGGTGCGCGACATCGCCGACCGCATCAGCCAGTCCAAATCGCAAGCGGAGTTTTCGTCTTTTGCCCGCGAGTTTTCGGCCACCGCCTCTCGGGATGATGGCGGGCGGCTCAGCTGGTTGCCGATTAATCAGCTGCCGTCGTCGCTGCGGCCGGTCCTTTTAGCGCTGTCGCCCGGTGATGTCACCGCTCCGCTGCCCATCACAGATGCGATTGCGCTGTTTCAGCTGCGCGACATCCGTGAAACAAGTGTCCAAGCGCCCGAGGTCAGCGCAGTTGAATACGCCGCGTATTACATCAACGGCGGTCGCACCCCAGAAGCGCTGCGCATTGCAGCGGACATCAAGGCCAATGTGGACCGCTGCGATGACCTCTATGGCATTGCCAAAGACAAGCCCGAAAACGTGCTGGACCGTGGCAGCCTGCCACCCTCGGAAATACCCGAAGACATCGCGATTGAACTGGCCAAACTTGATCCGGGCGAGGTGTCGACCAATCTGACCCGCGCCAATGGTAATACGCTTGTTTTTCTGATGCTCTGTGGCCGCACGCCCGTGCTGCCGGATGCCCCGGCGGCGGACGCGGCGGATGATGGCGAAGACGCAGCACCGCAAACGGTGAACCGTGGCGCAGTCGAAGCGGAGCTCCGCAATCAGCGACTGGCGACCTTTGCCAGCAACCTCGAATCTGAACTGCGTGCGACGACGCGGATCACCTACCTGCGATGACAGCACCCATTGCCGTGACCTGCGGCGAGCCCGCGGGCATTGGCCCAGAGGTTGCGGCGCGCGCCTTTGCGGTATTGCACGGCGCTGTGCCTGCGTTTTGGATCGGTGACCCGCGACACCTGCCGCCGGGGACCAATTGGCGCGAGATTGCGACCCCGAAAGATGCGCTTGCGGTGACCCCGGGCACGGTCCCGGTGCTGCGCCATGCGTTCCCCGATGATGTGACCCCTGGCACGCCGTCCCTGCCCAATGCGGCCGCCGTCTGCGCGGTGATCGCGCGGGCGGCGGAGCTGGCGAAAAAGGGCGCCGCGGGCGGCATATGTACGGCGCCGATCCACAAGAAAGTGTTGCACGATGGCGCAGGTTTTGCGCATCCGGGGCACACTGAATACCTTGAGGCGCTGACCGGCGCCGCGCGCGCGGTGATGATGCTGGCCGCCCCAGACCTGCGGGTTGTGCCCGTGACAATCCACATTGCGCTGGAAGATGTCCCGACCGCGCTGACGCCGCAGCTTTTGCGCGACACCATTGAAATCACCGCGCGTGATTTGCGCGCGCGGTGTGGCATCCCGAACCCGCGCCTCGCCGTTGCCGGGCTGAACCCGCACGCTGGCGAAGGCGGTGCGATGGGGCGCCAAGAGCTCGACTGGATTGCAGCGCTGGTCACCGATATGCGCCGAGAAGGCTATGACATCACCGGGCCGAGTTCGGCCGACACGATGTTCCACGCGGCAGCGCGCGCCCGCTATGACGTGGCCATTGCGATGTATCACGATCAGGCGCTGATCCCGATCAAGACGCTGGATTTTGACCGCGGGGTGAACGTGACGCTGGGCTTGCCAATTGTGCGCACATCACCGGATCACGGCACCGCCTTTGACATCGCCGGCACCGGCACCTCCAAACCCGACAGCATGATCGCAGCGATGCAGCTTGCGTGGCAGATGGCACAGACGTGAGCGGCATCGACGCTCTTCCCCCGCTGCGCGAGGTCATCGCGACCCACGATCTGCGCGCGAAAAAAGCGATGGGGCAGAACTTTCTGTTGGACCTGAACCTAACCGCCAAGATTGCGCGACAGGCGGGCGATCTGCGCAGCACAGATGTGCTGGAGATCGGGCCGGGGCCCGGTGGATTGACCCGCGGCCTCCTGAGCGAGGGCGCGCGACGGGTGCTGGCGGTTGAAAAAGATGCGCGGTGTCTGCCGGCGCTCGCGCAGATCGCGGACGCCTATCCGGGGCGATTGAGCGTGATCGAAGGCGATGCGCTGCAGGTTGACCCGTTGAAGCATTTGACCCCACCGATCCGGGTGGTAGCGAACCTGCCGTACAATGTCGGCACCGAACTTTTGGTGCGCTGGCTTACGCCACCTCTATGGCCGCCCTTTTGGCAGTCATTGACGCTGATGTTTCAGCGCGAAGTCGCCGAACGCATCGTCGCGCAGCCTGGCACCAAAGCCTATGGCCGCTTGGCTGTGCTGGCCCAATGGCGCGCCGAGGCACGCATTGTCATGAGCCTGCCGCCGGATGCGTTTACCCCGGCGCCCAAAGTGTCCAGCGCCGTGGTGCACCTGAGCGCGCTGCCTCAGCCGCGGTTCGACGCGGATCCACAGGTCCTGAGCAGGGTTGTCGCCGCCGCATTCAATCAGCGTCGCAAGATGCTGCGCGCCGCGCTTAAAGGCGTTGCACCGGATATCGAGGACAGACTGCGACAGGCGGGGATTGCGCCGACAGACCGCGCCGAACAGCTCCCGATTGCCGCGTTCTGCGCGCTTGCGCGCGCCGTGGCAGCAGAGTGAACAAAAAGCCCCAGCGGATGCGCTGGGGCTTGTGACGTTTTCGTCGTCGGATCGTTACTCTGCAGCCTCGGGCGCGCTGCCTTCGCTGGCTGGCGGTTCGCTTTCGGCAGACACCTCTTCGGTCGGCTTGGGTTTGCGCGACCGGCTGCGCTTGGGTTTGGGCTGGCTTTCAGGGGTTTCGACCAGACCGCTGTCGCCATCGCTGTCCACCACATCGGGTTGCGGCGCGGTGCCGGGGTCTGCGGCGGTGTTGGCCTCTTTCTCCTGCCGCTGCGCGCGTTCGCGGTCGCGTTCGGCCTGGCGCTCGCGGTTCTGACGCTCCTGCTCTTCGCGGCGGGCTTCCATCTCGCGCTGCGCCTCGCTGAGCATGCGCAGATAGTGTTCGGCGTGCTGCTGAAAATTCTCCGTCGCCACACGGTCGCCGGACAGTTGTGCGTCGCGCGCAAGCTGGTTGTATTTGTCGATGATCTGCTGCGGCGTGCCGCGCACCTTGCCCTCGGGGCCGGAACTGTCGAACACGCGGTTGACGACGTTGCCGCCGCTGTTACCGCCTCTATTGCGGTTGTTCTTGGATCGTGACCGTGATCTCGAAGATTTCATGTATTTAAATCTGTTCTCTGACGTGGTGACAGTGTCCGCTGGGGCTCAGAGCATTCTCGCGTGTTGGCAGACTGGCGATCAGCGGGATGGTATATTGCAGCGGAGCGAAGCCCAGCACTGCAACATCTGATACGCTTCATACACATCGCATGCCTTAGAACAAGCCCTAATGCAAATTATCCCATCAAATGCACTGTTTTTCACGCAATCACGCGGGGTTCTGCGTGCAGACAACACGGTCGCGCCCATCAAGATCGGTCAAAACTGTGATCTTGCTCCAACCCTGCTGATCAAAGATTTGCGCGACATCCTGGCCTTGACCGGCGCCAATCTCGCATAACACCCGACCGTTGGCTTCAAGATACGCGCCAGCATGTGCTGCGATGATGCGATACGCGCTGAGCCCATCGGCGCCATCGGTCAGCGCCATCCGCGGTTCGTGTTCGCGCACTTCCGGGTCAAGGGTCGGCATTTCATGCGCGGCAATGTAAGGCGGATTGGCTGCGATCAGGTCAAACCGGCCTTCGACACGCTCAAACCAGTCGCTGGTCTGGATGGCGGCACGGTCGGCGACCCCGTGCGTGACGGCATTTGCGCTGGCCTCAAAGCAGGCCGCTTCGCTCAGGTCGACACCCACCCCGGTTGCGTGCGTCCGTTCGGCCAGCAGAGTGACCAGAATGCAGCCCGACCCTGTGCCAAGATCAAGAACCCGGGAAAACGGCGCCGCCAAAGCAGCTTCGATCAGCGTTTCGGTTTCCGGGCGCGGGTCGAGCACAGCCTCGCTGACGCGAAACTCGCGCCCAAAGAACGCGCGCCGTCCGGTCAGGTGACTGATCGGCACGCGGATGCAGCGCAACGACACCAAATGGTCGTAGCGTTCCGATATTTCGGGCGAGATGTCTTCGGGCGCAATCAGTGTTACCCGTGCGGCATCGATCTTTGCCGCATGCGCCAGCAAAACGCGTGCATCTCGCGCCGGATCGCGCACGCCTGCCGCGCGCAGACGTGCCGCTGCCGACGCCATCGCCTCGGCCGCCGTCATCCGCCCATGTCCGCCATCAGGCGCGCCTGTGCATCTGCGGTCAGCGCGTCCACGACCTCGTCCAGATCGCCCTGCATAACCTGGTCGAGCTTGTAGAGCGTCAAGTTGATCCGGTGATCCGTCATGCGCCCTTGCGGAAAGTTGTAGGTGCGAATGCGTTCGGACCGATCACCCGATCCCACTTGCGCGGCGCGATCCGAGGCACGTTCGCTGTCGACCCGACTGCGTTCCAAGTCGTAAAGCCGCGCGCGCAGAACCTGCATGGCTTTGTCACGATTGCGGTGTTGCGATTTTTCGCTGCTGGTCACCACGATGCCGGTTGGCAGGTGGGTGATCCGCACGGCCGAGTCGGTTGTGTTGACGTGCTGGCCGCCTGCGCCTGAAGATCGCATCGTGTCGATGCGGATGTCCTGCGCGGCGATCTCTATGTCCACTTCTTCGGCTTCGGGCAGCACTGCGACCGTGGCCGCGGATGTGTGGATGCGCCCGCCGCTTTCTGTCGTGGGCACCCGTTGCACTCGATGCACGCCGGATTCGTATTTCAATCGGGCAAAGACATTTTCGCCGGTAATATGCGCCACAACCTCCTTGATACCGCCCAGTTCGGTCGCCTGCTCTTCCACCAGATCGACCTTCCAGCCCTGCGCCTCGGCATAGCGCTGGTACATGCGCAACAGATCACCGGCAAAAAGCGCGGCCTCGTCGCCGCCGGTCCCGGGCCGGATCTCGAGCATGGCGGGACGGGCATCTGCCGCATCCTTGGGCAAGAGCGCCAATTGCAGCGCTGCCTCCGCTTTGGGCAGTGCCGTCTTTAATTCAGGCAATTCCTCTTGCGCCAGTTCCGCCATTTCTGGATCGCTCAGCAGCGCTTCAGCCTCGGCGATGTCAGCTTTGATCTTGGTATACACCTCAATTTGCGCGACCACCGGGCGAAGATCGGAATATTCCTTGGCCAATTGGGCGATATCGCCCGATCCATCGGCCATAGCCGCCTCGAGATACTGGTAGCGCTGGGTGATTTGATGCAGGCGGTCTTCGGGGATCATGGCGCGGGTGTGCGATACGCAAATGGTTTGGTCAAGGGCGGTCACCATGCTATCGTGCTTGCCATGATACGTACAGTTTTCATGCTCTGTCTTTTCACCTGCCCCGTGCTGGCTGATGTCACTGGGCCGTCCGGAAAAACGGTGGAGTGCTATTGCACCGACCGTGGCGGCGCGCGCATTGAATTGGGGGAAACAATCTGCCTGCAAGTGGACGGGCGTATGTTTATGGCGCAGTGCCAGATGTCGCTCAATTCTCCGATGTGGCGCGAGGTGCAGCAGGGCTGCCTGAGCTCATCACTCGAGCACCCGCAGCAAAGCATCCAATCGCCGAGCGTTTACCCCGAGATCTGACCGCCCAAAGCGCAGCCTTGCATAGGCGCGCAAGGTGCCGTCGGCATATTCGACCGTGGTGAAATCGGGAAACCCCCACAGGGCCGACCGTGTCATGTAGGTGACGCGACCCGCTTTGACCGATCCAGCGATAGCGCGTGTGCGCGGCAGGGCGCGCGCCGCCTCATCGATTTGAGCCAACGCCGCTGAACCGGCTTGGCGCACGCGCACCGCACCGCCAGCAAAATCAGCATCTGATACCGCCTGAATCGGCTGGTGCCACCGCGCCGCATCGGTTGGAGCTATCCGCACATAAAGGGCAAAGCCAAAAGCAAGGACGACAACGATACCAAGGATATACGTCATGACTTTCATCTCTTTCCCTGGTTTGACTGGCCGGACACGCGCCCGGACGCACTGATGTGCGCCTCAACGGTAGGGGACGCCCGGCAATATGCAAATCAGCTCATACAGCAGATTGGCGGCGACAAGCGCGGTATTGCCAGATGGATCATAGGGCGGTGACACTTCGACCATGTCGCAGCCAACGACATTCAGCCCCCGCAACGCCCGGATCAGTTGCATCGCCTGCGCCGTGTTCAAGCCACCGATCTCGGGTGTGCCTGTGCCCGGCGCATAGGCCGGATCAAGGCTGTCGATGTCATAAGAAATGTAAGTGGGGGTGTCTGCGATATTCCGCCGGATCTCGCCGCCGATCTGCCGCAAATCCCGCCCCCAAAGCTCTGGCGCCAGAAACTGCGTGAACCCCCAACCTGCCGCCTCGGTGAAATCCGCCGCCGTATAGCCCGTCCCACGCAGCCCGACCTGAAAGGTTTTATGTGGGTCAATCAATCCGTCTTCGTAGGCGCGACGAAAAACGGTGCCGTGTGTTTCACGCTCACCAAACATCTCGTCATTCACGTCGGCGTGCGCGTCCACATGCACCAGTGCCACAGGGCCGTGTTTGGCGGCGATGCTGCGCAGGATGGGCAGCGTGATGGAATGGTCACCGCCGATGGCAATCGGGATCACATTATGGGTGAGGATCTGCGCATAACTCTCTGCGATAATGCGCAAACTATCGGCAAGTGAAAAGGTGTTGATCGCCAGATCACCGATGTCAGCCACATTAAGTGCATCAAAGGGCGCTGCACCTGTCTGGATGTTGTAGGGCCGGATCATTGCCGACTCGGCGCGCACCTGTTTGGGGCCAAAGCGCGTGCCAGAGCGCCACGAGGTGCCAATATCCATCGGCACGCCGAGCACTGCGACATCCAGCTTTGCCAGATCATTCGCCACTGGCAGGCGCAAAAACGTATTTGGCCCGGAGAACCGCGCCAAATCGTTGCCTGATATGGGCTGGTTAGGCATTGCGCATTCTCCAACCCAACAGCTGGCAGATTTCCACGGCGGCATGCGCACCCGCAACCGCTGTTGCGCCTGTCGGGTCAAAAGGCGGCGAAACCTCGACCACGTCGCCGCCGCGAATGTTGATGCCCGCCAACCCACGCAGAAGGGCAGCGGCCTGCGCGCTCGACAACCCACCCCACACCGGCGTGCCGGTGCCGGGCGCAAATGCGGGATCCAGCCCATCGATGTCAAAACTCAGATAACACGGGCGGTCGCCCACGATCTTGCGGACCCGCGCGGCTGCCGCTTTGGGGCCTATGCGATGAAATTCCGGCGCATCGATGATATTGACGCCGAGCGTGTCCGCATTTGTGGTACGGATGCCGATCTGCACGCTGCTGGCCGGATCCACGACGCCGGATTTGACCGCCTTGTAGAACATCGTTCCGTGATCCACCCGCGCCATATCATCATCGGCCCAGGTGTCGGTGTGCGCATCCACCTGGATCAATGACATCGGGCCGTAGACCTCTGCCATCGCGCGTAGGATCGGAAAACTGATGTAGTGATCGCCACCCAGCACCACCGGGGCCGCGCCGGCAGCTAGAATGGAGGCGATGTGGCGCTGCAGGGCCGCTGGAAACGACGGTATGTCCGCGTAATCATATGCAAGATCGCCATAGTCGACAATCACGCGCTCGCGCATCGCGTCAAACGGCCAGCCATAGGGCGCGTCCGGCGCTTGCAGGCTCGACGCTTCGCGGATCGCCCGCGGACCCAGTCGCGTGCCGGGCCGATTGGTCACCGCCTGATCAAACGGCACCCCGGTCACGGCGATGTCCACCCCGGTCAGATCTTTGGTATAGCGCCGCCGCAGAAACGACGTGGCGCCACCAAAGGTCAGTTCATAGGACGGCCCCCGCGGATCTTCGCGGGTAAAGGCCATGTCGATCTGCGTCTTTGCATCTTCCAGCGCCACGGGCTGTCCCTTCTCTGTTTTAGAAAAATCCCGGGGGGTCGCCAACGGCGACGGGGGCAGCGCCCCCTCCGGTGCTCACCCGACCGGCTGCGCCGTTTCCACAAGGCGCGCAAAAAACGACGCCCCTACCGGCGCCACCGCGTCGTTAAAGTCGTATTTCGGATGATGCACCATCGGCCCCTCACCTTGGCCCAACAAAAGATACGCGCCGGGCCGCGCCTCCAGCATGTAGGAAAAATCCTCAGACGCCATGATGGGGGGCGTGTCGGCATGTGCGTTGCCCTCGGTGACGTCCCGCGCCACCGCCACCGCAAATTCCGTCTCGCGGGCATGGTTCACCGTCGCCGGATAGCCGTATTCGATCTCCAATTCCGCCGAACAACCGTAGCTTGCTGCCTGCCCAGCCACGATCTCTTCCATCCGGCGCACCACCATCTGCTGCACCTCTTTGTCAAAGGTGCGGATTGTGCCGTTGATATAGGCCGTTTCCGGGATCACGTTGTCGACCGTGCCGGTGTGGATCTGCGTGGTCGAGATCACCAGTTGCTGTCGCGTGTCATGATTGCGGCTTGAGATGGTCTGGATCGCCTGCACGATGCCGCACGCAGCCACCACCGGGTCGACCGCACTTTGCGGCTCTGCGCCGTGGCCACCCTTGCCCGTGATCCGAATGTGAAACACATCCGCTGCCGCCATCACCGGGCCCGTGGCAGACGCGATCATCCCCTCTGGCTGGCCTGGTGCATTATGGATCGCAAAGACCTGGCCGATGTCGAAGCGGTCCATGATCCCCTCTTGCACCATGACCTCGCCGCCACCGCCTGCCTCTTCGGCAGGCTGAAAAATCAGCGCCACGCGACCCGCAAAATTGCGCGTCTCTGCAAGGTACTGACCGGCCCCCAGCAACATCGCCGTGTGCCCGTCATGTCCGCAGGCATGCATGCGCCCCGGGTGCTGGGACACATAGTCCACGCCGGTGTCTTCCTCGATGGGCAGCGCGTCGAAATCGGCCCTCAGCCCAATGGTCGGCCCCGCCCCCTGACCGTTGATGATGGCCACAATACCGGTCTGCGCAATCCCGTCGTGGATCTCATCCACTCCGATCTCTTCCAGCCGCGCTTTGATAAACGCCGCAGTCTTTGGACAGTCAAAGCCCAGTTCAGGGATCGTGTGCAAATGCTGACGCCATGCCGCCATTTGCGGCCCCAGATCGCCGATGCGGTTGATGATGGCCATGGCTGGACTCCTTTGCCGCGGATGGGTCACAACGCAACCAAAGCGCAAACAGGCGAGGGCTGCAATGGGTGACAACCTGATCCACGATCCGCACGCCGGGATCGAACGGCTACTGCACATCATGCGGCGCTTGCGCGATCCTGACACCGGCTGCCCGTGGGACATAGAACAAACCTTCGCCACCATCGCCCCCTACACCATCGAAGAGGCCTACGAGGTCGCCGACGCTATCGAACGCGGTGACTGGGCTGAGCTTGAAGGAGAATTGGGCGACCTGCTTTTGCAAACGGTCTACCACACGGCCATCGGCGAAGAGGCTGGGCACTTTACCTTCCAATCGGTGGTGCGGGCAATTTCCGACAAAATGGTGGATCGTCACCCGCATGTCTTCGGCGACGAAAGCCGGGACAAATCCGCAGAACAACAGACCCGCGACTGGGAGGCCATCAAGGCAGCCGAACGCGCGGGCAAGGCGCAACAAGGCGCGCTTGATGGCGTGGCGCTACACCTGCCCGCCCTGCTGCGCGCGGTCAAACTGCAAAAACGCGCCGCGCGCGTCGGCTTTGATTGGCCAGAAACAGCCCAAGTGCTCGACAAGCTGCGCGAAGAGGCCGCCGAACTGGTCGAGGCGCGCGATAGCCTGACCCACGATGAAATCACCGCAGAAATGGGCGATCTGCTGTTTGTCCTCGCCAACCTCGCCCGCCATCTCGATGTCGACCCCGAAGAGGCGCTGCGCAAAACCAACGCCAAATTCACCCGACGGTTTCAAGGCATCGAAGACGTCCTGGCCCGCGCGGGCAAACGCCCCGAAAACAGCACGCTCGAAGAGATGGACGCGATCTGGAACCAAGTGAAATCACAAGAAAAACGCGAGGCTTCTTCTGGCTAAAAATACCTCGGGGTCTGGGGCAGCGCCCCAGCGCCATCAGCTTGCCTTGGGTTTCGGCTTTCTGCGCCGACGTTGCCCCGGGCGTCCGCCGGGCTTTCCACCCGGCTTGCCCCGCGGCGGACCTCTTCGCCGCCCTTTTGGCGGCTCATCGGGATCCGGCAGCGCCTCCCAGGGACGACCGGACGCCACGGGGATCTGCAGCTTCATGACCTTTTGGATGTCCTTGAGCTGCGCCATCTCGTCGGGGGCGCAAAACGCCACGGCCAGCCCGTCTTTGCCCGCGCGGGCCGTGCGCCCGATCCGGTGCACATAGGCCTCGGGCACGTTGGGCAACTCGTAGTTATAGACGTAAAGCACGTCCGGAATGTCGAGCCCGCGTGCCGCGACATCCGTTGCCACCAGAACCCGGATCTCCCGCGCCTTGAAGGCAGCCAGCGCGCGTTCCCGCTGGCCTTGGCGCTTGTCCCCGTGGATTGCGGCGACAGCAAATCCCTTGCGCTCCAACCCGCGGGACAGCCGGTCTGCGCCATGTTTGGTGCGGGTGAAGACCAGCGCGCGGTTTTCGCGGTGCCCGTCCAGCAATTCGGCAAGGAGGGCTGCCTTTTCCGCCTTGGCGATAAAATGCACCGATTGCGTGACCTTGTCGGCCGCTTTGCCTGGCGGTGACACCTCAACCCGCACAGGCGATCGCAGGTAGGTTTGCGCAATCTCGTTCATCTGTTTCGGCATGGTGGCGGAAAACAGCATCGTTTGCCGATCTTCCCCCATCAGCGCCGCGATCTTGCGCAACGCGTGGACAAAGCCCAGGTCGAGCATTTGGTCGGCCTCATCCAGCACCAGAAACCCAGTTGTACCGAGATGGATTGCCTTGCGTTCCACCAGATCCAGCAGGCGGCCCGGCGTCGCCACAAGGATATCCGCCCCCTTGGACAGGCGCTGGATCTGCGGATTGATCGACACGCCGCCGACCACAATCTGAACACGCAGATTGGTCAGATCGCGCAGCACCTTGCCGATTTGCGCCGCAAGCTCGCGCGTCGGCGCCAGAATCAGCCCACGCGCGGTCTTGGGCGCAGGCTTGCCGCCCTCTTCCATGAGGCGCGCGATAAGCGGGATGCCAAACGCGGCTGTTTTGCCGGTGCCTGTCTGGGCCAACCCCAGCACGTCGCGCCCATTGAGAGCGTGCGGAATAGCTTGCGCCTGGATCGGAGTGGGCGTGCGCAGCCCCGCCTGAGCCACGCGCGCAGCCAGTGCGGCGGGCAGTTTCATCATCTCAAAATCAGCCATGCGCTCCAGTGGCGGCATCGCCGCGCGGCGTCAAGCGCAATCGGGCAGCACTTTCCGTTTGCATTGCGCTGCCGCGCTGGCCAAGAAGCGCGCCAAGCACACCAGCCGGAGAACCGTCCATGAGCCGCGCCAAACGCATTGTCCTGTCAAGCGACCATGCCGCCATTGATCTGCGGCTTGCCCTCGCAGAACACATCGCAGGTCAGGGATGGGAGGTGGTCGATATCGGCCCCACAACGCGCGAGAGCACGCACTACCCCACGCATGGCAAAGCCGCGGCGGAGCGGATCGTCTCGGGCGATTGCGCGTTGGGCATCGTGCTTTGTGGTACCGGTCAGGGGATCATGATGGCCGCCAACAAAGTGCCCGGCATCCGTTGCGGCGTGTGCTCGGACACTTTCTCTGCCGCCATGATCCGGGCGCATAACAACGCCAATATGCTGTCGCTGGGCGCGCGCGTAATCGGCGAAGGACTGGCGCTGGCTATCGTCGACGCTTTTTTGAACACCCCGTTCGAAGGTGGTCGGCACACAACACGCGTGGACATGATCGAACCTGTCTGAACCGCCCACCGCTCATTGCCCCCCTGATGCCACTTCGCTAAAACCGCTGCCATGACGTCGAAAAATTCGATCCTTGCCCGATCCGAAGCCAAGGGGCTGCGCATGACGCATCCGCGCCGGGTCATCGCTCAGGTGCTAGAGGACAGCGACGATCATCCCGATGTCGAAGAGCTGTACAATCGCGCCAGCGCGGTGGATATCGGCATCTCAATCGCCACCGTGTATCGCACGGTCAAGCTGTTCGAAGAGGCAGGCATTCTCGACAAGCTTGAGTTTGGCGACGGGCGCGCACGCTATGAAGACGCCGAACGCGACCACCACGACCACCTGATCGACCTGAACTCTGGCGAGGTGATCGAATTTGTCGACGCCGAAATCGAAGCGCTGCAAGAACGGATCGCGGAAAAGCTTGGCTATGAGCTGCGCGGTCATCGGCTTGAGCTTTACGGCGTGCCGAAAAAGTGACGCATCCCGCCACGGCACAAACGCTGGCGCGCGATAATCTGCGCGGCGCAGGCTTCATGGTGCTGGCGATGTTCAGCTTTGCCATCGAGGATATGTTGATCAAATTCCTCGGAGGCGCGCTTCCTGTGGGCCAGCTTTTGGTCCTGCTGGGCGTCGGCGGCGCGGTGATCATGGCCGTTGCCTGCAAGCTCAAGGGCGAAGCGTTACTGCCGCGCACCTTGCTAGAAACACCGGTGATCATCCGCAATGCCGGCGAAGTCTTTGGCACGCTTGGGTTTGTCACAGCGCTCACGTTGATCCCGCTGGCCACCGCATCGGCGATCCTGCAAACCACACCTCTTATGGTGACCTTGGGGGCTGCGATCTTTTTGGGCGAGGTCGTTGGTTGGCGTCGCTGGACTGCCATCGGGCTCGGGCTTGTGGGCGTGCTGTTGATCTTGCGCCCCGGCACTGAGGGATTTGATTGGAACGCGCTTTTTGCGGTGCAGGGCATGATCGGCTTGTCCATTCGCGACCTGGCCACCCGCCGTGCTCCGGCAACGCTGTCGGCGCTGCAACTGAGCTTTGTGGCCTTTGCGCTGACCGTGCCGGGTGGTGCTGCGCTGATGTGGGTGCGCGGCGAAGATGTTGTCAGCCTCGACACCATGCAGTGGCTTGTGGTCGCTGCGGCGGCGGTGACCGGCGCGTTCTCATATCGCTTTATCGTCACCGCGATGCGATTGGGCGAGGTCAGCTTTGTCACGCCATTTCGATACACGCGCATGGTGTTTGCGCTGGCCATCGGCATCCTGGTTTTCGCCGAGATCCCTGATACCATAACGCTGATCGGTGTGGCGATCATCATCTGTTCCGGCCTTTACACGCTGTGGCGCGAACACGCGGTCTCACGCGGTGCGCAGTAGCGTGATTTCCGCTTTTGATCCGCTGTATGGCGCGGTACATCGCAAGGGCTGTCACGCCAACAAAGGAACCCGCCCATGAGCACCATCATCGACATCCACGCCCGCGAAATCCTCGACAGCCGCGGCAACCCCACGGTTGAGGTCGATGTCACGCTGGAAGATGGCACAATGGGCCGCGCCGCCGTGCCCTCGGGCGCGTCAACCGGTGCCTATGAGGCAGTCGAAAAGCGCGACGGCAACAAAGCGCGTTACAAAGGCAAGGGCGTGCTGGACGCGGTCGCCGCGGTCAACGGAGAGATCGCCGAGGCGCTGGTGGGCATCGACGCCACCGAACAGCAGGAAATCGACGCCGTAATGATTGAACTGGACGGCACCGACAACAAGGCACGGCTGGGTGCCAACGCAATCCTCGGTGTGTCCCTGGCCGCCGCAAAGGCTGCAGCCGATTGGACCAGCCAACCGCTCTATCGCTATGTGGGCGGCACGTCTGCGCGCGTCCTTCCGGTGCCGATGATGAACATCATCAATGGCGGCGAACACGCGGACAACCCCATCGACATCCAGGAATTCATGATCATGCCGGTCGCCGCGACCAACATTCGCGAAGCGGTGCGCATGGGCTCTGAGGTCTTCCACACGCTCAAAAAAGAGTTGTCTGATGCAGGCCTGAGCACAGGGATTGGCGATGAGGGCGGCTTTGCGCCCGACATCTCGTCGACCCGCGCGGCGCTCGATTTCATTCTGCAGTCCATCGAAAAGGCAGGCTATGCACCGGGCGAGGACATCCACCTCGCCCTCGATTGTGCCGCGACGGAATACTTCAAGGACGGCGCATATGAGCTTGCCGGTGAAGGAAAATCGCTGAGTTCAGAAGAAAATGCCGCCTATCTGGCAGCCTTGGTCGCCGACTATCCCATCATCTCGATCGAGGACGGGATGAGCGAGGACGACTGGGACGGCTGGCAAGCGCTCACTGACCTCATTGGCGACAAAGTGCAACTGGTCGGCGATGATCTGTTTGTAACCAATCCCGCGCGACTGGCCTTGGGCATTGAACGTGGCTGCGCCAATTCCATGCTGGTGAAAGTCAATCAAATCGGCAGCTTGTCGGAAACACTTAAAGCCGTCGACATGGCGCATCGCGCCCGGTTTACCAATGTCATGAGCCACCGCTCCGGCGAGACCGAGGACGCGACAATTGCCGATCTGGCGGTGGCCACGAATTGTGGTCAGATCAAAACCGGATCGCTGGCGCGTTCAGACCGTTTGGCCAAGTATAATCAGCTGATCCGGATCGAAGAGATGCTCGGAGAAACGGCGGAATATGCCGGACGCTCCATCCTGCGCTGACACCATTGCCGATGCTGTGGATCATCTTGGTCCGCGCCTGGCGCATGTGACCGCAGCCGAAAACCTGCCACAGATCCGCGCGCACGGGCTTTGGCCCGCTGCCGAACTGGCGCGACGAGCCGGTGTGGACCCGGCAACAATCCTGCTGCGACGCGAGCGATTGCAGGTGGGGCGCGCGCGGCTCAACCACCAGCGCCCTTTTCTGGCCGGGATCAACGCGGCGCGCGTCAGGCTCACCGATCACAGTGTCGAGCAGTGGGCCGCGCAATTGGACGAGCGGACATTCTTCTTTCCTGCCCGCAAACGCGACGCCTTTCACGGCAGTTTCGAATTGGCCACCGATGTGCTGTGGCTCGACACGGCAAAACTGCTGTCGATGGCTTTTAATCGGGTCGACCTCTGCGCGTTGAATTCGGGCAGTTTTCGTCAGA
Organism: Pseudomonadota bacterium; assembly: GCA_039026855.1. Taxonomy (GTDB): domain Bacteria; phylum Pseudomonadota; class Alphaproteobacteria; order Rhodobacterales; family Rhodobacteraceae; genus Tateyamaria. The sequence continues at coordinate 3,295 of JBCCLL010000030.1, read as the reverse complement.
TCCCCGCAGACCCTGGTCGCACGCAATATGATCGCAACCTATCGATCTATCGTCCGTTGTCAGGTGGTATCGCCGCGTTTCGCCGCTACCGTCGCGATAAGGGGCTGCGCTCAGGCCTCGATACTGTCAAGGAAGTGTCGCTGCGCGGCGGCCTAGCGCCTGAGGCATTGGATGCTCTGGTCTGCGACGTGCCCTCTTGACCCCACACGCCGCGCAGGCCAGCGTCACCGCCATGACCACGGCCACCATTCGTACCACCATATCAGCCGACATGCCGGCCATCACGCAACTGTGCTGGGACTACCGGGACGTGTTGATCGCGCGCGCAGGCGCCCGCCGCGGTGTGGTCGAGGTGGCCTATGCCAGCGAAGGCTATGCCGCGCTGTTGACGGATCTGCCGCGCATTCACGCGCGCCCGCTCGGGGATATCCTAGTCGCCGAAATCGATGGCGATGTGCTTGGCTGCGCGATGTACTATCCCTTCTCCGAAGGCGTGACCGAAATGAAGCGCGTTTACGTCGATCCGCGCGCCCGTGGCTCTGGCGCCGGACGCGCGCTGGTGCAGGCGGGTATCGATCACGCGCGCGCGGATGGCTATGCGCGGATGGTGATCGACACGATCACACCGCTGCACGAAGCCATTGCACTTTACCAAAGCCTCGGCTTTGCCCCGTGCGCTCCGTTCTACGAGCCTGATCCAGCTTTCGCCGATGTCTTGCGCTTTTTCGATCTGTCATTGCAAACTGCATCTCATGACAGCAGATGACGTGATCAAACGGCTGGACCTGTCCCCTCACCCAGAGGGCGGGCATTACCGACAAACCTGGGTCGCCCAGAATGCAGGCCGGGCCACCGGCACATGCATTTACTTCCTGCTAAAGGGCGGGGAACGGAGCCACTGGCACAAGGTCGACGCCACCGAGATCTGGCATTACCACGGCGGTGCGCCTCTCATCCTGGCGATCAGCGCCAGCGAAGAGCCGCCTGCCAAAGAATATGTGCTCACCGCAGACCTCAGCGAAGGTGAGCCGCAGCTGATTGTGCCACAGGGACATTGGCAATCCGCGCGCAGCACCGGCGACTGGACCCTGGTCAGTTGCACCGTCAGCCCTGGGTTTCAGTTTGACGGTTTCACCCTCGCCTTGCCGGGGTTTGACATCGCGACATGACCGATCACCGCACGATCGTTGCTGCCCTTCCCAAAGCCACCAGAGCCACCCTCACGACCCGCAGCAATACGCGCGGCCTGCTGCATCTGGGCAGCCAGGTGGGCGCCTTGCTTGTGACTGGCACATACATAGCTATCCAGCCACCGCTTTGGGGGCTCTTCATACTGCCGCACGGCATCCTGATGGTGTTTCTCTTCACGCTGAGCCACGAATGCACGCACCAAACGCCGTTTCGCACGCCATGGCTCAATGACTGCGTCGGCGTCGTTATCGCACCGCTGCTGGTGCTGCCGTTTTTCTGGTTTCGATATTTCCACCTCGCGCATCACCGTTTTACCAACGACCCAGAACGCGACCCGGAATTGGCGGATGGCGCGCGCCCGACAACCTGGCCGGATTATCTGATCTATGTGTCGGGTTGGGGATACTGGCGGAGCAATCTCACAACCCTTTGGCGCAATGCGTTTGGCCCGATCGACGCGCCCTATTTGCCGCCCCGCCGTCACGCTGTGATGCGCCGGGAAGCGCGCGTGCTCATCGGACTTTACGTCCTCTTCGCGATCTCGCTGCTGTGGTCGCCGCTTTTGCTGTGGCTCTGGCTTGTGCCGGTCCTTGTCGCGCAGCCGTTCCTGCGCCTCTACCTGTTGGCCGAGCACGGCCACTGCCCGCAGGTGGCAAACATGCTGGAAAACTCCCGCACCACACTGACCAGCCGTGCGGTGCGCTGGTTGGCGTGGAATATGCCCTACCATGCCGAACATCACAGCTACCCGGCTGTGCCATTCCACCAATTGCCGGCCTTACACGCGCTTATGGCAGACGATTTGCACGTTGTCGCGCCCAGCTACACCACGTTTACGAAGCGTTACGCAGGCGCTCTGGAACGCTGAGAATGCCGCCCGCCACGGCTGCCCGAACACCGGTGGTGCCCGGACAGGACGTCGGCAACCCGCGGGCAACGCGGACAGCCAGATAGGCAAATGCCTGCGCTTCGAGCATGTCACCGTCGAGACCGACGGCTTCGACAGGTTCCACCGGGCAATCCAGCGACACCGATAGCATCCGCATCAACACAGGGTTGTGCCGGCCACCGCCGGTCACCAACACTTTTGCAGGCGGGCGGGGACAGTGCTCCATCGCCTGTACCACACCGGCAGCGCTCATCGCGGTCAAGGTGGCGGCGGCATCGGCGTCGCTCAATTCGCGCACCAGCGCCACCATCTCGGCAAAGTCGTTCCGGTCGAGTGACTTGGGCGGCATTTTGGCGAAATAGGGCTCTGCCAAAAACAGCTCCAATGCGCCGTGTTCTACGGTGCCGGACGCTGCGAGCTTGCCATCCTGGTCAAAGAGCATGCCACGCCGTTCGCGCAACAGATCATTGATCGGCGCGTTTGCCGGACCGGTGTCAAAAGCCAGCAGCGCCCCCTCCTCTTCTGGACGCGCATGGCTTGGATCAACCCAAGTGATATTGCCCACGCCGCCGAGGTTCACAAAGGCAATTGGCGCGCGCGCACCGGCCCATTTTGCGCAGGCAAAATGAAAGAACGGCGCCAGCGGCGCGCCCTCGCCTCCCAGTTCCACATCACTTGACCGGAAATCCCAAACCACCGGACGGTCCAGGACATGCGCCAGCGCCGCGCCGTCGCCCAATTGCAATGTGCCCTGCACGCGCGGCGCATGTGCCACCGTCTGACCGTGAAATCCAACCAGTTCCGCCTCGGGAAAATCGGCGAGCAACGCCGCATGCGCGGCCATCACCACATCGGTGGCGGGCGCCAGCGATGGCCCGGTCCACTGACCCAACACAGCCGTCAAAACCGCACGTTCCGCATCCGAATAGGCGCGGTAACCCGAGCGACCAAAGCCCGCGATACGCACCCCGTCGGTCTCGATCATAGCTGCATCGACGCCGTCGAGCGAGGTGCCCGACATCGCGCCCAACGCGGTGATCACCTCAGCCTTGTCCCGCAGCCTGTTCATGGTCTTTTCCTTTGCCGCCCGCGCCACTATAGACAGCACGCGCGCCTCAACAGGACAAGCAAAATGACCTACTCGCCACGCTCTGATTTCTGCCATGTGATGCAATCGCGCGGCTTTCTGGCCGACTGCACCGATTTGCAGGCGCT
>JBCCLL010000029.1:0-49132 GCA_039026855.1 Pseudomonadota bacterium | reverse complement strand
GATCCTGCGCCAACGCCCCGGCACGGCCAAGGGGGTGATCTTCCTCACGCTCGAGGATGAGACCGGCGTGGTCAACATCATCGTCTGGCGCAACATCTACGAAAAATTCCGCCGCGCCGTGATTGCGGGCCGCATGCTGCGGGTCACGGGCCGCTTGCAGCGCGCGCACAGTGTCACCCATGTGCTCGCCGAACAGATTGAGGATATCTCCCACCTGCTCGACCAGCTTTTGGCCGAGGATACCGGCCGACAGATGGGGGCGGACGCGCGGACAGAGACCTGGGAAAGCCGCAAAAGCGGGTAAGCGGGCCACCGCAGCCGCCATTTTGCGACATGGGCGGCGCCGCCCAGAAGGTCCTTCACATGTCCTCTGGCACCCACCGCTCTGCCCGCGCCGCGCGGTTTGTCATCGGCAAACTCTGGTTTGACCGCGCCGCGCCGCGCGCAAACGCATGCCATGGGCTAACACAGCATTTCGGCCTGGGTTCCCGAGCAAACGCCACACTGGGCCGCAAAAACACGCTCATTCCACAAACCCATGTCACCGGACTATCCAGATCACCCCCGTCCCGCTATGGTGCTGCAAAAGCCCAAATCAGAGGCTCGAGCATGAAAATTCTTCCCCGCGCCAGCCTGTGCGCCGCACTTGCCCTGTCGGGCTGCGGCATAAACCCGGTGGTCACTTCGGCGAATATCGATCCGATCTCATTGGCCAGCGCACCGCCCGGCGCCGCTGCAGGCACTTGCTGGGACCGCACGACGACCCCCGCTGTGGTCGAAACCCAAACCCGCAAGATCCTGTTGCAGCCGGCCCAGATCAGCAGCGATGGTCGGGTGCAGCAGCCACCCGTCTACAAGGACGAAACGCAACAGGTCGTGGTCGAACCGCGCCGCGAGAGCTGGATCGAAATCCCCTGCCCGCAAGTGCTGACGCCCGACTTTGTCGCGGCGCTGCAACGCGCACTGGCCGCGCGCGGCCATTTCGATGGCCCAGTCACCGGGCGGATCGACCTGCGCACGCGCATGGCGGTCCACAGCTATCAGCGCGCCCAAGGCCTCGACAAACCCGAGCTGACCGTCGCAACCGCGCGTCAGCTTGGCCTGATCACCGTCGATCTGCCGCAAGAGACATGAGCCCACAAAAAAGGGCGGACCCGCAGGCCCGCCCCCTCAAAATGTCGTGGCGCTTGGCGCTTATTCGGTGAGGCTGAGCGCAACAAAACGTGGATCGCCCGCCCGGCGGACCAGCAACAAGAGCGACTTGCGCCCCGCGTCCTGAACCTCGCTCACACGGGTCTCAAAATCGGCGATGCTAGCGACCTTTTGTTGGCCCGCCTCGGTGATCACGTCCCCAGCGCGCAGGCCCTTTTCGTAGGCCTCCGACGTTTCATCGACATCCGTCACGGCCAGACCGACCAGCGCGTCGTCCACGCCCAGTTCGGTGCGCAACTCGTCGTTCAGAGTGCTCAGCGTCAGACCCAGCAGCTCCGCCGTCTGCGGCGCTTCTGGCTCTTCCTCTGGTTGCTCTGCCGAGGCAGGTACCGCGCCCTCAGCCTCTTCGCGCCGGCCCAGCGTGACGCGCAGGGTCACCGTCTTGCCGTCGCGGAACACGACAACGCGCACCGTCTCGCCCACCGGCGAATTGCCGACCTGCCGCACCAGCGCGCGGGTGTCGGCCACCTCGACCCCGGCAAAGCTGGTAATCACGTCTTCGGCTTCCATGCCGGCATCCTTGGCCGGTCCGTCCGGCACCGAGGTGACCAGCGCGCCGCTGGCATCCTCAAGGCCTAACGCCTCTGCCAGATCGTCGGTCACGTCCTGAATGCGCACGCCCAGCCAGCCGCGGCGGGTTTCGCCGAATTCCTGTAACTGATCGACCACATTGGTGACCACGTTCGACGCCATGGAAAAGCCGATGCCGATCGACCCGCCATTGGGCGACAGGATCGCGGTGTTCACGCCAATCACCTCGCCATCCATGTTGAACAACGGACCGCCGGAGTTGCCGCGGTTGATCGCGGCGTCGGTCTGGATGTAGTCGTCATAGCTGCCCGACAGCGCCCGGTTGCGCGCCGACACGATCCCGGCAGACACCGAAAAGCCCTGCCCCAGCGGGTTGCCCATCGCCACAACCCAGTCGCCTACGCGCGCGGTGTCGCTGTTGCCAAAGGGCACAAAAGGCAGCGGCGCGTCTGCGGCAACCTTCAAAAGCGCGATGTCCGTGGTGGGATCGGTGCCAACCAATTCGGCGACCAGTTCATCGCCGTTGAAAAACTCGATGTTGATCTCGTCCGCACCCTCGATCACGTGGTTGTTGGTGACGATGTAGCCGTCTTCCGAGATCACAAAACCCGATCCCAGAGCCGAAGACCGGCGTGGCCGGTTGCCCTGCCCGTTGCGGTCTTGGAATTCGCGGAAAAAGTCTTCGAAAGGTGAGCCTTCCGGCACGATGCCCTGCGGACCGGTGCGGCCAGCTACGACCGTAGAGGTGGTGATATTGACCACCGACGGGCTGATTTGCTCGGCCAGTGGGGCCAGGCTTTCGGGACGCGCGTGTGCGGTCAGCGTCTGCGCCAGCACAAACGCGAGCGCCAGCACCGCCAGCCACAGCGCGCGGATGTGAGAGGAAAAATGAAGCGGCCGCGCCGCGACAAGAACCTTGGACTGCATCAGGGTTGATCTCCTGCATCAATTGCGGCCATGCGGGCCTGTATCATAGGTGCGGTTTTCCACACGTAACGTGCATGTAGGGTTGCACCCACGCAACAGTAAAGATGTGGCGGCTCTGACATCTTTCAACTCACCGTTAGCCAGGCGTGAACCTCGCCTGCGCCAAGACCGATCAATCCCGCGCCACCGTCGCGCATATTACATCATGTCAGGGGTTGGAGTGCGCAGGCTATAGCGGTTTGGAGGTTGCTGCTGAAATAAACGGCACACTGCCCGGCGCGATTGATCTGCCACACAAGCTGCGTCACGCGTGGTCGGAACAGACCCGATAGTGCGTCTTGAGCCTAAAGGCTCCTGGCCGTCCTTCAAATGCCAATGAAAAACGCCAGCCAGATGCAAATCAACCCGCTCACCAGCACCAGTGCCCCAAACTGTCGCCGGGCCGCTTCGGGCAAGGCGCGCAGAACCTCCAGCACCCGCTCAATAAGCGAAGGGGCCAGCACATAGGCCAGCCCCTCCACCACCATCACCAGACCAAGGGCCAAAAGGACCCAGGCCATTATTGCAGCGGTGCGCCCGTGGGCGATTTCAGATAGTTAAAGAACTCCGAATCCGGGCTCAGCACCATGGTCGAGTTTTCCCCCTGCAGCGACCGCTGATAGGCGGTGAGCGAACGGTAGAACTCAAAGAACTCGGGGTCCTGACCAAAGGCATCGGCAAAGATCGCGTTGCGGCGGGCATCGGCCTCACCGCGGATGATCTCTGCCTGACGCTCTGCATCCGAGGTCAGCTCGACCACCGTCCGGTCGGCCTGGGCGCGCACGCGCTGCGCGGCCTCGTTCCCGCGGGCGCGTTCGTCTGTTGCCTCGCGCTCACGTTCGGCACGCATCCGTTCGAACGTTGCGTCCAGGTTTTCCGACGGCAGGTCGGTGCGCTTGAGACGCACGTCGATCACCTCGATGCCCAGCGCCCGCGCCTCTGCAATTGCAGCATTGCGGATGCGCAACATCAGGGCGGCACGGTCCGAGCTGAGGATGTCGTTTGACGTCACCGAACCCAGCACTTCCCTGGTTTCCGCGCGCAGAATCGAATCCAGCCGGTTTTCCGCGGTGGAAATGCCCCCCGCACCCACCGCCTGGCGGAAGCGTTCGACATCCACGATGCGGAACCGGGCAAAGGCGTCGACAACCAAACGACGATCATCAAGCGGCGTGATCTCAAGCGGGTCGACATCCCGGCTCAGGATCCGGTCGTCATAACGCACCACCTCCTGGATCAGCGGGATCTTGAACGCCAGACCGGGCTCTTCCTTGACCGCAACCACGCGGCCAAACTGCAGCACCAGGCCCTTTTCACGCTCGTCCACGATAAAGATCGAACTCAGACCAACGGCCGCCAGGATGACAACAATCGGGATCAAAAAGCTGGATTTACGCATCAGTTTGTCCCTCCTGTACCGGGTGACCGGCGCAGTTCATTGAGCGGCAGATAGGGGACCACCCCCTGACCGCCACCGCCGCCGTTTTCGTCGAGAATGATCTTGTCCACGTCACCCAACACCTGCTCCATCGTCTCAAGGTAGAGACGTTGGCGGGTGACTTCGGGCGCTTTGAGGTACTCCTCCAAAACGGCGACAAAGCGGCTGGCTTCACCTTCGGCCTGGTTGACCTGCTGGGCGCGGTAGCCTTCGGCCTCTTCGAGCAGCTGTGCGGCCTGACCACGCGCCTCGGCGAGCACGCGGTTGGCATAGGCGTCGGCCACGTTTTGCAAGCGGTCGCGCTCTTGTTCGGCGGCTTGCACGTCACGGAACGCGTCAATCACCGATTGCGGCGGGTCAGCTTTGTCAAAGTTGACGCGGATGATGTTCACGCCGCTGTCATAGCTGTTGAGCGTTTCCTGGATCAGGTCCTGCAAGCGGCCAGCAATGGCACCACGATCCCGGTTCAGGATCGGCGCCAAATCGGATTGCGCGATGATCTCGCGCATCGCTGATTCCGACACGGCGCGGATGGTCGGGCGCGCATCGCGTAGGTTAAACAGGAACAGCGCCGGGTCGTTGATGTTCCAAACCACCTGGAAATCGATGTCCACGATGTTCTCATCACCAGTAAGCATCAGACCCGCATCACCCCCACGACCGCCCACACCGATATCTTCGGTCTGTTCGCGGGTCACCGGGATCACCTCTGCGGTCACCACCGGCCAGGGGGCAAAGTTCAGGCCCGGGTTCCCGATCGATGAAAACTCGCCCAAAAACAGCTCAACCGACTGCTCTTCGGGCCGGACTGTGTAAAAGCTGGCCAGCCCCCACAGCACCAGCGCAATCAGCGCGCCAATGCCAAAGGTGCCGCGTGTCAGAAACGGGCCACCGCCGCCGGTGCCGCTGCCGCCGCCCCGACCGGCGCCACCGCGCCCGCCCATGAGGACGCGCAACTGCTCTTGGCCCTTTTTCACCAGCTCGTCGATTTCGGGGATCTGCGGGCCGTCATCACCCGGACCACGACCGCCGCCGCCTCCCGAGCCGCGGCCACCGCCGTTTCCGGGGCCGCCAGCGCCATTTCCGCGCCCGCCGCCCGAATTTCCACCGCCGCCCCAGGGGCCGCCTGTGTTACCAGCCATGTGGTTGTCTTCTCCTTTTTAGTCGCGGTCATCCGCGTCGTGTCATAAGTGTGCGGTTAAATCAAAAGTTCAAGCAAACGCGCCCGCATCACCCCGATCTTGTTGGGGATTTCATTGTCACGATTTCTTCGGACATGGTCGGATGCACCGCCACCGTACGGTCAAAGTCGGCTTTGGTTGCACCCATCTTGATCGCAATGCCGGCCATCTGGATCATTTCGCCTGCATTTGGTGCGACGATGTGACAGCCCAGAACCCGGTCGGTGTGCCGGCTGACAATCAGCTTCATCAACACCCGGTCGGGCAAGCCGGCAAAGGCGGTCTGCATCGGCCGGAACGAGGTCGCATAGACGTCAATCGGCTCGCGCGCGCGCGCATCTTCTTCGCTCAGGCCAACGGCGCCGTATTCGGGCTGCGTGAACACTGCCGACGGGATCAGATCGTGATCGACCGGCGTGGGGTTATCCTTGAACACCGTTTCGACAAAGGCCATGCCCTCGCGGATCGCCACCGGCGTCAGGTTGACCCGATTGGTGATGTCACCAATGGCATAGATCGAGCCGACATCGGTTTTCGAGTGATCATCGACGATGACCTCACCGCTGCGGCCCAGCTTGACGCCCAGCGCTTCGAGCCCCATGCCTTGGGTGTTGGGCCGACGCCCAGTGGCAAAAAACACCGTGTCAAACACCTGTTCGCGGCCATTGGTGGATTTAACGAGGATGGGCCCGCTGCGCGCGCCGTCCGTCGCCTGTGCCGTGGCTGCGATCAAATCGGATTGATGTCCGACATCGACACCCATAGTCGCGTCCGACCCGGTTGGCCCCGTGCCTGGGTCTGCCGCGTCGGCGGGCTGCATGCTCACGATATTGGTGCCGGTGTGGATGTCGATGCCGCGCGCGCGCATCGCCTCGGCGATCAAGCCGCGCGCCTCGTCATCAAACCCGCGCAGGATCTGCGCACCGCGGTAGTATTGCGTGACCTCGACGCCGAGGCCGTGCAGGATGCAGGCAAACTCGCACGCGATATAGCCGCCGCCCACGATCAGGATCGACTTGGGCAACCGCTCCAGGTGAAAGATGTCGTCTGACACGATGCCCAGATCGGCATTGGGCAGATCCGGCCGCACCGGGCGGCCGCCACCGGCCAACAGAATGGTCTTGGCAGTGACCTCTTCGCCGCTCGACAGGGCAACGGTGTGCGCATCTTTCAGCGTGGCGCGCGCGTCAAAGCGTTTGACGCCCGAATTATCCAGCAGGCTTTTGTAGATGTCCTCCAACCGGTCCAGTTCCGCATTCAGCCGCGCGCAAAAACCAGACCAGTTGAACGTGCCCGGCGCCATGTCCCAGCCATAGCCCTTGGCCACCGCGCTAACACCGGCAAACTCGCTGGCAAACACCATCAGCTTTTTGGGCACGCAGCCGCGGATCACACAGGTTCCGCCATAGCGGCTGGCCTCGGCCAGCCCGACCCGCGCGCCGGTCTCGCCGGCAGCCACACGCGCCGCACGCACACCGCCCGATCCCCCTCCGATCACAAAGAGGTCAAAGTCGTATTCCGCCATGTCACGGGGTCCTTATTTATTCCGCCAGATCGGTGAACAGGTTGTCGGTCTCGACAAAATCGATGCGATCATGCTCCACCGTGCCTTCATTGATGTCGCGCAATTCGACCCGGCCGTCGCCGTAACCGATGATTACCCGGTCACAGATGTCGATGAACAAACCGTTTTCAACCACCCCCGGCATCTGATTGATCACCAGGCTCAGTTGCCGCGGGTTGCCGATGCGCTGCAAATGCGCATCGAGGATGTAGTTGCCCTCATCGGTGACAAACGGTCGGTCGCCATTCATCCGCAAAGTCGATGATCGGCCCAAGACGTCCATCGACACCAGCGTCTCTTCGATCAACGCCTGCGTGGTCTGCCAGCCAAACGGGATCACCTCGAGCGGCAGCGGGAAGGCGCCTAGATGCTCAACCTCTTTGCCGACATCGGCGATCACAATCATCTGATCGCTGGCCGTTGCGACGATCTTTTCCTGCAAGAGCGCGCCGCCGCCGCCTTTGATCAGGTTGAGATCGCCGTCAAATTCATCCGCGCCGTCAATGGTCAGGTCCAGCCACTTGGCCTCATCGAGGCTGATCACCTCGATCCCCACCTCACGCGCCAGATCCGCCGTCCGGGTCGAGGTGGGCACCCCGCGAAAGCGCAGGCCGTCATCCTGCACCATCTGGCCCAGGCACTGCACCAGCCAGGCGGCCGTCGACCCGGTGCCAAGACCCACGCGCATGCCATCCTCAACGCAGTCTGCCGCGCGCTTGGCGGCGACAAACTTGGCTTTGTCGATGGGCGACAGCTCTCCGGTCACAGGTCTCTTCCTTGCGTGTGCTGCGCGCCCTTATAGCTGCGCGCGCCAGGGGGCGCGACCCCGAAATAGCGATCGGTTTGGCCCGGGTTTCCCGGCCGCAAGCCACGGCCGCGCGGCAGCTCGGGGGCCGATACGCGCCAAAGCAGGTCCCAGATCAGGCACCAAAGAGGACCCAAAAGCCCCGAGCCAACAGGGACATCAGGCCCAGCAGCAGCGCCGGATCAGATACTCCGCAGCGCTCAGCCGCAAAACCGCCAAAACCGCGCCGCCTAGCGCACAGTGATCGCCAGCGGGACCGCACTGTCGCCCTCAGCCAGGGGCGAGCGCCACGGCATCAGACAGATCAACAGGGACATCAGGATGAGTATAACGCGCATAGTCGTCTCCTGCCCCCACGGCGCCAGCTTGGATGTGGCAAGTTAAACTGGCGTTAACCGCGCGCGGATTGCCGCGCAAAGCGTCATTTTGGGACTTTGGGCGGCGTGTTCGGCAAGCTATGTAAGCGGTCATGACCTATGTGCTGCATTACGCGCCGGACAACGCCTCGCTGATTGTCCGACTGGTGCTCGAAGAATTGCACCTGCCCTACGAGACGCGTCTCGTGGACCGGCCCGCGCGAGCGCAGGACAGCGCCGCCTATCGCGCGGTCAATCCCGCGGGTCTGATCCCGGCGCTGGAAACGCCCCACGGCACGCTGTTTGAAACTGCCGCGATCCTGCTCTGGCTGGCGGACACGCACAGCGATATGGCACCGGACGCGCATTCGCCGGCGCGGGTGCCGTTTCTGAGCCATTTGTTCTTTACCTCCAACACGCTGCACGCACAGTTGCGCATGATCTTTTATCCGGACAAATACGTCGGCGCGGATTCGGCCGCGCAGGCGCAGCTGCGCCGCAACCTGCAGCACAACAACGCAACGGTGATGACACTGCCACAGGGTTTGACGCTGATGAACGACTGGGTGACGCGGCGCGGCGATGCGGGCGCGGCGCGACCTTATGTGCTGGACTACTATCTGGCCTGCGTGCTGCGCTGGTGCGCGCTCTACCCACGAGGCCAAACCGGGTGGTTCGACCTCAACGACTATCCGGCACTCGCAGCGCTGTGCCAGGCGCTGGAAACCCGGCCCGCCGTTCACGCCGCCCGAGCGGCTGAAGGCTTGGGGCCAACACCCTTCACCGCGCCGCGCCACCCGACCCCACCGGAAGGACACGCAACCTGATGTTTTTGTCTGTGTTTGACATGTTCAAAGTGGGCATTGGCCCGTCCTCATCGCACACGATGGGGCCGATGATCGCCGCAGCACGGTTCCTCGACATGATGCGGGCCGCGCCTTTTACCTTTGCGGGTGTGCGCGCCTCACTGCACGGCTCGCTGGCATTTACCGGCGTGGGCCACGCGACGGATCGGGCCACCATCCTGGGGCTCTGCGGCTTTGTTCCCGACACCTACGACCACGAAAAAGCCGATGACTGCCTGGCAAGGCTGGAAGAGGCGCACGTGATCGACGTCCCTGACCTGCCGCCGCTGGCCTTCAACCCAAAAACCGATCTGATCTTTGACTACGACACCGCGCTGCCGGGCCACGCCAACGGCATGGTGCTGATGGCCACCGATGCCCAGGGCGACGTGATCTTGCGGCAAGTCTTTTACTCCATCGGCGGCGGCTTTGTGGTCACCGAGGACGAACTGACCGCGGGCTCCAATGATGACGCCGGCGCCCCGGTCCCCTACCCGTTCAAATCCGCAGCCGAGATGCTGGCGATGGCCGACCGCTCCGGGCTGACCATCGCCCAGATGAAACGCGCCAACGAAGTGGCGCGCGCCAGCGCCGACAGCCTTGGCCGTGGCACCGCCCGGCTCTGGCAGGTGATGCGCGACTGCATCGACCGCGGTCTGACCACCGACGGCATCCTGCCCGGCGGGCTCAATGTGCGCCGCCGCGCCAAGGCGATCCACGACAAGCTCATGGCCGAACGCGGTATGAACCTCACCGCCCCGCACACGATCAACGACTGGATGAGCGTCTACGCCATGGCCGTGAATGAAGAAAACGCCGCAGGCGGTCAGGTGGTCACCGCGCCCACCAATGGCGCGGCGGGCGTGCTGCCTGCCACCTTGCGCTACTACCTCGACCACGTGCCCGGCGCGTCCGAGACCCGCATCGAAGAGTTTCTGCTCACCGCCGCCGCCATCGGCGGGCTGGTGAAATACAACGCCTCGATCTCGGGCGCAGAAGCTGGCTGCCAGGCCGAAGTTGGCAGCGCCGCCGCCATGGCTGCCGCCGGGCTCTGCGCCGTGCTGGGTGGCACGCCTGCGCAAATCGAAAACGCCGCCGAGATCGCGCTTGAGCATCACCTGGGCATGACCTGCGACCCGGTCGCCGGGCTGGTGCAGGTGCCCTGTATCGAGCGCAACGGCCTGGGCGCGATCAAGGCCGTCTCCGCCGCCTCGCTCGCCCTGCGCGGCGACGGCGCGCACTTGGTGCCGCTGGATGCCTGCATCGAGACCATGCGCCAAACCGGCGCCGACATGAGCGACCGCTACAAGGAAACCGCACTGGGCGGCCTCGCCGTGAACATCCCCAACTGCTAATTCGGCAGGTCCCGCCCGCCATTTGCCCGCACCACCGGCTGGAACCGTTGTTGCACTGCAGGTCGCGGCAGCAATATCGTGGTCCGATCTCCTGCTCCATCAATCCATGGCGAGGTGGTCAGCGCTCCCTCTCAAACACGATGACGCCTATGCTGTTTAGGTGCCAAATGGCAGCCATCCTCAGCACCGGCTTCGGCACAGATCACCGCATTGACGTGGCCAAAAAGCGTCTCCCCGACCTTCAACCGCAGCGCGCACCCAAACCGCAGCATGCAACCCACTGCGGCGACGGCCCTTGCGGGTATCGGCAACCCCAGCGTCACAAAAAGCCTGCAACACAGATACCATCGCCGCAGACAGACCAGCGCATCAAACCGACTCAATCGCCGTCAGATACGCAACGCAGGTGGCACCAACCGCAACGCCGAAAGCATGCTGCTTCAACCAGATCGCCAAAGCGCACGACATGCACCCATGCGCCGCCATCACCTTCAGCAGCACAAAACGCGGTCGCGCCCGCACCTGATCCAGTGACATCGCCAGCCCCATATCCAGCCCATTTCCTGCAAAAGACACAACTTCCCGTATAGGTTGACGCGCCTTGGCGTCAGCTTGCCCACAATGAGACGTTGCATTTCCGCCCCACCCGCATAGTTTCGCCGCCATGTCGCAAGACCGTCCTCTGCTTGGCGTGCTTTTAATGCTGGGTTTCTGCGTCGTCGCTCCGATGGGCGATGCAGTGGCCAAGCTATTGGGCCAGACCGTGCCACTTGGCGTGCTCCTGTTCATCCGGTTCGGGGTGCAGGCGGTTGTGCTGATCCCGCTGGTCTGGGTCACGCGCCGCATGTGGCGCATGCAGGGCCGCGTGTTCTGGCTCACGCTGTTGCGCACGGTGATGCACATCTTTGGCATCGGCGCAATGTTCACCGCGCTGCGCTACCTGCCGCTGGCGGATGCGGTGGCCATCGCCTTTGTCATGCCCTTCATCCTGCTCATCCTGGGCAATGTGTTTTTGAACGAAGAGGTCGGCGCGCGGCGGCTCTGGGCCTGCCTGGTGGGCTTTGCCGGCACGCTGATGGTGGTGCAACCCAGCTTTGTTGAGGTCGGCTGGCCCGCGCTGCTGCCGCTGGTGGTTGCGGTCAACTTTTCGTTTTTCATGCTGATCACCCGCCAACTCGCCAAGGATACCGACCCCATCGGGCTGCAAGCCGTCAGCGGCGTGATGGCGATGATCATCATGGGCCCCGCGCTGCTCTTCAGCCAAAATCTCGACATTCCGGCCCTGGCGATCATCGCGCCCAATGCGGTGGAATGGAGCCTCTTGCTCGCCATCGGCCTGCTGGGCACGCTGGCACACCTGCTGATGACATGGTCGCTGCGCTACGCGCCAGGGGCGACGCTGGCCCCGCTGCAATATCTTGAGATCCCGGTGGCCACGCTGATCGGATTTATCATCTTTGCCGACTTCCCCGATGGGCTGGCCCTCGCAGGCATCGGCGTCACCATCGCCGCAGGCCTCTACATCGTCATGCGCGAGCGGGCCATCGCCCGGCTTGAGGCACAGACAGCAGCGCCTCTGTAACCGCCCCCAACAGCACCCGCGGCACCATCACGATCAGACGCGGCGCATCCACTTGCAACGTCACAGGCCCGGTTGCTTCGTTTGACGTGCCCACCCGCTGCATCGGGTCCAACGTGATCCCGTCGATGGGCCAGCGCAGCCCACGCGATGTGCCGGTGACCGGCCCCAGCGGAAACAGTGAGACGACCTGACCCGCCACACAGGGCAAGCTGATCTGCGGCGGGCACACAAACACCGCCGTTGTCTCATCCAGCAGCACCACAGCACGCTCGGGGTATTTGACCAGCACGTGCAACACGGCCAGCTGGTGATCCAACCGATCGCCCAAAAACCCGACCCCCAGCACCACCGGCGCCGCGATATTGCGCAGCGCCTTGTCAAAATCCGTGCTATCCTGCTCGGCGATGTGGTGGATCACGGCCTCGGGCAACGCCGCACGGCCCGCCGCACTCAGACTGTCCAGATCGCCGATCACCGCTCGCGGCGTGATCCCCGCCGCCAATGCCTGATCCGCGCCACTGTCCGCAGCCACCAGCACCGGCGCCCGCGCAACCGTGTCCAATAACAGCTCACGCGACACATTGGCGCCCCCGACAAGGGCAATGGGTTCCAAAACGTCAACAATCATCGCGGTCCTGCTCATTTTAATGTTATTTTGGGAAACAGATCACAATGTCGCCGCTAAATGATACCGTATGGGGCACAGATTCGGGCCGCTTTGGTCCATGGTTAATGTCTATTCCATAGCTCGCATTGCGGCATAGGACGAGCATCCGATGATGAATAATAACAAGATTTTGACGGTTTCCTACGGCACCTTCTCGTGCACGTTGGAAGGGTTTGATGACAGCTTCGGCACGATGAAGGCGATTGCCGAGTACTTCCGCGACCTCGCCGCCGATGACCGATATTTCGGCGCAGAACCGCCGCAACCGGATGCCGAGATGCTGGCGCGCATCGCCGAACGCGAAATCTCCCGCCGCGTCGCCGCGCGCGAGCAAGAGGGCCGCATCGTGCTCAGCGCCGATCCCGCGCCCGACGCCACACTGCCTATCGCCGCAGCCGCAGCCACAGCTGCCGATGAGGTCGCCCCCGCGGCGGCCGAAGAGGCCCCGGTAAACGCCCCCGACACGGCCGCTGCACCCGATATCGACCTCGACGCGGTCGCCGCCGCCAGCGCAGAACCCGACGGCGTCTCGGAAGGCGTGGAAGCCGAGGTGGAAACCGCCGAAACCGCAGCCCCCGAACCAACAGAAGACGCCACAGATCACGCGGCCGACGATGATGCGCACGCAGCTGCCACCGCGGACTTGCACCCGGCTACCACTGAAATCGCCGAGCCGGCCGCGCCGCTCCCGGCACCCGCACTCATGGACGCGTTCGAACCCGAAGCCGACGAGATCGCCAGCTTTGACGCCGCGCCGGTCACGCCCGATCTGGACGCCGTTGCGCTCGAAACAGGGTCCGAAACTACCGCACCGGCAACCGCCCCAAACAGCATCGCGGACAAGCTGCAGCGCATCCGCGCCGTTGTCAGCGCCAGCAAGCAGGACACCGACGAAGAGGCGTTCTTTGACGACCAGCACGCTGACGCCTTCCCACCCGCAGAAGACGTCGCCGAGGTCACTTTCGCCGACACAGACGCCTCCGCAGACAGCTCGGACGACGCGCCCGCCGCCGATGACGCCCTGCTCAACGATCTGGTGGCTGACCTCGACGCCGCGGCCGCCGAAGATGCCGCCGCCGACGCAGAGGTCGAAGACGACGACGCCGACGATATCGCGGCCGCCCTGGCCCGTTTTGACAGCGACGCTGCCGACGCCTCCTCCGCGCCCGAGGCACCACCCGTCGACCCCGATGCAGATCAGGCGATGGGCGACACCGAAGACAGCCTTGCCGTGTCAGACAGCGCGGAAGATGAGCTCAGCGCAGATGACAGCGCCGAGCCTGTGCATCAAGACCACGATGCAGACGATGACATCGCCGCGACCCTGGCCAGCCTCGACACCGCCAGCACAGCGACCGCCAGCACAGCGGATGCCTCTGGGGATGACACCGACGCAGTCGCACAGATGCACGGCGAAGACAGCCTCGCCGCCGATCTCGACCGCGACATGATCAGCGACGCAAGCGAAGAGGACGCCGACAATCTCTTCGACACCGCCGAAGACAGCGATGCGTTGAGCGAGATCGCGGCTGAGATCGACAGCGAGACAAGCGCAGACACCGATACAGCCGCCAGCATGCAGGTCGAGGCCGAAACCGAGGATGAAGCTGAGGCCGAAATTGCGGATCAAGAGCCCGCCTCAGAACCCGTTTCCGAAGATCAGCCCACCCTCGTCGCCGAAGCGGACGACACGTCAGAAGACGACACGCCCGAAGCGGATGATACGTCCGAAACCGCCGAGACACCGCGCCGCGCCCGCGTGATCAAGGTCAAGCGCGCCGATGTCGAGGCCGCCCTCGCCGCCGGTCAGCTCGAAGAGGTCGCAGATGACAGCGCCCCCGCCTCCTCGCTTTCAGCCGAAGACGAGGCCGAACTGCAAGCGGAATTGGACGCCGTCACCGCCGAATTGCCCGACGCTGGCGCCGATGACGCCCCCGCCGCCCCACAGGACGACACGGCGGATGCCCAAGCGACGCAGCACGCCGACGCGCCAACCGTGCCCGACGCCGATGTCTCACGCCTGATGGCCGAGGCCGACAACCAGATGGAAGAGCCCGAAGGCTCGCGCCGCCGCAACGCGTTCCAGCACCTCAAGGCTGCGGTGATGGCGAAAAAGGCAGATGCCGGTCTGGGCCAGAAAAAGGCGGATGAAGAGGGCGCCTTCCGCTCCGATCTCGCCGAAGTGGTGGTACCACGCCGACCCTCTGCCGACGGCGCCCCGCGCGTTGAACGGCCCGAACGCCAGCGCGCCGCACCCCTGAAATTGGTGGCCGAACAGCGCGTTGACACCGACCGCCCCGCCGCCGCCTCCGTGCAACCGCGCCGCGTGGTGCAAGAAGAGGTGTCCCTCGACGCAGACGCCAGTGGCAGCTTTGCCGACTACGCCGCAGATGCGGGCGCGCACAGCCTGCCCGAACTGCTCGAAGCGGCAGCCAGCTATCTCAGCTTTGTCGAAGGCCGCGCGCAGTTCTCGCGCCCACAACTGATGAACACGGTGCGCCAGATGCAACCTGACGAGTTCAGCCGCGAAGACGGCTTGCGCTCCTTTGGTCAATTGCTGCGCGCCGGCAAGATCGCCAAACAGCAGGGCGGACGGTTCACGGTGACCGAAGACATCGGTTATCGCCCGGACGAACGGGCCGCAGGCTAAAAAATCGCCGCCAACGACTGTCTTTCAAGCACCCCGTCTGGCCCAACGCCCGGAAATCGCGTCGATTTCCGATCGGTCTCCGACACGGAGACCGCCTGCTCAGGCGTCGGGATCGGCCTGCCCGATACCCTTAAACACAGCCTTTAACGGCAGCGCCCAGATCACGCCCAGCCCGACATAGATAGCAAACTCAACCCAAATCGATGGCCGGTCAAACAACGCCACCAGTGACACCGCCGCAACGATATAGGCGGGCAGACCAAAGATCAGGATCAGCAGCGACAAACGCTTGCGGGTCTTGTATTTCAGGGCCATCGCCCCTCCTCAGTCGGCAAATGGATCGCGGACCAAAATCGTGTCATCCCGTTCCGGTGAGGTGGAAAGTAGCGCCACAGGGCAGTCGATCAACTCCTCGACCCGGCGCACATATTTGATCGCATTGGCGGGCAGCTCGGCCCAACTGCGCGCGCCTTCGGTGCTTTCCGACCAGCCCGGCATCTCCTCATAGATCGGCGTGCAGCGCGCCTGCGCATCCGCCGCCGTGGGCAGATAGTCCAACCGCGCGCCATCCAGATTGTACCCGACGCAGATCTTCAGTGTCGCAAAGCCGTCGAGCACGTCGAGCTTGGTTAGCGAGATCCCGTTCACGCCGCTGGTGGCACAGGTCTGCCGCACCAGACAGGCGTCAAACCACCCGCAGCGCCGCTTGCGGCCCGTGACCGTGCCAAATTCGTGGCCCCGCTCGCCCAGCCGCTGCCCATCGCCATCGTCCAGCTCGGTCGGAAACGGCCCCTCGCCCACACGTGTGGTGTAGGCTTTGACGATGCCCAGCACAAAATCAACCGCGCCCGGCCCCAGCCCAACGCCCGTAGCAGCCTGACCGGCAATCACATTGGACGAGGTGACAAACGGATAGGTGCCAAAGTCGATGTCCAAAAGCGCGCCTTGCGCGCCTTCAAAGAGGATGCGTTTGCCCGCCTTGCGCGCGTCCGTCATCACCTTCCACACCGGGGCAGCATAGGGCAGGATATCGCCCGCGATGTCTCGCAGTGCGGCCAGCAGCGCCGCGCGGTCCACCGGATCGATCCCCAGACCCCGGCGCAGCGGATCGTGGTGCTGCAACGCCCGGTCGACCCGCGCCACCAGCGTGGCCTCGTCGGACAGATCCGCCACCCGCACCGACCGGCGGCCCACCTTGTCCTCATAGGCCGGGCCGATACCGCGGCCTGTGGTGCCGATCTTGGTGCCGGTGCTGGCCGCCTCTTCGCGCGCGCGGCCCAACTCGCCGTGGATCGGCAGAATGAGCGGCGTGTTTTCGGCGATCATCAGCGTCTCTGGGCTGATCTCAACGCCTTGCGCGCGGATCGCCGTGATCTCGGTCACCAGGTGCCACGGGTCCAGCACCACGCCATTGCCAATCACGCTGAGTTTGCCGCCGCGCACCACGCCCGAGGGCAGCGCATTCAACTTGTAGACCGCGCCGCCGACAACCAGCGTGTGACCGGCATTGTGACCGCCCTGAAACCGCGCGATCACATCGGCCCGCTCGCTGAGCCAATCGACGATCTTGCCCTTGCCCTCATCGCCCCATTGCGCGCCGACAACCACCACATTGGCCATGCTGCGCCTCCTTTGCCCGGTCCAAACCCGCGCCGGTATAATCGGCGCCTCAAGGATGGGCAAACATCTATTGCGCCGCTAGGTTGACGGGGAAATTCCCGGGGGCACCTGACTGATGAGCTTTTTCCTGCGCTGGCTCTTTGCCTTTGCGCTGATCGCTGCAACCTACAATCCAACGGCTTATAATTATGTCAGCTGGACGCTGGACAACGGGTCCGCGACCCTGTCGTTTGCGGTGCTCGCCGGGCTGATCCTGCTGATCGGTTACATCATCTACTTGCGCGCCACGCTGCGCTCGATCGGGCCGGTGGGCATGGCGCTGGTGCTGGCGCTTGTGGGCGCCATACTCTGGGTGCTCTACGATCTGGGCTGGCTCAGCCTAGACAATCGCGGGCTCAACACCTGGATCGGGATCTTTGCGCTTTCGCTGGTGCTGGGCGTGGGGCTGAGTTGGAGCATCATCCGCAGGCGGCTGTCGGGGCAGGCGGATATGGATGATGTGGATGAGTGATCGGACCGTGGGATTGCGATGACGAAACGGCCCTCCGGGGGCGGTTTATTTGGCGAAATGAAAATTGGATCGCGCGCGTGGCTTGGGTGGGGCGTGGCCGGTTAAGAGCATTGTTTTTGCGGCGCGAAAGACGGTTTTTGCGCAGCCCAAGCACGCAGCGCGTTCAGGAGATGGTCACAGGCATCCCGTGCGGGGTATCACGATAGGCTGCGCGCCAGCGTGCGACCATGGTGCGGATCGCTTCAGCGTCTGCCATGCCAGAGCGCGTCAGCAGGTGTTCGAGCGTATCGAGCCACGCGTAAAAATAGTCGTCACCGCCGTCGAGCGCGGCCACCTGCCCGTGCGCCTTGAGCGTGGCGCCAAAAGCCTCGGCCCAGTCGACCCAGGCAAAATGCCCCGCCTCATTCAACGCCACGGTCAGCGCAAAAACGCGCGCGTGCCAGGGCGCCTCAAACCGCGGCTGGGGCGCGGTCATGCGCGGCTCAGGTAGCTTTGCCACAGATCGGCCACCACTTGGTCTGCGGGGTTTTCGGGATGCGCCCAGAGATCGCCTGCGGCAAAGGCCACCGCATAAAGCGGCTCGGGCGCCTCGCCCAGCCGGTGCGCATTGCTGTCGGGCAAGACGTGACTGCCGTGGTGACGCTGCACCACGCCCTGCGCCCCGGCCAGGTAAGACGGCAATCTGGTGTGCCCGCCCGCGACAAGGACATTCTCGGCCTGCGCGCGCACCTGCACCCGGTCGCCGGGTCGAAACGCCGCCGCCGGGCCCCCGTCGCGTTTGGCCGGCCCGCCGCGCGCCAGCACGCCGGCCACGTCTGCCGCGCGCAGCACCGGCGCGGCAACCGTGGCAGGCTCGGCCGCGCGTCCGGTGGCCAGCTCTTGGACCGTCAGCGCGCCGGTTTCGACCAGCAAGTCCGCCAGCGCGGAGATCCATTTTTCGTAATAGGCAAAGCGCGCGTAATCGGTTGGCGCCAGCTTCTCGCGGGCATGGCGCGAGATGTCGAGGTTCCACAGCCCCAGCGTGCCCGATGCCAAGGTGAGCGCCAACGCCTTGCGGTGCCAGTCCTGTTTGAACAGCACGCCCTCGTCCTCCGGCACCACTGCGCCGTCACCGAAGCGGCCGCCCATGTCGTGTGGCCGGGTCATCGGCCACGCGCCTTATTTGGTTGTGGCCGGGTCATCGGCCACGCGCCTTATTTAGTTGGGGTCGGGTCACCGGCCACGCGCCCTCTTCGGGTGCGACCGGGTCACGAGGCGCATGCCTTGCGTCGGTGTGCATCAGCCACGTCATCGCGCCATGGCCCAGTCACGGCGCCGCCACCAGCGCGCAACCGATCATCGCATCCCGCGTGACCAGCCCGGCGAGCGCGTCGGCGTCCATGTGCTCGGTCCCGGCGGGCCGCTGCGGCAGCACCAGGTACCGCACCTCGGCGGTCGAATCCCACACGCGCACGGCTTGACCTTCGGGCAAGCGCACGCCGAACTCGGCCAGCACTTTGCGCGGCTCGCGCACGGCGCGGGCGCGGTAGGCGTCGGATTTGTACCAACTGGGCGGAATACCCAACAGCGGCCACGGGTAACACGAACACAGCGTGCATACGACCATGTTGTGCAGCGCATCGGTGTTTTCGACCACCACCATGTGCTCGCCCTGCCGGCCATGCAGGCCCATCTCGGCCAGCACCAGATCCGCATCATCCAAAAGTGCGGCGTGAAAGCCGCGATCCATCCACGCCCGCGCCACCACCGCGGCCCCGTTGCGCGGACCAATCCGGTGCTCGTAGGTGTCGATGATCTCGTCCAGAGCGGCAGGATCGACCAGCCCCTTTTCCACCAGCAGGCTCTCAAGCGCCTGCACCTTCAGGGCAGGCTCTGAGGGCAGGTGCGCGTGCGGGTGATCGTCGGAATGGTCATGCGGCATGGCCCCAATCTGACCCATTCCGGTGACACCTGTCCAGCACCCTTGCCCCCTCTGGCAAACTTGCATAGATACCGCCCATCGCGCAGCAAAGGGTGCCGCCCCCACATGGAAAATGTCGTACTGATCATCCACCTGATCCTGGCCCTCGGGCTGGTGCTTGTCGTGCTGTTGCAACGCTCCGAAGGCGGCGGCTTGGGCATGGGCGGCGGCGGTGGCGCTACGACGGGCCGCGCCCCCGCCACGGCAATGTCCAAGGTGACATGGGCGCTGGCCATTTGCTTTATCATCACCTCGCTGACGCTGACCATCATCGCCGCGCAAAACGCCTCGGGCACCTCGGTGATCGACCAGATCGGCATCACGCCATCGGATGTCGGCACCTCTGGCGATGACCTGGTGCCGCCCACCAGCGATCTGTTGCCGCCGCCCGCGGGCGACAGCGGGCCGCTGGTGCCCTCCGCCGACTGATCCGCGCCGCCCGCGACACCTCCGGGACCAAATTTCGACGCAGGGCCAAATCTTGAGGTGCGCCCAAATCGCGCAACATGATGTTGCGGCCACCTTGCCCCGCTGATCCGAATCCTGTTACACTGAGGCCCCGTGGGTGATGCGTTTTGCAGAGCCTTCGCCAGGGGCATCCACCCCCTCGCAGCCCGGGCAAAACGCCCCAAGACGACCACGGGAGAGCCACATGGCGCGCTACATCTTTATCACCGGCGGTGTTGTGTCCTCGCTCGGCAAGGGGCTGGCCTCGGCCGCGCTGGGGGCGCTGTTGCAAGCGCGCGGCTTTTCCGTACGGCTGCGTAAGTTGGATCCCTATCTGAACGTCGATCCGGGCACCATGTCACCTTTTGAACATGGTGAGGTGTTTGTGACCGACGATGGCGCCGAAACCGATCTGGATCTGGGCCACTACGAACGCTTTACCGGCGTGGCCGCCCGCACCACCGATTCCGTGTCCTCCGGGCGCATCTACTCCACCGTGCTCGAACGCGAACGCCGCGGCGACTACCTGGGCAAAACCATCCAGGTGATCCCCCACGTCACCAATGAGATCAAGGATTTCATCGCCATCGGCGAGACGGAAGTCGACTTTATGCTGTGCGAGATTGGCGGCACCGTGGGCGACATCGAGGGCCTGCCCTTTTTCGAAGCCATCCGCCAATTCAGCCAGGACAAACCGCGCGGCCAGTGCATCTTTATGCACCTCACGCTGCTGCCCTACATCAAAGCATCCGGCGAGTTAAAAACCAAGCCGACCCAGCACTCGGTCAAGGAACTGCGCTCCATCGGCATCGCGCCAGACATCCTGGTTTGCCGCTCCGAGGGGCCGATCCCGACAAAGGAACGCGAGAAACTCGCACTCTTTTGCAACGTGCGCCCCGACAGCGTGATCGCGGCGCAGGACCTCAGCACCATCTACGACGCCCCGCTCGCCTACCACCGCGAGGGGCTCGACCAGGCCGTGCTCGACGCCTTCCAGATCGCGCCCGCGCCCAAGCCAGATCTGGCCAAATGGGACGACGTCAGCGACCGCATCCACAATGCCGAAGGTCAGGTCAAGGTCGCCATCGTCGGCAAATACACCCAGCTTGAGGATGCGTATAAGTCGATCGCCGAGGCGCTGACCCATGGCGGCATGGCCAACCGTGTCCGGGTCAAGGTCGAATGGGTCGATTCCGAGCTCTTTGAAAACGAAGACCCCGCACCGCATCTCGAAGGCTTTCACGCCATCCTCGTGCCGGGCGGCTTTGGCGAGCGCGGCACCGAGGGCAAGATCAAGGCCGCCGAGTTCGCCCGCACCCGCAAGGTCCCCTATCTCGGCATCTGCCTCGGCATGCAAATGGCGGTGATCGAGGCCGCCCGCCACGTCGCCGGCCTCAAAACCGCGGGCTCCGAAGAGTTTGATCACGAGGCGGGCAAAAAACGCTTTGAACCGGTGGTCTACCATCTAAAGGAATGGGTACAGGGCAATCACAAGGTCACGCGCAAGGCCGACGATGACAAGGGCGGCACCATGCGGCTGGGTGCCTATGACGCGGTGCTGTCGTCGGGTTCCAAGGTGGCACAGGTCTACGGCCGCACCGCCATCGACGAACGCCACCGCCACCGCTACGAGGTCGACATCAAATACCGCGACCAACTAGAAGCCGCAGGCCTCAGCTTCTCCGGCATGTCCCCCGACGGCCGCCTGCCCGAGATCGTCGAATGGCCCGACCACCCGTGGTTCATCGGCGTGCAGTTCCACCCGGAACTCAAATCCAAACCCTTCGACCCCCACCCGCTGTTCCAGGACTTTGTCCGCGCGGCCAAGGACGTGTCCCGGTTGGTCTAGTCGCGACGCGGCTCAGTTCTGCGCTCTAGGCAGTCAACTTGTTTCCGAGCGGCGTGCAAAACGCTGCAACCGCGAGGGTCATGCCAAAGCGTGACGGCGCGGGGATTGAACCGGTCACTCACACGTCGCCGGTCCCGCCTGACATCCGCTTCTGAAACGACACTGACGCCAAAGCGGTCGGCCGCTGCGGCATCGACGTTTCCAAAATGGAGCCGGTGATGACCATCGCGATCCTCGCGATGCGACTTCGATGATCTTGCCCGCACCGAAGACAAGTTGCTTTTTCCTTTGTGCTCAAAAACACAAGCAGAGGGTTCTAAGCCCGGAACTGTTGGCGATGATCAGAATGTCCGTAATCAGGGTACAACCTTTGCAAGCAAAACTGTGCATCGAGCCGCGCTGACCTCCCGATCCACAGATCGCCGGCTGAGCGGAAACATACTCAGCAAAATCAACGCGAACACCGTCCTCGACCGAACTCTGGCAATGGATGCTCAACGACCGCGCCATGATCGGTTTTACCAAAGCGTCACAAAACTATTGTCGTCCTGTTGCATCGGCCCTCGACAAAGAAGACCTCAATCCTTCAACAAGAGGCTCAACACATGTGCACTTCACGGTTTCTGCTCGCCACCGCTCTGTGCGGGACGTTATCCCTGCCGGCCAGCGCCGACGTCGACGGCGCAAAGAATGTGATCTTGATGGTTTCTGACGGCATCGGTTTCAACGGTTGGCTTGCCGCTGATTACTACCAAGGTTTGGCCAATCAGCAGTCCTATCAAGTCACGCGACCGGACGGAACAGAACCCGTGGTCTATGGTCTGGACCATCACTCCCTCAACCTCGTGGACGGTCTTGGCCGCATTCTGCCCAACGCCGAAGACGTCCGCCTGGCGGCCGGCGCCGTGGCCCAAGGCTACGATCCGATGACACGCTGGAACCGCTTCGAAAACACCATTCGGAACGATTTTCCACCGATTGAAGAGCGTTACACCTCATACACCGACAGCGCTGCGGCGGGCACGGCACTGATGGCCGGGCGCAAGACCTCGAACGGACGCATCAACCAGGATTGGAGCGGTGACGAGAATTTCCGCACCATCGCGCAGATCGCGATGGACCAAGATATGGCGGCGGGTGCCGTCGCATCGGTCATGTTGTCTCACGCCACGCCCGCCGCAGTGATCGCACACAACATCTCTCGGAACAATTACGTTGAAATTGCCAACGAGATGTTTGCCAGCGACCTGACCGTGATCATGGGCGCAGGCCATCCGCTTTTTGACAACAGCGGCAGTCAAATCGAGCCCGAAGATGAAGAGGCATATCGCTTCGTTGGCGGGTCTGAAACCCTCGCGGCGCTGACCAGCGAAACCGGTTTGAACGGGTTCCGCTTTGTCGACGCTCTCGACGATTTCCAGGCGCTGGCCGATGGCACAGAGGTGCCAGATCGCGTCATTGGCGTGGCCCAGGCTGGATCGACCCTGCAGGCAAGCCGCGAGGATCTGCCCGCCGCTGACACGCCCTCGGGCATGGCCTACAACCCAATTGTGCCGGATTTGGCGACCATGAGCCTGGGCGCACTCAACGTTCTGAACCAGGACCAAGACGGCTTTTTCGTGATGATCGAAGGCGGTGCGGTCGACTGGATGGGACACGCCAACAACATGCCGCGCTTCATCGAAGAGCAGATCGACTTCAACCGCGCAGTGGATGCCGTCATCGCCTGGGTCGAAGAAAACTCCAGTTGGGACGAGACGCTGCTTATCGTGACGTCCGATCACGAAACCGGCGGCATCTGGGGCGAAGGCACATGGACCAACGGTGAGGGTGGCCCGGTCGCCGCAGATCGCAGCGATGAAGCCCTGCTCACAGCCCGCTTCCACCCGGCCGAAGACATCTTCAACGAATACCTGGCCGTCCAGGACCGCGGGGCAGGCAACATGCCGGGTTACATGTTCTCCTCCCGCAACCACACCAATGAATTGGTGCCAATTTGGGCGCTCGGTGCCGGATCCGAACTCTTTGCGCAATTTGCGCAAACGGATCTGCGGGCGGCCGAGCTTTGGGGCGACCAATACGCGTGGGACGGGCGCTATGTGGACAACACATCTGTCTTCCACGTGATGCATGACGCCATGATGGCCGAAAGGGTGCGGCCCGTCGTGGGGCAGTAGGTTCAAAGCCCGCGTGGCGCAGTGCCAGAAAACGGCCAAGCAACACTGCAAAGCACACCTCTATGGGGGTCGGACATCCGGCCCCCATTTCTGCAGGAGAACTGTCCAATCTGCCCCCAGAGTGGCTGCGGCCTCGGTCCACAACGCCTGATTTGCCGCACAGGTTGCACACCCATTGATCCGTGCGCGACAGGCGCGCGCGGTCGTTTTGGTGCCAGCGCCGTTATCGGCAATCTAAATGTCCGTTGTGAGTGCGTTACCGCGTCAGGGCACACATAGCGTCGCGCATGCGGGCAAATGCTGCGCCAGCGAAACGCCAATATTGTCCGCCCGCGTCTGTCCTGTCTGACTTGCCTACGCACTAAGTGGGGTGTCGTTTTGGGCGTAACGACCGCAATGACGACAAGCACCACGCTTCAACACAAGACGTGCAGCAGGCGCCATAGGATGCTGCATTCGCAAAAAGCGCAAACCCAAAGTCCAATGGGTGCGCACAGCAGACATCCCCAACCCAACCAAATCATCACGACCCCGTGACCCCAGTTTATCCGGCGTGATACGCTCTTAGGTCAAGGATATCGCCACCCCGAGGAGACATGCCCATGACCACCTCACGTCGCACCCTGCTTGCCACCGGCTCTGCCGCACTTCTGACCACCGGCCTCGGCTTGCCCGCCCGCGCCTCCGGCCTCGCCCCAACCCCCACGATGCGCGGTGGGGCAAACAATTACCGCCCCGGCGCGCCCATCGTGGAGCGCATAGGTGGGGGCGGGTTTCTGATGACCGGCACGGTGCTGCGCGCCGGCGACGGCGCACCGATCGCAGGCGCGCGCATCCAGATGTGGGCACACACCACCGAAGGCCACGAACGCGAAGAGCGCAGCCATGGCGCCACGCTCACCGATGCCTCGGGGCGCTTCCAGATGGACATGCCCCAGATCGTGCCGGCCTTTGGCCAACCGCACGGCCACCTCGCCTACGATGCCGAATTTGATGACAACGGATTTCAGACCGTGTTTCTCAGACCGCTGATGGCGCGGGCCTCAGACACGTCACTCGACGTGCAGTTTGTGCTGGTGCCGGCCTAGCCGCCCATGCGCGCCGCGCTGATCTGGATCGCGCTGGCCATCGCGCTGGCCGCCCCCATCGGCGCCGCCGCATTTAGCCCGCTGCTGCAATGGCGCGAGGGGGTCTACATCTTCGCAGGCTTTGCGGGCATCGTCGGCATGGCGCTGCTCTTGGTGCAACCGCTTCTGGCCGCAGGCGACCTGCCCGGCCTCGACACACGCACGAGCCGGCGCATCCACCGCGCGACGGGCGCGCTTTTGTTTCTCAGCGTGATCGGGCATGTCGCAGGTCTTTGGATCACCAGCCCACCGGACGTGATCGACGCGCTCACCTTCACCTCGCCGACGCCGTTTTCAGCCTGGGGCGTGATCGCCATGTGGGCCGTCTTTGCCGCCGCGCTCATGGCACCGCTGCGCAAGCGTCTGCCACTGCGCCCCCTCACCTGGCGCAGGCTGCATGCCAGCCTGGCAGCGATCATCGTCGGCGCAACCGTTGTGCACGCGCTGCTGATCCAAGGCACGATGGAAAGCGTGACCAAATACGGCCTCAGCGCGCTTGTCCTGCTCGCCGCGCTGCGCATCGCGTTCCTCAAAGGCATGTGGCCGCGCAAATCTTAACGTCGCGCGAAGATGACCAATTCCTTAACGCGGCCCCGCCACCCGTTTTGTACAAAACTGGGGCCGTTTTCATCAAAAGCCGCGAAGAGCCCCGAAAAGGGGGCGATGAGCGCCCCGGGTTTTGTACAAAACACCCGCCATTTTCATCAAAACGGCTTGCACACAGGCACCGCACGCCGCGTTTATCCCACCGCGCGCCCCCCGTTGCACACCGCCGTCAGAGCTTTCATAACCGCGCCCATGCTCAGCTACCAACACATCTATCACGCCGGAAATCTGGCCGATGTGCACAAGCACGCGCTGCTCGCGTGGATGCTGTCCTATCTCACCCGCAAGGACAAACCGCTGAGCTATATCGAAACCCACGCAGGCCGCGCGCTCTATGACCTGGGCAGCGCCGAGGCGGTAAAAACCGGCGAAGCGGCACGCGGCATCGCACAGGCGCAAACCTGGTTCGCGGCGGACGATCCTTACGCCCAGGCCCTTGCCCTAACCCATTCAAACTATGGGATAAACACTTATCCCGGCTCACCATTGATCGCATCGAGCGTGCTGCGCGACAGCGACAGGATCCACCTGGCCGAACTGCACCCGGCCGAGGCGGCAGCGCTGCGGGCCGCACTGCCGGCTGGCCAAATCCACCGCCGCGACGGCTTTGAGGTCGCGCACGCGTTGCTGCCACCAACGCCGCGCCGCGGCGTGTTGCTGATCGACCCGAGTTATGAAATCAAAAGCGATTACAATGACATACCCGGACACATCCGCAAATTCACCCGCGCCTGGAATGTCGGGATCATCGCCCTGTGGTACCCGATCCTCACCGCGCAGGCGCACGCCCCGATGCTCAAAACGCTGACCCGCGACCACCCGGAGGCGCTGCGCCACGAGGTCCGCTTCCCCCCGGCCCGACCGGGTCACGGCATGATCGGCTCGGGCCTGTTTGTCATCCGCCCGCCCTACGGCCTCGCCGACCGCGCTGCTGCCTTGAAGCTTCAGCTTGACGCCCTGTTGGCATAAAGTTGAATTAAATCAGTATGTTGCGCTGACCTATCCGGAGATGCACATGCGTACCCTTGGGGCCGCCCGCGATCCGGACTATGTTCCAGCCATGATTACAGATATCTTGAACCGGCTGTTTCAGCCCGACCCCGAACCGCTTCCTGATGCTGACGCCCGCCTCGCGCTGACAGCGCTGCTGGTGCGCGTGGCCCGGTCCGATCACAACTACGACGCCGAAGAAAAGGCGCGCATCCTCGAGATCGCGCGCCAGCGCTATGCCCTTGATACCAAAGGCGCCGAGGCGCTGCGCGCCGAAGCCGAAGCGTTTGAGGCCGAGGCCCCCGACACCGTCCGCTTCACTCGCGCGATCAAGGACGCCGTGCCCTACGAGGCGCGGTTGGCGGTGATCGAAGCGCTCTGGCAGGTGGTGCTCGCAGACGGCAAACGGGCCAAGGAAGAGGACGCGCTCTTGCGCCTCGTGGCAAACCTATTGGGCGTCTCGGATGTCGACAGCGCCAAGGCGCGCCAACGGGTCGCGGGGTGATCGCATCCCTGCCGATGTACTGGCGGGACGAGACGGCAGAGGCCTGGCGCGGGTTCTGGTCGGGTGTGCAGGCCGCGGCCTCTTCGGCGCTGCCGCCCCTCATCGGCCCGAACGATCTGCCAGAGGATTGGACGCAGCACTGGCTGGACCCTAACCTGCTGTTATCACAGACATGTTCCTACCCGCTGCGCACAGTGCTGCGGGATAGGGTGACATATGTGGGCACCTTTGATTTCGGGCTGGATGCGCCCATCGGATATTACTATTCGCGGTTTGTGAAGCGCGCGCGGGGGGTGATGCCGAGGCGGCTGGCGATCAACAGCTATGACAGCCAATCCGGCTTTGCAGCGGGGTTCGAGCCATTGAGCCAGGCGTCAGACGCGAGCGCCTATGCCCGCCATGTGGACCAGATCATTGTCACGGGCAGCCATACCGCGTCCCTGCGCGCGGTGGCCGACGGGCGCGCCGATGGCGCCTATATCGACGCGGTGACCTACCGGCTGTGCAAGGCGTTTGATCCCTGGGGCAAAGCCCCGTTTCTTGCCGGGCGCACCCGGTCCACACCGGGCCTGCCGCTGATCACAGCCCGCGGGCGCGACCCTGCCCCGCTGCGCGCCGCCCTGGCCGCAGCGTGTGAGACGTCCCCCTGGATGGGCCACCGCGCGCTTGGCGGGCTCAGGGGGGTTGTGGTGCTGGACGAGGCCCTGTACCACGCGCTGCCCACACCGCGTGCCCAATCGGACCGCACGTCGCGTCAATTCGATCCCGCTGCGCGCGAACCGGGGCGATAATCGATTTACAATCGCCTGTATTTGCTGCCTTATACCGCGCAGTCTGCAACCAATGGCGCGCCCACGTGACCACCACCCCCGTCATCGAAATCCGCAACCTGCACAAGGCCTATGGCGCTCTGGAAGTGCTCAAAGGGGTGGACATCACGGCACGGACTGGACAGGTGATCTCGCTGATCGGATCATCGGGATCCGGCAAATCCACACTGCTTCGCTGTTGCAACCTGCTGGAAGACAGCCAGGACGGTGACGTGCGGTTCAAGGGCGAGGATGTCACCTGGAAAGGCACCGGCCACGCCCGCCGCCCGGGCGACGCCAAACAGGTGCTGCGCATCCGCACCAACCTGTCGATGGTGTTCCAGCAGTTCAACCTGTGGGCCCACATGACCATCCTGCAAAACGTGATGGAGGCACCGGTGACGGTGCTGCGCCGCGACCCGGGCGAGGTCGAAGAGACCGCGCGCCGCTACCTCGACAAGGTGGGGATCGGCGACAAATGCGACGTCTTCCCGGCCCAACTGTCTGGCGGCCAACAGCAGCGCGCCGCCATCGCCCGCGCGCTGTGCATGGAGCCTGAAGCGCTGCTTTTTGACGAACCGACCAGCGCGCTAGACCCTGAACTGGAACAAGAGGTGGTCAAGGTCATCCAGGACCTCGCCGCCGAGGGGCGCACGATGCTGATCGTGACCCACGACATGAAACTGGCCGCCGATGTATCGGACCACGTGGTATTCCTGCACCAGGGCCGGATCGAGGAAGAGGGGGCGCCAGACGCACTGTTCGGCAACCCCACATCAGAACGCCTGCGCGGATTCCTATCTGCGACCCGCGCCGCGTAACCAACCATAATGGGAGTAAACACATGAAAAACATCCTGCTCAGCACGGTTGCGGTCACGCTGACCGCGACGCTGGCGATGGCCGATGGCCATTCCGTTGTCCGCATGGGGACCGAGGGCGCCTACCCTCCGTGGAACTTCATCAATGATGCGGGCGAGGTTGACGGGTTTGAGCGTGAGCTGGGCGACGAGCTGTGCGCGCGCGCCGAGCTGACCTGCGAATGGGTCACCAACGAATGGGACAGCATCATCCCCAACCTGGTGTCGGGCAACTACGACACCATCATCGCGGGCATGAGCATCACCGCTGAACGTGATGAAGTCATTGATTTCACGCAAAACTACTCGCAGCCTGACCCGTCGGCCTATGCCGCGGCCGACACCAGCGTGGACGTGGAAAACGCCACCATCGCGGCGCAGACGAACACCATCCAGGCGTCGTTTGTGGCCGATCAAGGCTGGGATCTGGTTGAGTTTGCCACGCCCGAAGAAACCATCGCCGCAGTGAAATCCGGCGAGGCGGACGCGGTGCTCGCTGACAAATCCTATCTCGACGCGATTGTCGAAGAGGATGCCGAGCTGTCCTTTCTCGAACGCACCGAACTCTTGGGCGGTGGCGTCGGCATGGGCGTGCGCGAGAGCGATGGCGAGCTGAAAGGCAAATTCGACGCAGCGATCCAGTCGATGAAAGACGACGGGTCGCTGAACGCGCTGATCGTCAAATGGGAAATCGGCGAAGAATTCTGATGCACCCAAGGCCGGGCGGGGGATCCCCGCCCGGCCGATTTTGCCGCGATGTTTTCATTTTGCACCGACCCCAGCGTTCTGCCGACATGGCAGTGGATGGCCTGTTACCTGACAACGGCCAAACACGCGCAGCTCTACGTGTCGGTCTTTACCGTTTTGCTTTTGCTGGCCATTACTGCGCCTGCATCGCTGGCCTTCGGCTTTGCCGGGGCGGCGGCGGCCCGGTCGCGCATCTTGCCGCTGAACCTGCTGGGCCGCGGCTACATTGCCATCGTGCGCGGCGTGCCCGACATCGCATTTTTCCTGTTTTTTGTGATCGCGCTGGATCAGGGGATCGAGTACCTGCGCCACATCTCGCTGTGCCCTGATTGGGGCGACCCGGTGCGGCAAGGCAATGATTTTGTGGTCTGCGCCGAGGCCAAGATTCCGCTGGGTGCCGCACCGCAATGGGTGCATGAGGTCTACGGCTTCTCGCTTGCAGCGCTGACCTTCGCCATCGTGTTCGGCGCCTTTGCCGCCAATGTCCTGTTCGGGGCCATGCGTGCCGTACCACGGGCACAGATGGAAACCGCCGAAGCCTACGGCATGACCCCGCGCCAGGCGTTCTGGCGCGTGCTGGTGCCGCAGATGTGGGTCTATGCGCTGCCGGGGCTGTCGAACCTGTGGATGGTGCTGATAAAGGCGACGCCGCTGCTGTTTCTGCTGGGGGTCGAGGACATCGTCTACTGGGCGCGCGAACTGGGCGGGATAAAAACCGCGCGGTTCACCGACTATCCCCACGGTGATTGGCGCATGTGGTATTTCCTGGCGCTGCTGGTGTTTTACCTCGCCTTCACCCGCGTCTCCGAAGTGGCGCTGGCCCGCCTGATGACGCGGTTGAGCCACGGGCAAGCGACCACCGCCGGTGAGGCGCAGCGAAAGGCGGCGGCATGATGGAAACGGTTTTGGGGGCGCTGCCCCCGCGCGTGCCGCGCCCCCCCGAGGTATTTTTGGCCAGAAGAAACCCAAGAGGGCGCGGATGAGCTGTTTTGCTACAGTTCAAGCCTACGGGCTGCGCGCCATCGGCATCGGCGAGCGGCGGCTGCCTCGGGATGAAATTACGCTGTGCGAGCAGGTCACGCTGATTGGATCGGGCATGATCTGGAACGTCTATTTTGGTGTGCTGGCGCTGGTGGCGGGGTTCTTTTTGGCGACCGCGGTGGCCCTGGGCAAAGCGTCGGCGAACCCCGCGCTGCGCAAGCCGTCGGAATGGTTCATCTTTATCTTTCGCGGCTCGCCGCTGTTTATCCAGTTTTTCTTTGCCTACTTCCTGTTTTTGCAACTCAAGGCACCGCTGCCCGTTTTTGACGTCTTCACCGCAGCCTGGGCCGGCGCGCTGGTGGTGTTGTTTTTCAACACCTCCGCCTATGCCGGAGAGATCTTTTACGGCGCGCTACAATCGATCCCCAAGGGCGAGGTTGAGGCGGCCGATGCCTACGGGCTGTCGGGCTGGTCGCGGTTTCGGCGCGTGGTTTGGCCCACCATGCTGCGGCTGGCGTGGCCTGCCTATACCAACGAGGCAATCTTTCTCTTTCACGCCACTACGCTTGTGTTTTTCTCCGCCTTTCCGGTGCGCGGGCAGCGGGGCGATGCGCTTTATTATGCGAGCTATTTTGCCGACAAAACGTTCAACCCGTTTATCCCCTACCCGATCCTTGCGGTCTATTTCATCCTTCTGACCCTGCTGATCATCGGGCTGTTTGGGCTGGTGAACCGGCGGCTGAACCGGCACCTGCCGCAGGCCGCGCGGCCGCGCTTGCGGGTCAGGCCGAACTTGATCCGGTAGGCGTTTTACATCATGCCTGCCGCGCGGGCGTTTATTGGGCAAGACGAAGATGGGTGGCGATCTGAATATCCCCGACGGAACAACGGCTTTGCGCGTTGCAGCGGCCGATCTGAACGGCGTGGCGCGGGGTAAGCGAATGCCTGTGGCAGCTGCGGCGAAGCTGGCGCAGGACGGCACGCGGTTTCCGCTATCGGTGCTTAACCTCGACATCTGGGGCGAGGATATCGAGAGCTCCCCCTTGGTGCTGGAAAGTGGGGATCGGGACGGTGTGATGCGCGCCACGGGCCGTGGATTTGTGCCCATGCCGTGGTTGGAAACACCCACCGCCCTTCTGCCGATCTGGGCGTATCACGAAGATGGCCGCCCATTCGAAGGCGATGCACGCCATGCGCTGGCCAGCGTTGCAGAACGCTTTGCCGAACGGGGCATGCGCCCTGTGGTGGCGGTTGAGATGGAGTTCTTTTTGATCGATGATAGCGGGCCCGATCTGCGCATCCCCGCGTCACCGCGGTCCGGCAAGCGCGCGCGCGGCGGCGAGATCCTGTCGATGCGCACGCTGGACGCGTTCGACGGGTTTGTGACCGCGCTCTATGACGGCTGTGCCGCCATGGACATCCCCGCCGATACGGCGCTGTCCGAAAGCGGGTTGGGCCAATTTGAGATCAATCTGCGGCACCAGCACGATGTGCTCAAGGCCGCAGATGACGCGTGGTTGTTCAAGCTCTTGGTCAAGGGGCTCGCGCGCCAACACGGCTTTGCCGCGTCGTTCATGGCCAAGCCGTATGCGGACTACGCAGGCTCGGGCATGCACATGCATTTTTCGGTGCTGGATGACGCGGGGCGCAATGTCTTTGACGACGGGACGGAAGCGGGCACAAACCTGATGCGCTCTGCCGTGGCGGGGTGTTTGGCGTCGATGGGCGATGCAACGCTGGTCTTTGCGCCGCATGCCAATTCCTATAACCGGCTGGTGCCGGGGGCGCACGCGCCCACGGGCATCGCATGGGCCTATGAAAACCGCACCGCAGCGATCCGCATCCCCTCTGGCCCTCATGCTGCGCGGCGGATCGAACACCGGCTGGCGGGCGGGGATGTGAACCCCTACTTGTCGATTTCCGCTGTGCTGGGGGCGGCGCTGAATGGCATAGAGAGCGGCATGGAGCCGCCCGCACCCATCACCGGGAACGCCTATGACCAGGACCTGCCACAGGTGCCCGACACGTGGGAGGCCGCCATTGACGCGTTTGAAGCGAGCGCCCAGATCGCCCGCATCTTTGACGCCGAATTGATCCGCAACCTCGTGATGACCAAGCGGCAAGAGGTGCACAAAATGGCCGATCTCAGCCCCGAAGAGCGGGTTGAGATCTACCTCGACACGGTCTGATCCGCCGCCTATCTTGCCGGCAAACTCCAGGTGATCCATGAAAATCGGCATACTGCAAACGGGCCACGCGCCGGACGAGGTTCTGGACAGCCTGGGGGACTACGACGCCATGTTTGCCCGGCTGCTTGACGGGCACGGGTTCGATTTTGTCACCTACAACGTGGTGGATATGGCTTTTCCAGACGGGCCGGACGCGTGCGACGGCTGGCTGGTGACGGGATCCAAACACGGGGCCTATGAGGATCACGCGTTTATCCCCCCGCTCGAGGATCTGATCCGCGCCATCCACGCGTCGGGCAGGCCCATGATCGGGGTCTGCTTTGGCCACCAGATCATCGCGCAAGCCCTGGGTGGACGCGTAATCAAGTTCCCCGATGGGTGGTCTGTCGGGCGGCAGACCTATGACTATGGCGGTGGGCAGGTCGCTGTGCATGCCTGGCATCAAGATCAGGTGGTCGACCTGCCGCCGGGGGCCGAGGTGATCGCGTCAAACGCCTTTTGCGCCAATGCCGGGTTGGTCTACGGCGACAGCATCTGGACAATCCAACCGCACCCCGAATTTGGGGCTGAGATGATCGACGCACTGGCGACATACCGCGCACCAGGCGTGGTGCCCGAAGCCCAGATCACCGCGACACGTGCCACGCTGGATCACCCCACCGACCGCATGGACATCGCCGCAGACATGGCCGCGTTCTTCAAGCGAGGTGCGGCATGAGCGACTGGATGAGCAAGCTGCCCGAGGCGGCGCAGATCTATCTGGATGGCCGCCGCTTGGACGAGGTGGAATGCATCATCGCCGACTTGCCCGGTATCGCGCGGGGCAAGGCGGTGCCCGCGTCCAAATTCGACCGGCAGGACTATTTCCACCTGCCCGACAGCATCTTTTACCAGACCATCACCGGCGGCTGGGGTGAGGCGGCGGGCGATGATGGCTTTATCGAAAAGGACATGATCCTGCGCCCCGATATGTCGACTGCCACTGCGGCCCCGTGGACCGGCGACTGGACGCTGCAGGTGATCCACGACGCCTATGACCGCGCCGGTGATCCAGTGCCGTTCAGCCCGCGCAATGTGCTCAAACGCGTGGTCAGCCTCTATCAGGCGCAGGGATGGAAACCGGTTGTGGCGCCGGAAATGGAGTTCTTTCTAATCGCGCGCAACCTTGATCCCGCGCAAGAAATTGCACCGATGACCGGGCGGTCAGGCCGCCCTGCGGCGGCCCGGCAGGCCTATTCGATGACCGCGGTGGACGAGTTTGGCCCGGTGATCGACGACATCTATGATTTTGCCGAAGCCCAGGGGTTCGAGATCGACGGCATCACCCAAGAAGGCGGCGCAGGCCAGCTCGAGATCAACCTGCGCCACGGCAATCCGGTCAAGCTCGCGGACGAGGTGTTTTACTTCAAACGGTTGATCCGTGAGGCGGCGCTGCGCCATGACTGTTTTGCCACGTTTATGGCCAAACCCATCGCCGCCGAGCCTGGGTCGGCAATGCACATCCACCACTCGGTGCTGGATACAAAAACCGGCAGGAACATCTTTGTCGGCCCGCAAGACGGCGACACGGACGCGTTTTTCCACTTTATCGGCGGGTTGCAGCACTACATGCCCGCGGCATTGGCCGTGATGGCGCCGTTTGTGAATTCCTACCGGCGATATGTGAAAGATCACGCCGCCCCCATCAACCTCGAATGGGGCCGCGACAACCGCACCACCGGCATCCGCATCCCGCTGTCGAGCCCGGCGTCCCGGCGCGTAGAAAACCGCATCGCGGGCATGGATTGCAACCCGTATCTGGGCATCGCGGCTTCGCTTGCCTGCGGCTATCTCGGGATGATGGAAAACCGCCGCCCGTCCGCCCAGTTCCGCGGCGACGCCTATGACGGCGAAGGGGACATTCCCCGCGTCCTTGGCTCGGCGCTGGACCTGTTTGATGCGGCCACAGCCTTGCACCAGGTGCTGGGCCCTGAATTTGCGCGCGTCTACTCCATCGTGAAACGCGCGGAATATGACGAGTTCCTGCAAGTGATTTCACCGTGGGAACGCGAGCATCTGCTGCTGAACGTGTGATGCGGGTGGCAGATGGGCCCTTCGGGGAGAGTTTATTTGGCAAGATGAAGGGGCAGGTCGTGCGCGGTTGCAAAGCGGTCCTTCGTGGACGGTTTAGCTGGCGAAATGAAGCAGGTGATGGGCGTTGAACCTGCTTTACGCCAATGACCGGGCGGGGGAATATCCGCGCAGTTGGTATGCCGCGACCTGTGATCTGCCTCCGCAGCGCGCCCCGCTTGTGGGTGATGTGCGCGCAGATGTTTGCGTGGTCGGTGCGGGGTATACCGGGCTGTCAGCAGCGCTGCATCTGGCGCAGGCGGGGCGGTCTGTGGTGGTGCTCGAGGCGCAGCGCGTAGGCTTTGGCGCATCGGGCCGCAATGGCGGGCAGCTTGGCGCTGGCCAACGGGTCGAGCAGCCCGATCTGGAAGAGATGGTGGGGCATGATGACGCGCGCAGGCTGTGGGACATGGGTCGCGCGGCGGTGGCGTTGGTCAAGGACCTGGTGGCCGCGCATGACATCGATTGCTTTCTCAAGCCCGGGCTGGCCTGGACTGCCGAGAGCGCGGGCGATGCGGACGACCTGCACCGCTACGCCGATCACATGGCGCAGCACTATGACTATCCGCTGGACGTGCTGGATGGCCCGAGCTTTGCCGCTCTGTGCCCCTCGCCCGCCTACAAGGGTGGCATTCTGGATCACGAGCCGGGCCACCTGCACCCTCTACGCTATGCGTTGGGGCTGGCGCGGGCGGCAGAGGCTGCCGGCGCGCGGATTTTTGAGGGCAGCCCGGTCACCTCTGTCGACGGGGACGTGACCACGACGACGGGCACCGTGCGCGCCGACCACATTGTGCTGGCCTGCAACGGCTATCTCGGCGATCTGGCACCGCCGGTTGCGGCGCGCGTGATGCCGATCAACAACTTCATCGCCGCCACTGCGCCGCTGGAAAACCCCGAGCGCGTGCTGACCCGCGACATCGCTGTGGCCGACGGACGCTTTGTCATCAATTACTTCCGCCTCAGCCACGATGGCCGCCTGCTCTTTGGCGGCGGGGAGAGTTACGGCTACCGTTTTCCGCGCGATATCGCTGCCACGGTGCGCAAACCGATGTGCCAGATCTTTCCGCATCTTGCGGATGTGCCGATCGACTATGCTTGGGGCGGGACGCTGGCCATCACCATGAACCGCCTGCCCTATCTGGCGCGCATCGGGCCAAACGTACTCAGCGTGTCGGGCTATTCCGGGCACGGGGTTGGCACGGCGACGCAGGCGGGCCAACTCATGGCACAAGCAATCCTCGGACAGTCCGACGGGTTCGACACCATGGCCGCCCTGCCCACCACGCCCTTCCCTGGCGGCGCGCGCCTGCGCAGCCCGCTGCTGGCGCTAGCAATGACCTGGTATGCGCTACGGGATCGCCTCGGGCTCTAAGGGTGCGCATTCATTGCGCACCGCACCCCCACCAAACAGCAAAAAGCCGTCACAAAAGCGTTTCCTTTTCCCGCTATACGATTTAAGCAAAGCCAAAGCGGTACATAAGGAAACCGAAATATGAGCCTGCCCGACATGCACGGTGCCGAACCCATTCCCGCCGAGGCCCGGGCCGAGATTGACCGCCTGCTGCATACCGGCGATCTGTTCCGTTACACCGCCGCCAGCGACGCGCCGGTCTCGCTGCTTGAGTCCGAGTTTGCAGACATGATGGGCGTCAAATACGCGCTGGCGGTGTCGTCCTGTTCGGCCGCCTTGTTCCTGTCGCTCAAGGCGCTGGACCTGCCCCGAGATGCCCGCGTGCTGATCCCCGGCTTCACCTTTGCCGCCGTCCCGTCATCGGTGGTGCATGCCGATTGCGTGCCCGTGCTGTGTGAGGTGGGCGACAATTACCGCATCGACATGGACGATTTCGCGGCCAAGCTGCCCACGGTGCGCGCCGTCATCGTCAGCCACATGCGCGGCCACACCTCGGATATGGACGCGATCATGGCGCTATGTGACGCCGCAAATGTCCCGGTGATCGAGGATGCGGCGCACTCGCTGGGCACCACCTGGAACGGGCGCAAGATCGGTACAATTGGGCGGGTGGGCTGCTTTTCTTTTCAGAGCTACAAGATGATCAACGCGGGTGAAGGCGGCATTCTGATCACCGACGACGCCGACCTTGTGGCGCGCGCGATCATCATGTCCGGCGCCTATGAGCATAACTGGAAAAAGCACCCCGTGCTGCATGACGCAGTCACCGCGCATCAGAATCAGTTGCCGCTCTATAATCTGCGCCTGTCGAACCTGAGCGCCGCGGTGATCCGGCCGCAATTGCCCCATCTGGTGCGCCGCTGCACTGACGGGCTGTGCAACCACGACCATGTGGCGGGGCGCATCTCTGCCAGCCCGCATATCCACGTGCCCGCCCCGCTGCCCGGTGAAAACCGCGCGCCGTATTCAATTCAGTTCAACCTGGTCGACGTGACCGACGCGCAGGTCGACGGCTTTGTCGCCGCCGCCGCCGTGCACGGCGTCAAGGTGCAGGTCTTTGGCCGCAGCCGCGACAACGCCCGTGCCTTCTGGAACTGGCAATTTATCGCGGACTTGCCCGAGCTGCCGCAGACCCGCGCGATGCTGATGCGCGCCTGTGACGTGCGTCTGCCGGTGCATCTGCCGCAGGAGACGCTGGATGCCATCGCCGACGCATTGCTGCGCGCGCTGGAGCAAAGCGTAACGGCGCAAGCCGCCTGACGCACCTCAGAACGGCGCGGCGCGGTTGGACCATATGTCAGCTCAGCTTTGACAGCTTGTCCTGCAGATCGGCGAGCTGCTGTTTGATCGCATCCAGATCCTCGCCGTCATCTTTGCTCTTGGTTTCGGGCGCACCCGCGCCGGGCCAGCTTGGCGTCAGACCGCCGGTCATCGCCTTCAGGAATGCCTCTTGCTGCGCTTGCATGGCCTCAAAGCCGGGCATCTTGGCCATCGGATTGATGGCGTTCATGTTTTCCATCATGCGGCTCTGACCATCGCGCAGCATGTCAAAACTGGCCTGCAAGAACTGCGGCACCACCGACACCCCGCCGGTCATGTAACTGCGCACAAGATCGTTGAGCACGTCCACCGGCAGCACGCTTTCGCCGCGGCTTTCGTGCTCGGCTATGATCTGCAGCAAGTACTGCCGCGTCAGGTCATCGCCGGTTTTCAGATCGACAATCTGCACCTCGCGGCCGTCGCGGATAAAGCCCGCGATATCTTCCAACGTCACGTAATCGCTTGTTTCTGTGTTATAAAGACGGCGGCTGGCATAGCGTTTGATCAGCAAAGGTGCCGGTTTGTCTGTCACGATCTGTCTCCCCGGTGACGTGCTGCACCGCAGCTTAGGCGCGGCGTTTGCAAAAAGAAAGAGGGCAGGACAGAGCCACCTGACCGCTAGACAAGCGCCTGCAAAGCCGGCGTGAGGCGGACCCGGTAATTGACATGTTCGCCGCTGCGCACAAAGCAGCGCTCGCGCCCGCGCACCACATTGGCGTTCAGCAGCGCTGCAACCCGCGCAAAATCATCGTCAACCGGGACCTCTTCCGCCTCATTATAGAGCCGTAACTGACGGGACAGTATGGCATCGGCCTTGGCCCAGTTGATCCAAAATCGCTTGTCTTTGATGCGGGTCTTGTCGGCGTCGCTGGCATCCGCGTCGCGTACCGATTTCACCAGCGCCGCACGGTCATCCATACGGGTGCGATAGTCCGGCGTGACATAATGCAAATGCACCAGCGACAGCGCGGCGTGCACAGCAAATTCCTGGCCCCACACCCCGTGGCCGCCGCGGGTGTAGCGCACCGGGCCCGCGGTCACGATGGGTTTGCTGTATTGCGGCGACAAGCGCGCAAACGGATAGCGCGTCAGCACCGGTAGGTCTGTGCCCGTATCCGCATCTTCGACGGGCATCACGTTTAACCCTACGGCACCGTATACACCGTCACTGGTCTCCTGCCCCGCCAGATACTGCTCCAACGTCAGACCAGGTTGGTTCAGCACCAGCAGCTCGTCCACATCGGTGGCCACGACGTAGTCGAAAAAGCCATTCAACCCCGACGCCACGCCCGAAATCAGCTCCCACCGGCGCTGGGTCAGCGTCTCGTCAATCTTATCGCGCGGCAGCGGCATGACACAGCACCCGGCGGCAATCTCAGTCACGCGCGGGTCCTGGCCGTGGTTGATCACATAGATGTTGTCGCGCGGCACGTGGCGTTCGGCGTTTTCGATCCAGCGCTCCAGCAGCCAGTAATCGCGCCACACCATAGTGACAAAGGCGATGCTCATGCCCACCTCGTGAACAGCAGATCCATGTGGCGCGGCGGCATCGGTCGGTGCGGCTGCGGCGCCACGGCCAGCACATCGCGCAGCTCCAGACCCGCCGCCGCCAGCAGCGCGATCACCTCCGACGGCGGCGCCACCCCGGCAAAGCGTTGTGTCACCGACATCTCGAGAATGACAAAATCGCAGGCCTTCAGCATACGGGCCGCCCCCTGCAGCACCGACAGCTCGAACCCCTCGGTATCGATCTTCAGCCCGAACCGACCGTCATAACCCGCCGCCAGCGCGTCCAGCGTGGTCACCTCGACCCCGCGCGCCTCCACGGATGAAAATTCACTCTCGATCCCGTCGCGCCGGTCGAGAAAGCTGGCCATATCGGCACCCTTGCCGGGTTTCGTGGTGGGAATGTTCAGCGTCAGCGTGCCGGGCACGGCCCCCACCGCAACGGTGTGAAAGTCATAGTCGATCGCCAGCCCCTGCCCCGCGATGATCTCGCGACTTTCCTTCAGCGGGTCGATCAGAACGAATTTCGCCTGCGCAAAGGCATCGTACAGGTACGGCGTCCCGTCCATCACGCCCACGTCGAACACCACGTCCGGGGCCAGGTCATAGCCGCGCAGATACTCGGGCCGCGTCTTGATCCGCGACAGCGCAAAACCCAACCGACGCAACTTGCGCCGTAGCTGGGGCGTCACATCCTGTTTGTTCATCTGCCTGCTCACGCGTGCGGCATTCTGGCCGTCCATTGACGCGGACGATACCCGGCCGCCCCCGTCAAAGCAATCAAGCAGACATAGAAAAAGGCGGGCCCCAATGAAGGGAACCCGCCGCAGTTACCGCGCCGTTTCAGGGAGGAAGTTGGCGCGATATGTCGTTGGATCGGCGTGGCAGACGCCGGCCCGAATTACTTGGCTGCTGCCTTTTTGGCGGCGGCTGTCATCTCGCCAGTGGCTTTCTTGACCGCGGCGGAGGCGTCTTCGCTCATGTCCTTGCCTGCGGCCATCATCAGCTCGACAGTGTCCATCTGAACTTTCTTGGCCACCTCGGCAAAGGCTGCCATGTGCTCGGCGGTCACTTCGGCATAGGCGGACGCGAAATCAGTCATCGACTTGGCGTAGTCCGCAGGTTCCGGCTTTGCTTTCGACATGTCGGCCAGCTTGGACAGGGTCTCTTTGGTCCACTTGGAAGAGATCTCGGTCGACTTTTCGGCGGCGTCGATGGCAACGGCGCTCAACTTTTCGTTCAGCGTGGTCGCGGTTTTGAACGCGTCTTCCATCGCGGCGGTGTCAACCGGGAAGGCGCCCATGACATCTTTGAACATCGCGGACATATCGGGGGTGGCGGATTTGGCCATGTCAGAATTCCTTTGATCTGGCTCGCTGAGCCATTGCTGCGTCTGCATGCAAGATAGACGCCGCATCGCAGCATTTCAAGTCTTTTGCTGCAGTGCGGCAAAAATGCTCGGATTAAGAAATAAACTATTATATTTCAATATTTTACGAAAAACCCCAATCAACAAGTGATGCGGCGGAGAGATTATTTCTGCGCTGCAGCATTACGAAAGGTCAACTTTTACGCGTCTCACACCCGACTCACCCACAAGTTATGCCCTTACCCGCAAAAGACGATCAAACGAGGTGACTTGGCGGATCAACTGCACCGCCATAGGCTTGGCGCATGATCACACTGCGTCCTGCAAACACCGCCGATCTCGATCCGCTGTCGCGCCTGTGTCTGCGGTCCAACGCGCATTGGGGCTATGACGCAGCGTTCATGGCGCAAGCCCGTGACGAGCTGACCGTCCGCGCCTCCGACCTTGCAACAGATGAGATAGTCGTGGCGCTCGCAGCCGGTGACATCGTGGGTATGGCGCAAGTCGCGACCGGTTCCACAATCGCCCATCTCGAACGGCTCTATATCGCGCCGTCACATATCGGCCTTGGCATCGGGCGCGTGCTGTTTGACTGGGCGCGCGAGACCGCGCGCCGTCACGCAGCAGAGCAGATGGTGGTTGTGGCCGACCCGAACGCCGCCGCGTTTTATCGCAAGATGGGGTGCACGGACGCGGGCCATGCCCCATCGGGATCGATCCCGGGCCGCGTGTTGCCGCGGCTGATCTGTCCTATTCGGGCCGCGCCTTGACCGTGACATAGCTCCCCGGCGCGTCGCACAGCACCGGATGCGCATCATCCCCGGGCGTCCGCGCCGTGACCTTGGCGCCGCCGCGCTTTTTCAACCACGCGCCCCAACGTGGCCACCACGACCCTTCGTGAAAATCGGCACTCGCGTTCCATGTTTCGGGATCAAGGGTCAGGTCCGCATTGGTGTAGTGCCCGTATTTCACCTTGGACGGCGGGTTCACGATGCCCGCGATGTGGCCCGACTGCGTCATGATAAAGGTCCG
The DNA here is from genome assembly GCA_039026855.1 of Pseudomonadota bacterium. GTDB lineage: Bacteria > Pseudomonadota > Alphaproteobacteria > Rhodobacterales > Rhodobacteraceae > Tateyamaria. The sequence goes on along the minus strand of JBCCLL010000029.1, from coordinate 7,853 downwards.
GTCCTTGGCCCCCATCTGCTGCACCCCGCGATAGCAGTGCTTCCACGGCGCGATGTGATCGGTCTCGCACGCCACGGCACATAGCGGCACGTCCACGTCGCCCAATTCCAGATGATGCCCCAGCAGGTCAAACCCGCCATCGGCCAGCTGATTGCCCTGACACAGGCCACGCAAATACTGCATCGCCATCTTGGCGGGCAGGTTCGCGCCGTCGCCATTCCAATAGAGCAGGTCAAAGGCCGGCGGCGTCTCGCCCATCATGTAGCTCTTGATCGCGGGCTGATAGACGAGGTCATTGGCCCGCAAAAACGTGAACGTCCGCGCCATAATCACCGAGGGCAGCACGCCCTTAACGGTGCATTCTTCCTCGATCCCGTCGATGAAATCATCCGTTAGGAACGGCGTGAACTCGCCCTGATCGTCGAAATCGGTGAGCGCGGTAAAAAACGTGGCCGATTTGACCGATTTGTCCTTGCGCTGTTTCAGCAGCGCCAAGGTCAACGCCAGCGTAGTGCCGGCGATGCAGTAGCCGATGGCATTCACCTGTTTCTCGCCAGTGATCGCCTTGGCCTCGCGGATGGCCGCCAGGTACCCGTCCTCGACATAATCCTCGAGGCCGACCCCGGCATAGGCGGCATCCGGGTTCACCCAAGAGACAACAAACAGCGTGTGCCCCTGCTCCACGATCCATTTGACCAGACTGTTCTGCTGTTTCAGGTCGAGAATGTAGTATTTGTTGATCCACGGCGGAAACAGCACCACGGGCGTCCTGTGCACCTTGTCGGTGCTGGGCGCGTACTGGATCAGCTCCATCATGCGGTTGCGGTACACAACCTTGCCCGGCGTGGTGGCGATGTTCTGGCCCAGCTCAAACGCGGTCTCATCGGCCAGCCGCACGATCAGCTCGCCATTGTTGGCCTCCAGATCGCCAATCAGGTTTTCGAGCCCGTCGACCAAGCTCTGTCCCTCGGTCGCCACCGCTTTTTCCAGCGCGTCGGGGTTGGTCGCCAGAAAGTTGGTCGGCGACATCATGTCCACGATCTGGCGCGAGAAATAGGCAAGCCGCTGCTTTTCCTTGGCCGACATGTCCGACACATCGTCCACCGCCTGCATCACCGCGTCTGCGTTGATCAGGTACTGCTGCTTGACGTAGTTGAAATAGGGGTGCGTGTCCCACAGCGGATTGGCAAAGCGGCGGTCCCGCGGCCCGGGGTCATCGGGGGCTTTGAGCTTGCCACTGGCCAGCGCCTGCTGCGCCTCGACAAAATGGGTGACTGAGCGGGACCAGAACTGCAACTGATGCTCCAGCACCTTGGCCGGATCGCGCAGCGCTTCGTGCCAATAGGCGGTCGCGGCTTTGGCAAAAAGCTCCTGATTCGGACCATCAAGTGCAGCATTGTGCGTGCTGCGGTGCGTCATAACCTGCGTCAGACGTTGCGTCAGCTCCTCGACTTTGCGCAGATTCGCATTCAATTTGTCGAGGTTTTCGCCGGTCACAGCACCACCGGTTGTGCCCGCGCCGTCATCAAAGGTTGTCATGTTAACTTCTTCGTCTTAGTCTCGCAGGTGCAGCAATTGGCACAAATTGTCGCAAGCTGTATACGGTCGCACGCGTCAGGGGGCAAAGCGACACAACGTCCGACGCGTGTGTCGCCATCATGGCACAGCGTCGCCCTTGATGGAAAGGACCGCAGCCCATGCGCTTCATGATCAGCTACGACCTTATGGAAACCGTGCGCAACACCAACCAATGGCTTGGTGCCACCGCCGCCGCTGTTGGGTCCTACCCGGCGATGGCGATGTTTCCAAACCCGGCCATGACGTGGTTGCAGGCCTGGGGCGAGGTGACGGAACGCAGCTTCATGCGCATGGTGGCCAAACCCGACTGGAACATTCCCACCTTCACCTGCGAGGACGGCAAAGACCACGTGGTCAACATTCGCACCGTCATGCCCGGCGATTTCGGCGACCTGATCCACTTTGAGGTGCTGGGCCGCAAACCCCGCTCCCGCAAGGTGCTGCTGGTTGCCCCAATGTCGGGTCACTACGCCACGCTCCTGCGTTCCACCGTCTACAGCTTAATGCCCGATTGCGAAGTTTACGTGACAGACTGGCACAACGCCCGTGACATTCCAGTCAGCGCGGGCAAGTTCGACGTTGAGGATTACACCCTCTACCTCGTCGACTACATGCGCGAGCTTGGCCCAGACACTCACGTGATCGCCGTGTGCCAGCCCGCGCCGCTGACGCTGGCCGCCACCGCCTATCTGGCTGAAGAGGACCCAAAGGCGCAGCCGCGCAGCCTCACTCTGATCGGCGGCCCGATCGACCCCGACGCCAACGCCACCGATGTCACCGACTTTGGCCACCGCGTCACCATGGGCCAGCTCGAAGAGCTGATGATCCAGCGCGTCGGCTTCAAATACAAAGGCGTCGGTCGCAAGGTCTATCCGGGCCTCTTGCAGCTCAATTCGTTCATGTCGATGAACGCCGAAAAACACGGCAAAGCCTTTGCCGACCAGATCACCCGCGTCGCCCGCGGTGAGGCGTCCGACCACGACAAGCACAACAAATTCTACGACGAATACCTCGCCGTGATGGACATGCCGGCCGAGTTTTACCTCTCCACCGTGCAGCGCATCTTCAAAAAGACCGAGATCGCCACCAACCGCTTCACCGTCAAAGGCCGACCGGTGGACATCGGCAAGATCACCACCGTCGCGGTGAAAACCGTCGAAGGGGACAAGGACGACATCTCCGCCCCCGGCCAATGCATCGCCGCGTTGGACCTATGCACCGGCCTACCCGACGCCAAAAAGGCGAGCCATGTCGAGCCGGGTGCCGGGCATTACGGCATCTTTGCCGGCCGGTCCTGGCGCAACAACATCCGGCCGCTTGTGCTCGATTTCATCGACGCCAACACGCCGTCGAAACCCAAACGGGCAGCGAACAAAAACGCCGCGGCCTGATGGCGGATCTCGCCTTTGCCTGCGACTGCGGCGCCCTGCGCGGGCACCTCAGCGGGGCCACGGCACGCAATGGCACCCGCGCCGCGTGTTTTTGCGCCGACTGCCGCGCGGGCGAGCTTTATGCCCGCCAACCCGACCCGGCCCCGGGTCCAGTGCAGCTTTATCAAACGATGCCATTCCGCATCCGGCTGACCCAAGGCGCCGAAGAGCTGGGCGCGTTTTCCTTTTCCCCGCGCGGTCCCTTGCGCTGGCAGGCACGCTGTTGCGGCGCACCGCTGGCGCTGACCCTGCGCAGCCCGCGGCTCAGCTTTGCGTCCATCCGCACCGACCGGCTCGAAGATCCCGACGCCCTCGGCCCCGTCACCGCACGCGCCTTTGTCAAAAAACCAAACGGCAAGCGCGGCCACGAGGGGCTTTTGCGCTTTGTCACCGGCTTCGCCGCCCGCGCCCTCAGCGCCCGCCTCACCGGCATATGGCGCGACACGCCGTTTTTTGAAGACGGCGGTGCGCCAACGGGCGAGGTGACTTTGGTCAGCAAAGAAGAGCGGGCAGCCCTCATGGCCTGAAGCTCGAAAACACCAATCTCTCCGCACGCGCCGTTCCGCGGGGTGGCGCCACCGCGCCGCCCGTTTTGCCGAAGGCAAACCTTTGGTTTGACGGGGGCGGGTCGGCGCAGCCTGACGTAAACGTCAGCCGGTGTGCTCTAGATTAAGCGGTGCTGGGCGCAGGACATGAACAGACGTAGAGGTTGTTGGTCGAACCAGCAAAGCCTTACCCCCGCTTCGCCTCCGCAGCCTCCAGCGCAGCGCCAAGTGCCGCGACATCCATCCCGTCACGCAACGCACGCCGCACGATCTCCGCATCGGTCTCGGGCGCTAGCCCGCCCACCGGTGGGTCCGTGTCCAGCGACGTGGGAAAGGCATACCCCTCCGCCGCCGCCGCAATCGCCGCCTCCCGCGCCAGCCCCTCGAGGCCGGACAAATAAGGATAGATCGCCCGACACATCGCCCGCCGGTCCAACCGCTCCATCGCGCGGCCCATGGGCGACGACACCTGTAACAGGTTGGCAAAGCGCTGCACATCCGCGGTCCGGTTCTCGCCCGCCGCGTGAAACAAAGCGGGCGAGAAAAACAGCGCGTCGCCCTTGCTCAGCGCCACTTGCACCGACCGCGCCGCAAACACCGCCCGGAAATCGTCGCGGTGAAACGCCACGTACCCGGCCTCATAGCACTGCGAAAAGGGCAGCAACTGCGTCGGCCCGCTCTCAACGGACATGTCGCAATGCGCCACAGCACCCTGCAGGGTCAGCATCGGCGACAACAGGTGCATATGCGCCGGAAACCCCGCCGCCTGTTCCCGCGTCATAAACCCCAGGTGATAATCCCGATGCGCCTCTTGCGCCGCACCCCCGGGCCGCACAAGGTTCACCTGCGACGTCATCTGATAGCCCCGGCCCAGCCACGCCTCGCACATCGCATCGAGCGCGGGTTGACCAAAGTACCGCACAAAGACGTCGGGTGCTGCCAGACACAGCTTTTCCTGCGCGTTCCACACCCGGTCATTGGCACCGGCGGCGGCAAAGTGGTCAGCCCCGCCGCCGTTGCCCGCCTTTTCCGCGGCGATAATGTTCATGAACACATCTGTCGCCGCATCCAGCACGCTGGTATCGGCGTAGACCCCGCGCAGCACAACCGCGCCCGCCCCGCGATGCAACACCGCGGCCCATTCCGCCATCAACGCCCGGCGCGCGGCAGCGTCGTCCAAATCGGCGGCAGCCATGTCATAGGCGGGGATGTTTGCGATGATCTCGCTGGCCTGTGGCACGTCCTCCGGATTGGTCTGCCGCGACACGACCGCCTCAAACGCGGCCACGTCGCAGGCATCGGGCTCAAAATAGCCGTGCAGTTCAATCTGATCTCTCATCAGCGCGTCCTCCCTGCGCTCAGCATGCCGCAGGTGATGCGCCCTTACCAGCCCAAGTGTGCACCCGGATCGCGCAGCGCCTGCAACCGGCGTGCGGCATGGGTGGCAAAGGTCTGGATCACCGCCTTGCGCCGCGCGGGCGCCAGCTTGGCCTCGGGTGCCATACGCACGATCTCGGCGTCATAGGCATCGGCCAGTATCAGGCCAGTATCTTCGGGCAGCAGGTCGACGGGAAAGGCCGCATCCACGGCCCAGAAAAACCGATCGCACCAGTCGAGGTAGCCCTGCCATTTCTGGTCCGTCATGAAATCCGCGCGGCTCGATTTGCACTCGACCACCCAGATCTCGCCCTTGCGCCCCAGCGCCATCACGTCCACGCGCAAGCCCCGCGCCGGCACCAATTCCTCAACCGTGACCCAGCCGAGCGAGGCCAGATGCCGCGCCACGCCGCGGGCCAGCACTTGCCCAGGCATTAGGGTCGGTGGATCGGTGATCTCGGTCATGGGCCAAGTATGAACGAAAAGTGAACAAACGCAAGCGCGCCGTCACGCCAGCGGCCGCGCAAACCCGCGCGCCGTGCAGCTTCGCTTGATCGACGTTGCAAGCAGAACAAACACTCGCCCAGACGCGTCTGATGGAATGTCGTCATCCGCTCACTGACGGCGACGCTCCCAACCCCGCCCAAAACCGCTTGGCGGGTCCAAACACGCCAGAGGCACACCCCGATCCATGTCACCGATAAACCCGCAATCAAAATCGCAACCCCGCCCCGGGCCTGACCCGGGGCCTTGTGCGTTGCGCAAGCTCCCGGATGATGCGCTGGATCAGTGCCAATCGCGCCGGTCGCTGATTTACTACGGTAGCAGCGCCCCAGTCCCGCATGCTGCGAAACCGCGAAAACAAGCAGCGCCTGTTTCTTGGAAGCCAGAATAAACACTGCAGCAAGTGAGCATTCACCGCGCCGCCGCCGTGATCAGATCACCGAGCTAAGTGCCGAACCCCTGGCGATGCGCAAGTGCGAGCAAAATGCAGGCGCCGGCAAACATACTAGCAGTCAGCCCAGCTTGAAAAGCCGGCAGGTGCGGATCGCCCAAGCCACCCGCATACATGCGCTCAGCAGCACAGTTTTTCCGGAGGAAGATCATCCTCCCAAAACCACACCTAAACCTCCCGCGCAGTCGGCATGTGACAGGCCGGGTTACGCCCGCTGCATTCCCCGAAATGCCACGCCAAGCCCGAAAAAAAAGCGCCGCTGCGCACACCACGCACACCGCATCCCGACGCCCTGTTCTGGTCAGTTTTCCACCACACCGCGAAAAAATCACTTGCGAAAGCGCGCCGCGCCGCCAATCCTTGGCGCAGCGGGGTGCCAATTTTGTCCCTGCACGGCGCCGCGTGTCACATCCATGTTACGCGCCCACCATACGGGGGTCACAGCGCCACACCAAACGGGAGGAAGCACAATGAAATCTTGCACAAGCGCACTCGCACTGGCTGCCACGCTGGTCACCGCCGACATGGCCGCCGCGCAAACCGAAATCCAGTTTTGGCACGCCTTCACCGGGCGCCTCGGCGAATTGGTCGCCGCCCAGGTCGACGCCTTCAACGCCAGCCAAAGCGACTACACCGTGGTACAAAGCCACAAGGGCAACTACTCTGAAACGCTGAACGCCGGCATCGCCGCCTTCCGCGCGCAAGAGCAACCGCACATCCTGATGGTGTTCGAGGTTGGCACCGCCACCATGATGGCCGCCGGCGGCGCGATCAAACCGGTCTATGAGGTCATGGCCGAAAGCGGTGCCACCTTCGACCCCGACGCCTACATTGGCTCGGTCAAGGGCTACTACACCACCACCGATGGCGACATGCTGTCCTTGCCGTTCAACTCGTCCACACCGGTACTCTGGGTCAACCGCGACGCATTGTCTGCGGCGGGCGTGGACCCCGATACCGACATGTCCACATGGGAACAGGTGGGCGAGGTGCTCGATGCGCTCAAGGCCGGGGGCGAGGAATGCCCGCTCGTGACCGCATGGCAAAGCTGGATCCACCTTGAGAATTTCTCGGCCTATCACGACGTGCCCTTCGCCAGCCAGGACAACGGCTTTGCCGGGCTCGACACCGAACTCAAGCTGAACGGACCCGCCCAAGTCGCCCACCTCACCGCGATGGGTGAATGGGCGCAAGAGGGCAAGTTCATCTACACCGGCCGCCGCAACGAAGGCGGGGCAAACTTCCGCTCGGGTGAATGCGCGCTCTTTACCGAAAGCTCGGCGGGCTATGCCGGCATCAGCGCCGAGGCCGACTTTGACTTTGAGGTGCGCCCGCTGCCCTATTGGAAAGCCGTCGCAGACGAGCCGCAAAACACCATCATCGGTGGCGCCTCGCTCTGGGTGATGGAGGGGCACGAGGCGGACGAATATGCCGGCGTCGGCGAATTCCTCGCCTTCCTGTCGCAGTCGGATGTGCAGGCGTCCTGGCACCAGAACACCGGCTACTTGCCGATCACGTCCGCTGCCGGTGACCTGACCAAAAGCCAGGGCTTTTACGACGAAAACCCCGGCACCGATATCGCCGTGATGCAGATGACGGCCAAAGAGCCCACCGCCAACTCCAAAGGGTTGCGGCTCGGCTCCTTTGACCAGATCCGCGGCATCATCGACGAAGAGTTGGAGGCGATCTGGGCCGGGGACAAATCGGCCCAGGCGGCGATGGACAGCGCCAAGGAACGCGGCGACGCGCTCCTGCGCCGGTTCGAATCCGCCAACCGCTAAGGTTCGCGCAACACCCGCCCCGGGCTTGACCCGGGGCCTCTGGGACATCTGACCCCGAGGCCCCGGGTCAAGCCCGGGGCGGGTGTCGCACCTACGGCTCCGCATGGAAAAACGCGTCCTCTTTCGCGGTTGGCGGATTCGAACCGGCGCAGGAGCGCGTCGCCGCGTTCCTTGGCGCTGTCCATCG
>JBCCLL010000028.1:0-49703 GCA_039026855.1 Pseudomonadota bacterium | reverse complement strand
GCGGCGGGTTGCCGACATTGTCGGCATATACCGTGTGATAGGGCAGCGTGTTGGTGTGATAGACCGGCAGTTCCTCGGCGATGATGGCCTGGAACTCTTTGTAATGTTCCGCGCGCTTGGCCGGGTCGGTTTCCACCGCGGCCATGGCCATCAGCTCATCCACCCGCGCGTTCGAGAACCCTTGGGTGTTGGACCACACGCCCTTGCCGATGTTGGTGCTGTCATAGGTGCGGTGCACGCCGATCACCGGGTCACCCCAGTTGAACACGGTGTCCCAGCTCATGTCGAAATCCATCTCGCCCATGCGCTTGGCCCATGTGGGGAAGTCGGCGCTGGCGCGGACCTCGACGTCGATGCCGACCTTTTTGAGTGCGGCCTTGACGTATTCCACCTGCGGCTTCACGCCAGGCCAGCCAAAGTCGATGGTCAGGCCAAAGCGGCTGTCGCCGTCCATCGGAAATCCGGCCTCGTCCAGCAGCGCGTTGGCCTTGTCGAGGTCCACGTCATAGGTGGGCACATCGGCATTGTAAAACGGGCTGTCCGGGTGGATGCCGGTGCGGCTGTCGGCGGCGGTGCCCTGCATCAGCGCGTTTTGGATAAAGTTCTTGTCCACCGCATAGGCAATCGCTTGACGCACGCGTTTGTCCGACAGCGGTCCGTCGCCGCCGGTGTTCATTGCCAACCAGTCGAGCGGGCCAATGGCGCCGTACCCTTCGGGCGTGACGGTCAGGCCGTCGACTTTTTTCAGGCGGTTGACCATGGTGGGGACGCTTTCGAACGCGCCCATCTGCACCTCGCCGTTTTCATAGGCGATGGTGCGCGCGGATACGTCGGTGATGATGCGCATCACCACGCGATCGAGGAATGGGCGCCCGTCGATGAAGAAATCGTCAAACCGTTCGAGGATCACGTGTTCGCCGGATTTGAACTCCACCAGCTTGAACGGACCAGAGCCCACCACGTTTTCATTATTGCGGGGGTGGGATTTCACCTCTTCCACCGGCACGTCGCCGTAGATGTGTTTCGGCAGGATCGACATCAGCTGGCCCGACATGGCCAGCATCAGCGCCGGGTGCGGTTGCGACAGGCGCAGGATGGCGGTGTGTTCGTCCGGTGTTTCGACCGATTCCACCGGCGCGAACATGGTCTTGAACGGGTGGTTGGCCTTGATCACGTCGACGGAGAACGCGATATCCTCGGACGTGATGGGCTGGCCGTCATGAAACACCGCGTCCTGCACCAGGTTCAGCGTGACCGACAGGCCGTCGTCGCTGACCTCCCAGCTTTCGGCGAGGTAGGGCTGCGGCGTCCAATCTTCGTCATAGCGCATGGGCGAGGCAAAGAGCTGCGCCGCCGGGTAGCCCGTGACAATTCCCGATTGCACCGCGCCGTTCAGCGTGCGCGGGTTTGACCCCAGCACCGTGACCAGCGTGCCGCCCTGTTTGGGCTCATCCGCCAGAACGGAGGTCCCGAGAAGGCCCGCGAGGGCCGCCGAGGCCACCAGCCCCTTGATCATATGTTTCATCTGTTCACTCCCGGTTGTGGCTTTGGTTTTTCTCAAAGCCTAGTCGACAAATCGCAAAACGCGAAAGCGATTTTCGCGACAGATTGACAAGCATGCAGCGCGCTGCGTTGAATTTCAGCGACGCAAGGGGCGCGGGGGAGCCATGTCCGACATCACCATCTTTCATGCCCGCAAGGTGATCACGATGAATCCGCGCCGGCCCGAGGCGACCCATGTGGCGGTGCGCGACGGTCGCATATTGGGCGCGGGCACGCTGGAAGAGTTGGCCGGTTGGGGCGTTCACAAGCTGGACACGCGGTTCGCCGACAAAGTACTTATGCCCGGGTTTGTCGAAGGCCACGCGCACGCGATGGAAGGCACGCTTTGGCGCAAAGTCTATTGCGGGTTTTTTGATCGTACCGATCCAGATGGGCGGAGGTGGTCGGGCCTTGCCAGCATCGACGCGGTTCTGGCGCGGCTCGCCGAAGCCGAGGGCACGCTGGACGATCCCGCCGCGCCGCTGGGCGGGTTTCAGCTGGACCCGATCTACATGGATGGCGCGGTGATGGACCGCGCGCGGCTCGATTCCGTTTCCGCCACGCGGCCCTTGGGTGTGCTGCACGCCTCGGGGCACATCATGTACGTGAATTCCAAGGCGTTGGAATTAGCAGGCTTGATGCGCGCGGGCATCAACCATCCTGGCATCCCGCTGGGGCCTGATGGCATGCCCACGGGCGTGCTGAAGGGGCCAGAGGTCTACATGCCGGTGGCCCCGCATGTCGGGTTCAACCGGTCGGCAACGGATGCGGACGAGGATGGCCTGCGCGCCTTTGCCAAGCTGTGCGTGCGCACCGGGACCACGACGGTGACCGACCTTGCCTCAAGGCTGGAAGCCGAAGCGGTGCAGATGATGCTGCGTGTCACCGGCGAGCGGCGCTTTCCGGCGCGGGTGGTGCCGCTGAAGTTCTTCATGGGGCATACGCCGCAGGATCTGGTCGATCTGACCGTCAAGCTGCGCGATCAGAGCACTGACAAGCTGCGGCTGGGGCGGATCAAGGTGATCGCCGACGGGTCGATCCAGGGTTTTACCGCTCGGCTGCGTGCGCCTGGATATTACAACGGCGCCCCAAATGGGCTCTGGTACATTGCGCCTGAACAGCTTGACCAGATTTACCGCCTTGCGCTGGCAGCAGGGGTGCCGGTGCACACGCACACCAACGGGGATGAGGCGACGGAGCTGGTACTGGAGACACTTGGGCCTGCCCTGACGGACACGCCCAGCCGCGACCACCGCTTTACGCTGCAACATTGCCAGATGGCCGATGCGGCACAGTTTCGCCGGATGCAAGCGCTCGGGGTCTGTGTGAACCTGTTTGCCAACCACCATTTTTACTGGGGGGACGAGCATTATCGCTTAACCGTGGGGCCAGAGCGGGCCGAACGGATGAATGCATGCCGCACAGCGCTCGACACCGGCGTGCCGATGGCGATCCATTCGGATGCGCCGGTCACGCCTCTCGCGCCGCTGTTCACGGCATGGGCAGCAGTGAACCGGATCACCGCGTCGGGCCGGGTGCAGGGCGCGCATGAGCGGATCAGCGTGGCCGAGGCGCTCTATGCGATCACGCTGGGCGCGGCCTATACGCTGCACATGGATGGCGAGGTCGGCTCGATCGAGGCGGGCAAGCGCGCGGATTTTGCTGTGCTGGGCGGTGATCCAACCGAGGTGGCGCCCAATGCGCTCAAGGACATCCCCGTCTGGGGCACGGTTCTGGGCGGCGAGACGTTCGACGCCAGCGCGCTATGAGCATCCCGGTCACGATCATCGGCGGCTATCTCGGCGCGGGCAAGACAACGCTGATCAATCAGGTACTGCGCCAGGCGGATGGCCTGCGCATCGCGGTGTTGGTCAACGAATTCGGCGCCCTGTCCATCGACGAGGACCTGATTGAGGCGCAAGAGGGCGACGTAATCTCAATCGCAGGGGGATGCGTGTGCTGTGCTTTTGGCGACAACCTGATCGGGGCCATCGCCGACATGGTCGCGATGGTGCCCGCACCGCAGCACATCGTGATCGAAGCGTCCGGCGTAGCGATCCCGCAAGCGATTGCGGCGACGCTGTCGCTGGTCGCGGGGGTGCAGCTGGCGGGGATCGTCGTGCTGGCGGATGCCGAAACGGTCGAGGCCCGCGCACGCGACACCTATATGGGCGATACGATCCTGCGGCAGATCAGCGGCGCGGACGTGATCCTCTTGACCAAGCCCGACCTGGTTGAGGATGTGGCCCCGGTCACTGCGTGGTTGCAGAATATGTCAGACGCGGCAGCCATCGTTGCGACCGCGCATGGGCGTTGCCCAAACGCCGTGGTGCTTGGGGTAACGCACACCGCGGTGTCGCTGCCAACGCAAGGTCTTCTTGACCACAGTGCGCAATACCGCAGCTTTTCTTTCGCACAGACCGGGGAGACGGATGCGGCCGTCTTCGCCCAGGCGCTGGCCGACACACACCTCGGGCTGCTGCGGGCCAAGGGGTTTGTGCGGCAGCCGGATGGCGCGCTCTTTGAGGTGCAGGTGGTTGGAGTGCGCTGGGCGGTGTCCCTAGCGACCGCTGGGCACGGGTTGGTCTGCATCGGCCTGCGCGACCGCATCGCGGAAGGCCGGATCCAAGACCTTGCGGCGCGGCATGGGTTTCACCCGTCCCGGGCTTGACCCGGGACCTCCACGAACGCGTGAGGCAGAGGCCCGGGGTCAAGCCCGGGGCGCGGCGCGCTTACTTCAACGCTCTGGTCAGAAATGCCTGTGTTTCCGCGTGCTGTGGCGTGTCAAAAAGGGTTTCTGGCGGGCCTTCCTCAACGATCTTACCGTCTTTGAGAAAACACACTTTGTCCGCAGCCTGCCGGGCAAAGCCCATCTCGTGGGTGGCCAGCACCATGGTCATCCCCTCATCCTTGAGCGCCAGCAGCACGTCCAGCACCTCGCCCACCAGCTGCGGGTCGAGGGCGGAGGTGATCTCGTCAAAGAGCATCACCTCGGGCTGCATGGCGAGCGCACGCACGATGGCGACGCGCTGTTGCTGACCACCAGACAGCTGATCGGGGTAGGTGTCCATGCGGTGACTGAGGCCGAAGCGTTCAAATAGGGCCGTAACCGCGGGCCGGGCATCTTCGCGCGATTTGCCGAGCACGCGGCGCGGGGCAAGCAGTGCGTTTTCCAGCGCGGTCATGTGTGGGAACAGGTTGAAGCTTTGGAACACCATCCCAATGCGCGCGCGCACCGATGCCGGATCGCGCCCGGGTTCGGAAATGTCGCTGCCGTCGAGGTGGATCGCACCGTCATCAATGGGTTCGAGCAGGTTGATGCAGCGCAACAGCGTGGATTTACCCGCGCCCGACGCGCCGATCAGGCACACCATCTCACCCGCGTCTACATCCAGATCTATGCCATCGCACACGGTCGCGTCGCCAAAACGTTTGACGACGCCGCGCAGGGCCAGCTTGGGCATCAACTGCGCTCCCGTCTTTGACGCGCCATAAGGTAATCAGCGTAGCGCGTGGCAGGGATCGTGATGGCGAGAAAGATCAATGCAGCACCGACATAAGGCGTGAAATTGGCGGTCAGTGACTTTAGCACGCCGGCTTGGCGGAACACCTCAACCGGGCCTATGAAGCTGAGCAGGGAGACATCCTTTTGCAGCGCGATCAGCATGTTCATCTGGCTTGGCACCACGTTGCGTACCGCTTGGGGCAGGACCACGTCGCGCATCACCTGACGCTCGCTCAGGCCCAGTGAGCGCGCAGCGGCCCGCTGGCTGTGGTGCACACTGTCAATGCCCGAGCGGAAGATTTCGGCGACATAAGCCGCGTAGGTCAGGATGAGCGCCAGCGAGCCCCAGATATAGGGCGAATTCCACGGGCGCGGCAGGCCGAGGCCGGGGATGCCAAAGCCGATCAGGTACACCGTCAGGATTACCGGCACACCGCGAAAGATGTCGGTGAAGGCGGCCCCAAAGATGCGCAGCGGAAAAAGCGCGGGCGCGGTTGCGTCGCGCGCCAGTGCGATCAGGAGGCCCAGCACAGCGATGGCCGGAGCCGACCAGGCAAAGATCATCACGTTGATCGTAAAGGCATCGAGCAGGCGGGGCATCGCCCGAGCCAAAACATCGGCATTAAAAAAGCTGGCTTTGACCTTGTCCCAGCCTGGCGCCATCGGCACCAGCACGATGATCGCGGCCAGCACCAACACTGTGCTGGCGGCGGCAATGACCAGTGACCTGCGGCGCTGCGCGGCCTCGTACCGTTCCCGGCGTGTGGGGGTGGGCATTACTGGATCAGCGGCACGCCGGTGGTGTTCTGCAGCCACTCGGCTTCGATCGCGGCGAGGGCGCCACTGGCGTCAAGCGCCTCGATCGCAGCGTCGACACACGCCTTGAGCGGGTTGCCATCCTCCATCAGCATGCCGAATTGGTCGGGATTGTCGCTGCTGTCGGCGGCAAATTGGCCGATGACCTTAGAGCCTTCGATCATCACCGCGCTCAGAAACAGGGCGGTGGGCAGATCAAAGAGGGCAGCGTCGATCTGGTTCGCGCTCATCGCTGCATTCACGTCGGCGGTGTCGCCATAAAGCAGAATGTCTTGTTCCGGCTGCACCACGTTTTCGAGCTTTTGCACCGCGGTGGTGGCTCCGGCTGCCCCCCATTTCAAGCCTTTCAATGCCGCCATCGTCGCGGGCGTGTCGGTGAGGTTCGGGCTGACCAGCACCGCCATCGGCGCGGTGTAGTAGGGGGCAGAGAAATCGACGACTTTGTCGCGCTCGGGCGTGATCGAATATTGCTGCATATTCACGTCAAAGTTTTTGGCGCCAGGCTGGATCGCCTCGTCAAAAGAGGAGCGGACCCAGACCACGTCCTCGGCGGCAAAGCCCATTTCGGCTGCGACCGCATAGGCAACCGCCGCTTCAAAGCCCTTCCCGCTTTCGGGGGCGTCGTCCAGCACCCACGGGAAATAGGCCGGGTTGCCCGTGGCGATGGTCAGCTTGCCGTCGGTCAGGGTCTTGCCCGCCGCGCAGTGGCCATCGGCGAGCGCCGCACTGGAAGCAAAGAGAAAAGCGATGAGCGGGATTGCGAGCCTGGGCATGAAGACCTCCTGATAGATGACCCGGCCAAGGTAGGGCGCAGGCCAAAGCGGTGTCCAGAGGCAAACAGCAGCACCGCGCCTGGCGCCAAGCAAACGCCCGATCTTGGGTCAGATCCCGCGCTCTTGAAGCAGAAACCGCCATCAGGCCAAAACGTGTCAACTGCGACTGGGTAAAAGTCGAAAACCGCGCTCTGGTGGAGCCTGCAGAGAGATCCGCTGGCGTGAAATCCGGCTCAAAACCTCCGCCCGATGCTTGCACGTCCAACTCAGTCGGTGACCCTGCAGTTCCGCCGCGCTGATCTGCGGGCCACGCAGCTTGTTTACTCTGCGGGCACGGTGGCGCGCGCTGGGGCATAGCGAGTTCGGGGTAAGCGCGGTTGCACCGGTTTGCCATCAGCGGCGCGGCACGCGAGGAAAAAGATCGTGCCGATATACGCGACCAGCAACAGCGCGTAGACCGCGATATAGGCGATCAAAGAACTCAAAACCATTGCAGGCGGCACGTCGGCCACCGCCTCTTTTGCGGTGAGCACACCTTGCACCAGCCAGGGATGGCGGCCGACTTCCAGAACGTACCAGCCCGCAAGCGTTGCCAACCAGCCGCTAAAGGTCATCCCGACACAGCCGTAGAACACCGGATTTGGCAATGCGCCCATCCCAAGACGATGGCCGGACCCATCCGCGCGCCTGCGCAACAGCAGAAATGACGCGCCCCAGCTGACAAACAGCATCGCCAGGCCAGTACCAACCAGGATGCGCGCAGGCCACTTTTCGAGGCTGACAGATGGCTGCGCGGAGCCGCCGTTAACGTTGCTGCTGCCCGGTGGGTCACCTAGAGCCGGTGTCATGATAGAGGAGTTGGTCTTGGCCTGCGCGCTGAACGACCCAAGTTCGGTACGTGGCTCGGCAAACGGCCCATCCGGCGCGGCGTTCTGTGCCTGCTTTACGCTATTTTCAGACGATAGACTGCCAGCGATCTCTGCTTGCGCATCCAGCGCGCCTACATCGCTTGAGAAGATCTGCACCGGTACAAGCAGCGCGGCTGAAAAGATGCCGGTCTGCAGCGCCGCGCTCACGCCACGGGTGTGGCCGCCGATCAGCCAGCGATAGGCGCTTACCCCTGCGATCAAGAAGCTGACGGTCACAAGGCTTGTCAGCATCACGTGTGCAAACCGCTCGGGCATGGACGGGTTGAAAATGATTGCGTGCCAATCGGTGGCGAGGGCCACGCCATTCGCCAGCTCAAAGCCTTGCGGCGTCTGCATCCATGCGTGCAGCGCGATGATCAAGAACGTGGACGCGGTTGTTCCGCACGCCACGAGAACCGTCGCAACTGTGTGCAGCCAACGCGGCGCGCGGGAATAACCAAACAGCATGACCGCTAAAAATAGCGCTACGAGACAGAGGGTTGTGGTGACCCCGTAGGTCAGCAGGGGACCCGCAATGGCGCCCACGGTTGCCATAAAGCCGGGCCAGTTGGCACCAAACTGGAACACCATCGCCAACCCGCTGATCACAGCCATCGCGAACGACAAGGCAAAAACCTTGGCCCAGAACATATACGCGTCCATCCAGCGCCCATCGCGGGTGGCCGTGTAGCGCAGCCGGAAAAACAACAACGCCCAGCCCAACCCAACAGTGATGGTGTGAAATAGCAGGTGGAACGACATGTTCGCAGCCAGCTGCACACGAGACAGGGTAAACGTGTCGAGTGTCGGGTCCATTAAACCATCCCCTTCGATGAGCCGAATAAATAGGAGCGGGTGCTTAATCGCACAGGGGGCTGCGACAGGGCATCGCGGTTGTATTTTGTCCGCGGGAATAGCCAAAACTTTACAGCGTGTTGTGCACCGCCCCGAAACTTGCCCCGGTTTTGCAGCCCCGCGCATGGCCTGCGTCAGGCGCTGCATTGCGTCCGCACGTAATGCTGGGCAAGGTGTGCTGAACGTTAGAAAGGCGCATTGTTTCATGTCTGGCCCGCTCGCATCCCTGCACGTCGTTGAGTTCTGCGGCTTGGGGCCAGGCCCGCTTGCGGGGCAGCTCCTCGCTGATCTTGGCGCGCAGGTGACAGTGATTGACAAATGCAGCGCTGCGCAGGATCCAAACGACATCAACCGGCGCGGCAAACAGTCGATCGCGCTGGATCTGAAAACCGAAGCCGGACATGCGGTGGCACAGGCTGTGATCCGCCAGTCCGACATCCTGATCGAAGGCTTCCGGCCCGGCGTGATGGAGCGGTTGGCGCTGGGACCGCAGGACTGCCCCGATACGTTGATATACGGCCGCATGACCGGGTGGGGGCAGTCTGGTCCCTTGGCGATGCGTGCCGGGCATGACCTGACCTATCTGGCTGTGTCTGGTGTCTTGTCGATGATCGGCCCGCGCGACGCACCGCCCGTGCCGCCGCTGAACCTTGTGGCAGATTATGGCGGCGGCGCGATGATGCTGATTTTTGGCATCTTGGCGGCGGTTGTGGAACGACAGATCACGGGCAAGGGGCAGGTGGTCGATGCCGCGATGGTTGACGGTGTGCCCGCGCTGATGGGGCTGATCCACGGGATGATTGCAAGCGGTCGCTGGGGCCCGGAGCGTGGCGCGAACTGGCTTGATGGAGGGGCGCCGTTTTATCGTTGTTACACGTGTGAGGACGGTCGCCACATTGCAGTGGCAGCGCTTGAGCCGCAGTTTTATGCAGAGCTGTTGGCGGGGCTTGGGCTGGACCCAGCAGACTTGCCAGATCAGAACGACGCGACACATTGGCCGCAGATGCAAGCGCGGTTTGAAACGATTTTTGCCAGTGCACCCATGGCGGAGTGGGCGGAGCGGTTTGACGGAACCGACGCTTGCGTCGCGCCGGTTTTGACGCTGCAAGAGGCTGCGGCGCACCCGCACCTGGCGCAGCGCGGCACCTATGTTTCGGACGATGTACCGTTACAGGCAGGCGTGGCGCCGCGGCTGTCGCATTGGCCTGCAAGAATGCCCGCGGCGCCCGGTGCGGCGGGCGGTGATGCCGATGCGATCCTGACCCGCTTGGGCTATGCCCCGGATCAGATCGCAGCTTTGCGCGCGGATCGGGTGCTGACGTGAAAGCAATCTGCGCAGGCGGCGGCGTCGGTGGTTTGGCCGCGGGCATCGCGCTGGCACTGCGCGGGCACGACGTGCACGTCCTGGAACAAGCGCCCGCGCTCACCGAAATAGGCGCCGGGTTGCAAATCTCACCGAATGGCTGGCGCGTGCTTGCCGCGTTGGGCGTGGCCGAACTGCTCGAGCCGGTGATCTTTGCGCCAGAGGCAATCGAGATGCGGGTTGGACAGTCGGGCGCGCGCATCTTTCGCCTGCCACTGCGCGAGACGGCGCAGGCGCGATGGGGCGCGCCTTATGTGCATGTGCACCGGGCAGATTTGGTCGCTGCCTTGTTGGCGCGGCTCGATGCCGTAGCGCCAGGCGCCCTGAAGACCGGGCACAGCCTGACCGGGTTTCGCCATGTCGAAGGCGGGGTCGAGGTGGTGCTGGCCGATGCAGACAGTCTGCGGGCCGATCTGCTGGTGGGCGCAGACGGCATTCACTCGGCCATCCGCGCGCAGCTTTTGGGTCCGGATCAACCGCGCTACACTGGCAATGTGGCCTGGCGTGCGGTTGTGCCGCTGTCTGTCTTGGGGGATGTGGCACCACCGCCGACCGCCTGCGTGTGGGTCGGACACGGCCGTCATGCTGTGACCACGCGGGTGCGCGGCGGCGAGATGGCCAATTTCGTGGGCATGGTTGAAACGCCTGCGCCCGCGCCCGAGGGCTGGCGCACAAAGGGCAGCGCCGCCGACGCGCTGCACGAATTTGCCGGGTGGGATCCGACCATAACCGCAGTGATCGAGAAAGCAGAAGTGTTGAACCGCTGGGCCTTGTTTGACCGCGCGCCGCTGCCACGCTGGAGCGAGGGGCGTGTCACGCTACTCGGCGATGCAGCGCATCCGATGATGCCGTCGCTGGCGCAGGGTGCGGTGCAGGCGCTTGAGGATGCTTGGGTGCTGGCAGCATCGCTTGACGCGGCAGAGACGGTCGAGGCGGGCTTGCAGGCCTATGCTGCGCGAAGGCTGCCGCGCACCGCGCGGGTCCAGCGCGTATCGGCGGCCAATGCGCGGCTTTTTCACAAGGCGTCCACGCTGGGGCGCTGGGCGTTTTACGGGCCGATGGCACTTGCTGCGCGGCTGGCGCCCGATCTGCTGCACAGACGGCAAGACTGGGTCTATGGCTACGATCCGACCGCTGCTGTCTGAGCGGAGCGCAGCGCGCCCGGGCTCAGCCCGGTCCAGCCCTGGAACGCGCGGTAAAAAGAGTTAGGATCGCGATAGGCCAGCAAATAGCTGATCTCGTCCACCCGCAAATCGGTCTTGCTGAGGTAGTGGCGGGCCAACATCTCGCGCATGCTGTCCAGTTCGGATTGAAAGCTGGTGCTTTCATCACGCAGGTGGCGTTGCAGGCTGCGGACGCTGAGACGCAGGCGGCTGGCGGCGTCTTGGATCTGCGCCTCACCGGCGGGCAGCATTTCGGCCAGCGCTGCGCGCAGGCGCGCGGTTATAGATTGCCCAGCGCGTTGCAAGGCGATCTGGCGGCGAAAGCCGGGTTCCAGCGCAGCCCATTGTTCCGGGTCGGCAGACAGCAGCGGGCGGTCGGCGTCCTGGGCGCTGAGCGTCCAGGTGGAATGGCTGCCGACGCGCACCTCGCAGCCCAAATACGCCTCGATCTCCGCCATGCAATCGACCGGCCCAGTGATCGTCACCGCCTGCGGGACCACATGCGCACCGGTGCAACTGCGGATCGCTTCGGCGAAAAATACGGCTTCGGTTGCGCTAAAACTGGGAGGCAGTGGCAAG
Source organism: Pseudomonadota bacterium (assembly GCA_039026855.1). Classification (GTDB taxonomy): domain Bacteria; phylum Pseudomonadota; class Alphaproteobacteria; order Rhodobacterales; family Rhodobacteraceae; genus Tateyamaria. The sequence continues at coordinate 38,199 of JBCCLL010000028.1, read as the reverse complement.
CCGGGGATATTGGTGGATTTGCTGACGTACAGCGCGTCGGTCTCGTCGCGTCGCATCGACAGATGCAACGGGCCCGTCAGCGGTTTGAAGAGCGCCAGCCGCTCCAGCCCGATGGCCACGGTGGGACTGCAGGTAAAGGCAAAGAAGGCGGGGTTGAACGGCCCGCGGGCATAGGCACGACCCAAAATCAGCGGCGTGTCTGGGCGGTTTGCCTCGGCGAGGATGGCGTTCCAGCCGTCGAAATACTCGAATGCGGTGACGCCGCGCCCCTCGTTTTCATAGTAATCAGCAGGCCGTCGCAGTCGGCGCAGGATTGCATGAGGATCGATGTTCAACAACCCGCAGAGCTGCAGCGTGGTGCGGGCCACTTTGTAGCGCATCTGGGGATCAGGCGTCATATTGATACTCTTGCCTGCTGAATGCGGTTGATCCAGAGGATTGGCGCGATCCGCAAGTGTTTTGGCGTGACATGCAAGTTTTTGGTTCGCGAAGAGATCACGTTGGGAACACACAGACGCTTTCCGACCCCAATCGAAAAAATCCGCGCCGCACACCGGTCCCGCCAAATTGTGGCGCACCCGCCGGGTCGCCTGCAACGCAGCGCCGGCACATTGCTGCCGGTGTGCCGACAATATTGCATGTCCGCCCTACCCAGCCCGGGGAGGATCGGGCCGGTTAGGGACGGAAGCGACAGCGCGTAGCGGTGCGCCGTCCAGGATCAGGCGTCGGCGCGGTTCATGCGGTTGTCGATTAGGTCATCGACAACGGACGGATCGGCGAGCGTTGAGGTGTCGCCGAGCGCAGCAAAGTCATCCTCGGCGATCTTGCGCAGGATGCGGCGCATGATCTTGCCGGAACGGGTCTTTGGCAGGCCTGGCGCCCATTGGATCATGTCCGGTGACGCAATTGGCCCAATTTCGGTCCGGACCCAGGTGCGCAATTCCTTGCGCAACTCCTCGGACGGCGCTTCGCCGTTCATCAGCGTGACGTAGCAATAAATGCCTTGCCCTTTGATGTCGTGCGGGTATCCGACCACCGCCGCTTCGGCGACCTTGGAATGCGCGACCAGCGCGCTTTCCACCTCTGCCGTGCCCATGCGGTGGCCCGAGACGTTGATCACGTCATCGACACGGCCGGTGATCCAGTAATCGCCGTCTTCGTCACGGCGGCACCCGTCGCCGGTGAAATAGTAGCCTTTGTAGTCGGCAAAATAGGTGTTCATGAACCGCTCATGATCACCCCAAACGGTGCGCATCTGGCCGGGCCAGCTGTCGGCGATCACCAGCACGCCTTCGACGCCATCGCCCTCGATCACCTCGCCTGATGTGGGGTCAAGCACCAGCGGCTCGATGCCAAAAAACGGCTTTTGCGCCGAACCGGGTTTGGTCGGGTGCGCGCCGGGCAGGGGCGTCATCAGGTGACCGCCGGTTTCGGTCTGCCACCAGGTGTCGACGATGGGGCAGCTGCCCTTGCCCACAACCGTGTTGTACCAGTTCCACGCCTCGGGGTTGATCGGTTCGCCCACCGTGCCCAGCAGCTTGAGGCTGGACAGATCGCATTTGCTCACGAACTCATCACCCTGGCCCATCAGTGCGCGGATCGCGGTGGGGGCGGTGTAGAACTGCGCCACCTTGTGCTTTTCGCACACCTGCCAGAACCGGCTGGCGTCGGGATAGGTGGGCACGCCCTCGAACATCAGCGTGGTGCCGCCATTGGCAAGCGGACCATAAACGATGTAGCTGTGCCCGGTGACCCAGCCCACGTCGGCGGTGCACCAGTAGATGTCGCCGTCATGGTAATCAAAGGTGATCTCATGCGTCATCGCGGCGTAAACGAGGTAGCCGCCGGTGGTGTGCACCACGCCCTTGGGTTGCCCGGTGGAGCCTGAGGTATAAAGGATAAACAGCGGATCCTCGGCGTTCATCTCTTCGGGCGGACACTCATCAGCGGCCTGCGCCGCCTCTTCGTGAAGCCAGAAATCCATGCCCTCGCGCCAGGCAATCTGCTGGCCCGTGCGCCGCACCACGAGGCACTTGGTTGGGTCGATCACATTGATCAGCGCCTGGTTCACATTGTCCTTGAGGTTGGTGACGCGGCCGCCGCGCGGCGCGCCGTCGGCGGTGATCACCACCTTTGCGTCGCAACCCGCAACACGGGCCGCGAGCGCATCGGGGGAGAAGCCAGCAAAGACGATGGAATGGATGGCGCCAATGCGCGTGCAGGCCAGCATGGCATAGGCTGCCTCGGGGATCATCGGCAGGTAGAGGACCACGCGGTCGCCCTTGCCCACGCCAAGTCCTTTGAGCACGTTGGCCATCTTGCACACCTGCGTGTGCAGTTCGCGGTACGAGATGTGCTGGGCCTCGTCACTTGGGTCATCAGGTTCCCAGATGATTGCGGTTTGATCACCGCGTTTGGCCAGATGTCGGTCGACGCAATTGGCCGACACGTTCAGCGTGCCGTCGGCATACCAGTTGATCGACACCTTGCCGTACTCGTAAGAGACGTCCTTGACCTGGGTAAAGGGTGTGATCCAGTCGACGCGCTGCCCTTGTTGGCGCCAAAATGCCTCCGGATCGGCGATGGAGGCGGCGTACATTTCTTCGTACTTGGCGGCGTCGACATGGGCACGGGCGGCAAAATCGGCGCTGGGCGCATGGGTTTTGGTGTCGGACATGGGGCTCCTCCGGCTGTATCTTTGGTCGTCCTCGGGGACGCGCGCGGGCCTCCTCCTCTGGCCGGTGCGCGCGAGGTGCCCCGCGTCAAGCGAGATCATACCCTATGTTGAAAAGAAAGAAATAACGCACCGAAATATAACGGTTTCTGTGTAAATTTTTTTCCCGTGATTTGCAGCCGCTGTAAATCGCAGTCGCACAAGCGAGAAAATTTACCGCAATTTCGCGGTTTTGACTGTCAAACCGGGGATTTGGTTGCAGTCGCAACCGTGCGTCTTAATGCACGCTTTGTTGCGTATGACTTCAGTTCGGGCGCAATATGGAGCCGCGGTATCACGCATCAGAAATGTCAAAAACGCGCGCGTCCAGGCGGCGAAAATACGGCGTTTGCGCGCAACAGCACTGGACTTGCCCCGCCTGATCGTTACCGTTCGGCCATCGGCGCGACCCGTCAGGATCGCGCAGCACATCACAGCGGGCACACGCCCCGTTTCGGGAGGAAAACATGAACAAAATCGCTGTTGGCGCCATCGCCGGCGCCTTGACTTGCACCTTTGCATTGGAGGCTGCGGCCACGGAGTGGAATGTCTCTGTCTGGGGCAAGCGTCGCGCCTTTACCGAGCACATCGAAAAACTGGCCGAACTGGTGTCCGAAAAGACTGGCGGCGAGTTCACCATGAATGTCAGCTATGGCGGCCTGTCCAAAAACCGTGAGAACCTCGACGGGATTTCCATCGGCGCGTTTGAGATGGCACAGTTCTGTGCCGGCTATCACCGCGACAAAAACCGCGTGATCACTGTTCTGGAACTGCCGTTCCTGGGCGTTGAGAACCTTGAGCAAGAGGTTGCGGTCTCCGCCGCCGTCTATGCGCACCCCGCCGCGACCGAGGAAATGGCGCAGTGGAACGCGCAATTGCTGATGACCTCGCCCATGCCACAATACAACCTGGTGGGCACCGGCGAACCGAAGATGACCCTGTCTGATTTTGACGGTATGCGGGTGCGCGCCACCGGCGGGCTGGGCAAAGCGTTTGAAGCTGTGGGCGGTGTGCCCACGTCGGTGACTGCGACCGAGGCGTATCAGGCAATGGAATCCGGTGTCGTGGATACCGTGGCGTTTGCCCAGCACGCGCATCTGAGCTTTGGCACCATCAACCAGGCTGACTGGTGGACGGCCAACCTGAACCCCGGCACGGTCAACTGCCCGGTGGTTGTGAACATCGACGCCTATGAAAGCCTGAGCGATGAACATCGGGCGGCGCTCGACAGTTCGGTGCCCGAAGCGATTGAGCACTACTTGGCCAACTACGCCTCGCTGCTCGAACGCTGGGACAGCGTGCTGGAGGAAAAGGGCGTGCAAAAGGTCGAGATTGACCCGGCTGTGATCGAAGAGTTCCGCGCCACTGCCGCCGCTCCGGCGCGGGATGCGTGGATCGCTGACATGGAAGCGCAGGGCCTGCCCGGCCAGGAGCTTTATGACCTGGTGGTCAGCACGCTCGCGGACGCCAAAGGCGGCAGCTAAGCACGCAACGTGCGGTGCGCCGTAACCGCGCACCCTATACACCCGACCCAGAGGTGCGCCCCAAGCGGCGCACCTTTTGCAACCTGCAGGACCTAAGCCATGGCAAGCGCAGCAACCGTGCTGGAGGATTCCAGCCTTCTCAGCCGCCTTGACCGGGCGCTTTTGCCGCTAGAGCGGGTGATGGCGCTGCTCAGCGGTTTGGCTGCATTCTCGTTGATGTTCCTCGCGGTGTATTCCGTCGGTGGGCGCGAGTTCTTTGAAAGCCCGCTCATGGGCTATGTCGACTTGATCGAGGCGTTGATGCCGCTGATCGCGATCATGGGCGTGTCCTATGTTCAGCGCGAGGGCATCCACATCCGCATGGACATCATCATCGGCGCGCTGCGCGGGCGCGTCCTGTGGCTGGTCGAATTGATCATGGTGCTGCTGATCCTTGTGCTGATGATCGCACTGGTATGGGGGTCGTGGTCGCATTTTGACCGCTCGTTCGATTGCGCGCGCCCGCTGTGTTCGCGTGACAGCTCCATCGACATCTCGCTGCCGATCTGGCCCTCCAAACTGATTGTGCCGGTGGCCTTTGCCGTGCTCGCCGCGCGGCTCATGCTGCAAGCGGTCGGTTATGCCCGGGCGTTTTGGCTGGGCCTTGAGCGCCCGGTGGCGGTGCCGCTGATCCAAAGCGTTGCCGAACAGGCCCGCGCCGAGGCCGACGCGATGGAAGGGGCCGATTGATGGACCCGATCACCATCGGTCTGTGGACCACCGGAGGGATGCTGGTGCTCGTCTTTCTGGGCATGCGGGTTGCCTTTGCCGCGGGACTGGCCGGTTTCGTAGGCCTCGTTTGGCTGCGTTGGAACGGGTTCAACTATGACCCGGCGCGCTTCGGCAAAGCGGTTGAGATCAGCGTCAAGGTCGCGGGCCAAGTGCCGCATTCCAAGGTGTCGGCCCACGCGCTCAGCCTGATCCCGACCTTCATCCTGATCGGCTATCTTGCCTACTACGCCAAGCTGACCACGGCCCTCTTCGAGGCGGCCAAAAAGTGGATCGCCTGGGTACCCGGCGGCCTTGCGGTGTCGACCGTTTTCGCCACCGCAGGTTTTGCCGCCGTGTCGGGTGCGTCCGTGGCCACAGCAGCCGTATTCGCTCGCATCGCCATCCCCGAGATGCTCAAGATCGGCTACAACAAGCAATTCGCCGCCGGTGTCGTGGCCGCGGGCGGCACCTTGGCCTCGCTCATCCCGCCATCGGCGATCTTGGTGATCTACGCCATCATCGTGGAGCAGGACGTTGGCAAGCTGCTGCTCGCCGGGTTCATTCCTGGCGCGTTCTCTGCGCTGGTTTACGCCGCACTCATCATCGGCCTTGCACTGACCTTTAAGAATATCGGCCCGCCCGTGGGTGGGTTCAGCTGGGGTGACCGGCTGGTGTCGCTGCTGCCCGCGCTGCCCATCGTGGCGGTGGTCGTGATCATTATCTTCTTTGTCTACAACCCCTTTGGCGATGCCTGGGGTACCCCAACCGAGGGTGGCGCGGTAGGAGCATTTATCGTCTTTTGCATGGCGCTTTACCGCGGCATGCGCTGGGGCGCGCTCAAGGATGCGCTCATCGAGACCGCCAAGCTGACGGTGATGATCTTTACCATCATCTGGGGCGTGCTGATCTATGTGCGGTTCCTGGGCTTTGCCGATCTGCCGGGGGCTTTCTCTGACTGGATCACGTCGCTGACCGTGTCGCCGATGCTGATCCTTGTGTGCATCTTGCTGGCCTACGCCGTGCTGGGCATGTTCATGGACGCGATTGGCATGCTGCTATTGACCCTGCCCGTCGTCTACCCCGCGGTCATGGCGCTGAATGGCGGCGAGTTTGTCAGTGCCGAAGACAGCACCTTTGGCATGTCGGGCCCGATGTGCGCGATCTGGTTCGGGATATTGGTGGTCAAGATGGCCGAGTTCTGTCTAATCACCCCGCCCATCGGCCTGAACTGTTTCGTGGTGGCGGGTGTGCGCGATGATCTGAGCGTTCAGGACGTGTTCAAGGGTGTGACACCGTTCTTCATCGCCGACGCCATCACTATCGCACTACTCGTGGCGTTTCCCGCCATTGTGCTGTGGTTGCCGTCACTGGCCTAAGGTTTTCTTCTGGCCAAAAATACCTCGGGGGGCCGAAGGCGGGGGCAGCGCCCCCTCCGACGTGTGCCTCAGATCGATCCCGCTTCGACCATGAAATTGCTGGCCGAGCACATCGCCGCATCATCCGAAGCGAGGAACACCGCCATGCGCGCCACATAGACCGGGTCGATCAGATCCGGCAGGCATTGGCGCGCGCGGTGTTTTTCGAGTTTCTCCGGGGTGGCCCACAGCTCTTTCTGTCGCTCGGTCATGATCCAGCCCGGGACGATGGCGTTCACCCGGATCCGGTGGTCGCCCAGATCGCGGGCCATGGTGCGGGTCAACCCGTGCACTGCGGATTTGGCGGTGGTATAGGCTGGAAAGCCGCCGCCCGCTTCCCACCAGGAATTTGAGCCGATGTTCACGATCGCCCCGCCGCCTGCAGCGATCATGTCGGGGGCGACCGTCTGGATGGCAAAGAACATGTGGCGCAGGTTCGTGGCCATGCGCTCGTCCCAAAACTCCGGGGTGACATCTTTCCAATCGTGTCGGTCGTCACGGGCGGCGTTGTTGATCAGCACGTCTGCGCCACCCAGCCGCTCTTTCAACCGACCAAAGGCGGCCTGCATCGCCGGGATGTCGCGCAGATCGCAGATTTCATAGCCAATGTCGCCTTGCGTCGCTTCGACCAGTGCCGCAGACCCATCGGCATCAAGATCCAGAAAGCCCACCCGCGCGCCTTGTGCCGCAAAGGCCGCCACGATCTCTGCTCCGATGCCCGAGGCGCCACCGGTTACAAACACGGTTTTGTCTTTTAGCGAGGGGTAGGTGGCAAATTGCATATTGATTTTCCTTCTGTGTGCCGCGACGTGCGGGGCGGTCCGCTCGCCGCGATTTCCAGTCATCTCGGACGTGAACTGCGGCCAAGCTCAGCCGTCACGCTCCATAATCCACTCGACCTCCGGCGCTGGGACAAAGCGCCATTTGCGCAAAGGTCCCGCCATCACGTTCAGATAGTACATCTCAAACCCATAGGGCGCGCCGCAGGGGTGGTGCCCGCGCGGTACAAGTACCACGTCGCCATCGCTCACGGCCATGGTTTCGTCCAAACGGCCATCATCGGTATAGACCCGCTGGATGCCAAATCCGCTCGCGGGGTTCAGACGGTGATAGTAGGTCTCTTCGAGGTAGGTGATGCGTGGAAAATCGTCCTCGTCATGGCGGTGGCTGGGGAAGGAGGACCAGTGCCCAGCGGGGGTAAAGACTTCGGTCACGAGCAGGCTGTCGGCGTAATCCTCGCCCTCCATGGCGATGTTGTTGATGAAGCGCGCATTGGTATCTTTGCCGCGTTGGGTCAGGGTGATGCCGTCGGGGCCAATGCGCCGAGCGGCGTGCCCACCCGTGCCGGGTGCCGAGCAGACGGCAATGACGCAGTCGGAGGTTGCCGTCGCCTCCCATTCGGTCCCGATTGGCAGGTAGAGGCAGTGCGGCGGCGTGCGCTCGAACACATTCATGCGCTCACCCAACTCACCCCAATCCTGGCCCGCGCCGGTGATCTGCGCCTTGCCCTCGACCATGACAAGGATCACTTCGCGGTCGGCTGTAACCTCCGCCGCTGTGTCGCCTGCGCGCAGGTGATAGAGCGAGAACCCGACATAGCGCCAGCCCGCGCTTTCGGGCGTGATCTGGTGCACCTTGCCGCGCGTGCCAAACGGTTTGCACAAAAGATCAGGCATCGTCACCTCCGTAGTTTTCCGGCTTGAACAGGACAAAGAATTCCAGCGCCGTGACCGCGCCCAAGATCAGCGCAAAGATCGACCAGCCGACATTGCCCGCCCATGTCTCAAGCCCGCCCCAGATGGCTATGGCCAGCACCGTCAGCCCGCGCCGCAGCGGCGATAGAAAGAACGGGTGTTGCAGGCCAAGCTTTTTGAACATCAAGCCACCGCCAACCCGGCATCGGCGCAATGCCGGATGATCGCGTCGTAGCCCATCTTGGAATAGGTGTACGGGTTGGCTTTGGCCGGGTCCTGTTCCGCCTCGACGACGATCCAGCCGCTGTAGTCCATCGCCGCCAGCGCGCGGGTGACGTCGGCAAAGTCGATGCAGCCATCGCCTGGCACGGTGAACGCCCCCGCAATCACCGCATCGAGGAAAGATTGATCATTTTGGCGCACGTTTTGTACAATTTCGGGACGGATGTCCTTGAAGTGGACGTGATGTACGCGGCCCGACCAGCGGTCCAGCGTGGCCATCACGTCGCCGCTCCCAAAAAGCAGGTGCCCGGTGTCAAAACACAGGTGCAGCGCGTCGCCCGATCCCTCCATCAGTGCGTCAACGTCCGCCTCGGCCTCAATGATCGAACCCATATGGTGGTGGTAGGCCATCGGCATGCCCTGATCGGCGGACCACTTTGCCACTTCGGTCAACTTGGCCGCATAGGAGCGGATGTCATCGCGGCTGAGCTTCGGGCGGTGGTTCACCGGGGTGCCGATGTCGCCCTGAATGGTGTTGGAGCATTCGGCGTAAACGATGCAGGGCGCGCCGAGGTCGACGAACTGGCGGACCTGTCCCTTGATCGCCTCGATCTCTTCGGCGACCGAGTTGCGCAAGAGCGCGCCGGAACACCAGCCGCCGCAGAGTTTCAGATCGGCCGCGTCCAGATAGGCGCGCAACCCGGCGGTGTCTGCGGGCATGCGCTGGCCCCGTTCCACGCCGGTATAGCCGATCTCGCGGCTTTCGCGCAGGGCCTGTTCCATCGTGTAGTCGGCGGTGAGATCAGGCAGGTCGTCGTTCTGCCAGGCGATTGGCGAGATGCCGATTTGGACGGGCATACGAATCCTTTCGGGTGCGGTGCGCGCAAAGCGCACACCCTACTGCGTGTTGCGTGTCTTGATCGCGGCCTCGTAGGCGGCGCGCTTTTCCTGCACCTGCGGGCGTTCTGACACTTCGGGCACCGCCACCTCCCACCATGTGCCGCCGTGTTCGGTGGAGGGGTAGGGGTCGGTGTCGATGACTACAACGTAAGGGCCGGTGACATCGTGGCGTTTGGCAAGCGCGTCTGCGAGTTCGGCGATGCTGGTGACTTTGATCGATGTCGCACCCATCGCCGCTGCATGTGCTGCAAAGTCGATGTGGCTCGGGTTGGTATGCACCGCATGGTCGAGCAGGTTGTTGAACTGCTCCCCGCCGGTGCCCATCTGCAGCCGGTTGATGCAGCCAAATCCGCGGTTATCGGTGATCACCACGGTAAAGCTGAGGCCCATCATGGCAGCAGTGGCCATCTCGGAATTAGCCATCATGTAGGTGCCGTCGCCGGTAAAGCAGATCACGTCGCGGTCGGGATCGGCCATCTTGATGCCCATGGCACCTGCGATCTCATAGCCCATGCAGCTAAACCCGTATTCCATATGGTAGGAGCCCGGGCGCCCGGCCTTCCACAACTTGTGCAGCTCGCCGGGCATGGTGCCCGCGGCGCACATGGCAACGGTGTTTTCATTGGCGGCACGCTGCACGGCGCCGACAACTTGCATGTCCGTTGGCAACTCATTGCCGTCTGGCGCATCGGTCAGCGCATCGACCTTGGTGAACCAGTGTGCCTTGGCGGCGGGCGCAGGTGCGTCAGCACTGTAATCACCGAGGGCCGCGCTGAGAGCCTTTAGACCTTCGCGTGCGTCGGTCATCAGCGGCATTGCGCGGTGTTTGTCGGCGTCATAGGCCTGCACGTTCAGCCCGATGATCTGGCGGTCAGGGTTGGCAAACAGGCCCCACGATCCGGTGGTGAAGTCCTGTAGCCGCGTGCCCACCGCGAGGATCACGTCGGCGGCCGCACAGCGGTCATTGGCGGGTTCGCCACCTGTGACGCCAATGGGGCCGAGATTCAGCGGGTGATCCCACGGCAGTGCGGATTTGCCCGCCTGCGTTTCGGCGACGGGGATCTTGTGCGCCTCGGCAAAGGCCTGCAATGCATCTGTGGCGCCGGAATAGTGCACGCCGCCACCTGCCACGATGACCGGGCTGCGCGCGCTCTTCACTGCGTTCATCGCTCTGTCCAGCTCACCCGCGTCAGGACGGATGCGGCGCTGGTGCCATGTGTGCGGCTCAAAGAAGCTGGTGGGGTAATCATAAGCCTCGGCCTGCGTGTCCTGACAAAACGCCAGTGTCACCGGGCCGCATTCGGCGGGGTCGGTCAGCACGCGGAACGCACGGGGCAGGGCGGTCAGCAGGTGTTCGGGCCGGCTGATCCGGTCGAAATAGCGTGATACGGGCCGAAAGCAGTCATTGGCACTGACGGTGCCGTCCTGAAAATCCTCGATCTGTTGCAGCACGGGATCGGGGCCACGGGTGGCAAAGACATCGCCGGGCAAAAGCAGCACGGGCAGGCGGTTGGCATGCGCCAGCGCCGCCGCAGTCACCATGTTCGTAGCGCCCGGTCCGATGGACGAGGTGACGGCCATCGCGCGCCTGCGCCCCGACTGCTTGGCAAAGGCGATGGCGGCGTGCGCCATCGTCTGTTCGTTGTGCCCGCGCCAGGTGGGAAAGTCGTCTTTGACGCCGTAGAGCGCCTCACCCAGCCCCGCCACATTGCCGTGGCCGAAGATGGCCCAGATGCCCGCGAGGAAGCGTTCACCATCCTCGTTCATCTGCGCGCGCAGATAGCGCACCAGCGCTTGTGCGGCGGTCAATCGGATCGTGCCCATGGCGCGTGCTCCTGCCGGGGGCGGATCAGATCTCCGCCAGTTCCTGTTCCAGATCGCCCATCTCGGCCCCGCCGGACATCAGACGACGCATCTCTTTGTCGGTGATCTCTTCCGCGTCGCCTGCGCCGATGACCTTGCCCAAAGCGAGGAAGGTGAATCTGTCGCCCACGAGGCGCGAGTGGATTTCGTTGTGCGTGATAAAGATGATCGCAATGTCGCCGCGCTGGCGCACCCGTTTGATCGTCTTGAGCACGCCCATCTGCTGTTTCTGACCCAGCGCTGAGGTCGGCTCATCGAGGATCAGAACCTTGGCCCCGAAATAGATCGCGCGGGCAATGGCCAGTGTCTGGCGCTGACCGCCCGACATAGTGCCCACAGCCTGCGTGGGGTCAGAAAAGTCGATCCCGATCTTGAGCATCTCGTCATGGGCAATCTGGTTCATGGTGTCGAGATCCAGCATGCCAAAGCTCTTTTTGATCTCGCGGCCCATAAAGAAGTTGCGCGTCACGCTCATCAGCTGGTTCAGCGCCAGATCCTGATACACGGTGCCGATCCCGGCGGCAGATGCATCGCGGGGCGAGCGGAACTGGACCGGTTTGCCTTCGATATAGATCTGGCCTTCGGTCGGTTGGTGCACACCGGCGAGCGTCTTGATCAGTGTGGATTTGCCCGCACCGTTGTCACCTAGAAGGGCGTGCACTTCGCCCGGGTACACCTCGAGATCGACGCCGCCCAGAGCGGTGAATGGGCCAAACCGTTTGACCAGCTTGTCAACGCGCAGATATGGCTCAGCCATGGTCAAATTCCCCCCGTGATGCGTTTGCGGATGCGTTCGTTGGCGAACACCGCGGCCAACAGGATGGCGCCCAGGAACACGCGGAACCACGCGCCGTCGATGGCGGGGATGAAGAACACCGCGTTCGCGACCAGACCCACGGTGATTGCGCCAAAGACCACGCCCAGCACGGTGCCAAAGCCGCCCGTCATCAGCGTGCCGCCGACAACGGCGATGGCTATGGCAAACAGCTCCATCAGGTTGCCTTTGGCCGCGTCCGAGGTGTTGTTTTCGTAGACCTGGCAGGCGGCAAAGATCGTCGCGCAGAAGGCGGTGAACATGAAAAGGCCAATCTTGACCTTGTTGGTGGGCACGCCGTTGGCGCGGGCCGCATCCTTGTTGTCGCCGGTGGCGTAGATCCAGTTGCCCAGTTGCGTGCGGCTGAGCACATAATAGGCCACTAGCGCCAACGCGATGAACCATGCAAAGCGGGCGTCGAATCCTTCGACCCACTGGGTGCCGCGGCGGTTGAGGTTGCCGCCGAGGATGAACCACTGGTCGCCGCGTTCGATCCCGATAGACACGAAATAGGACCCCAGCCAGTACCACGCGTCATAGAACCAGCCGAACACCTCGCCTCCAAAGGACCACGCGACCCAGCTTTCTTCCTTGTAGTCGGGCAGGCCCGAGACCTGCGTGGATTTGTTGATCAGGCGGAACGACACCTCGGTGACGCCGCGCATGAAAAAGAGGAACGCGAGCGTCACGATAAAGCTCGACAGGCCCGAGCGCACCACAATGGTGCCGATCATCCAGCCAAGTGCCAAGGTCATCGCCAGGGTAATGGCGAACGCGGTGAGCGGTGTTGCTTCGCCCAGGCCAAACGGCAGGCCCCATTTGAGCATGATCGCCATGGACATGCCCGCAAAGCCGATCATCGATCCAATGGACAAGTCAAACTCACCCGCGATCATCAGCAAGGCCGCGCCAATCGCGATGATCCCGTATTGCGCGATGATCTGGATGTTGTTCTTGAGGCCCAGAGCGTTGAACGCTTTGCCATCCGAGGCCCAGGCCAGCGCAATGACAATCACGATCATCACGATAAAGGCGCCGATTTCTGGCCGTCTTACCGTGCGTTGCAGCCAGGTTTCCTGCGCTAACCGGTCGGATTCACTGCGATCGGCCATGGTTCCCCCCAAATGTCTTGGTGCATTTTTGATTGGCCACAGGCGGGCGTGCCCGCCTGCGCCAGTCGTATCAAGCTGTCGTCCGCCTTAGCGGTCGATGCCCGCCAGAGCTTTCACAGCGGCGGCGTTCGACTTGTCCACAAAGCCGGGGCCCGAGGCGATGTTGTTGCCGGGCAGCAGACCTGCGTGGTTGTTGTAGAGGTGCAGCACGATGACCGGCATGTAGCCCTGCAAGCGCTGCTGCTGGTCGATGGTGAATGCGGCGCGGCCGTCGTCGATCATGTCCATCACGCCGGGCGACAGGTCAAAGCACGCCAGGTGCACGTCGGCGCCTACAGCTTCGATGGCTTTGGTTGCCGCTTCGCACACGTGCGGGCCAACAGCCAATACGCCGTCGATGCTTTCATCCGCTTCCAGCGCGGCGGCGGTCCGGGTTTCGATCTGTGCGGGGTCGTTCGACACGTCGATCTGGTTCAGGTCGGCGCCCATGGCGTCAAAGTAGCCGGTGCAACGATCCACAAGTGCGGTGTTAAACGCCTCTTGGTTCAGGCACAGACCTTTGGTCACGCCTTCGGCCATGGCGCGGGTACCGGCGGCAAAACCTGCATCACGCTCGGGCTGGCCGACGTGCATCAACGCGCCCAGTTCGGCCGAGGATTCGAGCCCGGAGTTCATCGTCACAACCGGAATACCGTCCGAGACAGCCGCTTTGATGGCTGGCCCAAGCGCGTCGGCGTCGGGCAGCGACACGATGATCCCGTCGGGCTCGGAGGCTGCGGCGGCTTCGATCAGCGCGGCCATCGCGGCCATGTCACCGGAAACGTCGAAGTTATACTCGAGCGTTGCACCAATGGCAGCAGCCGCATCGCGGCCACCCTTTTCTACCACTGGCCAGAACGGGTCGGTGCCCTGGGTGTGCGTGATCATCACATAGCGCTCACCGTGACCATCAGCGATGGCAGGTGCCGCGGCGGCGATTGCGGTTGCAGCAGTCAGGGCTGCAAAAACCGTCTTTTTCATGAATGTTCCTCCCTGTGAACATCTTTTGGTATGCGAGAGGTCGAACCCCTCAAGGTGATCCGGCTTGGCGCCGAATTTCGTGTGACCAGGTGTGCCCCAGCCATAATCAGTGCGTTGTATCGAACAGCTAAAGTCACAAGACTTCAACCAATTTCACGGGTCGTTTTTCGTTTTGGCTGCGCGCGGCCGCCTCGGCCATGGCCAGAGCTGTGACGCCGTCTTCCAGAGTGACCGGCATCGGTGCGTCGCTCTGCAAGGCGGTGACAAAGGCATTCCACTCGGCCGCGTAGGCATCCATGTATCTTTCGAGGAAAAAGTGCACGGGTTTTGCGACGGTCACACCCGCTTCGGTCGACGACACCAACGTGTTTTCCGTGACATTCTGAACCTGCAAATGGCCCTTTGATCCCAGCACCTCGACCCGTTGATCATAGCCAAAACTCGCGCGGCGCGAGTTTTTGATCACAGCGATGCGCCCGTCAGCGTAGTGCATGGTAACAACGGCGGTATCGACATCGCCCGCGGCACCGATTTCGGGATCCACGAGGCTGCTCGCAGTGGCCGAGATGCTGTCGGGCACGGTGCCCATCAGGAAATGCGACATGTCGAAATCGTGGATCATCATGTCGCGAAACAGACCGCCAGATACCTTGATGTACGCAATGGGCGGCGGTGCGGGGTCAAATGACGTGATCGATAACAATTCTGGCGCGCCGATGTCCCCAGCCGTGAGCGCGGCGCGCATCGCGGCAAAGCTTTTGTCAAAGCGGCGGTTGAGCCCGATCATCACCGGCTGACCCGAGGCCTGCACGGCGTTCAGACACGCGCGCGCCCGGTCCAGGCTAAGGTCGACCGGTTTTTCACACAGCACCGCCTTGCCGGCTGCGACAGCCGCTTCGATGAAATCGGCGTGTGTGTCGGTGGATGTTGCGATCAGAACAGCGTCAATTGCGGGGTCTTCGATGATCTCTTGGCTGGTGCAGACGGCGCAGCGGTGCTGCTCTGCGAGTGCTTCGGCAGCGGTGCCAACCACATCAGACACTGCGACAAGATCGCTATCGCGATTGCGCACGATCGATGTGGCGTGCACGCCCGCGATCCGTCCTGCGCCCAATAGGCCCACTCTAAGCAACGCTGATTCCCCCCTTGCGCCGTGACCGCTAACAGAAACAGCTTTGCACCCGCGTGCAAGAATTTTTTGCACGCGGGTGCAAAAAAGCTGGCAAAGCCAGATTTTCCAGCGTTATCGTCGGCGTTAGGGGGGCTTGGCATGGTTGACGCCAGACCGACAGGATTAGTGACCGCCGACGACGTGGCGCGTCTGGCTGGCGTGTCGCGCTGGACGGTGAACCGCGCATTCAAGAAAGATGCGTCGATCTCGGTCAAAAGCCGGGACAAGGTGATGCAGGCGGCCCGGGAGCTGGGATATGCACCGGATCTGCTGGCAGTCAGCCTCGCGTCGGATCGCAGTGGACTGGTGGCAGTGCTGTTGGATGATCTGAAAAATCCGCAGCAGATCACTATGGTGGAGCACCTCACGACAACGCTGCGGGATGCAGGCTGGTACACGCTGCTCGTCAACACCAAAGACGAAGAGGACGCAGCCGCAGCCCTGCTTGAGGCAAGCCAGCATCGGGTCGACGCCGCTGTGTTGATCGGCGGGCGGTTCAATGACGTGGCGATCAAGGACGCGCTCGGCGCGCAACGGCTCAAGCAATTGATTGTCTATGGCCGCGTGTCACAAAGCCCCAACACGATCTCGATCTGCTGCGATGACACCGCTGCCATGACAGAAATGACCGACCACGTGCTCGACCGCGGCTGCCAGCGTCCGCTGTTTATCAGCGGACCGCGCACAATCTCGGCGCATCTATTGCGCAAAGAGGCGATGATGGTGCGTTGGCGCGAAGCGCGCGGTCTGCTGCCCGAAGTGCTGGTGGCTGATACGTTCAGCCCGGATTTGGCCTCTGCCCGCGTGCTCGACTATTTCCACACACTGCCGCGCGACCGCTATCCGGACGTGCTGATGTGCGAGAACGATGCCATCGCCATGGGGGCGATGGACGCGCTGCGGTTTGAGTTGGGTCTTAGCGTGCCCGGTGACATCGCGGTTACGGGTTTTGATGACAACGACTTTGCCAGCAATCACAACTACGACCTGACCACCTATCGCCAGCCCAACGGAGAAATGGCGCAAGCGGTGGTTGATGTGCTGCGCGGCAAAGTGCGGCCCGGCGCGCTCTCGCGTATGCGCGGTCAGATGGTCTTGCGCGGCAGCGCCTGACGCGTTTACGCGCTGCGGTATGCGTGCTAGCGACGCGGAAATCGCACTGAAATCGCGGGGAGGACACATGCTGGATTGGACCGGACAGGGCGCCATCGTTACCGGCGGCGCATCGGGGCTGGGGGCTGCAACAGGGGCACGGTTGGCAGCGGCGGGTCTGCAGGTGACGCTGTTCGATATGAATGCCGAGGCAGGCGAGGCGCATGCCGCGGCGATCAGCGGCCTTTTTGCTAGAGTGGACGTCACAGATCCCGCCTCGGTCGCTGCGGGCATTGCCGCAGCACGCGCCGCGCACGGGCCTTTGCGCGTCATGGTCAACTGCGCCGGGATCGCCGACGCGGCCAAGACGGTGTCGCGCGGTGCCGCGCACGATCCAGAACTGTTTCATCGGGTTCTTGCGGTGAACCTCATCGGTACTTTCAACTGTGCCGCGCAAGGCGCGGCCGAGATGGTCGCGCAAGAGCCCATGGCCCCGGACGGCGCGCGCGGTGTGATTGTGAACACCGCCTCTGTTGCCGCGTTTGACGGGCAGGTGGGGCAGCTGGCTTATTCCGCGTCAAAAGGCGGTGTGGTGGGCATGACGCTACCCATGGCCCGCGATCTTGCCGACAAAGGCGTGCGCGTTTGCGCCATAGCGCCAGGTCTTTTTCTAACACCAATGGTCGCGCAACTGCCCGAGGATGTGCAGACATCGTTGGGCGCGCAGGTGCCGTTTCCGTCACGGCTTGGCGATCCAGCCGAATTTGCCGAAATGGCCCTGCACATCACCCAAAACCCCATGCTGAACGGCGAGGTGATCCGCCTCGACGGCGCCATCCGCATGGCGCCACGCTGAACAGTGGCGTGGGGCGCCGGAAATCGGCACGATTTCCCGTCGGTCTCCGGGTCGGAGACCGGTTGCGCCAGGTTCGAGAAATTTGCATTGGTGATCATGCGGCGGCGTAGTCGCGGCTGTGGAAACGGTGGTTGCATGTGTGACAATGCACCTTTTGATCACCCATGCTAGGGCATCCGGTTTGCTTTTGTTGCAATTGCTGGACCACGCCACTTGGCTGCCGCAGATCACCTGAACCATGCGCGCCCCATTGCTCTGCAGCGGCCCGCAATGCAACGTAGACAAGGGGAGGGCCCAGAATGACCGACGCCTTTATCTGCGACTACATCCGCACGCCCATCGGTCGGTTTGGCGGTACACTGGCGCATGTGCGCACGGATGATCTAGGCGCTGTGCCGCTGCGCGCGCTGATGCTGCGCAATCCCGATTTAGACCCCACCGCTGTGGACGAGGTGATCCTTGGCTGTGCCAACCAAGCTGGTGAGGACAACCGCAACGTGGCCCGGATGTGCACGCTGCTGTCCGGACTGCCCGACAGTGTGCCGGCAACCACCATGAACCGGCTCTGCGGGTCTGGCATGGACGCGGTCATCACCGCGGCGCGCGCTATCAAATGCGGCGAAGCGGACCTGATTATCGCTGGTGGCGTCGAAAGCATGACCCGCGCACCCTTTGTGATGCCCAAGGCGACGTCGGCTTTTTCGCGCACGGGCGAGGTGCACGACACAACGATCGGCTGGCGCTTCGTCAATCCAGTGCTCAAAGCGCAATACGGCATCGACAGCATGCCAGAGACGGCCGAGAACGTCGCCGAGGACTATGCCGTGTCGCGCGCCGATCAGGACAGCTTTGCGCTGCGCTCGCAGCACAAGGCAGGCGCAGCGCATGCGAACGGCCGCCTGTCGCGTGAGATCACGCCGGTCACTATCCCACAACGCCGCGGCGAAGACCTGATCGTCGATCAGGATGAGCATCCGCGCCCCGCCACCACGGCCGACGATTTGGCGCGGCTAAAACCCTTTGTAAAGCGAGATGGCACCGTGACCGCGGGCACAGCGAGCGGTGTAAATGACGGTGCCGCGGCGCTGATCATTGCGTCTGAGGCTGCGGTGAAAGTGCACGGCCTGACCCCCATCGCCCGCATTTTGGGCGGGGCGACGGCAGGCGTGTCACCGCGCGTCATGGGTATCGGTCCTGCGCCGGCCACGCAAAAATTGTTGGCGCGGCTGGGCCTGACCATTGATGCCCTGTCGATCATCGAGTTGAACGAGGCATTTGCCGCCCAAGGCCTTGCCAGCCTGCGCCTGCTTGGTATCGCCGACGACGATACCCGGGTGAACCCAAATGGCGGCGCCATTGCGCTGGGACACCCGCTGGGCATGACAGGGGCGCGGATTACTGGATCATTAGCACTTGATCTTGCCGCAGGTGAGACGGGCGTTGCCACAATGTGCATCGGCGTCGGTCAAGGCATCGCCATCGCGCTGCAAGCGGTGTAATGGCGCCATGTTGAGCCACAGCACAGGATAAACCGCATGGACCTGGGCGCAGCCAACACGCAGCCCTTCACGCAGTGGCAGACGTTCCAAGAGGGCGATATTTGCCACAGCGCATTTCGCGCGGGACGAGGGCCGGGCGTACTACTGATGCACGAACTGCCCGGCATGACGCCGGAATTCTGGCGTCTGGCAAACTGGCTTGCCGCGCGGTTCACCGTTTTTGCGCCAGACCTCTTTGGCAATGACGCCGAGCCAACCCAACCAGATATCAAGCGCCTGTTTCCCCGTGCGTGTATCAGCCGCGAGATCCATCTTTTCTCCCGCGACGATCCTGGTCCGATCACGCAGTGGTTGCGCGCTCTGGCGCGTCGGCTGCATGACGAAACGGGCGGACCCGGCGTTGCTGTTATCGGCATGTGCATGACCGGCAATTTTGCCCTGACCCTGGCGCTGGACTCATGGGTGAGCGCTACGGTTGCGTCGCAGCCCGGGCTGCCGATCTCGCTGCCGCTGCGGCCCATGCACGGCGTTGTGCAACTGAGCGACGATGACAAACGCGCGTTAGCGGCGCGCTATGTCGATGTCATGGCGCTTCGTTTCAAGGGAGACGCCTACTGTCGTGCCGCACGATTTGACGCGATCCGTGATGTGATAGGGGCCGCGCGGCTCAAGGCTCATACTGTCGCGGATGCGCATCAGAACCCGGCCCGGCGTGGAAAAAACCCGCACTCGGTGCTGACGGCCGACCTGATCGATGCCGATGACAGCAAAACCAAACAAAAGCTGACCGAGGTGATCGCGTTCATTGAGGCCCGCATTGCGCCCTGAGCCGTGTGGTCATCTCGGCAATGACCCCGTAGGACTAGGCAAACGCACTTGGAGCGACCGTTTATGACACGCCACGCTGGCCATCTTCTTGTTGAATGTCTGACGGCGCTGGGCGCGCAAAAGGCGTTTGGGGTCCCCGGTGAGAGTTATCTGGCTGTGCTCGATGCAATGCACGACACTGCGGGGCGTTTCGATTTCATCAATTGTCGACATGAGGGCGGCGCCGCCTTCATGGCTGCGGCTTGGGGCAAGCTGACGGGGCAGCCCGGTATTTGCATGGTGACGCGCGGGCCGGGGGTGACAAATGCCTCTATCGGCATTCACACCGCCATGCAGGACAGCGTGCCTATGATCGTTCTGGTGGGCCAGGTGGGCACACAGATGCGCGGTCGCGAGGCGTTTCAGGAGATTGATTATCGCGCCGTATTTTCAACTGTGGCGAAATGGGCCATTGAGGTAGATCACGCTGCGCGGTTGCCCGAGATCCTGGCACGGGCGTGGAAGACCGCGATGACCGGGCGGCCCGGGCCAGTGGTCGTGGCGCTGCCCGAAGATATGCTCAGCGCGCCCACGGATGTCGCTGCCCTGCGCGGTCTTGCGGCCTATCCTGAACCTGTGCCAAGCGCCCAAGCGATGGGGCACGTGCATGCGATCCTGTCGCAAGCGGAGCGGCCGTTGATCCTGGTTGGCGGGTGCGGATGGAATGCGACGGGGCGTCATGCGCTGCAAGATTTTGCCGAACGCTCGGACATCCCTGTTGCAGCCGTTTTCCGCTATCAGGACCAGTTCGACAATTTCTCGCCCTGCTTTTGCGGTGAGGCGGGTGTCGGCATGCTTCCGAATGTGCGCGACCTGATCCAAGACGCTGACACGATCCTCGCCGTCGGCAACCGGTTTGGTGAAAACTCTACAGCCGGTTGGACGTTGCTCGATGTGCCGGTGCCGCGCCAGCGGTTGATCCACGTGCACGCGAGCGCGGCGGAGTTGGGCAAGATTTACCAACCCGAGATCGGCATCGTATCCGGGGTGAACGCGTTTGCCGCCGCGCTGCAATCGGTGTCTGGGCCCTGGGCAGAGTGGCGGGCCCGCGCGCGCACGTCTTGGGAGGCTGGGTTTGATCTGCCTGCGCAACCCAGCCCGGTGGATATGGGCCAGGTTATGGTGCACCTGCAAAAAGTGCTTCCTGCAGACGTGATTGTGACCAATGGCGCTGGCAATTTCGCGACCTGGCCCAACAAGTTCTTTCGCTTTGGCGCGCGGGCGCGGCTGTTGGGGCCGCAGTCGGGGGCGATGGGATACGGTGTTCCTGCGGCCATTGCGGCGAAAATCGCGGCGCCGGATCGCACAGTCCTATGCTTTGCCGGTGACGGTGATTTTCAGATGAGCGTGGCAGAGCTTGCCACCGCGCGACAGGCCGGAGCTTGTCCGGTGATCCTGATCCTCAACAATGGCATTTACGGCACCATCCGCGCGCATCAGGAAAAGCACTATCCAACCCGGGTCAGCGGGACCGCGATGACAGGCAATCCAGATTTTGTCGCGCTAGCACAAGCGTACGGATTTCAAAGCGAACATGTGGCGCGCACCGCAGATTTTGCAGATGCGTTCCAGCGTGCGCTCGCATCCGAGAACGGCGCGGTGCTCGACCTCGACATTTCGCCCGAAGCGCTGACCCCGCGTGCCAGCCTGAGCGCCATCCGCCAAGCTGCGCTGAACGAGAACCGCTAGGGCGCGGAAATCGTGTCGATTTCCGGACGTTTTCCGACACGGAAAACGTGCCCGTCGTGCATCTGACGCAGAACTGACCCGACCTCCATGAACTTTGCAGACAACGGATTGCTGTCGCGCCAGACCATGCCAACAGTGCGTTTCGGCGCCGGTGCGGCCAGGCGTGAGACACTGACATCGGCAGTCTGTGTTTCCTGTGTCACCGCCATTTCCGGCACCAAGGTCACGCCCATGCCGGCACCGACCATTTGCACCAGTGTCGACAGGGAACTGCCCTCCATCATGTAACTGGGTTGCGCCGCAGATAGATCGCAAAATGACAGCGCCTGGTCGCGAAAACAGTGGCCCTCTTCCAAAAGAAGCAGGCGCATCTCCTTCATCCGTGCCAAATCGGGCACCGGCAGATCCGCATCAGCACGGGCGCGGATCAGCACAAAATCCTCGTCAAAGAGCTTGAACTCGCGCAGCGCTGGCTCGGACACGGGCAGGGCGACGATGGCTACGTCCAATTCGGCTTGCTGCAGCTTGCTCAGCAGCGTTTCGGTCACGCTCTCGCGCGGTCGCAGGTCGAGACCAGGAAACAGCGGACCCAGCGTCGCCATGATCTGCGGTAGCATATAGGGGGCCATCGTTGGGATAATGCCCAGCCGAAAGGGTCCGGTCAGTGGACCCTCGGCCGCGCGCACCAGCGCACCCATCTCATCGACTTCGCTGAGCACGCGCCGCGCGCGGGTCAAAAAGGCCGTGCCCAGCGGCGTAAGTCGCAAGTGCCGTGTGCTGCGTTCCACCAGTGGCGCGCCCATCATGGCCTCAAGTTCTTTGATCTGTAGCGACAGCGCCGGTTGCGAGATGGCGCAATGTTCTGCTGCGCGCCCAAAGTGTTCGTGCCGGGCAAGCGCCTCAAAATAGCGGATGTGTTTGAGGGTCAGACCAATCATTAGTAAATCTTATCAATCCGATTTGTATTTTCAAATGGGATTTATCTGTGCGACGGACTAAAACGATGAAAGGCAGCAGCCGAAAACTCGCTTTTCTGCAACCGGAGGATTTCATGGACGGCAATATTTTTCGCGGCGCCGGTGGGTGCCCCGTAAACCACGGCGGCAACACGGGTCTGAACGACTCGGTCACCAAGTGGTGGCCCAAGGGTCTCAACCTTGACATTCTGCACCAACACGGCGCGCGCGTTGATCCGATGGACGCAGGTTATGACCACCGGGCCGCTGTCAAAGCGCTCGACTTTGATGGGGTCAAAGAAGACGTCAAAGCACTGATGACCGACGGGCAGCCTTGGTGGCCTGCCGACTGGGGTCATTATGGTGGCCTGATGATCCGACTGGCCTGGCACTCGGCTGGGTCCTACCGTTTACAGGACGGCCGCGGCGGTGCCGGATCGGGCAACATTCGTTTTGCACCGCTGAACTCTTGGCCAGACAACGCCAGCCTGGACAAGGCGCGCCGCCTGCTCTGGCCGGTGAAAAAGAAATACGGCAACGCGCTCAGTTGGGCCGACCTGATCATCCTTGCAGGCAACATGGCCTATGAGAGCATGGGGCTGAAAACCTTTGGCTTTGGCTTTGGCCGCGCTGACATCTGGGGACCGGAAAAAGACGTATACTGGGGTGCCGAAAACGAGTGGCTCGCGCCGTCCGAAAACCGGTACGAAGATCTCGACGACACCTCGACCATGCACAACCCGCTGGCGGCGGTGCACATGGGTCTCATCTATGTGAATCCCGAAGGCGTGAACGGGCAGCCCAATCCCGCCCGCACCGCGCTGCACGTGCGTGAGACGTTCCTGCGTATGGCCATGAACGACGAAGAAACCGCGGCGTTGACCTGTGGCGGCCACACTGTCGGCAAAGCGCACGGCGGTGGCGGTCACGCGGCCAATATCGGGGCAGAGCCTGAGGGCTGTCCGGTGCACACGCAAGGTTTTGGCTGGGCCAACCCCGGGCAATCCGAGCGGGCATCCGACAACTTCACCTCGGGTATCGAAGGTGCCTGGACCAAGAACCCGACGCAGTGGGACATGGGCTATTTCGACTATCTGTTCGACTACGATTGGGAACTGATCCAGGGCCCCGGTGGCGCCCATCAGTGGACCGCCGTCGACATGCCCGACGCTGAAAAGCCGCTGGATGCGTCCGACCCGTCAGGCCGTGCCATTCCGTTGATGACCGATGCCGACATGGCGATGAAGGTCGACCCGATTTACAACGAGATCTGCCAGCGTTTCCGCGCTGACCCGGAGTATTTCGCCGACACATTCGCCCGCGCGTGGTTTAAGCTGACGCACCGCGACATGGGCCCGCGCGCCAACTACTACGGCCCGGATGTGCCCGCCGAAGACCTGATTTGGCAGGACCCGATCCCTGCAGGCCGCACCGATTACGATCCGGCTGTGGTCAAGGCAAAGATCGCTGAGGCAGGCTTACCTGCGCATGAACTGATTGCCACGGCGTGGGACAGCGCGCGGACCTTCCGCGGGTCTGACAAACGCGGCGGCGCCAATGGGGCCCGCATCCGGCTCGCGCCACAAAAAGACTGGGTCGGAAATGAGCCCGCGCGCCTGGCCAAGGTGCTGGGCGTCCTCGAACCCATTGCCGAAGCAACCGGTGCATCCGTCGCCGATGTGATCGTGCTTGCCGGTTCGGTTGGTTTGGAACAGTCAATTCAAGCGGCTGGCCACAACATCGAGGTGCCGTTTACGCCCGGGCGTGGCGATGCCAGTGATGATCACACCGACGCCGACAGCTTTGCCGTTCTCGAGCCCTTCGCCGACGGCTTCCGCAACTGGCAAAAGGACGACTACACTGTCACGGCCGAAGAAATGCTGCTCGACAAAGCGCAATTGCTCGGTCTGACAGCGGCCGAGATGACGGTGCTGCTGGGCGGGATGCGCGTTCTGGGGACCAATCATGACGGCAGCGCACACGGCGTGTTCACGCATCGTGTGGGTCAGTTGACCAATGACTTCTTCGTCAACCTGACCGACATGTCCTACAGCTGGCACCCGCTGACCGATGGCACTTATGAAATCCGTGACCGTGCGACGGGCGAGGTCAAGTTCACCGCGACCAGCGCCGATCTGGTTTTTGGCTCGAACTCGATCCTGCGGGCCTATGCCGAGGTCTATGCGCAGGACGACAACGGCGAAAAGTTCGCCCGTGATTTTGTGGCTGCGTGGGTCAAAGTGATGAACGCAGACCGGTTTGATTTGCTGCACTAAGCGCCTGATCACAGGAAAAAGAGGGGTCGCTGGCGGTATGCCGGCGGCCCTTTTTATAATTCATGCGATGCTTGAGAAAATTTTACTAATTTACTGATTAATATATTAGAAATGACTTACCCACAGTCACACGTTCGGAGCATCTCCCACCTGTTTTGACGCGCCAAACGGGTTGATGATTTGCGCCTGCGGAAATGCTGCTGCGACGTCCTGTTCGTGCGCTGTCTCAAAGATCAGCTTCACATTCGCGCCTGCATCCATCGTGGCATAGGCCGCAAGGCCGTCCGCGCGCGCCTGCCACAGCGCCTCAAGCACCTGCCAGGAGCCGGGTTTGAGGTAGGTCAGCGCCGGCCGCGCGGCCATCATCGTCGCATGCATGGCGAGTGCGTTGGCCTCGGCAATTGCGCCGAGGCTGGCAAAATCCCAGTCCGTCACGGCAGCCTCAATTGCTATGCAATCCGCGTCGGCCCGGTCGGGCCACGCGCTAAATAGCGGGCTGGTGGCGACTGTGTGGTTCATCCCATCGCGCGAACTGTGGGCCTTTGGCCCGGTATCAACCGGTACGATGGCGATGCGCAGCGCGGTGCTCTTTGCCGAAACCTGCCGCCCGTGGCTGTCGGTTCCATCGGCTGCGCTGCCTTTATCCCAGGCGGCAAAGCCGTGCCAGAACGACCGCGTCGCGCTGCCGCTGCCCATCCGGGCGAGCATGCTCAGTGTGTTGCGGTCCAACTCTGTGCCAAATGCGCCATCCAGCGCCAGCGCCAGCGCGGCAAACCCGCTGGCCGAAGAGGCCAGACCGGCAGCCGTCGGGATGGTATTTGACGTCTTGATTGCCAACGGTGCGCGATCAGAGCCTGCAAAGTGATCGACGAAACGCCAGATTTTTGCGGCGGCTGGGCTATCGACCTGCAGTACTTTTTCATTGAAAATCAATGTGTCACGGTCGGCTGGAGCAATTTCCGTTGTCGTGCCCCAGTCGCCCAAAGAGATCGAGAGCGAGCTGTTGAGCGGCAGGTTCAAAGCCGCATCGCGC
Source organism: Pseudomonadota bacterium (assembly GCA_039026855.1). GTDB lineage: Bacteria > Pseudomonadota > Alphaproteobacteria > Rhodobacterales > Rhodobacteraceae > Tateyamaria. The sequence goes on along the minus strand of JBCCLL010000028.1, from coordinate 12,773 downwards.
TTGCCCCAGTACTTGGATAACGCGATGTTGGATGGCGCGTAGGCGGTGGCCGCACGGGGCGGGGACAAACGGTTGTGGACCGTGCGGGCAAAGATTTCAGCGGGCGTCGTCATGAAACACCACCCCTCTGGTATCAAGTGTCACGGGCGCAAAATCCACCGGCACCGCGCCGATGGCGAGCACACAGTCGCCCAGACCCGAGCCCGATATCTTGGCCCCGATCACCCCGTCCGTTGCGCGCGTAGATGCGATGGCCGCATCAAGGTTGGCGTCGGACACGCCAAGCGCGGCCATCAAGCTCTGGTAGCGGGCGATCTCATGGCGTGTCGCCTGCCATCCCTCCGATCTGATCCGCGCAATCATTTCCGCGGCGCTGTCGCGCATTTGTGCGTAGAGCATATCATATCGCGCCGGATCTTGCGCCTGTGCCTCTGCCACGCGGGCAAGCACGTCGGCCGTCGGTGTTTTGTAGCCAACGTTAAACAGGCTCAGGGCGGGCGGCGCGGGCAGCGGGGACATCCGCGCGGGCGCGCCCAGATGGTAGGCAAGACAGCCGCCGCGCAAACTCGCGGCCAGATCGGCGCCACTGCCGCGGCCCTGCAGCGCGCGGATGATGGCGAGACCGTCGGCATGTACCGCATCCGGCGCCTCACCGCGCAACGCGGCCAATGTGGCGATGGTCACCGCCGCAGACGAGCCGAGACCCAGCGTCGGGTCAATCTCGGATCGGATATCAATGTCTAGCCCGCCGAAGTCTTTGCCGCACCGCGCCACCGCAGCGATGACAAAGCGGTATGGGCCTTGTGCAACCAGCGCATCCATCGGAATGCTCTCCGGCGCCGCAATTTCGGAGGTGATTGTAAGGCTGCCGCTTGCGACCTCGCGCACGTGCACCGTGACGCGTTGCGCGATGGCGGCAACGATGGCGGGGTGTCCAAAAACCACCGCATGTTCGCCGGTGATCATGATCGAACCGGGCGCCGACGCGGTGCGGGCCGTGCTCATTACTGGGCGGCCGCCATCTGCGCTTCGGCAGGCGATAGGTGCGCGCCGTCCCGGGCCACGTGCAATTTGTCCCAGGTGCGGTCGGGGTATTTGGCCATCACTGCGGCCATGGCGTCTGGGTCGGGATGATAGACCAGCATCGCGCCGCCCATCTCGCCGGTCACTGCGCCGGCGCCCGAGATCTTGGCCGCGCCGCCGCTGTCCCTTACCGCGGCTGCAAACCGGGCCGAGGGTGTTGGCACCACGCCGATATGTTCCAACAGGCGCTGATTTTCGACAATCGCGTCGCGCGGGTCGCTGTCTTTGGCGAGGACCTCTTCGAACCGCGCGGTGACGTCTTCGAATTCTTGCCACAGCATCGCGTTTCGCCCGTGACCCGCGCGCACGCGGGCCACGCATTCACCGGTCTTGGATTTCGGCGTGCCGTGCAGTACCCAATACCAGCCGTCTGATCGGGCCAGCGAATGATCGGCTGGCAGGTTAATCTGGCGTATGTCGTCTCCCTGCACGCGGTTCATGCCGCCAAAGACCACCGCAGAGGCATCAATGGCGCTGCCCTTGCCGTGTTGCAGCCGCTCGCAAAAGCGTACCTTGGCAAACCTGTCTTGGGCTGATTGCGGCAGGCCGAGCAAGTGTTCGTAAAGCACCACCGTCGCGGCCACTACCGCCGCTGACGATCCCATGCCCGCGCCAAGCGGCATGTCACTGCGGCTGGAAAGTTGCCCGGGGGTCGGCAGGCGTCCGGAGGTGCCCGGCGCGGGCAGCATCGGCAACAGCGTGGTCAGCGTGTAGATCGCCAGATCGTCCGGGCGGCTCAGGATCTTTTGCACCGGCAGGTCACCGCGCATAAACTCGTCAAAACGGCGGTCAAGGCTGTCCTTGAACCCCTTGAGCACGTCAAACGGATAAAATGAGCGCGGCGCCAGCGTCTCAAACGCCGTTGCCAGCCCCCCGGTCTTGTGCAGCGGGGTAAACCACACCTCAATGTGCCGCTCGATGGCGACGACAAGCGCGGGCGCACCGTATACAACGGAGTGTTCGCCCGACAGGATCAGTTTGCCCGGCGCGCGTGCCCCGGTGGCGTCAGGCGGCTTCGTAATGGCGCTTGTGCTCATCAATCATTGCCAGGCGGTACCGGCCCCGTGCTGCGTTTGGCATGATGTGGGCCAGCCCGTCTTGGGGATCGGGCACGTGCCACATCGCGCGGTAGTCGTCATAGCCGAGGCTGACGCGGTCTTCCAGCAGGCCCGAGTGCAGCGCGGGCATCAGGCGTTCGCGGTAGCGGGGCAGAACTTTGGCAGCAAAATATTCGGCGACAGCGCCCGAGCCGTAGGAAAACAGCCCGATAGAGCGTCCCGTGAGGTCGTCAGGCGCGTTTTCCAACGTCGAGGTGAGCGACAGGTAAAGCGATGCAGCATAGCAGTTGCCGACCTCGCGGTTGTAGATCATGCCAGGCTCGGTTGCACCGGGATCGTTCTGTGCCTTGTTGATGGAACACAGACGGCGGTGGGCTTTGGTCCCCATCTGCGTAAATGGCAGGTGGTAGCAAAACTGCGCCAGTTCGTTAAACGCGCGACCCTCGTTCAGTTGATAGTCGTCCCAAGCGCCTGCGAGTGCGCTGAGGTATTTGATGGTCGAGAATTTGCCGTCGACCAGCGGTGTCTTGCGGTAGTTCGGGCGCCAGAAATCCATAATGTCTTCGGAATGACAGCCCGAAGCGGCCTCGACTTCGAGCAGCTTTGGTTCGGCGGACACGAGGAACGCCACAGCGCCGCAGCCCTGCGTGGCTTCGGCCGGGCTGTTGAGGTCGTAGCGCGAGATATCAGAGGCGATGACCAGCACCTTGCGATTGGGTTTGCGGGTAACGTGACCCAAGGCCAATTGCAGCGCCGCAGTACCGGAATAGCACGCGTGCTTCAGCTCGACCACGCGGCAGCGGTTGGGCAATTTCAGCAGCTCGTGCACGTAGACACCCGCTGCCTTGGATTGGTCGATCCCGGTTTCCGTCGCAAACAGAACCGTGTCGATGGCGTCCATATCGGCTTCGGACACGATGTGCGATGCCGCCTCGGCGGCCAGTGTGACGATGTCCTCGTCATGGCTGGGGATCGCGATCTTATTCTGGCCGATGCCGCGGGAAAACTTCTCGGGGTCGATGCCTTGCGCCTCGGCCAATGTGTCGAGAGCCACGTAGTGCTGGGGTACGTAAAAGCTGATCTTGTCGATGCCAACGGGTATCATGATCGTCTCCCTTTTGGGCGCGTGTCAGCCACGCTCCATCTTGAAGTGGGTGCGCATCAGCTCACCCGGATTGGTTTGCGCAGCCATCAGCGACAGCTCACCGCAGAGCACCGTCGCGGCGCACAGCACAGCAAGGCGGCGGGCGTTTTCACCCGGTTCACGGTCCGCCTTGCACCCAAGGCGCGCCAGGTTTTGCTCAACCACCTCATTGCCCTTGCCCGAGCCGACAGAGCCGACAATCAGGTTGGGCAACGTGCACGAGAAGTAGAGGCTATCGGGGCGCGCTTCGGCGTGGACCATGCCCTGGCTGCCTTCGATGATATTGGCGGCGTCCTGCCCGGTGGCGAGGTAGAACGCCAGCAACATGTTGGCAAAGTGCGCATTGGCGCTGCGCAAGCTGCCGGCAACGATCCCGCCGATCAGGTTCTTTTCTACATTGAGCTGCGCCATCTTTTCCGGCGTGGTGCGCAATTGTTTGGTGCAAAGCGCGCGGCTGATCTCCATCTCGGCGACGACATACTTGCCACGCCCTAAAAGACCGTTGACCGCGCTCACCTTTTTATCAGTGCACATGTTGCCGGAAATTGTGGCGTATTGGAGCTGTGGGTACTCGCTCAGGATCCAACCCAACAGCGCATCAGCAGCACCGGTGACCATGTTGTGGCCCGACGCGTCGCCCGTGGCGCATTCAAAACGGATGAACAGCAGGTTCCCAACGATCTGGCGGTTCATGTCGACAAGCTTGGCAAAGCGCGAGGTGGTCGCGATGACCTCTTGGATTTCATCCTTGCGCGCTGAGATCGACTGCCACGCCTTATACGCCTCTTCGCCATTCGCGGCACGCACCGCCACCGACCGCGTCATGCGCTCATCAATCAGTGTGCATCGCACACCGCCGGCTTGCCGCGACACCCGCGCGCCACGGCCTGTGGACGGCCATAGCGGTGTCTCGTAGGTCGCCATCGGCACCGCCTGCTCTTCGTTCATCACGTTACCAGTGATGGCGATGGGGCCGATCCATTCGGTTGGAATGGGGGTGATTTCCTGCGCACGATTTTTCATTGGTGTTAATCCTGTTTGTCGCCCTATCCTTGCGGTTGACATTGTATATGTAAACTAAAACTTACACTCGAGTCTACGATACTGTCAAAGCGGGTATACACTCCGCTTGCTGAAATAGTTTGCGCGGTCCTTGCGTGTCAAAGGCTGCCCGGATACCGGACCCGCCTGCGGTTAAAGTTGCCACGACATATGCTGTTTTACTGCCCAAGTTCCAGCCTGACGCCTCGGACAAAAGCGCTCAGGTGCGGGGTTTTCTGACGTGATCTTTGGCCTTTAGCGCAACGCGCGGCGCGTGCGCAATGGATCGGATTCGACCGCTTCGCGCTGAACGTATTTCAGATGTCCCACAGCGCGCCCAAACGCGGCGTGGCTGTCTTTGCGTTCCAGATGATCAACCAGGCGCATTAGGTTGATCGGCTGGCGCGCGATCAGCGCTTTGATCCGCTCAACCGCGGTATCGGTGTCATACTGATCGATGATCCGCGCCGCCGCCTGCGTCGGTGTCAGGATGAAATAGTCCTGTGGTTGCCGCGCGGTGTAGCGCGTCACGTCAAATGGCGAGGCGCCCAACGCGTGCGACTTTGGCAGATGCATGCGCACGCCCGCCTCGCGATTTTCAATCATCGAACCGGTGCGCTGGACAAAGCCTAGCGGTTTGAGCGCTTGAACAACCCTTTGGCGCATGGGGCCCGACAACATATCCGCGTCAGAGCGATCGTATTTCAGATCGTCAAACACCGAGATCAACCGCAGCGCGCTGTCGGCGACGGCAAGGTAGGGGTCCTTGTCCAGCACGCGCAGCTGCGTGTCCATCGCCGCATCCGCGCGCGTGCCAACCTCGTCGACCACTTCTCCGGACGGACCCAATAGCCCTGCCAACCATGCCATCGCGTGTTCCCTTTTATACCCGCCGGGCCAGACTACATTCTATTGTGCAAGGGAGCCACATAATGCTGGAAGATAAAAAAGAAGACCTGAGCGGTGAAAAAGTCAAAAGGCTGCTGGACCGGATGGTTCAGGAGCTCAGCCGCCTGCATCCCGATCTTTACTATCAACCGACCAGCCACATCGCGCGGCTGCTGCACGAACAAATTAAAAATGGCGACACGCTGAACGGTGCCGAGCGCGAATTAACGGCGCATTTGGGTCAGCGCGACATCGAAGTGTTGCTGAGCATGCAGGGCTAAAACGGCGCAAACCGGCGAACAGATGCTCCGCCGCCACGCGTATTTTCGGCACAACCGTTTGATTTCGGACGCAACGGCGCGAAAGCGTTCCTAAATGGCGCAGCCAAATTGAATGATCGCGGCGGACGCGTTAGTTTCGCTGCAACGCGACGAATTTCAAGGAAACCCCCATGTCCCTGCGTATCAATGACACGATCCCCGACCTGACGGTCACCACCGACCACGGCACAATCAGCCTGCATGAGTTTGTCGGTGACAGCTGGGCCATCCTATTCTCGCACCCCAAGGACTTTACCCCCGTGTGCACCACCGAGTTCTCGGCCGTCGCGCAGCTGGCGGATGAGTGGGAAAAACGCGGCACCAAGGTCATCGGCGTGTCCGTGGACGGCGTCGAAGACCACAAAAAGTGGAAAGGCGACATCGAAAGCTATGGTGGCTCAAAGGCCGGCTTCCCGATCATCGCCGATGATGGTTTGGAAGTGTCCAAAGCCTTCGACATGCTGCCCGCCGAGGCGTACCTGCCCGATGGCCGCACCCCCGCCGACAGCGCCACAGTGCGCTCGGTCTTTATCATCGGCCCGGACAAGCAGTTGAAACTGTCGATGACCTACCCGATGACTGTGGGCCGCAACTTTGCCGAAATCCTGCGCGCGCTTGACGGGTTGCAGACGTCCATCGGCAAGGGCGTCGCAACGCCCGCCAATTGGACCCCCGGTGGCGACGTGATCATCCCGGCAACCGTGTCGGATGAGGATGCCACCGCCAAATTCGGCAGCTTTGAAAAAGTGCTGCCCTACCTGCGCACCACGGCTGATCCGTCCTGATCTGACGTCACTGACAATTCAAACACCCTGACCGGCGACCTTGCGGTTGCCGGACAGCTCCCTTGCGTCCTCAAGCCAAAGGTATTCCCATGCTAGATGACACCGCCCAAGGCCCGCTGATCGTGGAAGGCAAGCTTGCCGATAACGAGCGGCTCAAACGTCAAAGCGATTTTCTACGCGGCACGATCACCGAGGATTTGCAGGACCGGATCACCGGCGGTTTTTCGGCTGACAATTTCCAGCTGATCCGATTTCACGGCATGTATCAGCAGGATGACCGCGACATCCGGGCCGAGCGCACGGCGCAAAAGCTGGAGCCACTGCACAATGTCATGCTGCGGGCGCGCATGCCCGGCGGCATCATCTCGCCCGAACAGTGGGTGGTGATCGAAAAGTTTGCCGAAGAGAACACGATGTACGGCTCGGTCCGCCTGACCACACGGCAGACGTTCCAGTTCCACGGCGTACTCAAGCCGCACATCAAGGACATGCACAAGGTCATCAACTCTGCGGGCATCGATTCCATCGCCACAGCGGGTGATGTGAACCGCAACGTGCTGTGCACCACCAACCCTGTTGAATCCGAACTGCATGCTGAGACCTATGACTGGTCCAAACGCATCTCCGAACATCTCTTGCCCAAGACCAAGGCCTATGCCGAGATCTGGCTGGACGGCGAAAAGGTCAAAACGACTGAAGAGCCGATCCTGGGCGAGACCTACCTGCCGCGCAAGTTCAAGACGACGGTGAGCATCCCGCCCAACAATGAGGTAGATGTGCATGCCAATGACCTGAACTTTATCGCCATTGCCAAAGATGGCGAGCTCGTTGGATGGAACGTCTTGGTGGGCGGTGGCTTGGCCATGACGCATGGTGACACCGGCACCTATCCGCGGACAGCGACGGATTTCGGGTTTATCCCGCTCGAGCATACTTTGGCCATCGCCGAGCACGTGGTCAGCGTGCAGCGCGACTGGGGCAACCGGGTCAATCGAAAAAATGCCAAGACAAAATATACGCTCGACCGCGTCGGTGCCGACACGTTCAAGGCCGAGGTCGAGCGCCGCGCTGGCGTTACCTTTGCGCCGTCGCGGCCATACGAATTCACCGCCCGCGGCGACCGCTTTGGCTGGGTCAAAGGCGTTGATGGCAAGCACCACCTGACGCTCTTTATCCTCAACGGGCGGATCAAAGACCTGCCGAACCGGCCAATCAAGACCGGTCTGCGCAAGATTGCCGAGATCCATCAGGGCGATTTCCGCATGACCGCGAACCAGAACCTGGTGATCGCGGGTGTGCCCGCCGATCAACGTGCCGAAATTGAACAGATCGCGCGCGACCACGGCCTGATCGACGACCTGATGACACCGCAGCTCAAGAACTCGATGGCCTGCGTGGCGATGCCAACCTGCCCGCTGGCTATGGCCGAAGCGGAGCGGTTCCTGCCAGATCTGGTGTCCTCGGTTGAGGCGTTGCTGGTCCAGCATGACGTGCCTGACGACCACATCATCCTGCGCGTTGTGGGCTGCCCCAATGGGTGCGGGCGTGCGATGCTGGCCGAGGTCGGTCTGGTCGGGAAGGGGCCGGGCAAATACAATCTTTACCTTGGCGGCAACCGGGTGGGCACCCGGGTGCCCAAGCTGCATCTCGAAAACGTCACGCACGAGCGCATCACCCAAGAGCTCGACAGTCTAATCGGCCGCTGGGTGGCTGAGCGTGACGACGGCGAAGGGTTTGGGGATTTTATGATCCGCGCCGGCGTCGTGGCCGAAGTCAAAGTCTCCAAGACCGATTTTCACGCTTGAGGTGACGCATGAGCCAAGTTGATCAAGACACTGAGATAGCGTCAGAAGTTGTCGCAAACGGTCCCAAAGTGTTCAACACCGCCAACGCATGGCTCGAAGACCAGACTGCATCGGTTCGCGTCGCCTGGGCGCTGAAAAACCTGCCGCGCGATCACGTGGTCTCGTCGAGCTTCGGCATCCAATCGGCGGTGATGCTGCACCTCATGACGCAGGCCCTCCCGGACATCCCAGTTTTGCTGTTCGACACCGGATATCTGTTTCCCGAAACCTACCGCTTTGTCGACGAGATGACCGAACGGTTGGACCTGAACCTACACGTCTTTCGCGCTGATATGACGCCCGCCTGGCAAGAGGCGCGCTTTGGTCAGCTCTGGCAACAGGGCAGCGAAGGGATCAAGAAATACAACGCCATCAATAAGGTCGAGCCGATGCAGCGCGCCATGAACGATGTGAACGCGGGCACGTGGTATAGCGGGCTGCGTCGGGTGCAATCGGACGGCCGGGCGGCGCGCAAGATCCTCGAGTTTCAGCACGGGCGGGTGAAATTTCACCCCATCGTCGATTGGACCAACCGCGATGTGCACCGCTATCTCAGGGCGCATGACCTGCCGTACCACCCGCTTTGGGACGCAGGCTACGTCAGCGTCGGCGACACCCACACCACAACGAAACTCCAGGACGGGATGTCCGAAGAAGACACCCGTTTCTTTGGTCAGGTCCGCGAATGCGGGCTGCATGTAGAACAGGACGGTATCTGATGCTGGGTCAACTGCCCCAAGGAATTAATCCGCTGTCGGCCGATCAGGCGCAGCAGTTTGAAACGCTCATGGGCTCGCTGTCGCCGCTGCAACAGGCGTGGATCAGCGGCTATCTGGCCTCGTCCGCGCTGGGCAGCGCGTCCTCGGCCCCAGCAGTGGCGCCCGCGGTGGCAGGTGCGCCGCTCACGGTGCTCTACGGCTCGCAAACCGGCAACGCCAAACACTTGGCGCAAGAGCTGGGCGATCAGGGGCGCGCGCGTGGGCTGGATGTGCAGGTTATCGACATGGCCAGCTACAAACCGTCCAAGCTGAAAGACGAAAAATACCTGACCATCGTCACCTCAACCTACGGCGAGGGCGAGCCGCCGGAGCCTGCGCAAAAACTGTTCGATTTCCTCGCCTCGAAAAAAGCGCCCAACCTCGATGGTGCGCAGATTGCCGTGCTGGGTATCGGCGACAGCTCTTATGAGCAATTTTGCCAAACGGCAGTGGATTTCGAAAACCGGCTGGTGGCGCTGGGCGCGAGTGTGGTGGTCGAACGGGCGCTGCTGGATGTCGATTATGACGATTACGCGCAGGGCTGGATCGGCGGTGCGTTAGACGTGTTCGAGCCTGAAATGAGCAGGGGATCGGCGCCCAGCAACGTGGTGCAGATGCCCGGCGTCGCCGTGCCACAAGCGGCGAAATTTAACAAGAAATCGCCGTTTGCTGCCGAACTCCTGGCCGTGCAAAAGATCACCGGGCGCGACAGCACGCGCGATGTGCGGCATATCGAGCTTTCGCTCGACGGGTCGGGCCTGACCTACCAGCCGGGCGACGCTCTGGGCGTCTATTTCCAAAACGATGCGGATGAAGTGGACGCGGTACTGGCCCTTATGGGGATCGACGGGGACGCCGAGGTCACACTTGGCGACCAGACCAAACCGCTGCGCGCCGCGCTTATCGAGGATCTGGAACTGACCCAATCCTATCCCACCTTCGTTGAGAAATACGTCGCGGCCACCGGCGATGAGGCGCTGCGCAAACTGACCGAGGACAAGGCTGCACTGCGCGCCTATATCGAGCCGCGTCAAATCTTTGACATCTTGCGCGCGCACCCGCACGCTATTGCCCCGCAGGCGCTGGTCGATAGCCTGCGCAAGATGCAACCGCGGCTTTATTCCATCGCGTCCAGCCAGTCGGAGGTTGAGGATGAGGTGCACCTGACCGTCGGCGTTGTCGAATGGCAGGCCGAGGGCCACGCCCATCTGGGCGGTGCATCGGGCCATCTGGGCCGGCTTGCGGGCGAGGGCGACAGCGTGCGCGTCTATGTTGAACACAATGACCTGTTCCGCCTGCCGGACAGCCCCGACACGCCCGTGATCATGATCGGCCCCGGCACCGGTATCGCGCCGTTCCGCGCCTTTTTGCAGGAACGCGAGGCGCAAGAGGCGGACGGCAAAAGCTGGCTCTTTTTCGGCAATCCGCATTTCACCCAAGATTTCCTCTATCAAGTGGAACTGCAGAACTGGCTGAAATCCGGCGTGCTCAGCCGCCTTGATGTGGCGTTCAGCAGGGATCAGGCCGAAAAGATCTACGTGCAGGATCGTCTGCGCGAAGCGGGCGCGGAGCTTTATGCCTGGCTTGAGGCGGGCGCGCATCTTTACGTGTGTGGCGATGCCAACCGGATGGCCAAAGACGTGCATGCCGCGCTGGTCGATATCGTCGCGGAGCATGGGCAAAAGGATCGCGAGGCCGCAATTGCCTATGTGGACGCCCTGCGCGATGCCCGCCGCTATCAGCGCGACGTGTACTGATCACGATCCTTGCCCCTAGCCAGCGCGTCGCGAATACCGCATGAATGGCGCAAAGCTTGGCAAGGGGACGGGCATGACAAAAGTATCGCTGGGCCTGATCGGCGTTGGCACCATGGGGGCCGCGCTGGCACAAAACATCGCCGAGCATGGATATGATATCGCGCTCTACAACCTTGATGGGCGCGCAGTGGATGCGCTGATCGACCGGTCAGGTCCCCTGTCGGCGCATTTTTCCAAGGCCGATGATGTCGCAGCGCTGGTTGCGGCGATGCCCGCACCGCGGGCGATCATCATGCTGGTGCCCGCGGGTGACGCGGTTGAGGCATCAATTGACGCGCTGCTGCCGCATCTCGCCCCCGGCGACACGATCATCGACGGCGGCAATAGCGACTTTCGCGACACCCAAGCGCGCACGAGGCGGGTCGAGGCGGCAGGCTTTGGCTATCTCGGCATCGGCGTCAGCGGTGGCGAAGAGGGCGCGCGTCACGGTCCGTCCATGATGGTCGGCGGCTCGGCCACAGTGTGGGACGGATTGCGCCCGGTGTTCGAGGCCATCGCCGCCAAATACCACGACGTGCCCTGCGTTGCCCATCTGGGTCCCGACGGGGCGGGGCATTTCGTCAAGACCGTGCATAACGGCATCGAATATGCCGACATGCAGATGATCGCCGAAACCTACGGCCTGTTGCGCGACGGCGAGGGCCGCAGCGCAGCGCAGATCGCACCGCTGTTTGCGCGCTGGAATGCGGGGCCACTGGAAAGCTATCTGATCGAGATCGCAGGCGATGCTTTGCAGGCGGTTGATCCCGAAACAGGTGCTGCGATGGTCGATGTGATCGTGGATCAGGCCGGGCAAAAAGGCACCGGGCGCTGGACCGTTATCGAAGCGATCCGGCTGGGTCAGTCGGCCTCGGTGATCGAAGCGGCGGTTGGGGCGCGGGTGTTGTCGTCCGAACGCCCGGTGCGGCTCAAGGCCGAAGGGGTGCTTGCACCGCAGGGCAGGGGGCCCGCCCAGTTTGACGAAGCCGATCTAGAAGCCGCCTTGATCGTCGGTCGCGTACTGGCCTATGCGCAAGGGTTCCGCATCCTCCAGGCGGCGTCAGACGAGTTTGCCTGGGATCTTGACTATGCGCGCATCGCCGAGATTTGGCGCGCGGGCTGCATCATCCGGTCCGCCATGTTGGACGATTTTGCCACCGCCTTTCGCAGTGATCTGCCACAGGGTCGTCTGGTGCTGTCGGACCACTTCGCCGCCATCCTGCGCGACAATATCGCAGCGTTACGCCGCGTTGTGGCGGCCGCCGTGCTGGCCGGCATCCCGGTACCGGCGCTGTCGTCGGCGGTGTCGTGGTTTGATGAGACCAGTCAGGCGCGTGGGACCACAGATCTGATCCAGGCGATGCGCGATATCTTTGGCGCGCACAGCTTTGAACGGCTGGACCGCAGCGGGCCGCAACACGGGCCTTGGGCGGCGGGTTAAAGCGTTTTCAAAAACGCCTCGGAGTTGCTCAGATGCGCCGTGCGCGTCTCGTCTTTCATGCGTTGCGCCGTGCGGCACATCATCGCCCACCGCGGATTGCTGGCCAGTTCGTCCGCGTGGTTGATGATAAACCGCCAATAAAGACCGTCCCACGTGTCGGCCCAGTCGCCTTTGCCCCAGTGGCTCATCTTGCGGACATAGTTTGAGCCAGAGAAATACGGCTTGGTCGTGATCTGGCCACCATCGGCGTGCTGGCTCATGGCGTACGCGTTGGGCACCATGACCCAGTCATAGCTGTCGATGAACATCTCCATGAACCACCGGTACACCTCGTCGGGGTCGATCTCGCATAGGAACATGAAACCGCCCAGCACCATCAGCCGTTCGATGTGATGGCAATAGCCGGTGTCTAGGAGGCGCTTGGCGTCAAGATGCGCACCACCAACCATTGGAACCACACGCGCAAAATGCCCGCGAGCTTTTACGACAGCACCACCGGCATTGGGCCGATCGACGACACAATCAAGCGCATCCTAGACACCGGCTATTGCCATCACATCGAACGGCTGATGGTGCTGGGCGGTTTCATGTTCCTATGCGAGATCGACCCCGACG
>JBCCLL010000027.1:0-49797 GCA_039026855.1 Pseudomonadota bacterium | reverse complement strand
GTAACGACGACTTCGCCTTTACCGTCGTCGATGGCGTGGATGCCGGGACTTATTATTCGTCCACTGACATCCCGCAATGGTACTGGAATTCCAGCTATGGCGCGTACACCTTCCAGAATGACTGGACGGGAACCATGTTTGGCTTTGGTGCGTCCGGCAAGAATGACGATTTCAAACTTAAAGGTATTAAAGTCTCGTATCACGACACGCCGCCGGGCCAAAACCCGCCGCCCGTGCCGTTGCCTGCGGGAGCAACGCTAATCCTGAGTGCATTTGCGGCGATGGCTGCGGTTCGACGGCGGCGACGCGGTTGATCTATGACGTGCAAGTGGGGCGCTCTCTGAGCGCCCTTCTTTTTTGCGCCAACGCTATTCCATCACGGGGATGGAAAACTCGCCACCTTCCTTGATGCCCGAGGGCCAGCGCGACGTGACGGTCTTGGTCCGCGTGTAGAACTTGAACGCGTCCGGCCCGTGCTGGTTCAGGTCGCCAAAGACCGATTTTTTCCAGCCGCCAAAGGTGTGATACGCCAGCGGCACCGGGATCGGCACGTTGATCCCGATCATGCCCACATTGACGCGCGCGGCAAAATCCCGCGCCGCGTCGCCGTCACGGGTAAAGATCGCGGTGCCGTTGCCATATTCATGGTCCATCGCCAGCCCCAGCGCCTCTTCGTAACTTTGCGCGCGCACCGTCGACAGGACAGGGCCAAAGATCTCGGTCTTGTAGATGTCCATGTCCTTGGTGACATTGTCAAAAAGGTGCGGGCCCACGAAAAATCCGTCCTCATAGCCCTGTAGGGCAAAGCCGCGCCCGTCGACCACCAGCTTGGCGCCCTGATCGACGCCCGACTGCACCAGCCGTTCGATATTGGCCTTGGCCGCGGCGGTGACCACGGGGCCGTAATCCACGTCATTCCCGGCGGTGTAGGGACCGACCTTCAGCTTTTCGATCCGCGGCACCAGCTTTTCGATCAGCCGGTCGGCGGTCTCGTCACCCACGGGAACGGCGACAGAGATGGCCATGCACCGCTCGCCCGCGGCACCGTATCCGGCACCGACCAGCGCGTCCGCGGCCTGATCCATGTCCGCATCGGGCATGACAATCATGTGGTTCTTGGCGCCACCAAAGCACTGCACGCGTTTGCCGTTGGCACAGCCGGTGCCATAGATGTACTCGGCAATCGGGGTCGAGCCGACAAAACCGATGCTCTGCACCACCGGGTGATGCAGCAGCGCGTCGACCGCTTCCTTGTCACCATTTACCACCTGCAAGATGCCCTTAGGCAGGCCCGCTTCCTCCATCAGTTCGGCCAGCATCAGCGGCACCGACGGATCGCGTTCCGACGGTTTTAGGATAAACGCATTTCCGCAGGCGATCGCGGGCGCAAACATCCACATCGGGATCATCGCTGGAAAGTTGAATGGCGTGATGCCCGCCGTCACACCCAGCGGTTGACGCATCGAATACATGTCGATGCCGGGACCGGCGCTGTCGGTGAACTCACCCTTCAGCAATTGCGGCGCCCCGATGCAGTATTCCACAACCTCCAGCCCGCGCTGCACGTCGCCCGCGGCATCCGGCAGCGTCTTGCCATGCTCGCGGCTCAGCGCCTCGGCCAGCTTGTCCATATCGCGGTTCAGAAGATCCACGAACTTCATCAGCACCCGCGCGCGCCGCTGCGGGTTCACCGCGGCCCAACCGGGCTGCGCGGCGGCGGCAATCTCGATGGCGCGGCCCACCTCTTCGGTCGAGGCCAGCGGCACCTGCGCCTGCACCTCGCCTGTGGCGGGGTTCATCACATCGGCAAACCGGCCCGACCCTCCGGCCACATGGGCGCCGTCCATGTAATGTGTCAGTTCCTGCATCTCATCCTCCCGCAAATCCGTTGGCGCTGTGTATAGTCGCGCAACATCTCGGGCAAAAGGGGCCGGGCGACAAAATCGCGCCGCGCGATACGGCTTCCCAGCGCCACTTCAGGGGCAAGCAAACTTGACAGGGCGCCGCGACAGATCAACCCTAGGGCGAAGGACCCACTCAGCGGAGATTGCCATGCAGGTCTTGCACATCCTGAAAACAAAACCCGACGACGCCGTGGTCACCGTGACCCCGGGCACCAGCGTGGCCCAGGCGGCCAAGGTGCTGGCCGACAAACGCATCGGCACCGTGATTGTGTCCGCAGACGGGGAACGCGCCGCGGGCATATTGTCAGAGCGCGACATCGTGCGCGAATTGGGCAAACGCGGTGCCGGCGTGATGCAGGACAGGGTCGAAACCCTGATGACCGCCGATCTGGTGACCTGCAACCGCGCGCAAACCGCCGATGACGTGCTAACGCTGATGACCAATGGCCGCTTTCGCCACATGCCGGTGGTCGAAGAGGGCAAGCTTGTCGGCCTGATCTCTCTAGGTGACGTGGTCAAGGCGCGGCTGCGCGAACTGGCCCACGAAAACGACGCGCTGCAAGGCATGATCATGGGCCACTGACGCCCCGCTAAAAGTCGGGCGCTTGCAATCAGATGCGGATAATGCTCGATACGTCGTGGAACCTGATCACGGAGCCGCATCATGCGCATCGGCCTCTATCCCGGCACCTTTGACCCGATCACTTTGGGCCACATCGATATCATCCGCCGTGCCTCGCCCATGGTCGACCGTCTGGTCATCGGCGTGGCAATCAACCGGGACAAGGGGCCGCTGTTTTCGCTCGAAGACCGCGTGCGCATGATCGAAGGCGAATGCGCCCAGCTGTCCGCACAAACCGGGACCGAGATTGTGGTGCATCCGTTTGAAAACCTGCTCATCGACTGTGCCCGCGATGTCGGTGCCCAGATCATCGTGCGCGGCCTGCGCGCGGTGGCGGATTTCGAGTATGAATTTCAGATGGTCGGCATGAACCGCAAACTCGACGACACCGTTGAAACCGTGTTCCTGATGGCCGAAGCCGAACATCAGGCCATCGCCTCCAAGCTGGTCAAAGAGATCGCGCGGCTGGGCGGCGACGTCTCGAAATTTGTGCCGCCGGTGGTGCGCGACGCCCTCGTCGCGCGCTTCGACTGATCCATACGCCTCAGCACAAAAGCCACAGTTTCTACCATATGTAGTCAAATTCGCCGAATTGGTGCATTTTTGGCGCCGTCTCGTGCTATGCTGCCGCTATAAAAACAAAACGCAGGCGTCGGCAGCGAGGCGCGGATGAGACAGGCAAAGCAGCTCGATCACAAGATCACCAAAAGCTATGTGCGCATCGTCGTCACGTATTTTGTCGTGTTTTGCTACACGGTCGCGGCCATTGGCATCTCGATCTATCTGTTTCGCATCGGTGAAAACGAACTGGCTCTGTCGGTGTTCAACGGCCTGGCCACCTTGGCCGCTGGCATCGCCGGGTTCTGGTTTGGCAGCCGCGGTGCCGGGTTTCCCGATGGCGACGATGCCGGGTCCGGCAGGGCAGGGGACGACGATGTCTTTATCGGCCCGGAACTGGGGCAAAGAAAATCAGCGGCTGTTGGCAACCCCGACGCTGACACGTCACCCCCCATCGGAAATGAATGAGGCCCGCGATGTTTCTGCCCCTCCGCACCGGTTTTGGCATTGTTGCATGCGTGCTGCTTTCGGGCTGCATCGCGCTGGAAAGCAACCGCGCAGGCAGCCCGTTTCTCACCGCAAACGGCGCCGAACGACGCACCCAGATCACCGCCAGCTATTCGTTGCCGCGCCGCTATCTCAGCTTTGACGTGTTCGGCAACGCCGACAGCATGCGCCATTCTACCCGCTTCCGCATCGATCGCAAAACCGAAGAAGAGACGTTGGGCGCCGATCCCTCGCCGCTGTTCCGCTATGAGGTGAACTATGTGCCCAACCGGCTGTCCAAGGACGAGGTCAAGTTTCAGATCGACAAGCAGATCCTGACATCCGTCTCCGTCTCGACGGAGGATCAGACCTCAACCGCGCTGATCAATCTGGCCAAATCGCTCAGCAACCTGGCCCGCGTGCGGGGCGGGTTGGACACAGAGCTGGTGCCCGGGGCAGGGGTCGGCGCGCCGCCCGACACAATCGTGGCCAAGCTGCGCCTTGATCCCACCGACCCGGTCAGCGTCGCGCGCACCCGGCACATCCTCAGCCACGATGGCAGCCACGGCGTCGACCTGCAGGTCACGCCCGCCCCGCGCCCGGTGACCATCGCGCCTGGCTGCGACTACGCCATCTGCTACCGTCCGCTGATCTCGGTGACGATGTCTTTTCGCGACAAACGGTCGGGCAATGTGACCGAATACGTGGCCCAAGTGCCCGACCCGCACCAGATCACCGGGCTCGACATCGAACGCTCGTCCTTTGTCAAACGCGACACGGTCTACACCTTTACCGAAGGCTCACTCTCGGCCGTCGACATCACCAAACCCAGCGAATTGGCCGCCGCCGCGCTCTTGCCGCTCAGCGTGGTCACGGCCGTGTTTGAGGGCACCAATCAGGCGATCACCTCGCTCCTTGGCTTGCAGGAAAACGAGCTCGACAGCTCCGCCAAACTGCTGACCGCGCAGGCTGATTTTCTCAAAGCTCTCAAGGACTACCGCGCCGTCGAAGAGGACGTGTTGGGCATCAACCGCGCCGCACCCCCGCCGGGCAACAGTCCGGCCCTGCCAGGCGCCGCCGTCACACCGACGCCAGACCCCGACCCGGACGCCACACCTGATCCGGACGCAGCCACCAACCCTGACGAAACCACGCTCTGACACCCATGGTCGAAACTGTCACCCGCAGCAAACTTGCCACCTTCGCCACCTCAACGATGCGCGATCATAATGGCAATGTGACCAAGCTGCGGGTGTCGGACCAGACCATGGAGCTGCCCGACAGCACGCTCTTTCGCAAGATCATCGACGACATCAAACCCGAAATGCCGAAAAAGGCCGAATATTCCGGCCTCAACCTGTTTGATTGCGACGATTATTCGTTCATCTTCAAGGGGTTGATCAGCCAATGGTACCGCCACAATCGGCCCACCCAACTGCCCTTTGCCATCGGCATTGCCTGGGGCTTTTTCTCCAGCTTCAGCCCGCAGGAATTCCACTCACTGAACTTTGTGTTTCTGGGCGACGACCGCATCTTGCGCTGGATCGAACCTCAGATGATCCGCGAAGAGACCATCGAAAAGGCGACGGCCAAATACAGGCCCGCCCACGACAAGGTCAGCCTGCTGATCCTATAGGTACTTGCCCATCTCAACGGCCGTGTCGCCCATCCGGTTGGAAAAGCCCCACTCGTTGTCATACCAGCTCAGCACCCGCACGAGGTTGCCGGTCATCACTTTGGTCTGGTCGGTGGCAAAGATCGACGAATGCGGATCGTGGTTGAAATCCATGCTCACCAGCGGCGCGTCGGTCACGCCCAGCACGCCCTGCAGCGCGCCTCCGGCGGCGGCATGCATCGCGCCATTGACCTCATCCGCTGTCACGTCCCGGTCCAACTCAACCGTCAAATCCACACACGACACGTTCGGCGTCGGCACCCGGATCGCAACACCGTCCAGCTTGCCTTCCAGCTCTGGCATCACCAGGCTCACCGCCTTGGCCGCCCCGGTCGAGGTCGGGATCATGCTCATCGCCGCCGCCCGCGCGCGGTAAAGGTCCTTGTGCATCGTATCCAGCGTCGGCTGATCACCGGTATAGCTGTGCACCGTCGTCATGAACCCGCGCGTGATGCCAAAGCTGTCTTGCAGTACCTTGGCCACCGGCGTCAGGCAGTTTGTGGTGCAAGATGCATTCGACACCACCACGTCGTCACCCGACAGCGTGTCGTGGTTCACACCGTAGACGATGGTCTTGTCCGCATTCTTGCCCGGGGCCGAGATCAGCACGCGGCTCGATCCGTTTTCCAGATGCGCCTGACACGCCTCTTTCGAGGTAAAGATGCCCGTGCACTCCATCACGATGTCCACATGTCCCCAGGGCAAGTCGGCGGGGTTGCGCTCGGCGCTGACCTTGATCGGGCCGTGGCCGACGTCAATGCTGTCCGCACCGGTCTTGACCTGCACCGGAAACCGGCCATGCACGCTGTCATATTGCAGCAGGTGCGCGTTGGTCTCGACCGGGCCCAGATCGTTGATCGCCACGACCTCGATATCCTCCCGCCCGCTTTCCACAATCGCGCGCAGCACATTGCGGCCGATCCGGCCAAATCCGTTGATTGCAACCTTGATCGCCATGGCAATGTCCTTTCGTCGTGGTCAGTGCAGCGGGTGCGCCCGCGTGTTATCGCTAACAAGCCCAAGCGGCGCGCATTGTCAACAAGTCGCGCGCTGTCCTCATGATCCGGAAGGGTAGGCGGTCAGCGCCAGAACGCCAACCACTCGATCAGATCGGCCAGCTTCTTGCCCAAAAACACCAGGTGCTCGGTGCCAAACACCATCACGTCCAGCGCAATGGCACCAAGGATCAGCAGTGCGAGGACAAAAGCGATAGAGTTGGTCATGGGGCACCTAGTTCGTGTCGCCGTTGTGGCAGGTGCAGGCAGGGCTGGCAAGAACGGCGCGACGAAGACTGCGTGTCACACTTCCGCACCCTCTGATCTGTGTGGTGCTGTTGGAAAACCGATCTCCGCACGCGCCGGCACGCGGATTTGCAGCATGAATGTGAGCTCCGCACGCGCCGTTCCGCGGGGTGGCGCCCCCGCGCCGCCCCGGGGGGGCGGAACGGCGCGGCCTGACGTAAACGTCAGGCAGTGTCCTTTAGACTATGCGTCATCTACGACTGCTCGGATATGAAACGCGGCCAGTTTCGCGGAATAGAGTCGGAGCCGATCGGATCATTAAGCCAAGTCGCGACACCCTCAGCCCAACTGACCCATCGTCGCCGCTACATCCGCCATACGCACCGAAAACGCCCATTCGTTGTCGTACCACGCCAGCACCCGCACCATGCGCCCGCCAACAACCTTGGTCTGGTCTGGCGCAAAGATCGACGAATGTTCGGTGTGGTTGAAATCAATCGACACCTTCGCCTCGTCATCATAGGCCAGCACGCGGCCCATTTGGCCCGCTGCTGCGTCGGCCACGGCGGCGTTGACCTCGTCCACGCTCACATCGCGCCCCGCCTCAAAGGTCAGGTCCACGGCGCTTACATTCGGCGTCGGCACCCGCATCGCGGTGCCGTCCAGCTTGCCCGCAAGGTTCGGCAGCACCTCACCAAGCGCCTTGGCTGCCCCGGTTGAGGTGGGGATCATTGCCATCGCCGCCGCCCGCGCGCGGTAGAGATCGCTGTGCCGCCGGTCCAGCGTCGGCTGATCGCCGGTATAGCTGTGGATCGTCGTCATCACGCCACGCTCAATGCCAAAGGCTTCGTCCAGCACCTTGGCCAGCGGGGCCAGACAATTGGTTGTGCACGACCCGTTCGACACCATCACATCATTGGCCGCCAGCTGCCGGTGGTTCACGCCGTAGACAATCGTCTTGTCCACGTTCTTGCCCGGTGCTGACAGCAGCACCTTGCGCGCGCCCCGCTCCAGGTGCCCCTTGGCCTTTAGCCCATCGTTGAACTTGCCCGTGCACTCCAACACAACATCGCAGCCAGTCCAATCCAGCGCGCCCATGTCATAGGTCGACATCATCCGCATCGGCCCGCGGCCAATGTCCATCGTGTCGTTGGAAATTGTCACCGAATTGGGGAACCGCCCATGCACGCTGTCATATTTCAGCAGATGCGCGGTGGTTTCCAGCGGCCCGGTGGCATTCACCGCGACCACCTCGATATCGTTGCGCATGGAGGTGGCGATATGGTTAAGCGTGCAGCGCCCGATGCGCCCAAACCCGTTGATGCCCACTTTGACCGTCATGTTTTGTCCCTCGCGCTGGCAACTGGTGTTACCACGCTGTTTACCTGCGGACGGCAGGCAAAAGCCATCACCATTTCAGAGTGTTAGCGATAAAAATATGCAATTGTATGCCGTTAGCGCGAACGGTTTGCGTCGCCCCCGCGACATGTTATGCGCTAACTGAGCAGATCGTGCACAAAGGGTATCGGCATGAGTGGATTGTTGGCGCTTCTGGACGACGTGGCGGGAATCGCTAAGGTGGCTGCTGCTTCGGTCGATGACGTGGTGGCTCAGGCCGCAAAGGCGGGCGCCAAAGCGGCGGGGGCCGTGATCGACGACGCTGCCGTGACGCCGAAATACGTCGTCGGATTTTCCGCCGACCGTGAGCTGCCGATCATCTGGCGCATCGCCAAGGGGTCGTTCCGCAACAAGTTGCTGTTCCTCTTGCCCGTTGGCCTCGCGCTGTCGGCCTTTGCGCCATGGATGATCCCGCCGCTTCTGATGCTGGGCGGGGCCTACTTATGCTTTGAAGGCGCGGAAAAGGTGATGCACGTGCTGGGCTTTGGCCACGGGCACGCGGACTATCCCGGCAAGGAAAAAGCGGTCGAAGACCCCGCCCAACTGGAAGAGCAAAAGGCCCAAGGCGCGATCAAAACCGACTTTATCCTGTCGGCCGAGATCATGACCATCGCGCTCGCCGCGATCCCCGAAAGCAACTTTTGGTTCGAAGCCGCGACCCTGGCCGCGGTGGCGATCATGATCACCATCGCGGTCTACGGATCGGTGGCGCTGATCGTCAAAGCCGACGATGTTGGCCTCGCTCTGGCCGCCCACGGTGGGATCGCTCCCGTGCGCGCGCTAGGGCGCGGGATCGTCTGGGTGATGCCGCATTTCATGACGCTGCTGACGGTGGTGGGCACGGCGGCGATGCTGTGGGTCGGCGGCTCGATCATCGTGCACGCGCTGGCCGAGATGGGCTGGCACACGCTCGAAGACATCATCTATGCCGCCGGCAAAACGGTGAGCGCGGGGGCAGGGCAAGCAGCCGGGTTTGTCAACTGGACGACCAAAGCGGTGCTCGACGGCATCCTGGGCCTGGCCTTGGGCGTGGCGCTGATCCCCGTTGGCGAAAAGGTGATCACACCGCTCTGGCGCACCGCCACCGCCGCGCGCGCGTAACCTTTTTTCGACGAAAAAAGGTGCGCGTACAGCGCGTTCAGACTGGCATTTTACTGCGCCAGATGCCTTGTTTCGACAAAAAGAGGCCCCCGACTCAGCCTGCCTTTTCTTCCAACTCCGCCGCCACGGCTTCGGCCCGCGCCGCCATTTCGGCCAACGCATCGGTCACGCTCTCGGGCACCACTGGCACCTCCACGCGCTCGGGTTCTGGCGCGCTCATGTTGCGCAGGCCTTCGATCTCGGCTTCGCGCTCGGCCAGTTTGGCCTCCACGGTCTGCACCCGGTCTTCCACGCTCGCCGTCTTGTCCGCCAGCATCAGCCCCGCCATCAGCAGCATGCGTGCCTCGGGCATCCGACCGACCTGGTCCGACAGCACCTGCGCCTCGTCATCCAGCATCTTGGCGGCGGTCTGCAGATAGTGCTCTTCGCCCTCCTGACAGGCCACCACAAAACTGCGTCCGCCAATTGAGATTGAAACTTCAGGCATCGGTCCCTCCCGCGGTCTCGGCCAGCAACGGCGTCAGGCTGGCGATGATCCCATCTGCCTCGGCGATGTCCGCCGCCCGTGCCGCGCGCAGCGCTTCCAGTTCGGCCAGCATCGCCTTGTTGATCAGATGCGGCTCACCGACACCTTCTTGGTTGGCGCGGCGCAACGCCTCGTTTGACGCGCTGAGCTGCGTGTTGGCCTGCCGCAACCGCTGCAACTCCAGATCCAGCGCCTTCATCCGCTCGCCCGCGGCATCCGCTTCGCCGCGCGCCTCCGCCACTGCGGCATCAAGCTGGTCCGACATCTTCTTGACCCGCTCGGTCAATTGCGCGTTGGCCAGCTTTTCGTCGTCCAACTCGGCCTGCAGCGTGTCCAGGTCCGCGCCCGCGGGCGCCTCCACCCCGGCCGCTGCTGCTGCGATGCGATCCATCGCCGCGTTCAGACGGCTGTGCAACGCGTCTATCTCGCTCATGATTGTGCCTGTCCCTTTACCTCGCGGCGCATGTGGCCGCTGATCCTCCGGGCCGCCCGAATCGCCGCGACCTCTGCTGCCGCCAGTCTAATCAATACGCGCGACAATTGCGCCCCCTTTGCTTCCAACCACTTGGCCTGCGCGGTTGAAGTGACACGCCAAGCCGAGAGCCGCAGCGCCCCGGCCCGCCTTGCACTTTGCGCCTTGGCTGGTATGTCCCATGCAACGCGCACGCAGCCAAAGGACGCCCCTCTCGTGGATCTCACATCTCTTCGTACCGCACATCCCGAACACTGGGCCAAGGCCAGCGCGATCCGTGCGCTCACGCTCGACGCGGTGGCCGCCGCCAATTCGGGCCATTCCGGCATGCCCATGGGGATGGCCGACGTGGCCACCGTGCTGTTTCAAAAGCACCTGAAATTCGACGCATCCGCCTCGAACTGGCCCGATCGCGACCGGTTCATCCTGTCGGCGGGCCACGGCTCCATGCTGCTCTATTCTCTGCTGCACCTGACCGGCTACGCCGACATGACGCTGCAGCAGATCAAGGATTTCCGCCAGTTTGGCGCCATCA
Organism: Pseudomonadota bacterium; assembly: GCA_039026855.1. GTDB lineage: Bacteria > Pseudomonadota > Alphaproteobacteria > Rhodobacterales > Rhodobacteraceae > Tateyamaria. Next base: position 39,279 of record JBCCLL010000027.1, on the reverse strand, counting down.
CCGCAGGCCACCCGGAATACGGCCACGCCGGTGGGATTGAGACGACAACCGGCCCGCTGGGTCAGGGCATCGCAAATGCCACCGGATTTGCCATGGCCGAAGAGATCTTGCGCGCGCGCTTGGGCAAAAAAGTGATGGATCACTACACCTACGTCATCGCGGGCGATGGCTGCCTGATGGAAGGGGTGAGCCAAGAGGCGATCACCCTGGCCGGTCGCCACAAGCTGTCGAAGCTGATTGTGTTTTGGGACAACAACAACATCACCATCGACGGCCCCGTGACGCTGGCTGATGCCACCGACCAGCCGATGCGCTTTAAATCCGCCGGCTGGGCCGTGATCGAGGTGGACGGGCACGACCCCGAAGAGATCGACGCCGCCATCACCAAGGCCAAGACCCAGAACAAGCCCACCATGATCGCCTGTAAGACCCACATCGCCCTGGGGCACGCAGCGCAAGACACCTCCAAGGGCCACGGCGCGCTGACCGACGCGGACCAGCTCAAGGCCGCCAAGGACGCCTATGGCTGGCCGCACGGGCCGTTTGAGGTGCCTGCAGATGTCAAGGCCGCGTGGGAAGCCATCGGCAGCCGCGGCGCCGCCGACCGGCAAGAGTGGGAGGCGCGCGTTGCCAAACTCTCAACCGCCAAACAGAACGAGATTGCGCGCATATTCGCCCGGCACGTGCCCAAAAAGCTCGCCACCGTCGTGCGCGCCTTCAAAAAAGAGATGACCGAAAGCGCGCCCAAACTGGCGACCCGCGCGGCCTCGGAAAAAGCGCTGCAAGTGATCAACCCGGTGATGCCCGAAACCGTCGGCGGCTCGGCCGATTTGACCGGGTCGAACAATACCAAGACGGCGGATTTGGGCGTCTTTGACATCGACAACCGCGGCGGGCGCTACATCTACTACGGCATCCGCGAACACGGCATGGCCGCAGCGATGAACGGCATGGTGCTGCACGGCGGCCTGCGCCCCTATGGCGGCACGTTCATGTGCTTTACCGACTACGCGCGCCCCGCGATGCGCCTGTCCGCGCTGATGAAGGCCCCCACGGTCTATGTGATGACCCATGACAGCATTGGACTGGGCGAAGACGGCCCCACGCACCAGCCCGTGGAACACCTTGCTATCAGCCGGGCAACGCCAAACACCTTGGTCTTTCGCCCGGCAGACGCGGTGGAAACCGCCGAAGCCTGGGAGATCGCGCTCAGCCAGACCGAGACGCCCTCGGTCCTGTCGCTCACCCGTCAGGGCCTGCCAACCGTGCGCACGGAACACAAGACCAAGAACCTGACATCCCAAGGTGCCTATGTGCTGGCGGAGGCAGAGGGCAAGCGCCAGGCGATCCTGCTTGCCACCGGTTCCGAAGTGTCGGTGGCCATGGCCGCCCGCGACCTGCTGCACGCCGATGGCATCGGCACCCGCGTTGTGTCGATGCCCTGCTGGGAGATTTTCGAAGAGCAGCCCGAGGCCTACCGTCGCAAGGTGCTGCCCGCCGGCCCCGTCCGCGTCGCCGTCGAAGCGGCGATCCGTTTTGGCTGGGACCGCTGGCTTTATGGCGAGCGTGGGCGTCGCGAAAAGGGCGCCTTTGTCGGCATGCACGACTTTGGCGCCTCGGCCCCTGCGGACGTCCTGTTCCGGGAGTTTGGGATCACGCCCGAGGCCGTGGTCGAGAAGGTTAAAGAGATGCTGTGATCGGTGGCGGTTTGGTTTGGCTGTGCCAGACCGGCGGCTGCGTGGCAGATCGGCCCTCCGGGGGGAGTTTTTCTAGCAAGATGAAGGATAAGTTGCGCGTTCGTTAACAGGCGTGCGCAAAGGTTAACGGGGTGGCGATCGTTAATGAGGTGTGAAGGCGCGGGCAGCGCGCGTTTTGTACAAAAGGTGGTCCTGTTTCATCAAACCGGTTTTTGAGCGCGGTTTCGGCCCGGATTTGGTGGGGCGGTTTTGTACAAAATCCGCCCCGTTTTCATCAAATGTCGCGGCAAAGACCAGCGCACGCTGCGTTAACGCCTAGCCGTTGGCTTCGCGGATCTTGTCGGCGGCCGCCTTGTCAAAGACGACACCGTTTTCTTCGAACATGGTGTCAAGCTCGCCCGACAGCGTCATCTCGGTGATGATGTCGCAGCCGCCCACGAACTCGCCCTTGATGTAAAGCTGCGGGATCGTCGGCCAGTCGGAGAAGTCTTTGATGCCCTGCCGGATACCTTCGTCTGCCAGCACATTCACGTCGGCATAGTCGACGCCCATGTAGTTCAGCACCCCCGCGACCCGACTGGAAAAGCCACATTGCGGCATCGACTTGGTCCCTTTCATATATAGGACTACGTCGTTGTTTTTGTTCATTTCTTCGATCTGGGTTTTGGCGTCGCTCATGGCTTACTCTTCTTTTTCATGAAGGCGCGGTGGTACCGCGCGGCATAGGTTTCGTCTTCGGGCATCGGTGCCACGTCGGTGCTGGCCGCGGTAGAAAAGCTGCCTGCCTGGTGGATCGTGCGCGGCGCGCTGGTGCGTTCGAGCGCGTCATTGCGGCGGGCCACTTTGTCAATCAGGCTGAGGTCTGTCGCCTCCATGCCCAACGGTATCTCGCGCCGCGCGGCCTGCGCCGGCCGCCGCATCGCCAACGGGCGGCGCGGTGCGCGCCGGAATGCCGATAATATGGTTTCAAACCAATGCATTAAGGCGCCTTTGTGGTCAGCGCGAGGGCATGCAATTCGCCGTGGCTGCCATCCATTTTGCCCTTCAGCGCCTTGGTCACAGCCCGGTGCTGCTGCACCCGGTTCATGCCCGCAAAGGACGGGTCAATGACCTCGGCGGCATAGTGATTGCCGTCGCCAGCAAGATCGGTGATTGTCACTTGCGCCTCTGGGAATTCGGCGCGGATCAACGCTTCGATCTCGTGGGCTTGCATGGGCATGGGCGGTCTCCACATCTGTCGTGCCTCCAGACTTAGGGCGCTGGCCCGAAAGGCGCAAGCGCCGTGGCGATCACTGGGACGGTCCTGCAGGGCACCGCAGCGCCCTGTGGTGGCTTGGGCGGGTGCGTGGGGCGGGTGTTGGCAACAAGGTGCACGTCATCTTGGTGCTGGGAATGCGTCGTTGCTGCGGTGCATTCGGTGGAGTGAATTAAGGTCAGTTCAGCGGCTTAGAAAATTGATAATGAACATATTTTTCCAATCGATGCCGATCTGTTTCCCCGTATCCGCTGTGGGCTCGTCGCAGGATCATTATGCCGCGCTCTGTATTCACGCGGGTCACGCGAAAAATTTGTTTCGCAACCCGGCGCGGCCATGCTTAACTGCGCAGCATATAACCCAGGGAGGAGAAATCTATGACCCAGGTAACCATCACCGTGAACGGGAGCGCGGCCAGCGGCGACGCAGAAGGGCGCACTTTGCTGTCCAGTTTTCTGCGCGATACGTTGAAACTGACAGGCACCCATGTGGGCTGCGATACCTCGCAATGCGGGGCGTGCGTGGTGCACGTGGACGGCGTGGCGGTGAAATCCTGCACCATGCTCGCAGTTGAGGCGGACGGCGCCGAGGTCACCACCATCGAAGGGATGGCCAACGCGGACGGGTCGCTCAACACGATCCAGCAGGCGTTTCAGGACCATCATGGATTGCAGTGCGGCTTTTGCACGCCGGGTATGGTGATGTCGGCGGCGTCCTTGCTGAAAGAGAACCCGCACCCGACCGAGGCGGAGGTGCGCGAATATCTCGAAGGCAATATCTGTCGCTGCACCGGCTATCATAACATCGTCAAAGCGATCCTTGCCGCGTCTGGTCAGGATGTGGGCGCCATCGCCGCCGAATAATCGCTCATCACGCCTGTGCGGCGTTCTTCGCGAAGAGAGGCCGCAAGGCCTTGATGAGCACATGTATTTTTAGGGAGGACTACCATGCCAAAGGACGGAGGCATCGGCGCCAGCAGCAAGCGGCGCGAAGACGTGCGGTTCCTGACCGGAGCCGGTAACTACACAGACGACATCAACATTCACGGCCAGGCCTACGTGCATTTTCTGCGCTCGGATATGGCCCATGGCACCATCGCTAGCATCGACACCACGGCAGCGACCGCCATGCCCGGCGTTGTGCGGATTTTCACCGGCAGCGACTTCGAAGGCGTGGGCGGCATGCCCTGCGGCTGGCAGGTCACCGACCGCTTTGGCCAACCAATGCAGGAGCCCGGCCACCCGATCCTGGCCCAGGGCAAGGTACGCCACGTGGGTGAACCCATCGCCGCCGTTGTCGCCGACAGCCTGGAACAGGCCCGCGACGCCGCCGAAGCGATCGAGGTCAGCATCGACGGGCTTCCGGCTGTCGTCGACATGAAGGCCGCTCTCGCTGACGGCGCCACGAAGGTGCACGACGATCTCAACGACAACCTCTGCTACGACTGGGGCTTTGTTGAGGAAAACAAGGACGCGGTGGCCAAAGCCATTGATGAGGCGGCGCATGTCACCACGCTCGAACTGGTCAACAACCGCCTGGTCGCCAACCCGATGGAGCCGCGCGTGGCGGTGGGCGACTATGCCCGCGGCACAGACGAGAGCACGCTTTATACCACCAGCCAGAACCCGCACGTGATCCGCCTGCTGATGGGTGCCTTTGTGCTGGGCATCCCGGAACACAAATTGCGCGTTGTAGCCCCGGATGTGGGCGGCGGCTTTGGCACAAAGATCTTCCACTATCAGGAAGAGGCGTTTTGTACCTTTGCGGCCAAGGCCTGCAATCGTCCGGTCAAGTGGACCTCGACGCGGTCCGAGGCGTTTATCTCCGACGCGCATGGCCGCGATCACGTGACCAAGATCGAACTGGCGCTCGACGCCGAGAACAACTTCACCGCGATCCGGACCGAGACGCATGCCAACATGGGTGCGTATCTCTCGACCTTCGCGCCGTCGGTGCCCACCTGGCTGCACGGCACGCTGATGGCCGGGAACTACAAAACCCCGCTGGTCTATGTGAACGTCAAAGCCGTGTTCACCAACACGGTGCCGGTGGACGCCTATCGCGGTGCTGGACGGCCCGAGGCGACGTTCCAGTTGGAGCGCGTGGTGGACAAAGCTGCGCGCGAGCTGGGCGTGGACCCAATCGCCCTGCGGCGTCAGAACTTTATTACCGAGTTCCCCTACGCCACGCCCGTCGCCGTTGAATACGACACTGGCGACTATCACGGCACCATGGACAAGCTCGAAGAGATCGCCGATCTCAGCGGCTTTGCCGCCCGCCAGGCGGCAAGTGAGGCGCGCGGAAAGCTGCGGGGGCTCGGTGTGAACTGCTACATCGAGGCCTGCGGCATCGCACCGTCGAACCTCGTGGGGCAGCTTGGCGCGCGGGCAGGCCTTTATGAAAGTGCGACGGTACGGGTGAACGCCACAGGCGGGCTGGTCGTGATGACCGGCAGCCACAGCCACGGGCAGGGGCACGAGACGTCCTTTGCCCAAGTAGTGGCTGAGATGATCGGCATTGATGAGTCGATGGTCGAGATCGTGCACGGCGACACCGCCAACACGCCGATGGGGATGGGCACCTACGGCTCCCGCTCCATCGCGGTGGGCGGATCGGCTATGGTCCGCGCGACCGAAAAGATCATTGCCAAGGCCAAGAAGATCGCCGCCCACCTGCTCGAAGCAGCCGAAGGCGACATCGAGCTTAAGGATGGCGCGTTCAGCGTGGCGGGCACGGACAAATCCGTGGCCTGGGGTGACGTGACCCTCGCCGCATATGTGCCGCACAACTACCCGCTCGAGGATATCGAGCCGGGGCTGGAGGAGACCGCGTTTTACGACCCGGCCAACTTCACCTATCCCTCTGGCGCCTATGCTTGCGAGGTGGAGGTCGATCCCGACACCGGCAAGGTCAGCATCGAGCGGTTCGCCGCGGCAGATGACTTTGGCAACATAATCAACCCGATGATTGTGACCGGTCAGGTCCATGGCGGTCTGGCCCAGGGCATCGGGCAGGCGCTGTTGGAAAACTGCGCCTATGACGAAGAAGGCCAGCTGCTGAGCGCGTCCTACATGGACTACGCTATGCCGCGGGCCGACGATCTGCCGATGTTCGAGGTGGATCACTCCAGCCAGACACCGTGCACGCACAATCCGCTGGGGGTGAAAGGCTGCGGTGAGGCGGGGGCCATCGGCTCGCCGCCTGCGGTGGTGAACGCGGTTGTCGATGCGCTGCAATCGGCGGGCAAGGATGTGACCCACATCGACATGCCCCTGTCGCCCGACCGCGTCTGGGAGGCGATGAACGGCTAGGCTGAACGGGCAGGACCGGGGGGCTGTCTGCCCCCCGCCCCCCCCCGAAGGTATTTTGGGCCAGAAGAAGCTCTGGTACTGAGAAAGGACAAGATGATGTATAATTTTGAGTTCGAGAAGCCGGGCAGCGTGGCCGATGCGGTCGCTGCATTGGGTGGCGAAGATGCGCAGGCGCTGGGGGGCGGACAGACCCTGCTGCCCACGATGAAGCAGCGGCTGGCGAGCCCGGCGAAGCTGGTGAGCCTCAAGGGCATCGCGGAGATGCAGGGCGTGTGCACCAATGATGCGGGCGAGATCTGCATTGGCGGGGCAACCGCGCACGCAATGGTCGCAAGCCAGGCAGGCGCCTATCCGGCACTTGCCGATACGGCGGCACATATCGGCGATCCGGCGGTGCGCAACCGCGGTACAATCGGCGGCAGCCTAGCCAACAACGACCCGTCGGCCTGTTATCCGGCGGCTGTGCTGGCGTCCGGTGCGACCGTGGTGACCAACGCGCGCGAGATTGCGGCGGATGAGTTCTTTGACGGGCTGTTCGAAACCGCGCTGGAGGAGGGCGAGATCATCACCGAGGTGCGCTTTCCGGTGCCGGAGAAGGCGAACTACCAGAAATTTGTGCAACCCGCCTCGCGCTTTGCGCTGGTGGGCGTGTTCGTGGCCAAGTTCGCCGACGGCGTGCGGGTGGCGGTGACAGGCGCGTCCGAGGACGGCGTGTTCCGCTGGACCGAGGCCGAGGCCGCGCTGAGCGCGAATTTTGCACCGGAAGCGATAGACGGGTTGGTCGTAGATGGCAGCGGCATGATCAGCGACCTGCACGGGTCGGGTATGTACCGGGCGCATCTGATTGGGGTGATGACAAAGCGTGCGGTGGCGGCGGCTGCGTGACCTCATGGTGCTTTGAAAAAGCGAAGGGCTGCCTTTTGGCGGCCCTTTTTGCATGTGGGCTTGCCGCGATTGCATACGCGGACGACCCGAGGCGCCCAGACATCGTGCCCTGTATGCGGGCGGTCGATGGCCTCGACGCCAGCTTTCGCAGCAAGATGCAGAGCCATTGCCTTGTTCTGGCGGGCAATTTTTGTGAGGCGCAGAAAAGTGGTCCGATTTGTACTGTCTTGCCGATGTGACTGCCGACATGACGGAATTTGTGGCGCAGGCGCTGCCGCGATTGCCGAGCAGGGTCGATCTGACACCGCTTCGCTCGAAGACTTAAGCGAGCGCTTTCCCGGCTGCAGGCTGGACGCGATCACGCGGCTCATTGCGCGGCGCAGCATGTGCGCGCCTTTGACTGCGCGATTTGCCAAAGCGTGGCCGCCTTTGCCGATCTGACAGATGTGTTTGACGCGGCACGCAGTTCAGGCGTTCGGCTTCCTTAAAGCAAAAAGAGCGCCGCAGGGGCGCTCTTGTCGTCGGAAATACAGCGGGTCTCAGCCCTTCTGCGGTAGCGGCCCGATCATCATGACCATCTGGCGGCCTTCCATCTTGGGGAAGTTCTCCACCCGCCCGATGTCCTTCGTGTCTTCGGCCACGCGCTCCAGCAGCTCGCGCCCTAGGTTCTGGTGCGCCATCTCGCGCCCGCGGAACCGCAGGGTCACCTTCACCTTGTCGCCGTTTTCCAGAAACTTGAACACGTTCCGCATCTTGACGTCATAGTCATTGGTGTCGGTGTTGGGGCGGAACTTCACCTCCTTCACCTCAATGATCTTTTGTTTCTTGCGGGCTTCCGCTTCGCGTTTCTGCGTCTCGTATTTGAACTTGCCGAAATCCATGATCTTGCAGACCGGCGGACTGGCGTTGGGCGAAATTTCCACGAGATCAAGCCCGGCTTCATCAGCGAGGTCCATGGCACGCGCAGGGCTGACCACCCCGACATTGTCGCCGTCGGCCCCGATGAGGCGGATTTCGGGGGCTCGGATCTTGTCATTGACGCGCGGTCCGGTGTCGCGTTGCGGGGGCGCGTTGTGGGGTCTGCGGGCGATGGTGGTGGTCCTTGTTTTGTGGCCGTGAAAGTGAGGCCGGAAAATAGGCGGCCTTTGAGCGCGCTTCAAGCGGCAAATCGGCGAATCGACGCGCAAGGGCGCGTTTTTGCCCCTTGCGCCTCGCACTGGCAGAGCGCATCTGACACAGCAGAACCACCGCGCGCGTCACGTGTTGTCGCGGGGGAAAGACGCAGGAGTGGACATGAGAAATCTCATTTGGATCGTGGTGGCGCTGGTGATCGCCGGGGGGGCGTATTTGCTGTATTCCGGGCAAAGCCCAACCGAGGCGCTGTCTGAGGCCGCCGACGCTGTTAACGCACCCGAAGCGCTGGACAGCGCGAGCGAGGCGGCTGGTGAGGCAGTTGAAACCACCGAAGGCGCGGTGGCAGATGCGCTGGAAGCTGCCGAAGAGGCGGCCGAACAGGCGGTCGATGAGGCGACTGCGGTGGCAGAGGACGCCGCCGATGCAGCAACCGATGCAGCAGAAGACGCAGCCGACGCAGCGGCAGCCGCAGTAGAGGATGCCGCCGACGCAGCGGCTGATGCTGTTGATGCCGTAAATGAGACGCCGGACGCAGCGGGCGACGCGGCCGCAGGCACTGCAGATGCGGCGACCGAAACCGCTGAGGACGTGACCGATACTGCCACCGATACCGCGACAGACGCAGCAACCGATGCCACCGAAAGCGTGACCGAGGATACTGTGGACACCGCAACGCAAGCGACTGAAGACGCGGCGGAGACAGCAACAGACGCAACCGAAGAGGCCGCCGCCACAGCGCCAGACACAACGCAAGAGGCAACAGACACCGCTACTGAAGCGCCACAAACAGCGGGCGAAGACACCGGCACCGACGCTGTCGAGGATACCGCCGAGACCACAGCCGAAAGCACCGAAGAGGCCGCGACCGCGGCTGATGAGGGTGCGGGCTTGGCTGATTTGCTCACAACCGACGGGTTCGACTTTGACCGCGTGATCGAGATGATCGATGGCTCGGATATCGGCACGCTGGAAAAAACCACGCTCAAAGCCGGCCTCGAACAGGTGCGTGACAATCCCGAACTGCTGCAGGGCGTGCTTGATCAGGTGAAACAGGCGATGGGCCTCTGACCGGCGCACCATTTCGAACCACAAAGGCCGCGTTGGGACACCGACGCGGCCTTTCTCATGCCGTATGCTTCAATCCAAAAACGCCTTTTCGACGACGAAATGCGCCGGTTTCGAATTGGCGCCTTCCTCCAGCCCGTAATTTTCGAGCATGTCCTTGAGTTCAAGGTTGAAGGCCAGGTTGCCGCAGATCATCGCCCGGTCCGTCTCCGGCGACAGCGGCGGCACCTCAAGGTCTGCAAATGCTTCGCCCGAAGCCATAAGGTCCGTGATCCGACCCATCTTGGCGCTCTCTTCGCGCGTGGTCGTGGGATAGTACTTGATCTTTTTCCAGAACCCCTCGCCGATCACCTCGTTGAGCAGCGCGTCCTGTTTCAGCCCCTCGATCAACTCGCGGCCATAAGTCAGCTCGCCAACTTCGCGGCAGGTATGGGTGATGACGACCTCGTCATAATCCTCATATGTCTGCGGCTCGCGCAGCAGGCTGGCGAAGGGCGCAAACCCTGTGCCGGTGGCAAAAAACCAGATCCGCTTGCCCGGCAACAGCGCGTCGTGCACCAGGGTGCCCACGGGTTTGGGGCGCAAGATGATCTCGTCATTTTCCTTGATGTGCTGCAATTTCGACGTCAGCGGGCCGTCAGGCACCTTGATAGAGTAAAACTCCAGTTCCTCGTCCCAGGACGGCGAGGCGATGGAATAGGCGCGCAGCAGCGGCTTTTGCCGCCCCGTTTTGGGATCAGGATCGCCCATCAGACCGATCATCACAAACTCGCCTGACCGGAACCGCAGGCTGTCCGGCCGCGTGCAGCGGAACCGGAACAGACGGTCGGTGTAATGTTCAATCTCGGTGACGCGCTGCGCGTCCGGCAAGGTTGGCACCGCTTTGGGCGCAGAGGCGGGTTGGGGGGCGTTGTCCTGGGGCACGGCATGTCGCTCGCAAACTGAAAACGGTCAGCACAGGCTTAAAGACTGCGCGCGGCAATGGAAACCCATCAATCGGCCGCACAGCGCACCGGTTGCGCGGGGACGCTGGCCACGGCAGATGCGGCGGCGCGCGGGGCCAGACCGATGAAGGTCAGAACCGGACCGGGCAAATCAGCCTCGGCCAAGGTTTGTGCCATGTCGGCCAATGTGGTGCCAATGATCCGCTGGTTCGGGCGCGAGGCGTTTTCCACAAAGGTCACCGGCAGGGTCGGGTCAGCGTCAAACATCATCAAGCGTCCCTGCACGAAACGCGCGGCCGCCTTGCCCATGTAGACCGCCGTCACCTCGCTCGAGCGGGCCAGCGCCGCCCAATCGTGATCAGCATGCCCGCGCATGTCGTGCCCGGTGACCAGCCGCACAGCGGAATTGCGCCCGCGCCGGGTCAGCGACTGTCCGATGCTGGCAACAGCGGCGGACGCCGCGGTGATGCCCGGCACCACCGACCAACCCAGGCTCGCCGCATCCAGCGCCTCGATCTCTTCGTCGAGGCGGCCAAACACGGTTGGATCACCTGATTTTAGCCGCACCACCTGCGCGCCGGCGGCCGCGTGTTCGACCAGCAGCGCGTTGATTGTCTCTTGCGGTGTTGCGGCGCCAAACGCCTCTTTGCCGACGTCGATCATCGTGGCCTCACGCCGCGCCAACTCGAGGATTTCGGGTGTCACCAACCGGTCATAGATTACCACATCCGCCTCATCGAGCGCTTTGCGCGCCTTGAGCGTGAGCAGCTCGGGATCGCCGGGGCCCGCGCCGACAAAAGCCACGTGCCCGGCCCGCGCGTCGCGCATCAGATGGTCACCCAGCAAGTGATCAAGCGCGGGCTGCACCGCCGCCTCGCCGTCGGCCATCGCGCGGGGGCCCGCCTCAAAATAGTAGTCGCGCCAGAAATCGCGCCGCGCCCGGCCAAAGGGCAGCGCATCAGCGGCTTTGCGAAACGCTTTGCCGATCCGCGCCAGTGGCCCCAGTGCTTGTGGCAAGCGCTCTTCCAGATCGGCCTTGATCGCGCGGGCCAGCACCGGTGCGGCGCCTTCGGTGCCGATGGCAACGGTGACAGGGTCGCGGTCGACGATGGCGGGGGTGATGAACTGGCTGTCCGCGAGATTGTCGACGATGTTCACAAGCGCGCCGTCGGCATGGGCAATGGTACTGGTGCGCGCATCTTCGCTGGCGTCTTCGTCGGCGGCGTAAAACAGGGCGGCGCACATCGCGTCACCCGGCTCCATCTTGCGCCGGATCAGCGTCAGCTTGCCCTGGGCCGCCCATTTTTCGATGTTGGCATGCGGGTCGGGCGCAAAAACGTTCAAATTGGCGGTGGTTTTCATCAAAAGCCGCAGCTTGGCCAGCGCTGCATCCCCGCCACCCGACAAAACGATGCGCCGTCCGGCGGTATTCAGGAAGATTGGGAAGTGGTTCATGGCTGGCGTCTCTGGCTGTTTGTGGTCGGAAATATAGAACGTCGTTCTGTTTCGGGGCTAGACATCCGCGCCAATAAGAACTTATGTCCCGCAGCGCCGCAGGCACAGAACACGTGTCCACCACAGCAAGGAGAAGCGGAATGGCTGTTCGCGTTGACGCGATGGATCGCAAGATCCTGGCCCAATTGCAGCGCGACGCGAGCCAGTCGCTCGACGATATCGCCAAGTGGGTGGGGTCGTCAAAAACGCCCGTGTGGAATCGGATTCGCAAGCTGCGCGAGGCCGGTGTGCTGGGTCAGCAGACGGTTGTTCTGGATGCCGAGGCGCTGGGGTTTGAGGCGTGTTTTTTTGTGCTGATCCGCACCTCGGAACACGATGCGGTCTGGCAGGCCAATTTCCTAAGCGCGCTGCGCGACCGGCCCGAGGTGCAAGAGGCGCACCGGCTGGCCGGGGACATAGACTACATCCTCAAGGTCCGCGTGCAGAACGCGCGCGCCTATGACGTATTTTATCAGGCGCTGATTTCCGAGGTGAAGGTGCACAACGTAACGGCGCTTTTGTCGATGGAAGAGATCAAATCCACCACCATGTTGCCATTGGCAACGTAATCCAAAGGCGCGCTACCGCGCAGTGTTTATGCTGCCAGGGGCGAGGCGACGCGATGCTGCTGGTTACGGTTTGGGCTGAGGGTCTGGTGCCTGTGCTGAGAGGTCGTCTAAGGCACGCTGCGTCTTAGACAGACCTAGTCGAGGGTTATGTGACGCGCGTCTGCGTCAAGGACAGGCGGCGCAAAGCGCCGTCGCTGCGCGATCCTTGACCCAGACCCGCATCACGGGTGCACCATCAACCGGTCGAGTTTGTGGAAATGGTAGCTGTCGGCGTAAACCGGCGGCTCGGCCAGCGTCAACTCGGGGTGCGCATTGAACAGAGCGGGCAGCGCGATGGCCAGTTCCAGCCGCGCCAAGGGCGCGCCCACGCAAAAGTGCAGACCGCCGCCAAAGGCCAGATGCGGCGGCCTCTTGCGGGTTGGAACAAAGGCGTGGCAGTTTTCATACGCCGCGGGGTCGCGGCCGGCTGCCCCCAGCATCAGCGCGACTTCGTCACCGGGGTTCAGCGTGATCCCGTGCATATCGACCGGCTCATAGACGTGGCGCGTGAACATGTGCAGCGGCGGGTCATAGCGCAGCAGCTCTTCGACCGTGCCATTGATCTGATCAGGGTGCAGGGCGTCGGCTTTTCCTTGTTCAATCAGGCATTTGACGGCGTTGCCGAGACTGTGCACCGTGGCCTCGTGCCCGGCATTCAAGAGCAGCACGCAGGTGCCCACCATCTCGTCAAAGCTGAGCGTGGTGCCGTCCTCTTCGGCGGCGATCAATTCGGTGATCAGGTCGTTGCGCGGATCGGTACGACGCTCTTCAATGTAGCGGCGCAGAAAGTCGCTGAATTCGGCGGCGGCGGTGTCCGCCGCCTCTTCGATGGCGCGGGTGCGACCGGCCTGATACATCGCCACCATGGCCGAGGACCAGCGCAACAGGTCAGGGCCACGGTCTTCGGGCACGCCGAGAAGGCGGGCAATCACTCGCACCGGCACCTGCTGGCAAAAGGTCGGGATCAGGTCAAAGGCGCCGCCGGGCAATTGCGCCAAAAGGTCGGCGCAGATCTCGGCGATATCATCGGCCAGCCCCGCGATCCGGCGCGAGGTAAAGGCGTGCAGCACCAACCGGCGCAGGCGCGTGTGGTCGGGCGGTTCCAGTTCCAGCAAAGAATGCCGTTCGACCGCGTCAAATGCCGTCAGATGGTCGGGCACGGCGGTGTGTTCACGCCCGGGCACCGCGCGCCCCAGCCGCCGATCGCGCAGCAATGCGCGCACCGTAGCGTGGTCAAATGCCGCGTACATGCCGTAGTCTTCCCAATAGACCACCGGCCCCGCGGCGCGCGCCGCGTCGTAATAGGGGTAGGGGTTCTGGATAAACTCCGGGTCGTGCGGGCTGGGCAGCATGCGCGGTTAGCTGGCGGCCAGGGCGTCGATGATGGGCTGGAAATCCGCAGCCTTGAGCGAGGCGCCACCAACCAGTGCGCCATCGACATTTTCCGCCTCAAAGATCGCAGCGGCATTGTCGGGTTTGACCGACCCGCCATAGAGGATGCGGATCGCCGTCGCTCCTGGCCCAAAGCGTTCCAGCAATTCGGCGCGCAGCATGTCGTGGGTCTCAACGATTTGCGCCATCGTCGGGATGCGCCCGGTGCCAATGGCCCAGATCGGCTCATATGCGATCACCAGAGTGTCGCTGGTCGCGCCATCGGGGGTTGAGGCGTGCAATTGCCGCGCGATGATGCCCAGCGTGTCGTCGCCCAAGCGCTCCTCTTCGCTTTCACCGATGCACAGGATGGCGGTCAGGCCAGCGGCCCAGGCGGCTTCGGCCTTGGCGCGCACATCGGCGTCGCTTTCGTGGTGGTCGGCGCGGCGTTCGGAATGGCCGACGATCACCGCGGTGGCCCCTGCACCTGCGATCATCGGGGCGGCGACATCGCCGGTATGCGCGCCCTTTTCGGCGGCGTGACAGTCCTGGGCGCCGATGGCGACCGGGCTGCCATCTGTGATCGACACAGCGTGCGCCAGAAACGGATGCGGCGGGCAGATCAGGATCTCGGGTGCCGCGTCACCTTGCGCGCCAGCCAGTGTCTGCAGCTCGGCCAGCAAAGCCGCGTCGCCGTTCATTTTCCAATTGCCCGCTGCCAGCTTGCGACGCATTGCCTCTCTCCCCTCGGTGTTGGGTTCGGTCCTACCATCGCGGCTGCACTTGCGCTAGAGCCGCGGAAAGGAGACCCCATGATGATCCCAAAACTGGATGCCGCTGCCCTCCGCGCGGGCGACGCGGCGAGCCTGACCGCACTGGCCGAGGCGGCCACCGGCGTGGGCTTTGCCACGGTGCACAATACCGCGTTGGATGCAGCCAGGGTCGAGGCGGTTATAGAGGTCTTTCGCAGCTTTTTCCGCTTGCCGCAGGCGCAAAAGGCGGCGGTGGACATGTCGCAGACCGGCGCCAATCGCGGCTGGGGCCGGGCCGGGTCCGAGCAGGTCGATCCGCAAGCCAACCCCGATTATAAACAGTATTTCGATGTCGGGTATCAGCTGCCCGACGCGCATCCGCTGGCGGTACACACGTTTTATGCGCCGAACCTGTGGCCGGACGATCCGGTGTTTCGAAAGGTCGTTTCGGCCTATTACGATGCGGCCTGTGCTGTGGCCTTGGACCTGTTGCGCGCGATTGCACGGGCGTTGGGCGAGGATGCGGGGTATTTCGACGACGCGTTTGCCCATCCCATGGCACTTTTGCGTGGCAACTACTACCCCGCGCGCCCGCACTGGGCCGGGAAAAAGGATTTTGGCATTGCCGCGCACACCGATTACGGCTGCCTGACATTGCTGGCCACGGACGGCTCACCGGGGCTGGAAGTGCAAAAGCGCGGCGGTGGGTGGATCCCGGTATCGGCGCCGCCGGGCGCGTTTGTGATTAACTTTGGCGAAATGCTGGAGTTCTGGACCGCGGGCCGGGTCAAGGCGACGCCGCACCGCGTGGTGGGCGGGGCGCAGGAACGCATTTCCGTGCCGCTGTTTTTTAACCCGAGCTATGACACCAATGTGGCGCCTGCGGGGGCTGCGGCCATCTTGGCCGGCGATCATCTGAGCGCCCGGTTTCGCGAGACCTATGTGCATTTGCAAGAAAAAGCATGAGCTTGCAGGCGGACCTTGAAGCCGAGGTGGCGCGTGTCTGGGCGCAACACAGCGACGGCGCACATGACATCTGGCATGTGCGGCGAGTCTGGGCCAACTGCCAGCGGATCGCGGATGCGTTGGATGTTGCTGTCGACCGGGATGTGCTGCTGATCGCAAGCTATCTGCATGACATCGTGAACGTGCCAAAGGACGATCCGCGCCGCGCTCAGGCGTCCGATTTGTCCGCGGAGCATGCGGTGGCCTGGATGACGGCGCGCGATATGTCAGGGCATGCGGCGGTGGCCCATGCAATCCGTGCGCACAGCTATTCGGCGCAGCAGGCATGCGAGACGGTTGAGGCGCAGGTGCTGCAGGATGCCGACAGGCTCGACGCGTTGGGGGCCATGGGCATTGCGCGCTGCTTTAACGTCGCCGGTCAGTTGGGCATCGGACTGGTGCATGGCGCTGACCCGCTGGCCGCGGCGCGTGATCTCGATGACCGCGCCTATGCGCTGGATCATTTTTCGCTGAAGCTGTGGCAGGTGGCTGATGGGATGAACACAGCGCCTGCCCGTGCCATGGCCCATGAGCGGGTTATGCGGATGCGCCGTTTCGTTGCCGAACTGGTCGAGGAAGCGGTGGTGTAGGGTGCGCCTTTACGGCGCACCTTTGGCGCACGGTGCGCAGTGAATGCGCACCCTACGGCGACTGCTGCGGCAGCGGCGTTGAATTTGTCGTCGGCCCACAGTGCACCGGATCGATGGCGCGGGCGTGCCACGCCCCGGTCCGGCGCCCGGTCTGGAGCGCGAAACAGGCCGTTTCTTGTTGCAGCGCGCCGAAGATGTGGGCGGTGCGCAGCCCGGTGACTTTGCCGTTGGGCAGCATAACCCGCACGCGCGGCGCGCTTTGCTGTGCAGTGCGCTCAACTGTGCCGCCAAAGCTGACCCCGAGACGGGGTAAAGCATGCACGCCCTGATCCTGACGCGGGTCGAAAAAGTACACGGTGCTGCGCAATAGCACCGAAGCAATTACGCCGAACAGACCGACGAAGATCCCGCGATAGACCCAGCGCCACGACGTGTCAGAGGTGCGACAGGGCCGCGCGCGCGAGGTCTGTTGCTTCTTCGGCGTCATCCAGCGCGCTGTCGGGCAGAAACCAGTAGGGCATGTTGGTGGGGCTGCCGTCCTTGCGTGTAAAATCCCAGCGATCCAGACCCATCTCCGCGAACCGATCCTGCATTTCCCCCTGACCTTTCAACAGGATACGCCCATCCATCATTACAATGGCAAAGATCGTGCCCTCGCAGTAAATCGACAGCCCGCCAAACATCTTTTTGGTCGACAGCGGCCCCAATCCCGCAAACAGGTCAAGCGCGTGCGCGATCTCTGCGTCGCTGACAGCCATGTCAGGTGGCGTTGCGCTCGGCCTCGAGCTCTTCGACGCTCTTAAAGTTGATCGACTCACCACAGCCGCAGGCATCGGCCACATTGGGGTTGTTGAACTTGAACGACGATTCCAGCAGCGAGGTTTCATAGTCGATCTCGGTGCCAAACAGGAACATCTGCGCCATGGGCGCGATCATCACCCGGGCACCATCATGTTCGACCGTCTCGTCATTGGCGTCGGCCGCGTCGACGTATTCCATGGTGTATTCCATGCCCGCGCAGCCGCCTTTCTTGATACCGATCCGCAGGCCAGCATGGCCTTTTGCTTGCATCAGTTTGCGGATCTGAGCGGCGGCGCGATCGGTGATGGTGACGGCTTGTTTTCCGGGAATGGCAAACATCAGGAGCCCCTTTCACAATGCGCGTAAGGTAGGTCCTTCGGCGCCGTGCTGCAAGGGCGTTGGGCGCGGCCGCGCCAGCACGTCTGACAGCGCATCCAGAGCCGCGCGGATCGGCGGATCGTGGCGGCTGTCGTGGTGGCAGACCAACCATTCTTCGGTTGTTAGCGTGTCGATGATGCCCGACACGCGCATGAGACCGGGAATTGTGTCGCCGGCAAAGGTGGGCAGGACCACGCGGCCCTGGCCCGCTTGCGCCAGTGCGGCGCGGACCTGTGGATCATTGGCAAAGGCGGTGATCTCGGCGCGGTGATGGGTCAGGGTCCAGGCCTCGGACGGCAAGGTTGAGGTGTCATCACTGGGGCCGATCCAACCGCTCACCGCAGCGCTGGTGGCATAGGCGGCATGCTCGATCTGCCCGGTGCGGCGCCCGGCAAGCCACGGATGGGTGGGCCTGCGGTTGCGGATGCCGATATCGACCTCGCGCCGTTCGATGTCCATGTCCATGTTACAATTGACAAATTCCGCCTGCCATGGGGCCTCAGGCGTCCAGAACAAAGGCACCCGGCGGGCCAGATAATCGGTGGTCCAGGTGCCCGCTGAAATGCGCACCCGCGGCGGCCCGGCGCGGCCACTGATCCAGTGGGAAACGTCGCGGGCGGCGGCCTCCATTTTTTTGGCACGCGCCATCAGATCACGGCCCTCGGCGGTGGGGGTGTAGCCGGCGGCTCCGTGTTGGAAGAGCCGGCGTTCCAGCCGGGCTTCGAGCGCGGTCATACGGCGCGACAGGGTGGCCTGGCTGATGCCGGTTTCACGGGCGGCCCGGCCGAGCGATCCGGCGCGGGCGACGGTGGCAAAAAGGCCGATATCGGTCCAGTCAGTGATTTGCATGATTGAAAACATAGTCTCGAATCTGCCCTCTGACAATGCTGGATGGCGCGCGCATATATCCCTGTCGTGGATCGATAAATCGGGAAAGGACAGCACATGTTGAAGCAAACCGGATACGATATCGAGCGCGCGGTATTTGCAAAAATGGAAGCCGACATCCGAAATCGCAAACGTCGCGCGCGCCGGCGGCGGGTGCTGATGTGGTTGTTGAGACGGCTGTAAAGCAGGCGAGGACCATCGCAAATTCGACGGTCCCCACCCTAGGGCGCGATCGTGCGCGGGGGGATGCGCGGGATGTGATCGCAAACCCGTTCGGACGCTGGCGCAGGGCCGCATGTCCAGCGACAGGGATAGCCAGCATAGATCGATAAATTTATAACAATATCAGTTATATAGCGCGTGAACTTGACGCTACATAAAGCCGAGTTCCAGTCGTGCTTCGTCGGACATCATTTCCATGCCCCAGGGCGGGTCCCACGTCATGTGGACGTCGACCTGTTTGATGCCGGGCAGTGGTTCGACAGCATCTGCGACCCAACCGGGCATCTCGCCGGCCACCGGACAGCCGGGTGCGGTGAGGGTCATGATGATATTCACCTCATTTTCCGCACTGATATCAATGGTATAGATCAATCCCAGCTCGTAAATATTGACCGGGATTTCCGGGTCATAGATCGAGCGGCACGCTTCGACCACCGCATCAAAGAGCGGGTGATCGGTGGTTGACGGCACGATCAGCGGTGTGCCTTCCATCATGTCGTTGGGCTGTTCCATCAGGGTGGCTCCGGCGGTTGGTGGGGTGAATATAGGGGTGGGGGCGGGCAGGGTAAAGTGGGCGTACGCTGGGGTGCGTGCGGCAGTTTTGTTCAAAATGGCGGGTGTTTTGTACAAAAGGCGGCGCGCTCATCGGGCCCTTTTCGGGCCTCTTCGCGGGTTTTGATGAAACGGCGCCCTGTTTTGTACAAAATACGAGACCGACGCGTGTTTACGCATCGTTAGGGCTTGGCCCGCGTTAACCTTTGGCGGGCGCCGTTAAGCTTTGCTTTGCATTTTGGCAATTTTGCTTGAGCGGACGGCAAATCTGGCTAACCTCTGGTAGCATTTTAGTGCAAAGCATTATGAGGGGGGACGTGGGATGGCGCAGCGTCATTTTGCCATCAGCGGCGGTGTTCTGATCTGGGTTTTGATCCTGATCGCGGCCGCGTTGCTTGGCCTGCTCTTGCCCTATCTGCTGCCGGATGTTTCAGGCGAAGAACCGCATGTGCTGTACAACTCGATTTATGCGGGCGTGTTGATTTGTCTGCCCGTGCTGCTGCCGCGGCTTGGTTTGCCACTGAAGGGGTGGACGGGCCGCTGGCACGCTGGGTTTGTCGCTGCTGTGAGCGTTGCGTCCTACCTGCTCCTGGATTTTGCGTATTTCCAAACGGCGGTGTCGCAATGGCTGATCCAGGGTTTGGACGACATAGTTTTTGTCTTTGTCACGTGGACGATCCTGCACCTCTTGTTAATCGGCAAAACGGTTCAGATCGGCGCGGGCCTGTTGATGGGCGTTTCGGTTGCGCCCGCAGAGGTGGTGCCGCCCAAGCCCGAACCTGACGCGCTGAGGGACATGGCCGAGGATCGCCGCTGGTTGACGCGGGATTTGTATCGTCGGTCGGATGCGATGCGGGCGCGGGCCAATCTGATCCTGCTGGCCATCATCGCGCTGATCCTGGGCGGGTTGGTGTCGATCTATGTGGCCGGGGATCTGGTGTCGGGCGACGCGCAGACGGTGACGCGGCTCGAACAGTTGACCCAGACCATCGACAACGTCGAACAAGAGTTGGAGGCCAAGGACACGCAACTGGCGCAACTGGCCGCTCAAGAGGCGTCGCTGCAGGTGGCCGCGCGTGATTTGCGGCGCGTGATCTTTGATTTGACCGGGGATCAATCGCCAGGCTTGTGGGAGATCTCAAAAGAGATTGAGCCCGAGGAGGCGCGGATACTGGAGGGCGGTTCGGTGGTTGCGCCACCAACTGACCGGACCGACGAGGAGATGCGCGAGCTGATGATCGTGCGACGTGAAGAATTTCAGATCATCGAGGGCGAGCGCGAGGAGTTGGTATCCAACTACCGAGAGGTCGAAACCCGGCGCCAGAATGAAAAGGCGCGGCGGGCCGACATTGCCAGGGCGCTGAGCGCGCTGGAGCAGAACCTGAGCAGCAATATCGACAGCTATCTGGTCAGCGCGCAGCGTGAGCCGTCGGATGTTTCGCTGCTGCTGGCGTCGGGGATCACGCGGTTTGGGATTTTGCTGGTGGTGATCTTTTTGGTGCAGATCCTTGTCGGTGTGTATCGCTATTCGCTGCGGCTGTCGGCCTTTTATGCGGGCCGTGCGGATGCGCTGGTGGCCGCCAAGGATCGCAAGACCGATCTGGGCGCGTGGGAGGCGGCGTTTACGCCGATGGACATCGACTTTGGCCGCCAGCCCGTAACCCCCGCGCAATACGTCGTCGACATCGTGCGCGCCTACATGACCAAAGACAAAAAGGCCAAGGCCAAGGCGGCCGAGGCTGATCCGGCGCAGATCTAGCGGCGTTGCGCTGCTGTCAGAGCGACAGGTCGGCCAGCAGGCCATAGTGATCCGAGCCAAAGCGCGGGCGCAGGTTCAGCGCGCCGCCGGTCGGAGCCAGCACGTGGTCGATGGGCAAGCGCAGGGCGCCGCTGGCAAAGCTGAACTGCATCGGTCGGGCCAACCGGGTGCGCGATGCGGCGCGCAGCCGGCGCAGGCGGCCGGACCACGGCAGGACGTTGAAATCGCCCGCGGCGATGATGGGCCCGTCAAGCGACGCGATAAGGCTGCTGGCGGCGGCCTCGTTTGCCGCACTGTTGCTGGGCCACGGCCAGGGCAGGTGAACCGAGACAAGCCAGACCTGCGCGCCCGCAAGGGTGATCGGTGCTGCCGCCAGCGCGCGCTGCGCTGAGCATTGCCCCGGCCCCGAAAGTGGCAGGCGCGACAGCACCGCGATGCCAAAGCGGGCGTCGTCCCAGCGGCACAGGTGCTGGTGTGGGAAGCGTTCGGACAGGGTGGCCAGCAGCGGTGCGGTGGTGGCGGAGATCTCCTGCAAAAAGACCACGTCGGCGCCGGATGCTGTGATGTCTTCGGCCAGCGCGCGCGGGGCAGGGCGGTCGTGGCGCAGGTTTTTGGTGTAGAGGCGCAGATCGTCCCCCGGCGCTTGCGGTTGCAGGAAGATCACCACGTTGGCCATAGTCAGCACACCCGCCAGCCCCATCCAGACGCGCAGCCACGCCCGCCGCGTGGCATAGGCGCCGATCACCATAAAGAGGCCAAAGGCAGGCCCCAGCATGGCGACACTGTCGGCGGAGCGGTGCAGCGGACCCATCGCCCCGTAGATCACGCCCAGCGTTGCGAACAGCCCAAGCGTGACCAGCAGGGCGCGCATGTCAGGCCTTGCGCCGGGCCGGGCGCGGTTTCACGCGCGCCTCGATCATGTCGTAGACCTTGCCCACGATGTCTTTGCCGGTGGCGTTTTCGATGCCTTCGAAGCCGGGTGACGAGTTCACCTCGAGCACTTTTGGTCCGCTGTCGGAGCGCAGCAGGTCGACCCCGGCATTGCCCAGGCCAAAGGCGCGGGCGGCGCGGACGGCGGTTTCGCGCTCTTCTTTGGTGATGCGCACCGATTTGGCGCTGCCGCCGCGGTGCAGGTTCGAGCGGAAATCGCCCTCGGCCCCGGTGCGTTTCATCGACGCCACCACGCGGCCGTCGACGACCATGCAGCGGATGTCTTCGCCCGCGGCCTCTTTGACGAAATCCTGCACCAGGAAGTTGGCGCGCAGGCCGCGGAAGGCGTCAATGACGCTCTCTGCCGCCTTTTTGGTTTCGGCCAGCACAACGCCTTTGCCCTGGGTGCTTTCGAGCAGTTTGACGATCACCGGGGCGGTGCCCACCAGCCCCATGATGTTGGCAGTGTCGAGTGGCGAGGCGGCAAAGGCGGTCATCGGCATGCCGATCTTTTTGGCGGCGAGGATCTGGTGGGCGTGCAGTTTGTCGCGGCTGGCGGTGATCCCGCCCGAGCCGTTGACGCAGTAGGTGCCGATGGTTTCGAACTGGCGGATGACGGCGGTGCCGTAGGCGGTGACCGATGCGCCGATGCGCGGGATCACGGCGTCATAGCGGGGCAGGCGTTTGCCGTCATAGTGGACCTCGGGTGCGCGGGCGTTGATCGCCATGTAACAGCGGGTGGTGTTGATCACCTCCACCGTGTGGCCGCGCGCCTCGCCCACCGACACCAGCCGTCGGGTCGAGTAGTTGTTCTCGCGCGACAGCACAGCGATGCGCAGGGCGCGTTTGGGGGCCGCTTTGCGCATGGCGGCGGAGTGGTAGACGTCAAAGCTGAGCTCGGGTTGCAGCCGCTTTTCGCTGGCGGTGATGGTGATGTGGTCCTGCAGTGCCTGGCGGCCCAACAGCATGCGCGAGGTCATGCCGGAGCGGTCGGTCAGCGTCACCTCGATGGGCCAGGTCTGGCCGCCGACCTCAAGCCGGGTTTCGATAACGTAGCGCAGTTCGCTTTCACCATTGGACGAGGTCACCTCGCGCCGGTCGACGATGGGGGCAGAGCAGGTGATGGACACGTGATCCTTGCCCGCGACGGGGTGGACGTTGAACCGGACTTTGGGTGATTTGGCAGGGCCGAACACTTCGATGTCGTGGGCGTGCAGCGCGGAGGTGCGCGCGCCGGTGTCGACCTTGGCCTTGAGCGCGGGCAGGCCCAGTTCGGGCAGCGCCACCCATTCTTCCCAGCCGAAGTTGAGTGTGTCCATGATGCTGCCCCGTCTGTTTGAGCAACCGGGATAGCATAGCGGCATGGCGGGTGCCAGCGGGCTGGCTGGTGTGGCGCGCTTGGCCATGGTGTGCATGCGGCGGTTTGGGCGGCGGTTGCGCGCCGGGATTTTGACGCACCAGACCGGATCAGAGACGTTTTGCGATTTCGGTCGGCGGCAAATGTTACTAGGTAACAGAAACGGAACCAAAGCAGGAACTGCAGATGCCGGTCGCGACCACAATCCTAAACGGCTTTCTGGGTGCGGGTAAAACCACGCTGATGCAAAGCCTTTTGGTGCAGGCGCGCACGCTGGGCGATGTGACGCTTGGTGTCATTGTCAACGAGATGAGCACTCTGGACGTGGATGGTTCGGTCCTTGACACCAGTGAGGTGATTTCCCGCAAGAGCCCGCATTTTGCCTCGATCCCCGGCAAAAGCATCAGTAGCGAGGACGGGCTCGCTGAATTCCGCGCGGCGGTGGAGCGGGTGCTGTCGGACGGGGCGGTGACGCATTTGTTGATCGAAACCTCGGGCAGTGCCCACCCTTGGCCGCTGCTCCAGGCTGTGCGCGCGCTGCCGCAGTTGCGTTTGCACGGGTTCTTGTCGGTGGTTGACACGGTTGTCTTGCAACAAGATCACGACCTGGGGCGGGCCATCCATCCGGTGGCCAGCCAAAATCTGGCTGCCGGGCGGCGCGGTGTGGCCAATTTGTTGGCCGAGCAGGTGATGTTTGCCAATCGCCTGCTGCTGAGCAAATCCGACAAGGTGCCGCGCGCGGTGTTGCAACAGGTGGCCGAGGCGGTGCATCCGCTCAACCCGCACGTCGATGTGGTGGCCATGCAGTGGGGCAATGTGCGTCTGGAGACGATCCTGGCCATGCCGCTTTACGATTACGAGCGGGTCAAGACGCTTGGCAAAGAACTGTCAGACTGGGAGGCCGCGCACGAGGCTGCACCGCTGGCACAGCCCGAGACCTACAAGATCGGTACCCGCGTGCTGCGCGACCCGCGCCCGTTTCACCCGCAGCGGCTGCACAAGGTCTATACCCAAGCGCTGGCCGTCGGCATCTACCGCAGCAAAGGCTTTTTTTGGTTGCCCACGCGCGACAACCTGATGCTGCTGTGGAACCAGACCGGGGGCAGCCTCGGGCTGGAGATCGTGAATTACTGGAAGATCAGCGCGCT
Organism: Pseudomonadota bacterium; assembly: GCA_039026855.1. Taxonomy (GTDB): domain Bacteria; phylum Pseudomonadota; class Alphaproteobacteria; order Rhodobacterales; family Rhodobacteraceae; genus Tateyamaria. The sequence goes on along the minus strand of JBCCLL010000027.1, from coordinate 15,133 downwards.
GGAAGATGACAGCCTGAACTTGTCGGAGTGGGAAAAGCAGGCGATGCGCGCCAAGCTGACCGAGGCGCATCCCGATTTCGGCGACCGGCGCTGCCAGCTGACGGTGATTGGCGATGCGCTGGACCTCGACGCCTTTGTCGCGGCGTTGCAGACCTGTTTTTGCACCGAAGCTGAGATCGCGACGTGGAAAGCGGGCGGCGATTTTGTCGATCCCTGGCCAAAGACCGTCGCGACCCTGCGGGCGCCCTAGCGTTACGCCTGGCCCAATTCTTCGGCCGCTTGTTCGAACCAGCCCACCGTGCGCGCGTGATGCGCCTCGCCCCAGCGATCCACGAATTTCTGCGTGTGGTAATCCGAGCGGTCATTGAGCGCCTTTAGCCGCGCGGTTACGTAGTCCTGCGTGAGCGGGATATCGCAGGTCACGGTGATGCAGTGTTTCCAATCTTCGTAGGTGGTTGGGACGACGGACATCGGCTTACCTTTCCGGTCTTCGCTTGAGCAAGAGCTGGTTGAGCGCGGTCAGCAGCGGGATTTCCACCAACATTGCGACGACAATGACCGCCAGGACCAGCGGTTGGTTTGGCAGGGCAATGGCGGTGAGTGCGATCATCAGCGGCGCATTGCGCGCCGCCATGGTCATGGCCAGCAACACCTGCTGTGGATAGGCCAGACCGGCGAGCCGGGACACACTTTCGCCGACCACAAGCGTGGCGGCGCAGAACAGGCAGACGGCGGCGGCCACCGAGGTTACCAGAGTGAGGTGGTTTGCGATCTCGCCGACATGGCTGGCAAAGAGCTGAAAGATCAGGGCCGCGAGGACAAATGGCACGCAGCGGCTGACCGCCGCCATGATCTGTGCGCAGCGCTCTTGCGGCAGCGCCCACGCCATAATCGCGCGGATCGACTGCGCAGCCAGCAGGGGGATCAGGAACCATTGCAAGAGCATCGCAGGCATGGCTGACAGGTCGACCAGCCCGGTCCCGTTTGCAAAGAGCCACAGCCAGAGCGGGAACAGCAGAAGCTGCGTCATGATGTTGATCGGGATCAGCGCGGCGCCCAGTTCCGTGTCGCCGCGCGCCAGGCGGGTAAAGCCCAGAAACCAATCGGTGCATGGCGCCAGGAAATAGATCATCAGCCCGGCAAAGAGCAGCGGCTGGCCCGAAAAGAACAGGCTGGCAATGCCAAAGCCGATGATCGGGATGATCAGGAAGTTGGCGCCCCAGGCCAAGGCCAGAAACCGGACATTCTGAAATGCATTGAGCAGTGAACCCAGGCGCAGCTCAAAGAGCAGCAGGAAGATCATCGCCAGGATCGTGGTGTCGATGCCGCGTGAAAGGGTGGCGCTGGCGGTCGGTGACAGCAGGCCGACAAGCCCGCCCAGTGTGATCGCGCCGATCAAGAACACACAGGTGAGAAAGGCGGCGGGCGCGTCGTCGTGGCTGGGTGCCAGTGGTGGGTCTTGCACGGTCATGTGGCCGCTGCTCCGGTGGGTGTTAGCACAGGCATTTGTCGTCGTCGCAACAGGTCACGTCATCGAGCAGCATGTTGTTTTCGTAATACATCTCGAGCGCGGAGGTATCTGCGCCCATGCGCATGGCGATGGCGCGGGCGACCACGGCAAACCGCTGTCGGAATTTGTAGATGAAACAAAAGAGGTGCCCCTGGTGCGAGACCTCCGGTCCGGCCAGGAACAGGCCCGGCATCGCGGTGGATTCGTCCTGTGCCGTCAGCAGGGGCATGCCGTCCTCGCCATAGTGGAACCACTCGGCCACCCGCTTGGTCCCGCCGACAAAGCCGGTGGCGAGGATCGGTGGACCGTCGGACAGCCACGAACGGCCATCACCCGCCAGGATGTGAATGCCGTTCTTTTCCTGTTCGAGCGCGATGACGTCCACGTCGGGCAACAGCGTGATGGACAGGCATTTGCGAAAGGTGTCCAGGCGCTGTTGCGTGTAGGGTGACAGGCTGCGGCTTGGGTCTTTGGCATCGTCGAGCCAGGGCGCGCCGCGATCCAATACGATGACGTCCTTGCCCTTTTGCGCCAGTCCGATGGCGGCGTCGATGCCGCTTTCGTAGCCGCCGATCACAAACACCTCCTCTGCGGCGATGTCGTCCCAGCCGCTGATGGTGCCGTAGTGGCGTCCAAGCGCGGCACCCGGCAGGCCCGCGTCGGTGGGCGCGCCAAAGTGACCGCAGGCCCAGATCACAAAATCGGCTGTGACGGTGCCGCGGTTGGTGTGCACGCGAAAGCCGTGGTCAATCGGTTCAATGCCCGACACGTCCACGCCGCATTGCACGTTAACGCCGAACATGTCGGCGGCCAGTTCGAGGTATTGCGCGTAGGCGTGACCGCTTGGGTGTTCGCTGCGCAAGGACCAACCGGGGGAGCTGTCAAAGCTGATCGCGTTGAGGTCGGTGACGCCGAAGACGTTGCCGGGAAAAGACGGGGTCAAAAGCCGCGTCTCTTTGGGCCAGTCGCGAAAGCTCTGCCCGATTTGGCCGCGTTCAAAAACGCAGACATTTGCAATGGCGAGATCGCGCAGCACGCGTGCCACGCCAAGGCCTGCCGGCCCGCCACCGACAATCGCGACGGTAAGATGATCCGGAAAGCCTGCATGTGCGTCCAAACTCATGATCGGGAGCGTCCTGTTTAGAGTGACGGCTGGGACGAGACATCCGGGCTGACTGCTGAGGGTGGATGCGCGCGGGCGCGTCCGATTGCGTGTCTTGCGTGGGTGATATGTAATAGTATAACATCACATTCAAGCCGAAGTTTGCGATGCGAGATAATGCCGCTCTGTCACCGTTGTTTCTGGACCTTTGGGAGCGGGGAACGCTTGGCGCGCCCGTGCGGACGCGACGCGTGGTAGGCGCTGGGCTTGGGTCAGTGCCTGGGGCGTGCCGGACGTGATGGGCGACGCTGGTTTTTTGTGCGCAGACGCGGAGTTCGGTGACGCCGGGGCCGTGGGGTGTCCTGCGGTACAGCGTGTCTTTCAGCGAAGTCAGTTTAGTCTTGTGCGGCACATGCGGGGGCGTTTCGAGGCACCTTCGGAATTGGCGCCGGGCCGAGGCGCCATGCGCGGGGTGAACGTGCGTGCGGCAGGCGATATTCTTCTGTTTTTGAATATACGCGCCGCATGCAAACAGGGTGATCGGTTAGATCCCCTGAGAGGTGCGACTGCCGGTGTTGGGTGCACTGGCTTCAACCGCGCTGCTGAAAATCAGGTGGCAAATACCCACAACGTCTCTGCCAAGCCCACGCACCCATCTCAACGCGCGCTGCAACACCGTGCGCTGGGCCGGCGGGCGCGTATCGGCTTGGCGCACCCGATCCCCATCTGGCAACGCGCTGAGGAGGCCGCATGACGCTGCATCAAAACCTGGTCCACGAACAGAGCGTGGGCGTCAGTGTCACAACCACGCCCAAAGGGTTGGCGTCGATCAAGGACCCTGTCTGCTCTGCCGCGATCTGGAAGCGCGAGCCATTGCCGCGGTTCCAGCGCTGGATTGACGCGCTCAACCCCGATGATCTGCCGCGCGCGCGGATCATCCTGCGTTCAGAGATGGTGCGCGATGCGATGACCGACATGGCAGAGACCTACGGGCTGCAGGACTGTGACGAACGCACCATGCTGATTGACGACATCGCCGCGCTTGCCGCGATGTTTTCGGCCATCATGCACAGCCGCTATGTCAGATTGCGGTTGGACGTGATCAGGACCAACGCCTGTCGCAAGTTTCACATTGATGCTGTGACGGCGCGTCTGATCTGCACCTATCGCGGGCCGGGCACGCAGTACGGCAACGCTGCGGCGCGCACCGATCCCACCGATTTCCACCACGTGCCGCAGGGCTCTCCGATGATCTTGCGCGGCACCGATTGGCCAAGCGTGGCGCGACCAGGGCTGGTGCATCGATCCCCGCCGATCGAAGGCACCGGGCAGGCCCGGCTGGTGCTGGTGCTTGATCCGATTGCCGACATTGAGGCCGAAGCGGCCGACCAACAAGTGCATTAACACCACGTCCAGGGAGGACATGACATGAAAACACGCGCAGCCATCGCTTGGGAACCAAACCGACCGTTGGAAATCGAAGAGATCGATCTGGAGGGTCCGAAAGACGGCGAGGTTTTGGTGCGGATTGTCACCACAAGTCTGTGCCACACGGATGTGTTCACCTTGTCGGGCGAGGACCCCGAGGGTCTGTTTCCCTGCGTGCTGGGCCACGAGGGCTGCGGCGTCGTCGAAGAGGTGGGCGCTGGCGTCACCTCGGTCAAACCCGGTGATCATGTGATCCCGCTCTATGTGCCCGAAGATCCGAACTGCCGCTACATCAAATCTGGCAAGACCAACCTCTGCCAGACGATCCGCGCCACGCAAGGCGCCGGGGTGATGCCCGACGGCACCTCGCGGTTTTCTTACAAAGGCAAAGAGATCAAACACTACATGGGCACCAGCACGTTCAGTGAATACACCGTGCTGCCCGAGATTTCGGTGGCCAAGATATCCAAAGACGCGCCGCTGTCCAAAGCTTCGGTGATGGGGTGTGCGGTGCCCACCGGTATCGGTGCCGTGCGCAACACCGCCAAGGTTGAGGCAGGCGCAACCGTCGCGGTCTTTGGGCTGGGCGCTGTGGGGATGGCGGTCATTCAAGGCGCCGTGCTGAAAGGCGCGTCGCGCATCATCGGCATCGATGTGAACCCGAGCAAGTTTCTGCTCGCCAAGTCTTTGGGGGCCACTGAATGCGTGAACCCCAAAGACCACGCTGCACCGATCCACGAAGTGTTGATCGACATGACCGATGGTGGTCTGGATTACACGTTCGAAGCCGTGGGCAAAGTGGATTTGATGCGCTCCGCGCTTGAGGCCTGCCACAAGGGTTGGGGCGAATGCACCGTCATCGGCGTTGCCGGTGCGGGCCAGGAGATTGCCACCCGTCCGTTCCAGTTGGTCACCGGCCGGGTCTGGCGTGGCACCGCCTTTGGCGGCGTGTTGGGCCGCAGTCAGTTGCCCGGCATGGTCGACGAATGGCTGCGCGGCGATTTCAGCGTGGACCCCTACATCACGCATCACATGAACCACAACCAGATCAACACGGCGTTTGACCTGCTCAAGGCAGGCGAGTCGATCCGTTCTGTGATCCACTTCCAGCCGAATGAGACGATGACGGTGAATTCGCTGCCGGGCCAGATCGTCCCGGAGTGAGATGTGCAGCGCGGGTGATGGGGGACACCCGCGCGGCTTATCGTTTTAGCATCGGTGTCGCTTATGTGCTGTGCGCAGGTTTTGCGAGCGCTGGGCTGGAAGGGTGAATGCGACCGGCGGTGTGCTGAACGTTTCTGGCGTTCGGCAAGCTCGGAAGTGCCGGACGGATTTTGGCGGCTAGGCCAGGTTTGTGGTCAATATAACGGCCGGGTGCGTCGTGCTCACCAGTTTGGTTTGGGCGGTGATGCCCAGCTGAGGCCCGCCTCTTTGTTTTCCTCGCGCCCGCTTCCGCCCGGCTGAGCCGCCACTGAACGCAAAAAGCGGTTGCAACGCGCGGCTGCAGTAGACGCATTTCCGCCGCTTTGCTTTACTGACGCAGGTGCGGAGGGGTGTTTGGCCGAGACAGAGCGCAGTTGGGTATGGGTGGCAAGCACCGCGTCAGCACAGGCTGGCAAACAGTCGGTGCTGGCCTGGGTTGAGACGGTCGCGATCATCGCGATCTACTGGGCCATCGCGCGGATCTGGGACACCCATGTGCACCTGCTGGCGGGCCTGCTGGTGATGCCGCTGATGTTGTTTCGGTCGGATGAGAGTGTGGCGTTGGGAGTCCGGTGGGCCAAGGCGGCGGATCTTGCAAATGGCAGTTTTGATATGGCGGGTCTTGCTGCTAGTGCTTTTACTTTGCTGATTTTGCTCGCTGGGCCAATCACGCCTTTTCCGTTTTGGATCAATGCATTGTCTGCGAATTTTATCCTAACTATTATGGTGGCATACTCCGTTTTGGCACCCAAGGTTGAAATACCCGAATTTCAAAACACAAAGCTCAACTTTGCTGTTGGTGTAATTGCTTTTCTGGGCCTTCCTTTGTTTTTAGCGGCCTATTCGACGTTTTACATTCTTGCGCCCCTGATCATCCGTGTTCTCTCTTGTGTCGTTCACCTCCGCCAAGGCTTGACGCGCGTGCCACAAAACTGGCGGCGTTTGATATTCGCTACGGATATCTGTGTGACTCCACAACCGCTGCCGGACCCTGACAACGAGGTCAAATCATGGTCTTTGCATGATGTTATTAAGGACACGCGCGAGTACTTTAGTGGCATGCGTCATGGCGGTGCTGGAGAGGCGCTGCTTGTGTCAGCGTTTCTGGTCGTTGCGAGTGCACCTGCTTATCTAACCACCATCCTTTTCCGTTGGACGCTGAAATCCACCGCGTGGTTCTACCTCCCGCTTCTCTTCCTTGATATGCCCTACAATGGGGAGAACCGGCTCACCTGGATGCGGAGTTTTCCGCGAACTGCGTGGACCTTTGTGCGGTTGGTGCTGGCGCTTGTTGGGATCGGGGTGGCGCTGGCGGCGTTGGTGGTTGATCTGCCTGTCGCAATGCAGGCGTTGCAGTTGGGGCGGGCGTTGGAGTTGCCGGTGCTGCCGCTGTCGCTGCTGCTTGTTCTGGATTGGAGCGCGTTGCGCCCGTGGCATTACGTGTCGCTGCCCACGGCGCTGCTGACCGTGATGCTGTTTTTCCGGCTTGATCATCTGCATCGGCGCGAACAAGCGGGCGCGAATATTGCCGAAGATGGCTGGGCCCTGCGCAGTATGGTGTGGGCGGATCGGGTGCGGTCGGTGCTAGCGAGCGTTTGGATGGTGTTGGTCACTCCGCCCACGCTGCGGTTTTTCCACTGTGCCGGGCAGTTGCCGGACTGGCCCGCGCGGCAGTTGGCGTGGTTTTTTGGACCGGAGGCGTGCGTCGTCCCCTTGGCTTTTTGAGCGATCCGGGGCAAGGGGCGGCCCATGACGCAGTTTTCCTTTGATCTGAAGGCCACGGACGAGCGGGCGCGCACCGGGGTGATCACCACTCCGCGCGGTGAGATCCGCACGCCTGCGTTTATGCCCGTGGGCACCGCCGGCACGGTCAAGGCGATGCTGCCCGAAAGCGTGCGTGCCACCGGGGCGGATATCCTGCTTGGCAACACCTATCACCTGATGCTGCGGCCTACGGCAGAGCGGATTGACCGCCTGGGGGGCTTGCACCGGTTTATGAACTGGGAGCGCCCGATCCTGACCGACAGTGGCGGGTTTCAGGTGATGAGCCTTGCGGGGTTGCGCAAGCTGACCGAGGAGGGGGTGACGTTCAAATCGCATATCGACGGCTCAAAGCACAGCCTAACGCCGGAGCGGTCGATGGAGATCCAGAGGCTCCTCGGCTCGGACATCGTGATGTGTTTTGACGAATGCCCCGCGCTGCCTGCCGACCGTGACCGGATTGCCGACAGCATGCGGCTGTCGATGCGTTGGGCGCAGCGGTCGCGGGATGCCTTTGGCGACCGGCCCGGGCATGCGCTGTTTGGCATTCAACAGGGCGGGCTTGAAGAGGATTTGCGCGGTGAAAGTGCTGAGGCGCTGCGGGCCATTGGCTTTGACGGCTATGCCGTGGGCGGGCTGGCCGTGGGCGAGGGGCAGGAGGCGATGTTTGGCTGTCTCGACTATGCGCCCGAACAGCTGCCGCGCGACAAGCCGCGCTATCTGATGGGTGTGGGCAAGCCCGATGACATCGTCGGCGCTGTGGCGCGGGGCATCGACATGATGGATTGCGTGCTGCCGAGCCGGTCGGGGCGGACGGGGCAAGCCTTTACCCGCCGGGGCGTGGTGAACATCAAGAACGCGCGCCACGCCGATGATCCGCGCCCGCTGGACGAAGAGTGCACCTGCCCGGCCTGCCGCAACTACTCGCGCGCCTACCTGCACCATGTGTTTCGGTCCAACGAGATGATCGCGGGCATGCTGCTGACCTGGCACAACCTGCATTATTTCCAAGAGATCATGGCTGGCATGCGGGCGGCCATTGCGGCGGGCACGTTTGACGCCTGGCAGGCGGAGTTTAACGCGCAGCGGGCGCAAGGCGACATCGCGCCGCTTTAGCGCCTTATCCTTGCCACTTTGATCTGTGATCAGGTGCAGACCAAGCGGTGGGGTGCAGGCTATGTCAAAAGTGAAACAGGTTTGGAAGTCGTATTTGGTCCAGGGTGACTTGCCTGAAACCATGGTTGTGGACACGCACTTGGGTGCGGCGCCCGAGACGCTGGACGGGCGGCACGTTGTGATGCTGCGCTTGCCCTACGATGCGCATGGCGCCGGGTTGCCCCTGTCCGAAGATATCAACGCAATCGACGATGCGATGCAGATCCTGACGCTTGTGCAAAACAAGTTGGGCTTGCAAGAGATGGGATGGCGCACCGGTGGTGGCCAGCGCGCCGTGTGCTGGATGGCGCAAGCTGGGCAATCGCAGGCGGTCGCGCAGGATGCGGCTGAGGAAGTGGCGCACGCGGCCGCGCAGTTGTGGGACGGGGCGACATGTGCGCTTGCCGAACACAGCGCTGACGTCATCTATCGTGAGTTTTTGGCCCCGGATCCTGAGACTTGGCAGTTTTTGCAAGACGGCGCTGTCGTCGGTCCGGTGGCGGAGGGGGCAGGTCGCGCGGCCGGTATGCCGGAGTTTGCCCATGACGCAGGCCAGCGCGCCGCGCGGCAAGGGTCACTTGCGATTTTTTGGGCGGCGGTCACGCGCAAATCGCGGTCGACCTGACCTGCAGCATGTGACGCTGCGGTGTGCACACTGGCAGATGTGGTTTAGGTCTGAGGCACCCCGCCAAGGGTGGCAAAGACCGACGCGCGGGCGCAGTCCGATAAAGTTCTAGACAAAAACCTTGCGCGCGCGGGGCGTGTGTTAACGACGTGGTAACGCGATGACGTGACCTTTCCGGCCTAGTAAATGCAAGGGATGGGGCCACGATGGACGGCGTCAGCTTGGATCAAGGGTCGGTTTGGGCGACGGTGGCGCCGCTTATACAGGCGCGGCCGAACGAAATCGCCCTGCGTGCCCGCGGGGTGAATTGGGGGCACACGTTTTTTTAGAATGACAGAGGCCGCGTACAAATGATGTGCGCGCTGCTCGACCGTAGCAAGCAAGGGCAGCATCAGGCGGAGTATGGTGACACGGGCGCGTTTGGTGTGTTTACCTGTTGTTCCGCAATCACCGGTCTGGAGTGCCGCAATGGCGACGGTCATGGCTTCTTTCTGTCCCGCTCTGTGCAGCCGGTCTTAAGAAACATAAAAGTCGTGCAGACCTCTTGCTGGCGGAATTTTAATCACTGCAACATCCACTGCAAACAGCGCTTTCATAGCTGAGTGATTAAGCTTGACAGACAAGGCTTCGACCCGCCCTCTGGTAGAGCATTTCAACTTATGAGGGCAATATGAGTAAATCTCTTCTAGTGGCGGCGATGGCCGCTTCTATTTTGGCCTCTGGGCCCGAGGCCGAAGCCGCAACTCTGGACGGCGAAACGGTTCGGATAGATTTTGCCAGACCTGACGCATCATCAGTGTTGCTTTCGAGCGGTGACGTGGTGGTCGGTGCAGGTGTCGAGTTTAATATCACCACCGTTTACAATGTTGATGTTTTCGGAACGTTTTTCGTCGTTTCGCTACAGGTTCCGAGTCTCGGCTTTTCAATTAGGCCTGCTCCTTTCAACGGTTTCATATTGAGCGATGCGCTGGGCGCTTTCGGGCCGTTTGACTCGGCCGTTTTGACAACCACAAGTTTGAGCGATGGAACGCCAAGCGTCAGTTTCGATTCAGAGAACATCTTTCTGAATATAGCGGGTTCACGGTTCACTCCTCCGACGGGCAGTCGCCTCACGGAAATTGCGCGGGTTGATTTCACGCTAGCCGGCCCGGCCGTGGTCCCACTGCCTGCGGGTGGTATTTTGTTGCTCGCTGGGCTGGGCGCTTTTGCTGGCTTAAGGCGACGCAGAAAAGCCTGAGCAGAAAGATTGGAGCCAATTTGAAATCACTTTTTGTCTGGTTTTGTCGGCAATTTGCTTCTTCTAATTTTCGGAATGCGTGCACGTTCGACCAATGCGTACTGCTTCGAGTGATCGTCACATTACTTATGCAGTCTTTGCGGTCACCTGGATGGCTGTCGGCCTGAACTGCAGCAGCATGTGACGCTGCGGTGTGCACACTGGCAGATGTGGTTTAGGTCTGAGGCACCCCGCCAAGGGTGGCAAAGACCGACGAGCGGGCACCATCCGATAAAGTTCTAGACAAAAACCTTGCGCGCGCGGGGCGTGTGTTAACGGCGTGGTAACGTGATGGCGTGACCCTTCCGGCCTGGTTAGTGCAAAGCATGGGGCCACGATGGACGGCGTCAGCTTGGATCAAGGGTCGGTTTGGGCGGCGGTGGCGCCGCTGATACAGGCGCGGCAGAACGAAATCGCCCTGCGCGCCCGCGAGACGGAAAGCGGCACGGCGCAAATCTCGCCCTTGGGTGAACGGCTCAAGCTGGAGCAGTTGCAAAAAGAGCAGCAGTTGAGCGGGTTGCGGCCGGTTGAGGCGCGCTATGACGCAGGGCGCAACGAGGCCGCGCGTGGCGAAGCGGCGGGCAGTGAGGCACAGGCCGCACCAGCGCCGCAAGAGCGGCCTAACGCGGCGGAAGACCAGCAGATCAAAGCGCTGGAGGCGCGCGATCGCGAGGTGCGCCGGCACGAACAGGCACATGCCGCCGTGGGCGGGCAATATGCCGGGGCGCCAACCTATACCTATCAGGTCGGGCCGGATGGGCGGCGCTATGCGGTCGGCGGTGCTGTGTCCATCGACGTGTCGCCCGTGCCGGGGGACCCGGCGGCGACCATCGACAAGATGGAGGTGGTGCGCGCTGCAGCCCTTGCGCCGGCCAGCCCGTCAGCGGCCGACCGGCAGGTTGCAGCACTTGCCACCGCGCAGCGACTGCAAGCGATGGCCGACCTGATGGCGCAACGCGCCGATGACCGCATGTCGCTGATGATGCCCGCCGGTGAACGCGCCACCGTCGACCGGCGTGCCTGAGCCGGTTTGACCCCAGGGGTCAGGAATTCCGCCATACCGGTCCGCCGGCCCGCAGCGTACGTTATACGCATACTCAAACCCTGGGGAGGGGATGACATGCCTTTTACGATCGTTGCATTTTCCTGGTTCGCTGTGTCCGTTCTGGCGGTTTTGGTGCTGGTCTGACCGACGCGCTGAGACGTTAACCATTTAAGTGATTTTTTATCTGGCGCGCGATGCGTGCCGCTGCTGCAAGCAAGCGCGGAGATTCATTGTGTGATGCGCGGGCTTTAGCGATTGTTGTGCCGGTTTGACTGGCACGCGAGGAGACACGTCGCGCATGAGGCGCGGTGTCGCGCAGGCGCTTTTTCTATCTAAGGTTCGCGCGATCCCATTGCACCTGCGGGCGCTGGGGTCCATTGTGCCGCTTGAAACGGACGCGCAGTGACCACAGTTAACAAGTCCGACACACGGAGACAGCCACAGACTGCCGCAGATCGGGGTCGCGTTGTCTTGCCAATGATAAGGAACAGAGCATGAAAGAGCCTTTGAACGCGTCCTACCCGGTGCTCCCGCTCAGGGATATCGTGGTATTTCCGCACATGATCGTGCCGCTTTTTGTAGGGCGCGACAAATCGGTCAAGGCGCTTGAGGAAGTGATGGCGGATGACAAGCAGATCCTGCTGTCGAGCCAGATTGACCCCAGCGAGGATGACCCGGATGCGGCAGGCATCTTTAAGGCCGGTGTGCTGGCCAATGTGCTGCAATTGCTGAAGCTGCCCGACGGCACGGTGAAGGTGTTGGTCGAAGGCCAGGCGCGGGTGCGCATCACCGAATATCTGGAAAACGACGTGTTTTTCGAAGCGCGGGCCGAGTATCTGACCGAGATGCCCGGGGATATGGCCACCACGGACGCGCTGCTGCGGTCGGTGGCCGAAGAGTTTGAGCGCTATGCCAAGGTCAAGAAAAACGTTCCAGAAGAAGCGCTTACAGCGGTAAGTGAAACCACCGAACCGGCCAAGCTGGCCGATCTGGTGGCGGGCCATCTGGGCATCGAGCTGGAGCAAAAGCAGGACCTGCTGGAAACGCTGAGCGTGAGCGAACGGCTGGAAAAGGTCTTTGGCCTGATGCAGGGCGAGTTGTCGGTGCTGCAGGTCGAAAAAAAGATTAAGACGCGCGTCAAATCCCAGATGGAGCGGACGCAGCGTGAATATTACCTCAACGAACAGATGAAGGCGATCCAGCAAGAGCTGGGCGATGGCGAGGACGGCAAGAACGTGGTTGCCGAGCTCGAAGAAAAGATCGCCGCCACCAAGCTGAGCATAGAGGCGCGCGAAAAGGCCGACGCGGAGCTGAAAAAGCTCAAGAACATGTCGCCGATGAGCGCCGAAGCGACAGTGGTGCGCAACTACCTCGACTGGATGCTGTCGATCCCGTGGGGCGTGAAATCGCGCGTCAAAAAGGATCTGGGCCGCGCGCAGACCATTCTGGATGCCGATCACTACGGCTTGGAAAAGGTCAAAGAGCGGATCGTCGAGTATCTGGCGGTGCAGCAACGTTCAAAGAAGATGAAGGGGCCGATCATGTGCCTCGTCGGGCCTCCGGGCGTTGGTAAGACCAGCCTGGGCAAGTCGGTGGCGCGGGCCACCGGGCGCGAGTTCATCCGGATTTCTCTGGGCGGTGTGCGCGACGAGAGCGAAATTCGCGGTCATCGTCGGACATACATCGGCTCGATGCCGGGCAAGATCATTCAGGCGTTGAAAAAGGCCAAGACAACCAACCCGCTGATCCTGCTCGATGAGATCGACAAGATGGGGCAGGATTTCCGCGGCGACCCGGCCTCGGCCATGCTGGAGGTGCTCGACCCCGAGCAGAACTCGACCTTTGTCGATCACTATCTGGAGGTCGAATACGACCTGTCGAACGTGATGTTTCTGACCACGTCCAACAGCTACAACATGCCTGGCCCGCTGCTGGACCGAATGGAGATCATTCCGCTGGCGGGCTACACCGAGGATGAAAAGCGCGAGATCGCAAAGCAACACCTGATCACCAAGCAGGTCAAGAACCACGGCCTGAAAGCCAAGGAGTTTGACCTGACCGATGCAGCGCTTGGCGATATCGTCCGCTACTACACCCGCGAGGCGGGGGTGCGGAACCTCGAGCGTGAGATCGCCAAGGTGGCGCGCAAGTCGCTGACCAAGATCGTCAAGAAAGAGGTCGAGGCGGTGAAGGTGACCCCGGACAACCTCGATGACTTCCTGGGCGTGCGCAAGCATCGCTATGGCCTGGCCGAAGAGGATGATCAGATCGGTGTTGTGACCGGGCTGGCCTATACGTCTGTGGGCGGTGATCTCTTGCACATCGAGGCGCTGAAGCTGCCGGGCAAGGGCCGGATGAAGACCACCGGCAAGCTGGGTGACGTGATGAAGGAAAGCATCGACGCGGCCAGTTCCTATGTCCGCTCGGTGAGCCCGGAGATCGGCGTGAAGCCCACGAAGTTCGACACGCTCGACATCCACGTGCACGTGCCCGATGGCGCCACGCCCAAGGATGGGCCAAGCGCGGGCCTGGCGATGGTCACGTCAATCGTGTCGGTGTTGACCGGCATCCCGGTGCACCGCGACATCGCTATGACCGGTGAGGTGTCCTTGCGTGGCAACGCCATGCCCATCGGCGGGCTCAAGGAAAAACTGCTTGCCGCGCTGCGTGGCGGCATCAAGACGGTGCTGATACCGCAGGAAAACGAAAAGGACCTCGACGAAATTCCCGCCAACGTGAAAGAGGGGCTGAACATCATCCCTGTCACCCACGTGAGCGAGGTGCTGGCGCGCGCGCTGGTGTCCAAGCCCGAAGGCATCGAATGGGACGAAGCGGCCGAAGAAGCGGCAGCCGCAGCCGCTGCCGCAGCGCGGGATGCTGGGCAGGGCGCCACCGCGCACTGATCGATGCGCCGAGGCCCCCCGTGCCCGCCCCGGATGGTGCGGATCGGTCTCAGTCCGGTGTGCGTCCTTCGCCTAATTCGGCAACTGCCCCGGGCGTGACCCGGGGCCTCATAGTCTGCAAACGCCCCGGGTTCTGTCCGGGGCGTTTTGCATTAGTCGACTTGCGTGAAATCCACGTCAATCAGACCGTAATCGACCGCCATGTAGCCGTTTTTCAGCGGCACGATGGCGTTCGGAGCCAGGTCGACCAGGTCTTGGGCCAGGACGCCGGAATACAGCTCGGGCGCGGTGCCGTAGCGATAGCTGTAGATCGGGATGCCGCTGGGCGATGTGCCGGTGCGGGTGATGTCGGTTTTCAGCCGCGCATCGCTTACGACCGCGGTGGTTGACGTTGCAGCGGCGCCCGAACTGGAGTTCAGCACGGCACCTGCGACAGCCACCGCTGTGACGATGATCATAATCTCGGCCGCGGTCAGCCCGCTGCCGCTGTTGGCGCTGGCGCTGTGGGCCACGTGTTTGGCCGAGATGTTGGTGCGCGTGGTGCTGTCGGCCTGTACCGCGCCGGCTGCAACCAAACTCAGAGCGGCCACAGAGGCCAGTATTTTGCGTTTCATCATGTATCCCCCAGAATGCTGCGATACGCTAGGGTCTGGGTTGCTAGCCGGTCAAGGCCCGTGCAAGGCCCGTGACACAAAATCAGCCACACGGCGCGTCGGCGGACACTGGATTTTCGCGCCGCGCGCTGTATAACCTGCACGTGTAAAAACAAAAAAGAGGGCAGCCATGACAACCCGATCGAGCAAGACCAGCGGTACTAAGAGCAAGACCACAAAACCCGCAGCGACCAAGGCAGCAGCGGCCAAGGCGACAACCAAAGCCAAGACCGCCGCAAAACCGCGCACGCTCAAGTCCAAGACCACTACGACGGCATCAAAGGCGACCGCACGCAAACCCAAGACCACAGCGTCCAAGGCCAAAACTGCGGCGCCCAAGCCGCCGGTGGCCACAGTGTCCAAGCTGGAGCCGGTCGTGTCCGGGCCGGATTACCGCAAGAAAGAGCTGCTCGACGCCGTCGCAGCCAAGACCGGCATGAAACGATCCGAGGTCAAAAAGGTGATTGACGCG